>NZ_RQHT01000012.1 GCF_004770905.1 Leptospira bandrabouensis | reverse complement strand
TAAAAAAGGAAACGCAAATTCATATTTGAGTTGGTTTCTTAATAAATTATAAATTACAAAAGAAAAGGAAAATAAGGCAAAAAATAAGTTCTCTCTATCCTTTCTTCTTCGAATGAAAAGAAAAAGGAAGTATCCACCAACGGTGATATAGATAGTTAGAAAAATTAATTTAATAAATTCATCTTTATAGAATTTAGCAAAAATTTTGTCTGAAGGTCCTAGGCTTGTTTCGTCTTGTTCGATTCCACCCGAATTGGAAAAGTAAGGTTGGATTTTCACTAATAGTAAATTTGGTTTTCCATAACGAATTATATTTGATGGAATATTATAAATTCTTAATTTGTCGTAAGCTTGCGGATCCTTTGAGGACCATTCCCCTGTGTTTCCCACGTATTTTCCGTTGAGATAGGTTTTGTCCCGATCATTAATAACCCCCAGTCGTAAACTGTATTGAGTGGATGGATTTTCTGCGAATTGAATCCACTTGGCAAGGATTACTGCTTTTTGGGTGCCATCTTCATTTTTATCGGAGATTAAATTTCCCGGGACAACGATTCGTTTCCAATTTATCTTTGTAAAATTTGACTCTGTAAGGGATTGGATTTCGGAATCAGTTAATTCTACATCCGTCATGTACCAGAACGTATCTGGATCCAATTTGTTTGTATCAAGAGAGACTAAATTTTCTGGATCTGTTACCGTAGCAGAATTTGGTAAGCTTTCGGAATAGAGTAGGGAAAAAGAAAAGACAAGAAAAATAAGTATCGATTTTATCATATATAAACGAACCCTTACGTTCATAACTCTGTTATATTTCCAAATGGATGCAAAATGGTCATTCGATTAAAAAAGAATAAAGAAAAAGCTGTATTAAATTTTCATCCTTGGATCTTTTCCGGAGCGATTGCTTCCGGTGAAACTGGAATTGAGGCAGGTAGTGTCGTCAGGGTAGAGTCATCCTCGGGTGAGTTTCTGGCTTGGGGCCATTATGATCCCAAAAGTCAAATTCGCATTCGTTTGTTCTCTTTTGAAGTTTCGGCTGATGGAACTTTGGAAAAATTTTGGATTTCTAAATGGAATTCTATTTATGAATCAAAAATAAAATTGTTACCGAAAGATACAACGGGATTTCGTCTCTTCCATTCGGAAGGAGATGGTGTTCCAGGTATAGTTGTTGACTGCTATCACAAAACGGCTGTTATGCAGCTAAAAACTCCAGGTGCTTTATCTCTCAGGGATTGGTTAATTACATTTTTATTTAAATTAGGTTTTGAAACCATTTTAGAGAGAAATGAAAAACAAGAAGAAAAATCTTCTGCGTCACCCACTTTTCATAAGGGCAGTGAGACCGAGCCTATATTTTTAGAGCATGGAATTAAGTTTATAGCAGATATTACCAAGGGTCAGAAAACCGGATTTTTTTTAGACCAAAGGGATAACCGTGCTTTAGTTTCTCGGTATGCAGAGGGGAGAACTGTTTTAAATACCTTTGCTTATTCGGGTGCATTTTCCGTATATGCATTGTTAGCAAATGCAAAAATGGTTCACAGTTTAGACATTTCTAAACAAGCAATCGAGATTTGTGGAAAAAATCTAACCTTAAATGGATTAAATACAGAAAAATTAGGAAATCGGCATAAAAGTTTAATATTAGATAGTTTTGAATATTTAAAATCAATGGAGGCTAATTTTTATGATCTGATCATTCTAGATCCTCCTGCGTTTACCAAAAGTATAGCGACTGTCAACCAAGCAACCCGTGGCTATAAAGACATCAATATGAGGGCCATGTCTAAAATCCAAACAGGCGGATTAATATTTACTTTTTCCTGTTCACAACATATTTCTTTTGATTTATTCAAAAAAATTGTTTTCGGGGCAGCCAAAGATGCCAAAAAAAGAGTTAGAATTTTGCACCATTTAACCCAGAGTCCCGATCATGGTTATTCTGTTTTCCATCCGGAAGGAGAATACCTAAAAGGTCTTGTGATTCAGGTTGATGGAGATACATGAGTTCATACATTGGTGAAATCTTAGAATGAAATTTACATCCCTTAGTTTCCTGTTATTTTTCCTTGTCATCTATTGTCTACACTGGATGATCCGTGGCAAGTTTCGGTTGGGGTTTTTGTTTTTGGCTTCGTTTGCTTTTTATGCTGCCTGGTCGATTCCATTTGCCTTTCACTTTCTAACCATTGTTCTATTAAATCATTTTTTTAATAAACAAATTCTAAAAAACAAATCTAGTTTTTGGTATCCTGTTTCTTTATTTGTCAATTTTGGAAATTTGTTTTTATTTAAGTATTTCTATTTTTTATGGGACGTATTCTTTCAACTAACAGGAAGTATCTGGTTTGCCCCAGAATCGATTCAAAGTTTCTTAAATTCACAGTTCGGTGTAGATTCCATCACTCTTCCCCTTGCCATCAGTTTTTATACATTTCAAATGGTAGCGTATACCATTGATATCAAACGGGGAAATGCGGAAGAGAATCCTAGTTTTTTACAATTTGCCCTTTTTATCTTTTTCTTTCCACAGTTAGTGGCAGGTCCCATTGTTCGACATGGAGAATTCTTTTACCAATTGGAAGTTTGGAATGCTAAAAAAGAACAACTCTTTGAAGGGTATTATTTAGTTTTCCTTGGTCTTTTTAAAAAAGTGGTTCTTGCAGATAATTTGTCTCCCGTCATTGAACCCGTTTTCCAAAACCCGGAGTTGTATGATGGATTTACCAATTTTGTTGCGATGTTTGGATATTCTGCCAGAGTTTATTGCGATTTTAGCGGTTATACTGATTTAGCAAGAGGTTTAGGTAAGTTACTGGGGATCAACCTTCCGGAAAATTTTCATGCCCCATTTTTATCAGGGTCTGTTCGGGAACTTTGGACTCGTTGGCATATGACACTTGCCACTTGGATCAAAGATTACATTTATTTTCCGTTAGGTGGTTCTAGGGTATCTGAATTACGAGGTTATGTAAATTTAATTGTTACATTTACTTTAGCTGGTTTCTGGCACGGCGCCAATTTTACCTTTATCATTTGGGGATTTCTTCATGGGGTTATGTTAAGCGTTGAGAGAAAACTTGAGTTAATCAGAAAACCCGATAAAACTCTGAAAACACCAAAATGGAAAAAGTTTCTAGGTGTATTGTATGCCTTTGGATTTTTTTCCTTCACCATTGCTTTTTTCAATGGATCGAGTGTTCCTAACTCTCTCACAATGTTACAGAAAGCATTTACTGGTGGAGCTGGAATTAGAACCAATAAACTAGAACTAATTCTTTATACCATAATACTAACCTTTATACTCAATTATATCCAAACCAAACCAAGTTTTCCAAGGCCAAACTGGTCTACTAAGTTGTCGTTTGGTTTTCTATTGTTGTTTTCGTTAGTAATTACCATTCTGTTAGGTTATCTTGCACCAGGAGGAACGGAATTTATTTATTTCCAATTTTAATATGAAGTTAAAGTATAATTTTCCTGTTGTATTATATCCGATTCTTTTAGCTCTGAGTCTTTTCCTATTGGATAAAATCTTTTTTTTACCAATCATTGTCGAAAACACTTATAGTTGGAAAAAGATAGAACGAAAGTTTTATGAATTAAAAGAAGATCTTTTCCTTGTAATGCTTGAAGAGAGAGAAAAACATCCTGAAAAACAAATTGGTTTGATTTTAGGAAGTTCTCGTTCTGGAGAATTTGACTCCGAAATGTTGGAATCTTTTTTTCCCAATACAAACTCCTTTAATTTTGCAGCCCCTTTCGGGCCACCTAGTTTTCAGGCTTATTGGTTGGAAAGAGCACTAAAGGAAAAACTTCCCATTCGTTATGTGTTAGTGGAAGTAGATCCACTTCTATTTTCTCAATCTGCTATTGATTATTCCTTAAATGGATCCTATGATAATGAATATGTTTTAAAACAAATTGACTTTTATCGTCCTAAAACAAAGGATCCTTGGCTTTCTGATGCAAAGGGTTTTTCTATGGATGAAGCAGAAGTTTATTTCTTAAAAAAATTATTTGCTTTGTATAAATACCCTTTAGATCCAACGGCAATCAAAGCAAATAACAAAGAGATCGAAGTAGGTTTTTTTCCCGGTATGTCTGTAGGAATTACTGGCAAAGAACATAAAAGAAATTATGTCGATAAAATCAAATTAGTGAACCGGGTAAAATTCGGGGCCCTTCCCAATGAGATTAAGTTTGCGAATATGGATGTATTTTTGGAAAGAGATGCGGAGGCCATGTACAACCAATACCTGCGTGGTACAAAGCTTGCACCGACGCAAATTTACTTTTTTAACAAAATGTTAGATTTGCTGAAAGGCACAGACATTCCTGTGATCGTTTATTTTCCTGCTGTTTCCGATGCCTTACGGAGAAGAATGAGCACGGATGGTTTGTTAGATAAATTCAATTTTGAAATAAAAAAATCGGTAACCAAAGCATCAGAAGTGCCACATACAAAGTTTTTTGTGATAGATCCCAACACTGATCCTCGTTGGGTATGTAAAGACTTTGTAGATTCACTTCACTTAAGTGGAGCTTGTTTTCCCAACCTTCTTCCTATTTTGTTTCCAAAAGAAGTTCGTTAATTTCTTTTTTCCTTCCGTTTTTCTAATTCTTTTTTTAGAAAACGGAAGCGAAAGATTAGATACCCAATGGCACTTAGTAAAAGGAAAATTCCTGAAATCCAATTGGAGGTGTGATCGGTCCATACCTTGCCTTTTTCTTCTGTTTCGATTAAGAAAGAATGGAATAGGACAAATCCAGAATAAGCCAAAAGATTAAATACCATGTAAATGGTGGTTTTTTTAAGGATCCAGAGAGTATCTCCCATTTCTTCTCTGAACTTTGTAAATTCACGTAAAATTTCTTGGTATGATTTTTGATGACTAAGGCGGTAAACGTCATAAGCCAATTCCATATCCGGATCTTTTGTTTTTCCGTCCAAGAGGACAAATTCGAAATCCAGTTGTTTGTCATATTCTTGTTTCTTTTCGGGATCACTGAGTGTGATGTAGGCACGGGTCAGTTCTATGATTTTGTCCTTAGCTTCAGGAATTCCTGCTTCGTCGAGTTTTTGCCAAAATTCCAATTCTCTTGAATAGATAAGATCCAAGTTCTCTTTGGAAGTTTCCTTAGTAACTCCTAGGATTCCGTAGAAAGTTTCCCGTTTCGTCCGAGCCATATACTCCTTTTAGTCTCCATCTTCTTTGCTTTACAAGGAAAATTTCCGGAAAAACATATCATTATGAACCCATCCTTGACTGAAATTCCAACCCTAGAGAGTCCCGTTCGCTTGGGCAAGGTATACGTGGAAACCTACGGATGCCAAATGAATGAATATGATTCGGGAATCGTCAAGGAACTGTTTCGAAAAGAGAATTATGAAGCAGCCGATTCAGTGGAAGACAGTGACATCATTTTCCTAAACACTTGTGCCGTTCGAGAAAATGCTCACGCAAAAATTTACGGTAGATTACAATCCCTCGGATACTTAAAGAAAAAAAATCCCAACTTAGTCATCGGTGTTCTTGGATGTATGGCACAGAACTTAGGTGAAGATTTGTTTCACCAAGAACTTCCTTTAGACCTCATTGTAGGTCCAGATAATTATAGAACTTTACCTGAACTCATTCAAAAAATCAGAGAAGGGGAACGTGATGTTCAACTAACACGTCTTTCTCGGACAGAAACCTATGATGAATTAGAACCAAAGGTGGTAAACGGAATCCAAGCCTTTGTCACAATCATGCGAGGATGTAATAATTTTTGTACTTTTTGTGTGGTTCCTTATACCCGAGGTAGAGAAAGGAGTCGGGAACCTGGTTCCATTGTCACAGAAATTCTTCAGTTACAAGCGATGGGTGTAAAACAAGTAACTCTTCTTGGACAAAACGTAAATAGTTACTCGTTTGAAAATACTGACTTTTGCGCACTGGTGGAGAAGATTTTAGCCGAAACTACGATTGAAAGAGTTAGGTTCACAAGTCCACATCCCAAAGACTTTCCTGATCATCTGATTTCTCTTATGGCGAGAGAAGAACGTTTTTCCTCGCAAATCCATATGCCATTACAAGCCGGAAGTTCAAAAGTACTTCGGGATATGAAACGTAGTTATACCAAAGAAGAATTTTTGGACTTAGTGGCAAGTATCCAAGAAAGAATCCCGGATATTGGAATTACATCTGATATTATCGTTGGTTTTCCTGGTGAAACCGAGGAAGAATTTCAAGAAACTTTGGAAGTTGTAAAAAAAGTGAAATTTGACATGTCGTATATGTTTAAATATTCCGAACGTGAGGGAACTATCGCAAAACGTAAGTTTATCGATGATGTTTCAGAAGAAACCAAAAGTAAACGACTCATTGAACTTGTGGAACTTCAAACCAAAATTTCTCATGAAAAAAATCAGTCCAAAATAGGAAAAGAGTTTTCTGTTCTCATTGAAAACACTTCCAAAAAATCCAAACTTGAGTTATGTGGTCGTTCCCATTGCGGTCGAATGATTGTTTTCCCAATTCCGGAAGGTGAGTCAAAAGACCCAACAGATTGGATTGGAAAAACAGTAAATGTTTTGGTGGAATCTGCCACCAGTGCCACTTTGAAAGGAAAACTCGTTGGCTAAACAAGTCGATCTTAGAACCGTAAGGGTTTTCTCAAAAGACGATTTACCACCAGATTTTATGGTGGATACGGACCGTTTGGGCAAATGGAAACGGTTTAAACCTTCGATTCTAAGAATTTATATTCTAAAAGAAATTCTTAGTCCATTCCTTGTGGCCCTTTCGTTTTTTACCATGATCTATATGGCCGTTGCCATCCAAAAGATGATTGGTCTTTTTGTGGGAAAGGGTGTCGATTTTTTTCGTTTGTTAGATTATATGGGTTATGTATTTGGCAACACTTTGCCAATGACAATACCTATGGCCTGTCTTATGTCTGGAATTATGGCGGCAGGTAGGTTATCCGGAGATTCTGAGATAACAGCTATGCGGGCATCTGGAGTTTCCTTTCCCTATATTTATTCCAACTTCCTCGTTTTCGGATTTGTAATGACTCTCATTGTCGGGTATTTAAATTTTTATTTAGGACCAGAGAACACTCGTAAGATGAAAGATTTCGACAATTGGATTGCCACTTATAATCCACTCCTTGCCATCCAACCAGGCCAATTTTCTGGAGATAAAACTCAGGATTTTTTTTCCGAGAAAGGTAGAACCATGTATTCGGGAGGCATTGATGCGGACGGAAATTTAAGTAATGTACAAATTCGTGAATGGTCCATCTCCGCAGATGGAAACGACTTTATCATGGTTAATAATTTGGCAGTTCCTATGGGTGGGTCTCGGATGTTGCAAATTATTAATGCCAGAGAAGGGATGTTAGTTGAGAAAAAAAACTTAGCTGGTGAATATGAAAAGTCAGTTCGACTTCGTAAAGGATACGTGATTGAATGGGATCCTGAAACTAACGCAATCGGAATCACCAATTTTATGGATGGGGAGATGGATTATAATACTCCTGCCAAAAAAGATACCAAAACTATGAGTATCAACGTAAAACCAGATACATTTTCTTTACCCATGTTATTTGAAATTCGCAATGCTATCGAATCGGAAGGACTCGAAAACATTCCCGGTTTAGAAATTTTAAAAGAATACGGACTTTCCATCAAAGGTGTGGGAGGTTTAAAACAAATGGTCGAACAATTTAAATACGATCTTTTGATGGGGGCTACTAGCGGAAACCAAGAAGACATGGCACAAAAGTTTGCTCTTTTCACGCAACTTTCTGAATTACTCAACGAATCCAAAAAAACACTAACCGGTTTTAATGTAGAAATTCACAAACGGTTTGCCACTCCCATATCTTGTCAGATTTTCTTCTTTTTATCTTTCCCTCTTGGACTTGTGGTCAAACGGTCAGGAAAAGGGATGAGTTTTACTTTAGCTGTCATTTTCCTTTTGATTTATTATGCCTTTTTTATATTTGGATCGGGTATTTCTTATAAAGAAAACGTTCCTGATTGGGTAGGTCCTTGGTCTGCCAATATTGTGATTGCTACTCTTTCCATCTATATCATGATTTCTCGTACAGATGCAAAATTACCCGATTCCATCCGAAGTCGACTTGGATTTTATTTTCGGTTTCGGGATCTATTGGACGAGCGAATCGAACTGATAAAAAATCGGTTCCGAAAAGCCAAATAAAGCAAAATTTGCTAGAAAATTCCTCTTACTACAGTCCTATAGATTCAGTAGTTTAGTGCAGGAGATCTGGTTTGAAAACTTCTTATATTTGGAATATTTCTAATGGAAGACCTTTTCCGGTAGAACTTTGGAAACATTCAAAGATCAAAGTTCAAGTCAACCAAATGCAATTGGATGAATTGGATCGAATTTCGATCACTCCGAACGATATTCATATTTTATTCCTCCAAGTGTCCTTAGAAGAGTGGAAAAAAATTCAACCAACGATTGTTTCCAGTTTTGAAACAAATCCCTTTGTCTCTTTGATTTTGGTTTCTTCTGAAGACGGAGTGAACCAAATTCAGGACACAGTCCAAAACCAATCCAAATACTTAGTTTTAGAAAATCCCCTTCATGTGAGGGAACTACGAATGATTTTGGATCGTACCATCCAATCAGAATCTTATAAAGCAGCGGCTTTAGATATTGGAAATTCCTGTTTAGAAAATGTTGGTTTTTTTGAAGGTGTATTTTCCTTAGCTCACCAAGAATACGAAGAATCGAAAAAGGAAAATGAAGCTTTACGTTCCATTTTGCAATACGAAGAACTTGTGAAACGTTCGCAAGCTGGTATCAGCACTGCTTTAGAAAAAGTGAATGATATGAAAAACCAGGAGTTAATTGAACTTCATGAACGTGTAAAAGCAAGTCAGAAGTTGGATGAACTCAGAGAAAAAGAACTCAAACAGGCTTTGGAATTACAAAAAGCAACAGAACAAGTGTTAAATTATTCTCGAATTGAAGAGATGAATTTAGATAAAATTTTACGAGCGCAAGATCGACTTTTTGAATATACCGAACAAGAAATTAAGGAACTAGTAGAAGAAAACCGGTCATTAAAAAAGAAACTTGGTCTAATTTAAAAATCCTTTCCTACCTTTTCTTCTATGCTCGCGTATTCTTTGGATTCGCGACCATAGTGAATTTCTGCAAATCGCAAAAGATGTTTTTTCTTTAGTTCTTTGAACTCATAATAGAGTTCTTGGTTTTTGGATTTTATGGCTGTTTGTTCCATTTTTTCATAAGACAAAGCAAGGAGTCTATGTGGTTCTGCCTCTGCTTCATTTTTGGAAGAGATACCAATATAACGAAGTGTAAAATCAATCACCTGTAGATAATTTTTAAATGCTTCTTGGTGTTTGATATATTCTCTATAAATTCCAGATTTTAAATCAAGATAAGGTTCGCTTTCTTTTACTTTTGGATTTTCGATTTTATCCAAAAGGTTCATTCCTTTGATCAACCGGGCCACAGTTTGTGTTCGTAAGTCAAAAAGTAACTTTTGAAATTCTTTTTCTTTGTTCTCTTTTCTGATCTGTTTTTGCCATTCGTATCTATCTTCGTAGTAAATTTCCTTTTTAGAATCTTCCTTACGTTTTTCGATATTTTTTTTACCTGATTCGAAGTAATCTATGGCTGTTGCATATTCTTTGTTTGCTTCCTGCCAACGTTTTTCAGAATTTTTTTCATCTACTAAGTCCAGGACTTTGATGGAATCCAATCGCTCTGAACTATCCCCCCAAGGCGACCCTGATTCCGGAGTTGTGGGTAATATGGATTCTAGGCGATTTTCCTTTGTCGATCCTTGATTCACATCTTTGGCACTAAGGGAAAAAGCTTCTAACAAAAGCAAAGAAATCCATAAAAATAGGATGGGAAATTTCATTTACAGGGAAACTTTCCTTGAATCCTAGATATTGGCAAGAACTATCATTCTATGGTACTAATTCAAAGAAAAATGGAGATCACAAAAAAGATCGTCCTCATTGCACATGACAATCGAAAGGAAGATTTATTGGACTGGGTAAAATACAATAAAGGAACCTTAAGTAAACATCATCTATCTGCCACAGGTACTACTGGAAAATTGATTCATGAACAGATCGGACTTCCTGTGTTTCGTTTCATTTCGGGACCTCTTGGTGGTGACCAACAGATAGGGTCAAAGATTGTCGAAGATGGAATTGATTTTATGGTATTTTTCTGGGATCCACTTTCTGCCCAACCGCATGATCCCGATGTCAAAGCCTTATTACGTATTGCCGTATTGTATAATATTCCCATGGCATGCAATCGTTCAAGTGCTGATTTTTTAATTTCATCTCCTCTTATGGAGAGAGAATATAGTCGCCAGTTGATCGATTATGGATCAAGAATACCCGCAAAAAATTAGTTTTGGTTTAACACCAAAATGTTTTCCCGTAAGTGTATGTCGTTTATGAAACATTAAAAATAAAATAGGAAGTAAGAATACACGAGAAATGGTCCAAAAGTAGAAGTGGATTTGTATTTCCTCAGAGAGAATACAGCCACCATCAGCTTCATCTAAAAATCGGTGTGTATGTTCAAATTTTAGAAAAGGACCTTTTTCTTGGTTATCTATAAAGAACTCATTTTTTTTATAGGAAATGTGTTTTGCTACCCAGATCTTTTTCCAAAAAGGAAAGATGTTTATTTCTAAAATCACTTCTTCGCCAACCTGGAGAGATTTTGGTGCTTTTAAAACTTTGACTCCTGTTGCACCGCTAACCAAAGTTTGAAAACCGATTGGATCCTCGTGAAACTGAAATAATTCCTTTTTTTTTATCGGAAAACTAGATCTGTAAATAAATGTATTCATACTCATTAGAAGGTAATCAATTGAAAATGATGTGGTTCCCATTTAAAAAAAGAAAACAAGAACTAACAATTTCTTTAGAAGCAAAAAAAAGAATCGAAGAGGAGTCGGAAAAACTAGGTAGACCCCAGGTTTTGCTATTAAAAATAGAACGTGATAAAGAGGGAGTCGGTTCTGTCCTTGTCGGATTTACAGATCAATCGAGTTCCGATTTTGGATCTGTACGCTTTGAAAATGAAAGAGTAAAAAACCTTTTATCATCGGGAGAACTTCAATTTGAATTGGGGAAATTCTATTTTTATCCGAATGTGGATCTAGAATGGAAAAAAACTCCGAGAGAAAATATTCATAAATTAATTTCCAATTATGAATTTACTAAAGACCCCATTTACTTAGAAGAAAAAGATTTTTTTAAGTTACGTCCTATTCTATCGAACTGTTTCCAAAGAGAAGGGATAAAATCTGTTTATTTCCATCGAAATCTTTGCCAACTGGAAATTCAAAATCTGACAGAAACTAAAGAAGAAAGAATTTCTGAAGAGATCCTTACTTATTTTTCTTCTCTGTTTGAGAGTCCGTGGAAAGAATAACATCGTCTCCCGTTGCTAGTTCCTTTTCCCATCCCCTAACATTCGGTTTCACTGAGGAAATTGATTTTCCTAATTCAATAATTTCACCTGAGAATAATGTTTTTCCTCTTCTATGAAAATCCAACTTAGATTTTTTTTGTAATCCATCATCTTTACCTAGGGAGACAATCACTTCATCCTTTTTGACTTTTAAGATTTTGCCTTCTTTAGGAAGTAGGTCTCTGATTCTTTCGGAAACACGATGAATGATGGTAGGAAGACTATCTCTTCCCCTCTGGTTTGTAGACCAGGTAGCTATATCTCTCAGGCTATTTCTATCATATACAGATACATCCAAACGAATATCACCATCTTTGATTTGGTATCTTCCATGAACGACGTAACGTATTTTAGTTGCATTTTTTCTTTTTGTATCAAGCAGATGAAGGTTATCAATGGTAAAGGGAATGGTTTGCGAAAAGGGATGGTAACTCGTATCTTTTAGTAAATTGCGAATCTGTTTAAACTCATCACCTTCCACAACACGAACTGACTGCATTTGTTTTAAGTTGTAACGAATAACATCCGCCAAAAGTCTTCCTGCTTGTAAATGGTAAGGAAAAGGCAAACTCGATTCTAAATCAAAAACATAAACTTCAGGACTATACCTTTGAACATTTTCCTCAACCATATTTGGATCAATTTGAATGTAACCTTCCCGAAACTCCAATGATTCTTTTAAGTTTTTAATCGCAAACTCTAGTTTGTTTTGCAGTTTAAAAGAATTTGGATCTTCTTCTCTGAGCCGTAGCAACAAATTAGTATATTTTGCAGTTTCACCCGTTTGATTATAAAATTCCAATATTTCTTTTCGAATTGTTGGTGTTTGTGGGCTTAGGTCTTTAGCTCGTTTGAGATGAAATAACGAACTTTTATGATAGAGAGAATGTTTTTCGGAATAAAATCGATCTCTTCTATAATCTCCCAATTCTCTTCGTAATTTTGACTCTTCCTTTTCTTTGACAATTGAATATTCTTCAGCTTCGAAACGTAGCATCTCATCTAAATCATCTAATTGTAAGGCTCTACGATAATGGTAAGTGGCAAATTTTGTTTCGTCTAATTCCCAGGCAAGATTTGCTTCTAAACTATGATAAAGTTGGTTTTCAGGAAACTCCCTTGCTAATTCATAGATCGTACGAAACGCACGCCTTTTCAATTCTTTATCGCTTACCAAGTTCGAGAGAATCATATCATGATAAACAGAATAGAATCTTGCCTGTTCTCCCTTCGGATTTAGGTTAATTGAATTTTGAATCGATTCTTCGACTAATGGTAAAACCGATTTAAGTTGGTTTGGATAAAAGTAGTTTTGGTATAATAGGACTTTAGCTTTAAATGCAAACCCTTCTGGATCATTTGGCTCTTTTTTTGTATATAAATCTATTGCGTTAAATGATTCGGTATAATTTTGTTTGGTAAAATATAATTCTGCCAACATTAACAACAAGTCGGAAGGATCCTCCAAACGTTTTGCTAATGTTTTGATTTTAAAAATTGCGGAATCTAGTTTTCCTTGTTTTTGTAAGGATTTGGCTTCTGTGATTCGTAAACCTGTATGATTGGGAAATTCAATAAGTAGGGGATCTATCAACTTAGAAATCGAATTGAAGTCTGATTCTGACAAATAAATTTCAGATAACCCTATGGTCGCAGGAATAAACTTGGGTTCACGTTCTAGAATTTCCAAATAAAACTTCTTACTTTCCCGAAAAGCTCCGAAGCGAAAACTACAGTCTGCTACTCCTAATTTTGCATCAATGGAGTTACGGTTTTTTTGCAGAGCAGACTGGAAAAATTGAATTGCCTTTCTACAGTTGTTCTCTGCCTGGAATCGTTTGCCTTCGGTTATATCTTCTAAAGCACTAGTCTCCGCATTTAAAACTGTTATTGAAACAAGTAAGAAACTAAGAATCACAAACCTGAATTTCTGTTTAACGAGGTTCTGGAACAAAGTAACCTCCTTCATCTCTACCTTTCACTCCCCGATGTTCAACCCCAATTGCTAATTTGATGTACCGGTTGATAAGCTCAGGATTTGTATCAGTTTTATAGGACAGGATGTATCGGTAGTCAATATGAGATTTTAATTTTTTATATAATTCCCTTTCTTCGCCTTCTCCATCAAGAACAATATAACGACCATTAGTAGGTCCGGTCATATCAGACCAGGATTCTTCTAGGTTTAGGTTGGGATTTACCGACAAAACATAAATAGGAATGGAATGAGCCTTGGAAAAAGCTACAATTCTTGATTTTTGGTATTGTAAAAAACTATCCTCTCTACTTTCACCAGAAACCAAATAGACCAAGACCTTAGGTCCTGTTTCAAGGGAAAGTTTTTGTAAGGCTGCAATGCTTGCTTTCCCAAAATTGTATTTTTCTTCGGGAACACTGTCTCTAATTTTTGCAAGGATGTCACGAAGAGAAACTGTCTCTGGTAAAATCAAATTGCTGTCTTTTCCTGCCCGATATAACGCAATTTTATCCGTATCATGTAAAGAACGAAAAAATGGAAAAAGCCCGTCTTCAAGGGAAAGTTTTCCTTTTTTTAATCCTTCGCTATTTTCGTAAACCATGGCAACACTTAGTTTGTCGTTTAATTTGTTTTTGTTTGCCAATGAAAAAAGAGGAGTCATATTGTCATTTTCGAATATTCTGAAACTCAAACGATCAATTCCAACAATTTCTTTTCCGGCACGGTTTCGAACTCGAGTATAGATATGAATATCCGGGAATCCAGATGTATCAATGGATTCAATTTTAAGGTCTAAATTTGAAAGTAAGTGGTTTTTTTGAGAAAAAATATCGATTCTATGTTTTCCGAAATCCACAAAATAAAGGCTTCCTGTGGAGTCCATATTAGTTGCAAATGGACGAAATAAAACGCGGTAAACTCCCTTTTTGTCTCTAAACTTACTGAGTTGTTTCCATTCACCATTTAACAAGGAGTAGGTCCATATTCCTGTTAATTCATCTGTTAGAAAAATTTGGTTATCTAAAATACGAATACTTCTCGGTTTTTTCCACTCAGGTTTTTCTATGATATTAAGTGTGTTTCCATCACCATCAAAAGTAATCACTCGCAGATTTTCTTTATCTACAACATAGATTTTTCCATCAAAAATGGTGATTCCTGAAGGATTACCTAATTTAGAGTTTCCTGAACCTTGAAACTCTAAAATGAATTTACCACTGGCATTGAATTTTTGAATGCGAGCGTTTCCTGAATCGGCTACAAATATATTTCCATTGGGATCTATAAATAGGGAAGATGGACCTCTGAATTGGCCTTGACCTTTTCCAGAACCACCAAAGGAGGAAATAAAACTTCCCGAAAGATCAAAGATTAGGATTTCATCTCGTGCAAAATCAGCAACATAGATTTTTTGCTGATGGTAAGCTAAGGATACAGGGCGATCCAGTTTTCTTGTGATTCCACCGCGCCAATTAGAAATAGGAGATCCTGCGGCATTAAATTTTATAATATTAGAAGTATCAAAACCAGCGACGTAAAAATTTCCATCTTCATCAAAAGTAATATCCACAGGATTACGAAACCTGTATCCACGCATGGAATCGCCTTCAATCGTTTTGAAATATATTTTCTCTTTATCAGTGACACCACCTGCAATTGCTAATCGAAGTGCTTCTATTTTATTGATAATTAATAGATCGTTTTTAGCTTTAGAGGCAAGAATTTCTAACTCATCAAGGGCTTCTTCCCATTCACCTAACAAATAATAATTGTTTGCAAGTTCAAGGCGAGCTAAGTGAAAGTCTTTTTTTAAATTTACTGCCTTTTGGAATCGTTCTTTTGCCGCAGAATATTCTCTTAAATTTTTGTAAGTGAGTCCACGTTTAAATTCTTCCTTGGCATTCTCTTCACCCAAAGAAAAATTGGGAAAGTCCAGAGGGAAAACTTGTGTACTTACCAGTAGAAAGAAAAACGATAATAACTTTCTCAAAGAAGATCCCTCTAACCCCAATCTAATGGGACATAATCTGCAAGTCAACCCCTTCCTTGTGATTCGGAACCGGTATTTCTCTTTATTCTCGACAGAATCTCAAATTTAGACAGTATGGAACTCAAGTTATGTCTCCCGATCTGATTGAAAGAGAAGTCCGTCGCCGAAAAACCTTTGCCATCATTGCTCACCCCGATGCGGGTAAAACCACTCTGACTGAGAAGTTACTTCTATACGGAGGTGCCATCCAACTTGCCGGAGCTGTTAAGGCCAAAAAGGAAGGGAAGTCAGCGACTTCTGATTGGATGGCCATGGAAAAAGAGAGGGGGATTTCTATCACTTCGGCAGCCCTCCAGTTTGAATATAAAGGTAACGTCCTAAACCTTTTGGACACGCCAGGTCACGAAGACTTTTCTGAGGATACCTACCGCACCCTGATGGCGGCGGATACGGCAGTGATGGTTCTGGATGCGGGAAAGGGGGTTGAGCCTCAAACTATTAAACTTTTCCGTGTTTGTCGGGACAGGGGAATTCCTATCATTACTTTCATCAACAAGATGGATCGTCCGACGAAGGACCTTTATGCGCTCCTTGATGAAATTGAAAAAGTTCTTGGGATTAAAGCTGTTCCAGATGTTTGGCCTCTTGGAACCGGTTTTGATTTTAAGGGAGTTTATGATTTAAGAGACCAACAATTATATCTCTTTGATCGTACCCCTGGGGGAAAACAGAAGGCGGTTTTTCGTATGGCAGGTCCGAATGATCCCAGTTTAGATGAACAGTTTGATTCAGAAATTGTATCAGCGTTTCGGGAACAAATCGATTTGGTAGAAAATGGTATTGGTAAAATTGACAAAAATTTGTTTTTGTTAGGTAAAGAAACACCGGTTTACTTTGGTTCGGCGGTCAATAATTTTGGGATTGAACTTTTTTTAAATAAATTCCTAGAATTAGCTCCAGGGCCTGACCATATTCCTTTGCGTGATGGAAATTATTTAGATCCAATCAATGCACCTTTTAGTGCATTTGTATTTAAGGTCCAAGCCAATATGAACAAAGCTCACCGAGATCGGATTGCTTTTTTACGAATTTGTTCTGGAGTCTTTGAACGGGGATTAAACGTAAATCATAACCGATTGGATAAACCAGTCAAACTTTCATCCAGTTTCGCCTTTTTTGGACAAGATCGAAACACAGTTGATACTGCTTATCCCGGAGACATCATTGGACTCGTCAATCCAGGAACTTATAAAATTGGGGATGTATTATCTACAGGAAATACACCACCTCTTCGTCCTCTACCTAGTTTCGCACCCGAACTTTTTGCTACTATCTCTTGTAAGGATACTTTGCAGTTAAAGTCCTTTAAAAAAGGATTAGACCAATTGGCTGAAGAAGGAATTTTACATCTCTTCACCTCACGAACCATTGGTGGTGGTGTGCCAATCATTGGTGCCATGGGAAAGCTCCAATTCGAAGTATTCCAACGCCGACTTAAAGATGAATACGGTGCAGAAACATCCATTCATATATTACCTTATGGAATTTCTAGATGGGTTAAAAAGGAAGATAGGGCAAAGATTCCATCGAACGCAGGACTAGTGGAAGATTTATTTGGCAATATGGCTCTTCTTTTTGATACAGAATGGGATATGAATTATTTTCACAAAAATAACGAGGGAATCGAACTTCTAGAGAATCCTCCGCTGGAAGAATGAACTAAATCACTTCAATCCCAATCCAGGTGATATCATCCAGGAAAGGGATTCCTTCTGAATAGGATCTAATTTTTAATTCAAGTTCTTGTTTGATTAGAGACATGTGGTTTGTTTTCATTGAAAGAAAAAACTCGGTTAGTTCCTTTTCCCAAATTTTTTCCTGTTTTGAGTTTTCTACGTCTTTTAATCCATCGGTAAAAAGAAAAAATCTGTCACCTCTTTGGATTGGGTATTCCAATACTTTCGGTTCCATATTGGGAAGCATTCCAAACATAGGGTTCAATTTTTCAGGACAATGGACCTCATTGCCTGTAAGATACAACATCCCCGGATGACCAGCATTTCCATAGGTGATTGTGTTTTGATTAAAATCAAATAACAGAAATAAAAAAGGAACAAAAGCAAAAGGATCAGGTAAATGATTGGATACACCTTCATTCATTTTGATCAGAATTTGTTTCGGATCCGATTCTATTTTTACAATTTGATGGAATAAAACACGTAGAACTGTCATCATCATTGCAGCCTTTACTCCATGACCAATCACATCACCTAAAGCGAAAATAGAGCGGTTGTTTCCTAAATCAATATAGTCGTAATAATCACCACCCACCTGGATCAAAGGTTTGTATAAAACTTCATAATCTAAATTTGGTAAAATAATAATCCGATTGGGGAGATATTTCTTTTGTAAGTCTTTGGCATATTCCATTTCCTTTTCGAATTCCAAACGTTTTTTAGTTACATTCTGAATTAAAACGAGGGCACCACTTGCAAAACGGTATTTCTGTTCCAAAAACCATAGTTGATAAGTGAATTCTAATAAATATACTGATCCATCATCGGAATAAAATTCGGATTCTTCTTTCCTAAGTTTCGTTTGATCCGTCTGTATAAGCGATTCGTCTTGTAAGAATAATCTAACTTCCTTTTCAATCCATTCTTTAACGGAAAGTTGCTCTCGGAATAAATTTGTGACTAAAAGGTTCGGTTCAATTTCCTGATTCTCTAGAATTATTTTTCCTTTTGAATCATATAGAATGGCAGCATGCGGAAATTCCTGTAAAAGTAATCTTAACTTTTGTTTTGACTCAATTTCTTTCAGAGAAATGGCTATAGAGAAAAGAAAAGATAAAAAAAGTAAGGAAATTAATATGATTATGTTCTTTTTTAAGGATTCTTTAATTGGTATTAGCACCAAATCTTTGGGACTAACAATGAATAAATGAAATGGAAGTCCATACATTGGATAACTGGCAACAAAGTAATCCATTTCATCCTTTCTTGTTGCACGAAGTGAGGGCAAACTGGAATGGGTTTGAAGTGAGGATTTAACATCTTCTTTCCAAAATTCTGAAACTAAAAATCCATCTTCGATAAATCCTGATATTCCAAAATTTCCTTGGTCACCTAGTAAAAATAGGCCTTCATTAGGATCGCTGTACGGTGAATCCAAAAGGGCCTCTTCTAAAAACTCTGCGGAGTGAACAGAAACATTCATTCCATTAAATACCAATAGGTATGTTTTTTTTTCAGATTCCCAATCACATTGTGACAAAGTAATTTCTTCTAAGTGAAAAGGATCAGGGAAGGAAGGAAAACAGTGTTTTTGAATTTGGGAAAGTTCATTTAAAGAGATAAATCCTAAATTCTTTTTTTCGGAAATATCTTTGTTTATTTGTTCTCTAATTTGATTTTCTAAATCAATGGAAAGGAGTTGGATTCGTATGAGTTGGAATCTCTGGTTCCAGTCTAATGCCTCTTTGTATCTAGAATCAATCATCGAAGAAACAAGAAGAAAATATGGTAAAATTAAGAATGTTATAATAGAGAGAAATAATTTAAGAAAGGATTTGGTTTTGATTACATAGAAAAAATGATCAAATAGTTCGCGAACTCTATATCCAGAGTACACTTGTTAGTTTCCTTTTTGTATTCGTTTGATTGTAATTTTTTTCGGAATTTCTTCGTTTCCCAACTGATCAGTGGCAGAAATTTCTAAATCCATATCTTCCGAACAAGAATTGATTACGTTTGTCCAAGATGTTTCATTGTCCCAAGAATACCATTCAGAGGAGGGATTCATTCCACAAGTGGTTCGGAATCGAATTACATCCAATCCTGAACCGACATCCACCGAATTGAGTTTTAATTTAGTAGTTGGACCCACAAAAGCCAAAGAAGCCTTTTGGTAAAAAGGAGGCTGCCAAGAAAACTCGGTTGTTGGTGGAGTGTTATCTACGCTGAACTCCCAAACCTGCATTGAATCCGATATTCCTAATTCGTTGGTAACTTGGTATTCTAGTTTATAATTTCCATCTTTTAAAAAAGTAAGCTCTGGTTGTCTTGTCACCAGCCAAGGTCCATCATTCACGCGGTATCGAACGGAAGTTTTCATGGGTTGGCTTAAAATGGGTTTTACTTGGATTTTATTTTCTGTTAGATAAAAATGACTTGTTCCTTCCTTGTTGGGAATCGGCACCAAAACATCGGTTGTGGCAGGTTTGCGGGCGATGATTTTACTAGGTTCTTTCTGTTTTGGTTTTCCAAAGGAGTTAACTGCATAGAGTTCCGTCCAAAACCCACGCACTTGACGTTTGGCCACGGCACGAATCCGAAAGTATTCATAACCATGGGGGATATAGAGTTGGATTTTTCCAGGAGAGGCAAGCACACGGAAGGGAATTTCTAATTCTAAGTTAGGTGTTTTCCATAATTCCAATTCATATTGGATGATATCATCTCTCTCAGGTTCTAAAGTGAACTTGATGGTTTTGGATTCGGAAAAAATGGGAAATACGAATCCTATACTGGTCATCCAGAGTAAAATTAGATAAAATCTGAACTGGCTTACTCGGTTCATTCTTCTTTTGGTTTGGGTGGATCCGGTAAACTGAAAGGTTTTAGTGGAGGTTTGCCTTTTTCGACAAAGGTAGCAAAGCCGGATGGAACGTTTACCGTTACATTTTGAGCAGTCACAGCTACAAGTCCTTCGTAACAACTAAGAGTAGTGTTTCCCGTTTGATCCACTTCTGTAAGAAAATCAGTTCCTCGAACTTCGGATACAGCAGAATCCGTTTTTAAAAGAAACATACGTTGGTTTGTCGATGGTTTTTTCTGTACGATGGAACGAATCCTTCCTTTGCGAAGGTAAAGTTCGTCTGGTTCAGAATCCGATTTCCCCTTTTCCATAATTACATGGCTATTCTCTGTAATCTCAAATCGAGAACCTGATAACAATAGGAACTGAGCTTCGGAATCTTTAAAAGTCCTGACTTCATCTTTGGCATAAAGACCTTCACCTATAGTGGCCCCCGTCCAGTCGGAACTTTTCATCGAAACTTTTAATACTTCTGTTTTTCCGGTATACCTTTGCAGATCTGCAAGAGGTTTTTTACCCAAACTTTTTGGAATCCAAAGTTTCATTCCAGGAATGATCAGATTGGGATTATCTATTTGGTTGGATTTAAGTAGTTCTTTCCATTTCCTAGGATCATCTAAATAAGTTTTGGAAATGATACTGAGAGTTTGTCCTTTTTCTACAACGATGGTAATTCCATCACCTTCCGGTGGATGGATGATTTGTTTGGATTCAGCATATAGGGACTTAGAAAATAAATGCGGTAAGATGAAAAGAATCAAAAGAAAGGAAAATCTTAGAGATTTCCAAATAAATAAGGCGGAAGTTTCCCTCCACCTTTTCCAAAGAAAAACTAAATAGGTCTTTCGGAAATTATGAAATTTCATTTTCCCCTAAGACCTAAAGTTTGTTAGTCGATATTCTCTGCAACTAACTCTGCAATGTCTTTCACTTTTACAGAATCAATTTTTTCAGCAGCTTTTACACCATCTGTGATCATAGTGATACAGAATGGACAAGCAGTTGCAATGGTAGTAGCACCTGTATCAAGAAGTTGTCCCGTACGTTTGCTATTCACACGCATACTTTCTGGGTTGGATTCATCCACATGTTCTTCCATCCAATACTGTGCTCCACCCGCTCCACAACAAAGTCCTTTGGAGTGATGGTCTACCGCTTCTTCAATTTTTCCACCAGATACTTTTTTCACAACGTCACGAGGGTTGTCGTAATTGTTGTTATAACGACCGATGTAACAAGAGTCATGGTAAGTATACTTTCCAGTTTTAGCATCATCAGCCACTTTCACATCAATTTTACCATCTTTGGAGAGTTGATTGATGTACTCGGAGTGGTGGATGACTTCGAAGTTTCCACCAAATTGAGGGTATTCGTTTTTGATGGTGTTGTAACAGTGTGGACAAGCCGTTACGATTTTTTTAATCCCGTAACCGTTGATGGTGTCTACGTTGGTTTGCGCTAAAGTTTGGTAGAGGTATTCATTACCACCACGGCGAGCTGAGTCTCCAGAACATCCTTCTTCTGTTCCAAGGATACCAAAGTTCACTTCCGCTTTTTGCATGATTTTAACAAAGTCACGAGAGATTTTTTTGTTTCTTTCATCAAAAGCACCCGCACAACCTACCCAATAAAGTACGTCTACGTTTTTGTCTTCTGCTTCAGAAAGAACTTTTACATTTAAACCTTCTGCCCAGTCAGCTCTTGTATGAGCGCCCACACCCCATGGATTAGAATTGTTTTCCATGTTTGTGAATGCTTTTTGAAGTTCTGGACTCATTTTAGATTCCGCAAGAACTAAGTGACGGCGCATTTCAATGATAGCATTTACTTGGTTGTTTCCCACAGGGCATGCTTCTACGCACGCATAACAAGTAGTACATCCCCAGAGTGCTTCTTCACTTAGGCCTTCGTGGGAATTGATAACACCTGTTTCCAGTGCCGCTACGGCTTCCGCTGCTTCTTCTGGAGTTTTGCCAACACGAGCAGCAGCAACTTCTGGCATTTTCTCTAACATTTGGTGTTTGAGTTCCACAATGATAGCTTTTGGATTTAAAACTTTTCCAGTTCGATTGGCAGGGCATTCTACTTGGCAACGTCCGCATTCAATACAAGACATACCATCGAGTAGGTTTGGCCAAGGAAAGTCTTCTACGCGGTTTGATCCCCAAACTGCATTTTCATCATCTAAGTTGAGTTTAGAAAGTTGTCCTTTTGGAGTGTCTGTCGCAAGGAAGTAGTTAAACGGAGCAAAAATTAAATGTGCGTGTTTTGATGTTGGAACATACAACATAAAAGCAAACACAGTAAGGATATGGCCCCACCACATAATTTGAAACACAGTGTCCGCAGAGGAATTGGCAACACCAATCGATTCCCAAACGGAACCAATAGCTCCATCAATAAGACCTGCATGAGAGAAATAAGTTGCCCCAACAGTTTTTGCACCATTTCCTAGTAAGGTGGTCACCATAAGAGTGGCAATCATACTGATTACAATCGCAGAAGCAGGAGAGTGAACATCAAGACCTTTGGCCTTTTTAATCCAACGTCTCCAAGCAAAGAAACCGAGACCAGTTAATACTAAAATCGAAACATAGTTTACTGCTTGTTCATAGATATGGTTTGCCGATTCACCCAAAAGAAATTCAGGAAGAGCAAATTTGTAAGGATCGTCCATTACGTATCCGAACACACCAGCCACCATTTGGCTTGTTGTATGGATGGTATACACAAGAAATCCGTAGAATACAAACGCGTGCATGATCCCGCGTACAGGTTCCCGGAAATTTTTCTTTTGTAGGACAACGTTTATTAAAAAACTTTTAAGACGAAATCCAATATTTAGGTTCTTTTTCGCATCTTCATTGAAGAAAGCAGGACGTCCATTGAAGATCAGTCCGAGCCTGTAAAGGATGGCGCGGACAAAGACAACGTTTGCCACGACGAAAAATGCTGTGAATAATATGTGAAAGAGAATTCTTCCGATATCCATTTATGTTTATGCCCTTAAGGTGTTTGGTATTTCCTAGGATTTGTATAGAAAAATGAATGTCCAGGAAAATTCGGTTTTTACATGGATCTGTCAGAAGATTTCCTGTCCAAGTAGGTAGAGATCATGAATTTAGCCTCTTTTTCCCTAAACCCCAATGACCCCGCAGATGCCGTCCTTTTGAATGCCGTCGAAGGCAAACGTATCTCACCGGACGAGGCCCTCATTCTCTACAAGACTGGCGATTTTTTAAAAATCCAAATGGTGGCAAGATTCCTTCGGGAGAAGGTAAGACCACATACAGAAGCCAGTTATACTATGTTTCGAGTGGTGAATTATACCAACTATTGCAATGTAGAGTGCAATTTTTGTTCCTTTATGGACGAGATTGGGAATGGAAAGGGTTATGTACTCTCCAAAGAAGAAATCCTAGAAAAAATGGATTACGCAGTGGAAGAAGGGGCAGACCAAATGTTCCTCCAAGGAGGGGTGTATCCCAATCTTCCTTTTGATTATTATTTAGATGTGATTCGGACGGTAAAAGCAAAATACCCTAACATGCATATCCGTGCTTTTTCTCCTGTGGAAGTGATCAATTTAGAAACCATCACAGGAAAACCGCTCAAAGAAGTTTTACTCATTCTAAAAGAAGCGGGTCTTGATTCGGTTCCGGGGGCTGGGGCGGAAATTCTCACAGAAAGGATGCGCCAAATCATTTCTCCTAAAAAGGCTACCGTATCCGAATGGGTAAGAGCTATGGAAACCTGTCACGAAGTGGGACTTCTCGGATCAGCTAACGTCGTTTTTGGTTCGGAAGAAACAGAAGAAGAGGTAATCGAACACTTAAGTGTGGTTCGTGACCTGCAAGATCGCACTGGCGGATTTTTGTCTTTTATTCCTTGGACATTTCAACCCCAAACCAAACGTTTCAAAGTAAGACCCGTTCCCACTCACGAATATTTGAAAGTGCTTGGGATCTGCCGGATTTTCTTAGACAATATCAAACATATCGAAACTTCCGTGATGGTGCTTGGAAAAGGAGTGGGGCAACTGGCTCTTTATTCCGGTGCTGATGATATTTCCTCAGTAGTCATAGAGGAAAATGTGCTTCGGTCTTTTGGATTAAAAACAGAGAAGGAAGCACGAAAGTTTCTAAAAGAAGGGGGATTCCAACCCATCCGACGGAACTTATTGTACGCAGAAGAATACGACTGCAACCAAGTGGGAGTGGACTAAGGAATAGATTTCAAAAGTGGTTAAGCACCCATTAGGTCAAAAAAAAGATGGGGGATTTACGCTCCCCATCTTTGGAATTTTACACCTTATCCGTTTTGGACATAAACTGAGAATCAGTCTCAGTTTCAATAATAACGAAGTTCTTAAAACCTGTCGATCTTTTTTTTAAGATTCGAAGAGAGTGATTCGGTTTCTTCCCTCATTTTTTGAGGTATAGAGCGCAGTGTCAATTTTGTGGTAGAGTTCGTCAAAACTAGGATCGTCTTCCGGTCGAAAGAGTGTAGCCCCGATGGAGACTGTTAAGGTAAGAGATTCACCTGGTTGGTTGTGGATGGGAATTTGCAATCGTTCCAATTTCTCACGAATCGACTCAGCTAATACCTGTAAACCTTCCTTATCAATAGGAGAAACTAATAAACAGAATTCATCTCCCCCAATGCGGGCCGCAATGTCTGTAATTCTTGTTCTGGATTTTACTGTTTTGGCAAAGGCTTGGATGGCAAGGTCACCTTGTTTGTGACCATATTTGTCATTGATTGCTTTGAGTCGGTCCAAATCCAAAATTACAAGCCCAATGATAAACCCTTCCCGGTTGGATCTTTTTTTATAGAGATCAAACTGCTCGAGCAAATGACGTCTGTTAAATAGTTCCGTCATTGAATCCACTCGCGAGAGGTCTTCGATTTTTTGATTGATCCGAAGTAGTTTTCCGACTGTGACCCTAAGTCTTGCTTTTACCCGGTATTCTTCAAACCGCCAGTAGTTGATGAGGAGGTTTGCCACAAATCCAAAGGCAAGTAAAAAGGAAACAATGAGTACGTCTTGGTAAAAAACAAAACGATCAAAACCTTGGATACGTGAAAAGTTTAAATGTAAGGGAATGAATACAGCAATGTAAAGAGTGGATAGAAGTAAAATCCGAAACGGCTCAATCCAAAGAAGAATCGAGGCACTGGCAATCACAATTGCAGAACCAAACAGATAATAGGCGTGGTTTGGTTTATCATACACCATCATAGGTATATAAAGTAAAATTAATCCAATGAGAACAAGACTAGTGATTCCATAGATATGCCTTTGGAATAATTTTACTCTTTTTTTTCCAAATAGATATACAAAGAAACAAATGCCAAGAGATGAGATCCGAAAAAAAGCTATCCAGAAACTGGCTTCCTTGGTTCGCACAAGGGAATCGACAAACAGAAGAGAGATGATCGAAGTAAAGGCAGTCATCACACTAAAAATCTGTAGGGAGGAGCCTATATCGGAAATATTTGTGGCGGTGAAGCTAGGATGGTAGGTTCGTAAAAACATTTTACGAAAAACAAAGAAATATCTTTTAAATGTATGCCTACGCATATGAAACCAGAACTAAAGATATAGGAATTTTAAGATCTGTAAACCATTTCATGGATCAGAATATAATTACTTTTCTTTGGGTTTTGGCAAGAACTTCTGGAATGGTCAAACCATCACTTCCTAAAGTTCGAATCCTTTCTCCGTTAGAATATAAAACCACTCCTTTGATTCCAAAATTTCCAATCATGGTGAATGCAATTTGATCGAGTCTGTCTTTTAAAATTTCCATACTCCCTCCGTAACCTATGTCCTCGGAAATGGAAAGATGGAGGATTCCGTTTTCCAATCGGTAATTAGGTTCCATACGAATTTTTTTAGACAAAGCAGAAAGAACCCCTTTTCCTTTTTCTTCTGGACTAGGTCCTTTGGTTAGTTCTTGGAATAAAAAGGGAATGGGGTCGCCACCAGGAAATTCACGGGTGAGTTTGACTAGTTGGGATTGGCTGTTTTTGCCTGTTCCATAAAATTTTAGGAAATATACGGGTAAGTACCCGGCGTCCGCTTGCAAGCGTTTGCCGGCGCCAGGAAACCTGTCTTCGGGAAGGGTGATTTCCGGAATGGTTTCATCCACTAGTTTTGTGCGAGGTTTTTGTTTCGAATCAGATTCGGGAAAAGTTTGCGTGAGGACTTCTTCTTCCCAGTTCAAATCGTCTTCCCAAGTATCTTTAGCAAACGGGTCGGATGGTTCTGCAAATTTTGCCTTGTCTTGAGATTTTCCAATATTGCGGAATCCTTGTTTGGGGAGAAAACTTCCCGTGGCTTTTGGATCAAAGCCCATCGACTTTTCGATGAGTACTAGCACAAGAAAGATCCCGCCAATCAAATAGCGTAAAGATTTCCATTTGTCTTCTTGGATTTGGGGATGTACCGCCACAGTATCAATGTCGGATCAGTAGAGAATTTCGAATTTAAAAAAAATCTTTCAAAGTGGTTAAATCATCAAATTTCCATTCGAAATCGGGAATTTCTCCTGGAAGGCCATGGCCATAGGTGCAGAATCCAAAAGGGCATCCGTTTTCTCTTGCCGCCTCCCAATCGCTATGCCTATCTCCAATCATAGCAATGGCACTAGGTTCTAAATTGTATTTGCGAACATATTCTGCAAGGATTTCTCCCTTTGTATGGATGGTTTCTTGGTTGATGACAACAATTGGTTCAAAGTATTGTATTACCCCTGCGGTATCCAAAACCGTTTCAATATACGGTTTTCTTCCATTCGAGGCACAAGTGATGGTATAACCTTTTTCTTTCAGATAGTGAATGGTAGAACCGACACCTGCATAAAAATCACCACCACCGCTGCGGATGGAGTCGCAGAGAAGGTCTAGAACCCTTCCTGAAATTTGATCTCTTTCGGGTTCAGGAAGCTCCGGCAAAAGGTTTTTAAAGATGGTGCGAACAGGTTTTCCAATCTCATTCATAATCTGGTCATGACTGGGTAAAGACGTGATTTTTCCCGTCTTTTGTGCAAACTCTTCGATTGCCTGCACATAGGTCTTAAAGATTATGGATTCTGAGGAAAATAAGGTCCCATCGACATCGAAGGCGACCATACGGATTTCCCCCAGGCGGTTTTCTTGCATTACCACCAGAAAAGAATTTGGCGGTCTCTTGGCAAGTAAGGAATTAGAAGTTATGCTCGTGCAAAGCAGTTTATCAGATGTTCTTAAGGCACGCGAAGATTTGTATTCTCGGACAAATTGGACGGATCATACTTCGCAGTTACAGAATCGTGTAAAAGGAGAAGACCTTTCTCGGTATTTTGTTCTCTCAGAATCTGAAATCATAGGAATTAAAGAAACCATTCGTTTACATGTTTCGACCACCCCATATTATCTTTCTTTGTCTAGTCCAGACGATCCCAATTGCCCGATTCGAAAAATGATAGTTCCCAGATCGGAAGAGGCGGTTCTCTCTTCGGAAGAAAGTGCCGATCCTTTGGATGAGGAACGACTAAGTCCTGTTCGTGGGCTAACTCATATGTATCCCAATCGGGTACTTTTATTTTCTAACCATTCATGTAGTGTCTATTGCCGCCATTGTATGCGGGGACGAAAAGTATCTTCCAATGAAGAAAGAATGGAAAAAGAGGATTTGGAAAAGGCATTTGAATACATACGAAACCATCCTGAAATAGAAGATGTTGTCATTAGCGGTGGAGATCCACTAAACTTAGCAGATTCAAAACTTGAATGGATCCTTTCGGAATTAAACTCCATCCCGCATGTAAAAATCTGTAGATTAGGTACAAGAAATCCAGTCACTTTGCCATTTCGCATAACAGAGTCATTGTGTAAAATCATAGAAACTTATAATAACGACAAACTTTCGATATTTTGTAATACCCAATTCAACCATCCCAAAGAATGTACAAAAGAATCGAAAGAAGCAATCCTCCGTTTATTAAAAGCAGGAGTATCTGTAGGCAACCAATCCGTTCTTTTAAAGGGAATCAATGATGAGGAAGAGACAATGTTATCTCTTCATAAAAAACTTTTGGAGATGCGTGTCCGTGCTTATTATCTGTATGATCCAGAACTCATCCCAGGTTCCAGAGGATTTCGAACTCCACTTGCACGTGGAATAGAAATTGTAGAATATATGAGGGGGAAAATTGGTGGAATGGGAATTCCTCAATTTGTAAATGACCTTCCCGGAGGTGGTGGCAAAATTACGATTGCACCTAACTGGTATTTGGGGTACATTCCAAAAACACGCCAACATGTATTTCGATCCGCAGTCACAAAAAAAATCCATTTATCCTTTGAGCCGGTAGATTCCAATAAAGAATCCTATTATCCTGTTTTGAATGATGTGGATTTGGAGAATCTGGGATTATGAAAGGCACTGTGATTCTTGCATGTGATGTGTATGATCCAAATGAACCCGAACTTTCTCAGGAATGGGAATCAAATGAGACTATCCAAAAAATGGAAATGACCATCTTGGAATTGGGTTATGACGTAGCTGTTTTATCCAATCCGACAGAGATCACTTCCGTTCTTTGTAACATTCCCATAGAAGAGAGAAGTCATTGGATCGTTTGGAATCTTGTAGAAGGATACCATTCTCCAAATAGAGAGGCCTACATACCAGCGTTATGCGAATATTTGGCAATCCCACATACCGGAAGTTCCGCTGCCGTCCAAACCCTCACTTTAGATAAATACAAAACCAAACTTTTTTTAAAATCCTTTGGAATTCCCACAAAAGATTTTTGGCTTGTGGAAGATAAAAACCAAACCCCACCAGGGAACTTTCCTTTGTTTATCAAACCAAACGGAGAAGGATCAAGTCTTGGAATTGGCGAAAAAAATCGGATTTTGAATTCTAAGGATTGGTTAGAAGTTTTACCCACTTTAGTCGAAACATACAAATCAATCCTTGTGGAACCTTATCTTTCAGGAAGGGAGCTTACGATTGCTGTTATCGGAAATAAAGGAAGTTATGTGGCCACAGACCCTGCCTTTGTAGATTATCCTGGATTTGTTTATAGTGATCTTGTAAAATCCAAAGAAAATTTAGTGGAATCCTTAGATTTTTTAGTCCCTGAAGAGTTATCCAAAACCTTAGAAAACTATGCAGTACAAATTGCCAATCTCCTGGGAAGTTCTGGTTACATTCGTATCGACTTTAAATTGGAAAAAGATCTTCCATATTTTTTAGAAGTGAACGCCACACCAGGGTTTTCCTCTGTTTATTCCACCTTACCATTGCTATGGGAGAAAAACGGAAAGTCTTACTCCGAACTCCTAAAACAATGTTTGGAATTGGGTTTTTTAGAATACCAACATCATCATCGTTACAAGTACGCAAAGGATAGAAACCTATGAATATCGTTGAAATTTTAAAAAAGGATGTAGAAACTCATCCTGTACTCCGGTCGCAGTGGTTGTTAGAACGAAATGTCTCCATGAGTTTTGATGACTTAATTTTATGGTTAAGCCAAGAATACTTTGTTTCCATTGGATTTGTGGATTGGTTTTTATTAGTAGCAGCAAAAACGAGAGACCAAAATGCAAAGATAGTTCTTGTAGAAAATATATGGGGAGAACTCGGCGAAGGTAATATTGCCGACACCCATGTATCCATTTTAATTGAATTTTTAACAAAACTTAATTTTGATTTTGCAAATCATCAGTTATTGTCTGAAACAAAAACCTATTTAGATAAAATGGAATCTATCATAGAAAAAGGTTTTTTTTATGGACTGGGGGCTTTGGGACCTGCAAACGAATACTTGTTAAAACTAGAATATTCACAAATTTCCGAGGCATATAAAAAACTAAAAACCGCAATGGCATTGCCGGAAGGAAAATTTTTCCAAGTGAATTTGGATGCGGATGAAGGCCATAGCCAAAGAATGTTCGAACTCATTGAAGAAACAGCAAAAACAGAGGAATCTAAAAAACAAGTGATCGAAGGTAATTTACTGGCTCTAGTCGCACGGGAAGATTTTTACAAGGGACTTTCCCGGTTAGATAAAGAGCGCCTTACGAAAGTTTAATTCTATAACGTTTCAATAAATACATAATTCCCATTCCCAAAAATGGAACGAAGGGCAAGTACAATAAAAAACTAAAGTATTTGTATTTATCCATTTTCCAACTAAGTTGTCTGACAGCAAAAAATCCTGGAAAACGTATCCCTGATTCAATGAGCTGGACCTCTCCCGCACACAAATCTCTACTTAGTTGTTTGTGAATCGACTGAAGCTCAATGTCAGTCAGTTTATGAAAAGAAACGATAGTTATCTGGTCATTTGTTTTTTCTCGAATGGATTTAGCAAGGCGGGTACAAAACCCACAGTTCCCATCGTAAACTAATACTGCATTTTGTGATTGCATCTGAATGGTTTTATTTTGGAAAAAAATCTTCGGGTTGTGACTTTAAGGTTTGGATGGTAGCAGGGATGAGTGATTGGTTAAGACCCAACCAATAATAATACCAACTTTCATCCTTTTCGATTCCTTGTGCGATAGACATATACCATTTGTTGATATTATTGTCTGGTTTACTGCGCCAAAAAAGTGGTCTACAATGTTCTAAAATTTGGTCCCAAATATCGCGACCCACACCGGCTCCTCTTGCAACTCCATTCACTGCAAATTTAGAAAGTAAAAATCCATGTTCTGTTTTTTGCATCCAGGCACAGGCTCTGTAGGACTCTTCTAAAAATAATACATCAAATTTAGTATTGTAAAATTCAGGTTTTAAAGGTTTACCAAAAGATTCTTCAATGAGTTGGAATACTCTTTTCATATCCACATCCTCCGTGGAATGACAAACTCTGATTTTATTTTTTCGCTTAACGAGTGTTCCACTTCCTTTCACTGTGAAAAGTTCAGTCAGTAGGGTAAAGGGGGAAGTAAGGACAATACTGAATTTTGGGTCTTCGATTTTTGACAATAGGTCACCGGAAAGTTGGAAAAATTCCTCCTGGGACCTGGAAAGTGTAATTCCTTCCGGGAGAGATAAATGTGAATCTCTTTGGAGGATGGATTTCACCTTACTTGTGTTTGGGTCTTTTAAAGGTCCATCGATGGAAACATAAATAACCTTGGCGGAATGCAGGATGGAACGACAACGATCAATGAGTGCAGAAAGTTTTTCAGATTCATCCTCCCAAAGTAAAATGGGAATTTTTTTCTGACCAATGATCCTTGTGACTTCTTCTTTGAGTGGAAGGTTCCGATCTACCACTTGGTAGGAAAAACCAAGGCTTTTTTCCCCCTCGATATTGGTTTGTTCCAGAGGGAAAAAAACTTTCAAATATTGAAAACTATCAACTTCCAAAATCACAAAGGGGAAAAGATCCAGTTGGTAGAGAAGTTTAAGGTCAGAAAATAAAGCTTCGGAACTATCAAAAATAGTTTCAGTGTCTGCATAAAGAATGGCAAACGATTCAGGAGAAAGAGATTGGAATTCCTTTAAAAACAGGAGTCCATCTCTTGGATCTCTTGTGATTTCAAAGACTCGACTGAGTACATCTTTGGAATTCATTTCCCCCCTCTAATTTCGTAATCCACAATTTTTGCTTTGAGGTTTGCATGTTTCAAACTCAAATGTGCATTTTCTTTGAGTCCAAATTTTCCAAGAAGAGAAAAATCTCCCGAAAGGACGGTAAATTTCCATCCACCAAATTCATTTTTGATGACCTTTCCAAATTGAAAGTACATCTCTTTTAAATCTTCCATTGGTTTTCCAATCCGATCCCCATAAGGAGGGTTTGTCACTACATGTCCCTCCTTTCCGAAATTGTTTTTTAACTCCAAACAGTTTCCCACTTCAAAGGAAACAAAGTCTTCCACTCCTGCTTCATACGCATTTTCTTTGGCGATACGAACCGCTTCTGGATCTATATCAAATCCAAAAAGGTGTGGTGTGTTTGGTTTTTCTTTTTTCCTTTCAGAAAATACATAAGTAGGAAAAAGAATTTGGAATACGGGAGATTCGGCAAATAGAAACCGATTGATTTCTCCATATAAACGTTCCCGAAGTGCCGCTTCGATGAGGATGGTTCCCGATCCACACATAGGATCAACCAAAGTGTTTCCTTCTTTCCATCCTGATACTTCGAGCATGGCTTGGGCGATGGGTTCTCTCACAGGTGCATTCCCTGCAAAAAGTCTATATCCACGTCTTCCCACAGGATCTCCCGAAAGAGAAAGTTCAATGCTAAACTTGTCTGTATGGGAACGCACAACGATGGTGATATCCGCCATTCGTTTTTCAATTTCCGGAAGTGGGATTTTTTTACTTCGCAGGCGATCGAGGACTGCATCTTTGGTTCGATGCATTGTAAATTCAGAATTTTTTAATTTATCTTTGGTTTCTGCATCAATTCGAAAACTTACATCTGGGCCAATGTATTTTTCCCATGGAAGTTCACTGACTTTGGCATAAAACTCATCATACGTTTCTGCATTTTCATGTAACAGCTGCAAGTTGATCCGTGATGCAAACTTGGTATGAATGGCAAACTGAATCACATCTTCTTTTTTTCCTGAGAAAAAAACTCCACCTCGGTTGGAACTGTTTATTTTGAGATAGTGTGATTTTAATTCGGATTCCAAAAGCGAAGAAAGACCTTCTCCGCAAATGGCATGGTAAGTGGGGTGAGTAGGTTTTATTCCGAATCTCCTAATTTTTGGGCCAAGTAGTTAGGAAGAGAGATAGAATCAATGATGGATTTTTGTGTTTCAATCCAATCGATATGTTCTTCTTCAGAAACTAAGATTTTTTCCAAAAGTTCGCGAGTTCCGTTGTCTTTTGCCGCTACACAGATATCGATTCCTCGGTTGAGACGTTCAACTGCATTGTATTCTAGTTGTAAGTCATGGTCCAACATTTCTGGCACTGTTTGGCCTACATTGATTTTTAGATATTTTTGCAAGTCGGGAATTCCATCGAAAAAGAGAATCCTTTCGATGATTTCGTCTGCATGTTTCATCTCTTCAATGGATTCTTTTCTGAGGTATTCCGCAAGTTCCAAATATCCCCAGTTTTTACAGAGTTTTGCATGAATAAAATACTGATTGATGGCTGTGAGTTCAGCCGCTAGAACTTCCGCTAAAATGTCGATTACTTCTTTTTTTCCCTTCATATGGGTAGCCTCATTTTCTCTCTTCAAATGGAAAGATAATTGGTTTTCATAGAATAGGCAAGCCTAAACTATATTCTAATGAAGAAAGTTTACATTCACAATCCATCATTGAGTGTATTCGGAAAACACAAAGGATCTCAACTTGAATTGTCCTTTGCGACCGCAAAACAATCTGTACATGAGTTTCAATCTCACAAAATTCAATTCATCATCTACGCTAGTTTTTCGCCTGATTCTTATAATAAAGAATACCATTTATCAGCCAAACTCCCGGGGTTACTCGGAATCCGTGATGTTTATTCCGTAAGGATGGAAACTGCTTCCTCTTCGGGAGCATCAGCTTTTCAATTGGGAGTGAATTTAATCCAAAGTGGGAGGTTTGATCATGGACTTGTTGTGGCAACGGAACTGATGAACCAACTCAACCGAGAAGAAAGTAATCTTTTGTTAGGTTCTGTTTTATCGGATTCGCAAAGAGCACTTGGAATGTCCATGGCCCAAGGTGGAGCTATGATCACTCGGAAGTATTTAAATGACTATGGATACAAAGAAGAAGACCTTTTTGCCATTTCAAAAAAATTACATGATAATGGACTTAAAAATCCAAAAGCCCATATCAAAAAGAATTTATCTCTGGAAGAATACCAAAACCAAACCATGATATCCAGTCCCTTGGGATTGTATGATATCTCACCACTTTCTGATGGGTCGGCAGCCCTCATTCTTTCCAAAGATCCAGGTGGCATTTCTGTGAAAGGAATGGGGTATGGGACAGCACCATTTCTTACCTCAGCCGATCCCAGTTTTCTAGCCAATCGTATTGCCTTTGAAAAAGCCTATACCGAAGCTGGTGTTGGTCCCAGTGATATCGATTTTGCCGAATTACACGATGCCTTCACACCTTTTGAATTAGTGGGGGCTGAAGATGCTGGTTTTTTCAAACGAGGAGAGGCCTTATTCCAGGTAAAAGCTGGCCTTACCCATCCTAAGGGAAAAATCCCTATCAATTCCTCCGGCGGACTCAAATCAAGAGGGCATCCCGTGGGTGCTTCGGGCCTAGCACAAATTGTCGAACTTTGCCGCTTCTTTGAGGAATGGCCGGAAAAGCGGTTGGCAGTAGCGCAAAGTATAGGTGGACTTGCTACAAACAACTTTGTGTCGATATTAGAAAGAGCCTGATGCCCGAAAAAATACTGATCATCCAAACTGCCTTTTTAGGTGACCTGATCCTATCCACTTCGTTTTTCCATGCGGTCAAAACGGAACACCCAGGTGCGGAAATCCATGTACTCGTGAATGCGGGCACAGAGTCTGTATTAGACAATAACCCCGATTTAACAAAAGTTTGGTCACTCGACAAAAAACGGATCAAAAAAAATCCATTTGCCTTTTTACATTTTGCTGGTTTATTAAAGAAAGAATCATTTAACAAAGTGTATTCGGCACATTTTTCGTTTCGTTCGAGTTTGTTATCTTATCTTACAGGTGCTCCTATACGTATTGGATATAAAGAATCAGGTTTTTCTTTTTTGCATACAAAAACAGTCCAAAGACCCAAACAAGGACCTCATGAAGTAGAAAAACTATTTTCTCTTTTGTTTGAGGAATATGATTATCCTACGGGAAGAGAAAGACGTCCGTATTTATTTCCTGGCCAACCAGAAGAAGAATCCTTTTCTAAAACCAAAAAGGAAATTTTAAATAATGAAGAAGGATACATTCTTGTGGCACCTTCTTCCCTTTGGGAAACCAAACGAATGCCGGAAGAAAAATTTGTAAGTGTTATTACCCAAATCCTTCGCAAACGAAAAGAAACAGTCATTTTAATTGGAAGCAAAGCAGATTTAGAAATTGAAAATACAATCTTTCGATTGATGAAAACAGAACCTTTGCAACTTCGGGAACGGAGCCGTTTGGTTTCCCTTGTGGGAAAAACTAACTTAAAAGAATTAATGGTTTGGATGCAAAATGCCAAGGCCATTATTTCCAACGATTCCAGTCCCATCCATTTTGCTTCTGCCTACAATACTCCGACGGTGATGCTTTATGGAGCGACAATCCCTGCGTTTGGATATGGAAGCCTTTCCGATAAACATAAAATCATGGAAGTACAAGGTCTAAACTGTAGGCCTTGTGGAATTCACGGCGGTAGAATTTGTCCAGAGGGACATTTTCGTTGTATGATGGACCAAAACCCGGTCCGAATTTTTGAAGCCCTTGAGGAAATCATTAAAGTATGAAATTACCAAATAAAAAAACAAAAGAATATAACTCTAAATTATACCGCAGTCGGATCACAAACATTCAGAAAAAGTTAAAAAAAGGGGAAATCTTTATCCTTTTTGCGGCAAACCATAAAATTAGAAACCGTGATGTTGAGTATAAGTTTCGCCAAAATTCCGATTTTTATTACCTAACAGGAATTACAGAAGAAGACTCTATCCTTGTCATCACTCATGATATTTCAGGGATGTTCTGTTTACCCAAAGACAAAGAAAAAGAAATTTGGACGGGAATTCGTCTTGGGAAAGAAAAAATCAAATCCATGTTAGGTTTGGATTTTTCTTATGATTTAAGTGACTGGGAAAAAGAAAAACCTGCCATCCTGATTGGAAATCATACATTATATTATTTTTTCGGTGAAAATCCTGATCGTGATAGGGAACTGATCACTGAATGCCGTAATCTTTCGGAGAGAGCAAGGGAAGGAAAATTTGGACCGCACCGCATCGAACACCCCAATTTTTTACACGAAGAAAGACTCACAAAATCCAAAGAAGAAATTTCACTTTTAAAAAATGCCGCAGAAATCACAAAACTGGGCCATATGCGCATTATGCGAGAAAGTAAACCAGGAATGTATGAATATGAATTGGAAGCACTCCTCGACCATGAATATTTAAAATACGGATCGATTGGCGGTGGTTATGGACATATTGTGGCCTCTGGAAAAAATGCCTGTATCCTTCATTATGTGAGTAATGACGATATTTTAAAAGAAGGGGAATTGGTTCTTGTGGATTCGGGTGCCGAATGGAATTATTATACAGCGGATGTCACACGTGTATTTCCAGTAGGCAAAAAATTCACGGAAGCGCAAAAAACAATTTATGAAATTGTTTTATATGCACAAAAAAATGCGATTCGTAATTCTATTGCAGGAACTCCTTTCAATGAAGTACATGAAAAAACCGTTAGGTTCCTCAGCGATTGTCTACGAGAAATGGGTTTTTTAAAAGGCAGTTTAGAAGAAATTATCGAGAAGGGAACTTACCGAAAATTTTATATGCACAGAACAGGCCATTATTTGGGTATGGATGTGCATGATGTGGGAAGATATTTTTTAGAAGGAAAGTCAAGACCACTTAAGGATGGTCAGGTGGTGACTGTCGAACCTGGACTCTATTTTGACCCTACAGATGATTCGGTACCGAAAGAATTTAGAGGAATCGGAATTCGAATTGAAGATGATATTCTGATTCACGGCAAAAATCCAGTTAACTTAACGGAATCGATTCCCAAAGAAATTTCAGAAATTGAGGCTTTAAAAGCTTAATGGTTTTATTTAAGTTAGTTGCCGTTTCATGAGTCGAGAACTTCCCAAACGATTTCGTTCGGTTCGGTATTTTGATCGAATTAGTTCGGAAATTGCAGACATTGTTCGATTTGAGATGGAAAAATTGGGTTATCCCGGTCTCACTACCTCCCATTTTGAAATACTCACCTTTCTTTTGCGAAGCAAAGTTCCTATCAATATGACGCAAATTGCCAAAACCATCGAAAAAACTAAACCTACTTGTACGGTTCTTGTCAATCGATTGGTGAAAGAGGGACTTGTGGAAAGAAATCCATCGCCAAGTGATGGAAGGGAGTGGGCTCTTCTTTTGTCAAAGGATGGGAAAAAAATACGAAAGAAAATTGTGACCATCTCTGCCAAACTTCTTTCGTTACAAACTTGGGGAATTTCAAAAGAAAACGAGGATATTTTATATCCTATCCTCGAAGAAATCTACAAACACATTCGAAATAAAAAAGAAAATTAAAGGATTCTTTTTATCTATCTTAGGATGTGAATACTGGTCTTCTTACTTGTACCGAAGCAGAAATTCCTTCCTGTGCATCCTTAGATTGGATACTTTGGATGGTTGCTTTGATGTCTGTTTCAATGAGTGCTAAGATGTTTTTCTGAACATTCAAAATCCCTAATTTTGTATCCTTCATTGCTGACAAAGAATTTTTCTTTAATTTGGTTTGGAGAGATTTCGACTTTTTCTTTACTTCTTCTTCTGTTCCCGCAATTTCCTCAAACAAACTTGGCATCTCCTTTGCTTTAAAAGCATCTCCAAGAAGGACATGGCGTTTTGCCGCATCATATCCAACAGCTTCGCCAAGAAGAGCATAAATAAAGGAAGGAACTTGGATTCCAATTTTTACCTCTGGTAACCCGAATCGAATGTCTTCTGTTGCAAAACGGTAATCACAAACAAGCGCAAGCATCGCTCCATAACCAAGTGCATGTCCAGAAATCTCTGCAATAGTGGGAACAGGAAGGGTAAACAGACTTTTTAAGTTATCATAAAACAAATCTAAGAAGGGAGCTAAATCTTTAGATAGATCCATTGTACTCACCGTAGTTAAGTCTAATCCCAAGGAAAAACTTCCAGCAGATTCACTTTTTAAAACAATGGCTTTAGAATTGGATTCTTTGGCAGATTGGATCGCTTTTTTTAATTCCAAAAACGATTCGTTAGAAAAACTGTTCTTGTCGTTAATGCCCAATCGAATAAAACCGATTCCGTCAACTTGTTCAAATGAAATCATATAAATCCTCTAGAAAATGGTTAGATGTCTAACTAATAACCTTGGGTCAAAAACAGGCAAGATTTATTTTGTTTGTTAGGAATTTAAAAGATAGGTTTTAATCACTTCTTTCATAACTGAAAGACCAATCGGAAGGGCATCTTCATCAAAATCAAAAAATGAACTATGGTGGGAGTGGATAAATCCCTTGGCTTCGTTTCGCGAACCAATAAAAAAATAACAACCGGGGCGTTCCATTAGAAAGGCAGAAAAATCTTCTCCTCCCATGGTTCTCGTGTTTTCTTCGGTGAGACAGTTTTCACCAAGAACATTTTTGGCAGCAGTTCTGACGATATCCGCCATTTTAGGGTCATTGATGGTGGGTTTGTCAATTCGGCTGTATTCAAATTCAACTCTGGCTCCAAACCCAGCGGCAATTTGGTTCACTAGTGATTCCATACGTTTGGGAATCATTTCATAAACCGATTTGGAATATGTGCGAACAGTTCCGTGCAAAGTTGCAGTTTCAGGGATGACATTAAAAGCATTTCCGGAATGAAAAGATCCCACGGTCACCACACAGGGCTCTAAAGGATCTACATTTCTGGAAACTAAGGTTTGTAAGGCTGTCACTAAATGGGAACCCACAACAATGGGATCCACTGTATGTTGCGGGATGGCACCGTGACCAGAGGTTCCTTTCACAGTGATTTTGAATTCGTCTACAGATGCCATCATTGTACCGTTGACAACACCCACTTTCCCTAGATCAATATGGTTCCAAACATGGAGAGCAAAAACAGAATCGACTTTGTAACGGTCAAGAATTCCAGAGGCAATCATTCTATCAGCCCCGGATCCACCTTCTTCGGCAGGTTGGAAACAAAGAAGGACTCTACCTTTGGGGACAAATTCTGAAAAAGAGGATTTCAGTTCCGAAGAAAGAGCCATTAGAATGCTTGTATGTCCATCATGACCACAAGCGTGCATTTTTCCGGGGTTTTTACTTTTATATTCGTGATGATTTTCTTCGTGGATAGGAAGAGCATCCATATCCGCTCGAACAAGGATGGTTTTTCCAGGAATTCCAGAATCAAATAATGCCACAAGGCCTGTCTCTGCGATTCCCGATTCCACTTGGAATCCTAAGGATTCTAAATGTGATTTCACGAAAGCGGCAGTTTCTTTCTCTTCGTATTTAAGTTCTGGAAACTGGTGAAAGGTTCGTCTGTACCTAACCATCTCCTCTTTTCTATGAGAAGGATAAACTTTCATAATTTATCAGTTTCTTGTTTGGCTCTTTTTTCAACTTCTTCTAAAATAGAATACAAATCGAGCCCATACTTTTCAAAAAGAGAATTTTTTGCGAGCTCATACCGGACTAAATTGATATTAAAATTGATTTTTGCCTGTGTCACCGCAAGTTCAGCATTTGCCAAACTATCAAGAGCGTTTTTTACGTTAACAGCCGTATAACGACCTTGCCGAAAACGTTCCATCAGTCCATTGTAGAAAGTTTCTGTTTCTTTTCTTGTTTTGACTAAGTCTTTAAGTAAAGAATGGCTTGCAATCAATGCTTCATATCGAATGTCTATTTCTTGCGTAATTTCTTGTTCTAGGTTTTGGATTTTTAGTTCGTTTAGTTTTAGATTGGTTTCCGCATCGCGAATTCCCGCTTTAATTCCTAAATCCCAAAGTGGGTAAGACATTTTTAATTCTGCTAAAATTTGTGGGTAGTTTAGAGAAGTGATACCTCTTTGTCTTGCTATAAAATTCTCTTGTGGAGAAAGAAAATTTTGCCCTAAAGAACCATAAGTAACGGTAGCAAGTAATGACGGATCGTCCTCAGCAAGAGCTGTGTTTAATGCGAGTTTCGCAATCTCTCTCTGTCTTTTTAAGATAAGATAGTCTGTTCGACGAGAAAGAGCATATTCTTTGTCAGCCTTAAGATCGATTCCAGTTGGGAGAGTTTCACTTAAATCAGTAACCCCTTCAATCGAGGAACTAGTATCCACATTTAAAATTCGGATTAGATTTCTTTCCGCTTCTAGACGATCTACTTTTGCTTTTTCTAATAAAGACTGAGTTTTGAGGTAGGCCTGGTTCCATTGGTTGACTTCAAAACCTTCGGAAAGTCCTAGTCCTGTTTTGCGAAGGGTCAATCGGCGAATTTCTTCCGTATTTTTTGACACCTTCTCGTATGTGGCAATTTGCGAATCAACAATACTGAGAGACCAATAATCCACTAGAATTTTTACAACCAGTTGGGTAAGTATGTTTATATAATTTTCCCTAACCAGTAAGGTTTGGTTTTTTAAAAGTTTTTCTTTATCTTCTTCATTTTTACCAAACCCGTATTTCAGTAATTCTTGGGAAAGAGTTACTGAGAGTGCTCCTGTATACATAGGAGGTGCTGCCAGTAAACTTCCAAAGGCTGCTGTTTGCGCATTGGGATTTTCAAATGCGTTTACGTCATACCGAATGGTGCTGATTTCGGTTTTAAAATAAGTTCCTGTTTTGAATTGTTTCTCAATTCCTGCAGAGATTTTATCCTGGGAGCGAATGGTTCCCGCAAAGATGTTATTTCTGTTTTCTGGAAAAAGTTGTTTGGCTGATTGGATACTGGCCAATGCTTTCCAAGTATACTTGGATTCGTTTTTCCATTCTGGACTATCCGCTTTTACAATTTCTAATTTTGCGTTTTGGACAATGGTATTGTTTTCAATTACTTGTTCAATGGCTTGTGAAATGGTGAGTCGCAGTTTTTTTGGACCCTTCCCTTGTTCCAGAAATTCTGGCACTGTATTACCGTTTTCCCATTGGGAAAGCTGCATCCGTTTTACATCCTCTTCAAAGTCAGAATCCGCAAAAATTGGGACACTGAGTAAACTAAAAGATATTAACCAACTGGTCAACTTTCGAGGATTTATGAAAAAACCTGGGGTTGTCAAAATATTATGATTCAATGGAAACTTCTTAAACCCCTTACACAGACAAGATGAAAAAATCAATGTTGTCAATCAACCTAAAATGTAAAAAGCTACGTAGAGAAACTATCGTTTCTGGGAGTGTATTGTGGCAAATATGTCGAAAAAACCGAATCGTTTGGTTCATGAAAAAAGTCCTTACCTGTTACAACATGCACACAATCCCGTAGATTGGTTTCCTTGGGGGACGGAAGCTTTCGAAAAAGCCCAAAAGGAAGATAAAATCATCCTTTTGTCCATTGGATATTCCACTTGCCACTGGTGCCATGTGATGGAACGAGAATCCTTTGAAGATGTTTCCACAGCGGAAGTTTTAAATCGTGATTTCGTATGCATCAAGTTAGACAGAGAAGAACGTCCAGACATAGATAAAATTTATATGGATGCCCTTCATGCAATGGGAACTCAAGGCGGCTGGCCTCTCAATATGTTTCTCACTCCCACTAAGGAACCGATTCTTGGTGGCACTTATTTTCCTCCCGAAAATCGCTACGGCAAACGAAGTTTTAAAGAGGTTCTTCGGTTAGTTTCCGAGGCATGGAAAAATCAAAGAGAAGAACTCATCACAGCTGCATCGGATTTGACACAGTATTTGCGAGAAAATGAAACAAGACCAAATGAAGGAAAGTTGCCTGGCAAAGAAATCATCGAAAAAAACTTTGAACGTTATCTCCAAGTGTACGATAAAGAATATTTTGGCTTCAAAACTAATTCTGTGAATAAGTTTCCTCCTAGTATGGCACTTTCTTTTCTTACGGAATTCTATTTATTAAAAAAAGAACCACGCGCCCTTGAGATGGCTTTCAACACGGCCTATGCTATGAAGTCTGGTGGAATTTATGACCAAGTAGGGGGAGGAATCTGCCGTTATGCGACAGACCATGAATGGTTAGTTCCGCATTTTGAAAAAATGTTATATGACAATTCTCTTTTTGTGGAAGCTCTTTCTATATTGTATAAAGCAAGCGGCGAAGTTTTTTTTCTGAATGTGATTCGTGAGATTGTCACTTACATTCGAAGGGATATGACTTTAGAATCTGGTGGGATTGCTAGTGCAGAAGATGCAGATTCTGAAGGAGAGGAAGGGAAGTTTTACCTTTGGGGTCATTCCGAGTTTCATCATTTAGTTTCGGACGAAGAGATCCAAGGATTTTGGAATGTCACAGAAGAAGGCAACTTTGAACACCAAAACATTTTAAATGTTTACTTTCGGGGGAAAAATCCTTATGCGGAGGGAATCCAATGGACTCCCGAATTTTCTAACCGTTTGGAGAACGCGAAAGAAAAGTTATTAATAGAGCGCATAAATAGGATACGTCCTTTACGAGATGACAAAATTTTAACCTCATGGAACTGCCTATGGATTAGAGCCCTTTTGAGTGCTTACGAAGTTTCTGGCGATATAGAATACCTAAACGATGCCAAAAAGATTTATTTGTTTATTACTAAGGAACTAGTTGGAGTAGACGGCTCAATTTTAAGAAGGTTTCGAGAAGGTGAAGCAAAATATTTTGGGACTCTTCCTGATTATACGGAATTTATATGGGTATCATTTAAACTCTTTCAGTTAGATGAAGATAGAACTGCCTTTGAAAATGGAAAAAAATCTTTAGAATATTTAATTTCCAATTTTGAATCTAAGGTTGGACCATTTTACGAATCCTTTCATGGCAATGAAGATTTGATTGTGCGTACGATTGAAGGTTACGATGGTGTAGAACCTTCTGGAAATTCTACCATCTTACACTTATTTCATCTTTTAAATTCTTGGGGTTTTAGAAAGTGGGATCTACAAAAAAAAGCGGATTTGATTTTTGCTTACTTCCTCCCAGAACTAACTCAAAATTCTTTAAGTTATCCATCGATGATTTCGGCATTCCAAAAATTCCAATATCCATCCAAAGAAGTCCTTGTCGTATATAAAGACAAAGACCCTAAAGAAATCCAAAAAATAAAAAACAAATTATCCATGTTGAAAGATCCTAACCTAGTTTGGTTAGTCATAGAAGAATCTAGGGCAAAAGAATTATCACAAGAACTGGAACTCTTAAGTGGAAGAGGTGCCGGTTCTGGTATTTTATATTATGTTTGTCGCAATTTTTCTTGTGAATTACCTAAAGACAATTGGGAAGAAACACTCACTCTTATACAAGAATAGGAGTGGCGTCTCCCCAAAGACGATCCAATGAATAATAAGTTCGCATTTCGTCTGTCATGATATGTACACAAATTTCACCATAATCCAAAAGTATCCAACCTGTCGCATCTTTCGGAAGATCGGCAAGGTTTTGTCTTTTGACGGCGAGTTTTAATGGTTTCATGTATTTATCAATATCTTTAGCACAAGATCTACCTTGTGTTTCCGTTTTGACTGTTGCTAATACAAAAATAGATAAATAACTATGAACATCTTTTAGATCCAAAAACTGTATATTTTCACATTTTTTGTCAATTAACGTCTGTTTAATTTTCTTTAGATGATCTAATGTTTCGGCACTGATATTTGGCATTTTAGTCCTTAGAATTTTGAAAATCTTCTCCGAGGATCACAGTCGCATCCAGTCCCAAATCTTTTCTAAGAGCGAAGTAAACTCTTCGGCCTTGGAAGGTATCTGAGATAAGATCGGTGTACTGCGTATTTCCGGAGCGGTTTAAGATGATACTGGATTTAAAACTAGAATCCCAAGCATTGTCAACGGAGAGAACTTTCAGACCCTTATCATTCAGAAGCACCTTGCCGTATCTGGCAAGTCCATTTTTGGGAGTACCATTGAGTACTTCGATCCTTGCTCGTTCCCCCTCACTAAAAGCAAGAGAACGAAGTTCGCTTGCAAATTTATGAAAGGCAACTTTTACCGTTTCTTCATTGGCTTTTAAAACTTCGTCTTTGTATTTTGGACGACCCATTGGTTCACCTGGAACTTCAGAAACTCCAAAATGAATTTTTTCTTTTTTTAGAAATTCAATCAAGGTTTCCCATTCTTTTAGAGATAGGTTTGTCGACATCTGTGAATGGAGATAGGCTACTCTTTGTTTACCGAGTAAGTCTTTTTTTTCATGAATGGCTTCGAGCACTGTCAAAAATACTGTTTCTTGTATCTCCAAACGACGAATATAGGAGATCATTGATTCATCCGCAAGAGAACTCATCCAATCAAATGTATCTTCTCCATCAAGAACGTAAGTTTGTTTGTTCCTTGCGTAATTTTTTGTGATGTGAAGAGATTTTGGTTCGAAAAATAGATTCAATCCACCAAGTAAATTAATCCAATTTTGAAACTGTTCTTTGGTCCAAACAATTTTAAATGGAATGTTAGAATCTAAAGTATCTTCTAAAACAGATTCCACATAAGAAGGTGCCGAACTTCCTTTTTCTTTTAAAGATTTTTCACCATCATCAAAACTGGTTTTGGGGTTTACAAAAAAGAGTGCAGCCTTCTTTTCATTCGGATAAAATTCCGCGTAAAGGGAAAAAAGATATTCATCCTTATCACCTAATACGGAAAAAAGAACAGGCAGGCGTTTGCTTTGAGAAAATTTTTGATCTAACGAAAATCCACCCTTGGAGCGGAATACTAAAAATAAAAGAGCTATTAAAAAGAAAGAACCTGCGGCAAAAAGAAGAGTTTTAGCAGGAATTGGTTGTTTTTTCGGTTCTTCACGTAACATCGAATTGGTTTTCCTTAATTTGAATTGCGGATTGGTTATACATATGAAACGTATTAGGATGAATGACTTCTTTTTTTTCCATAAGAAAGGAAATGGTTTGAAAGGCTTTCATAAAAACACCGTAACTTAGGTTTTCCTTGGTTTTTGAAACCCATAAAGAAAGTTCTGGATTGCGAAACGCAAAATCAGAACCTAAAAAATCCGAAGCATAAACAATCCTATCCAAAAGACTTGGTGTCTCGTTTCCTAATGTATGGGAAGAGATTGCTTTTGCCACTTCGGGATCAGAAAAACCGTATTCTTTTTTTAACCAGAAAGGAGCAGAATAGGCATGGAGAGCCTGAACCGGAATTCCTGTTTCATCGAAAAAAAACTCACGAAAGAGTCCCAAATGAATTTCCTGTTTTTTCTGTTTGGTGATGTCATGACAAAGTCCTGCTAGGTAGGATTTTTTGGGATTGGGATATCCATGGATTTTGGCAAGATCTTCTGCATAATCTGCCACTCGTAGTATATGGTGGTATCTAGTTTCTGTGACGTGTTTTGGCACTTCTTCTTTAAAAAATAAAATCCAATTTTCTATGGAGGCATGAAACTCGGGAATTTGTATCATGGGGAACTCAAATCCCTTTTGGATAACAAAAACTGACGTATCAGTTCTTTAGTTTTTGGCATAAGAAAATCTATTGCTAAATTTTTAAAATTGATTTCTCGAATCTCTGTACTACTCACAGGCAAAATGGGATTGGAGAGGATACGAACCTTGGCCTTAGGAACAAAATTGGGGATAGGGATTTCCTTGGGATCAGCTGTTTCTCTCCTAACCACAATGATCTCTTTTACAATGTCTAAAATTTGTTGATAAGATTTCCACCTGTCAAAATGAATTAAGTTATCCTCTCCCAATACAAGGGAAAGTTCGGAATTTGGATGAAGGGAACGTAGTGCCATTAAACTATCAATCGTATAACTAATATTTGTTTTTTTTATTTCCTCGTCCCAAAGAATTACATTGGTTGAAAGAAATGATTCAAATTCCGAAAGACAAAGTAACCAAATCTCAGAAGCACTAAATTCTTTTCCTCCCTCTTTAAATGGAGAAACAAAATTTGGGCAAATATAAAGAAGAGCGTTTGGATAAAACAGGGATATGGTTTTTATCACATGTCGGTGTCCAATGTGAGGGGGATTGAAACTTCCTCCAAAAAAAAGAACTTCCATTTTTAAACGCGGACTTGTCCACTTCCTGTTACATACGTTGTGGTCGTTGTTAGGTGGATAAGTCCCATTGGTCCTCGCACATGGAGTTTGCCAGTAGAAATTCCTACCTCAGCACCCAGCCCATACTCGCCACCATCATGAAACCTTGTCGAACAATTCACAAAAATGGCAGCACTATCGAGTTCCTTCTGAAAGGTTTGGATTTCGGTTACATCTTCAGACAATATACATTCCGTATGACCAGAACTATACTTTCGAATATTCTCCATAGCTTCCCATACAGAACCCACTAATTTTACGCTAAGCCTTGTATCCAAAAATTCCGTACAAAAATCATCCTCTGTCGCAGGTTTGGCGGAAGGAAATATTTTGGTGATGGATTCATCTCCTAAAATTTGCACTCCATTTGTGGCTAAAGATTCCAGTAAATTTTTTATATTGGGATAGTCTTTGTGGATCAAAAGATTTTCCAAAGCATTACAAACTCCAGGGCGTTGCACTTTTGAATTCAGTAAAATAGGAAGGACAATCTTTGGATTTGCCTGATGGGAAAGATAAAGATTGGTAACACCTTTATCGTGTTTAATGACAGGGATTTTACTATTTTCGGAGACAAAACGAATGAGAGCCTCACCACCGCGGGGAACAATCACATCAATTAAATCATCCAATTGAAAAAAGGGAACCATCGCTTCTCGATTTGTATTTTCGACAAAGGTTACCACTTCTTTTGTCACAGCTGGCAATTTTTTTTCTTCGATCGCTTGGTGGAATAAAGAAGAAAGGATTAAATTAGAATGAAAGGCTTCCGAACCACCTCGTAAGATACAAGCATTCCCGGATTTAAAAGATAAAGAAGCAATATCGATGATCACATTGGGTCTGGATTCAAAAATTGTCATCACCACACCAATGGGAACACGTTTTGTGAGAAGTTCGAGTCCATTGGGAAGAATGGTTCCTCTCACGACTTCACCCACTGGATCTGGCAAATTACGAATTTCTTCTATACTCTTTGCCATATTTTTAATTCGTTTGGAATCAAGTAGAAGGCGGTCCATCATGGCAGAAGATAATCCTTTCTCCTGTCCATTTTTCATATCGATTTTATTTTTTTCGATAATCGCAGATTCATTTTCGAAAAGAAGTTCTTCTACTCGTTTTAGAACGGAGTTTTTTTCTAAAGTGGTTAAACCTTTTAAGCCTCTACTAGCTAACTTGGCTTTGGTGGCTAATGATCTTGCATAGTTTGTGTTTTCGTCTGCCATAATTTACTCCGTCTGAAAGGAAAAAAAATGAGATTGGATTTCGGAGGCATTCGGAACTCGGTGGTCATAGGAAAAATTGGCAACTAACGTTCCAAAGTTTTCTGTTTCAAAAAACTGAGAAATGGCGTGTTTTTTTTCCCCATTGACGATCCCAGTTTTAATGCCATAAGGTAACAAAAGTTTGGCTGCGTTGATTTTAGTAAACATTCCACCAGTGCCTGGGCCGGAAGGACCTGTGGCAAGAGTTTCTGTTTCTTTTGTGATTTCTGTAAACAAATCGATTTTTTCCTTACCATTTAAAAAACCATCGACTCCTGTCAGGATGAGAAGTAGGTCTGCTCCTACAATCGAGGCAACAATGGCTGAAAGAATATCATTATCTCCCAAATTGAGTTCTTCTGTGGAGACAGAATCATTTTCATTGACTATGGGTAAAATGCCCCAATCTAGAAGTTGGCGAAAGGTTTGTTTGAGATTGGTAAAACTATTATCTTCGTTTAAATCTTTGCGACCAAAAAGAATTTGGGCGATAGGAATATTGACCCGGCTAAAAAAACTTTCATAGAGATTGAGGAGTTTGTTTTGGCCCATTGCAGCAAAAGCTTGTTTTTCTGCGAGACTTGTTTTCCCTTTGGGTAATGATACGGATCCCATCTGATCCACCAGAAGTTTTTTTCCTTGGGCTATGGCCCCAGAGGAAACAAGAATTACTTCTTTACCTTGGTCACGTAGGGTTCGGATATCACCTACAAGATCATATAAAAAATCATTAATTTTGGATTCTTCACCGGAAACACGTGCACTTCCGATCTTTACCACAATCAGTTTTGCTTTTTGAATGGAGCTTAAAAATTCCTTACGTGTTTTCATAAACTAATTTTGCTTTTTCAGGAAAGAATACCTTATCAATTCTTTCGAGTAGGTATTCTAAATTGGATTCTTTGTCTGCGGATATACAAATGATTTCCCCTAAATGAGAATAGTTTTTTTGAATCTCTTCTGTGAAACTAGGATCATTGTCCCAAATATCCATTTTGTTGATGACAATAAGAAATTTTTTGTTTAGAAGCGACTGGTTATAATTTCCTAGTTCACTTCGTAACATTTCTAATTCTTCTTCGAGTTGTAAATTCCCACCATCAAATAAAAATAAAATCCCTTGTACACGTTCAATATGTTTAAGAAAACTGATCCCAAGGCCCACACCTTTGGATGCCCCTTCAATGATCCCTGGAATATCTGCCACAGTATAACGAAACAAATCTTCGTGTCTATGCACCACACCAAGGTTAGGGGATAGGGTAGTGAAGGCATATCCTGCAATTTTAGGATGGGCATGAGTAATCTTGGCAAGTAAGGTCGACTTACCAGCATTAGGCAAACCAACAATTCCAATATCAGCAAGTAACTTTAATTCTAAGATTAGAGAAAGTTCACCACCTTCTTCGCCAGGTTGGCTATAACGAGGTGCTTGTTGGACAGAAGTTTTAAAAAAGGTATTCCCTTTGCCACCCCGGCCACCCTTGGCTATGGTAAAACTTTCACCGTCGGCATTGAAATCATATACAAGTTCCATAGTGACTGCGTCAATGATCTGGGTTCCCACAGGTACTTTTAGGATTAAGTCTTCTCCATTTTTTCCATTTCGGTTTTGACCAAGGCCTGGTCCTCCGTCTTCTGCGGCATACATCCGATCGGGGAGATAGTTTTCCAAGGTCATCATTCTACCTTCGGCGACAAAAATAACATCACCGCCTTTGCCACCATCGCCACCGTCAGGTCCTCCAAACTCGACAAATTTCTCTTTATGGAAATGGACAGAACCTGCCCCTCCGTGTCCGGCTCGAATTTGAATGGGTACTTCGTCGATAAATCCGCTCATAATTTCCTTTAGTCAAAAAAAAACCCGTTCAAGGGAGATCCTAAAACGGGTTTTGTCCTCTCACATTTGTAGGAGAGGCTTATACTTTCGGGTAAACGGAGATTTGTTGTCTTTCTCTAGTTACGTGTTCGAAAGTTACAACACCGTCAACGAGTGCATACAGAGTATGGTCACGACCAATCCCTACGTTTTTTCCTGGTTTGTATTCAGTTCCTCTTTGGCGAACAATAATGTTCCCAGCAATGGCTTGTTGGCCACCGTAAACTTTTACACCAAGTCTTTTCGATACCGAATCACGACCGTTCTTTGTGGATCCACCACCTTTCTTTGTAGCCATTGTTTACCCCTTTATTATTTCGTCGTGGATGGAAATCGCTGCGGAATGAGAGTTTTTCAAAGATTCTAAACCAAAAGCAACCATCGAAAGTAGGCTTTGGTAGCCAGCTCTTTGGTCCTTTTTCACTAAAAACCTTAGGTATCCTTCTCGTTTTTCTTCCGTTTCCAAACTGTCTTGTGATGCCAAATACGAGTGAGCACTCTGAACCAGAGTAGAGACTCCTGCACACAAAAGATTTTCGCCTTTCGAACCTAGGTCCTTGGGAGAATGTCCTTCCAGTTGGATTCCTGCGATTTTCCCTCCTAAATCTTTTAAAATTTTACTATAAATCAATTAACCGCTGATAGAAACTACTTGGAGTTTTTGGAGTTGTTGTCTATGACCCCAAGACTTCTTGTAGTTTTTTCTCTTTTTGTATTTGAAACCGTGGATTTTGTCACCCTTACAGTCTTCTAATACTTTCAAAGTCACTTTCGCACCAGACAATGCTGGGGAACCGATATTGACTTTGTTATTATCGGAAAGGAGTAGGACTTTCGTTTCTACTGTGCTTCCAACCGAGTTTCCTGTTTTTTCTGCGACGAATACCTGGTCAGGAGACACTTTAAATTGTTTGGCTCCAAGTTCAATGATGGCGAACATATAACTATCCTAATCTCTTTCTCGAATGTAGTTCTTACCAGGATTTCTGATGGGCACCTCTTGTCAAACTGAAATCCCCATTTACAGCCTAACTGGATTAGAATTTCTGGTAAAAACAATGGAAATTCGCAACATCGCCATCATCGCACACGTCGACCACGGTAAGACGACACTAACAGATTGTATCCTTCGCCATACGGGCGCCGTAACCGCAAAAGAAGACCGAGAAAGACTCATGGATTCCAACACTTTGGAACAAGAAAAAGGAATCACCATCCTTGCCAAGAACACTTCGGTAAAATACAAGGGCACTCGCATTAATATCGTAGACACTCCGGGTCACGCTGACTTTGGAGGAGAGGTGGAACGAGTTCTGTCCATGACAGACTGTACATTATTACTTGTCGATGCATTCGACGGTCCGATGCCACAAACTCGTTTTGTTCTTGGAAAATCTCTCCAACTTGGCCACAAACCAATTGTGGTCGTAAACAAAGTAGACCGTGAAGGTGCAAGACCTGGGTATTCAGTCGACAAAGTTTTTGATTTGTTTAGTGATCTCGGTGCCACAGAAGAACAGTTAGACTTTCCAATCATCTATGCTTCAGCAAAACAAGGTTGGGCAGTAAATCAACTTTCGGAAGTTCCTGGATCCAATATTGAACCACTTCTCGATAAAGTTTTGGAACATGTGGCTGCTGTTAAAAACGAAAGTGATAAAGCCCTCCAATTCCAAGTCACAGCCCTTGATTATAATGAATACGTAGGTCGTATTGCCATTGGTAAAATCTACCAAGGAACTATGAAAAAAGGCGCTGATGTAACACTTGCAAAAACAAATGGAACCACTGCCAATTATAAAATTACAAAACTTTATGGTTACGAAGGACTCACTCGTTACGAAATTGATGAAGCGGGATCCGGAGATATCGTAGCAATGGCTGGAATTCCGGATGTGTTCATTGGGGATACAGTTTGTGATTTAGGAAATCCACTCCCACTACCTGCCATCCAAGTAGAAGAACCAACCGTTTCCATGTTCTTTATGGTCAACAACTCTCCGTTTGCTGGAAAAGAAGGAAAGTTTGTCACAACAAGAAACCTTCGCGAACGTTTGGATCGGGAACTTGAAACCAACGTGGCACTTCGTTTGGAAGAAACAGAAGACAAAGATCGTTTTAAAATTTTAGGACGTGGAGAACTCCACTTATCCATCCTGATTGAAAACATGAGAAGGGAAGGATATGAACTCCAAGTATCTCGTCCAGAAGTAATCATCAAACAAAACGAACTTGGGGAAAAAATTGAACCTTACGAAACTCTCGTCATGGACCTTCCGGACCAATATTCTGGTGCTTGTATCCAAGAGCTGAACCGCCGTAAAGGGGAACTCACTGGAATGGATGCTCATACATCAGGAATCACTCGTGTAGAATATATCATTCCGACAAGAGGCTTAATAGGATTTAGAGGTCATTTTATTTCCGAAACTCGTGGGGAAGGGGTAATGTCTAGCCGCTTCTTACGTTTTGATAAATACAAAGGCGAAATTCCTGGTCGTAAAAACGGAGCTCTCATTTCTATGGACTCTGGGGAATCGACTGCTTATGCATTATGGAAAGTGCAAGAACGCGGGGAACTTTTCATTGAACCACAAGTGGCTGTGTATCCAGGTATGATCTTAGGGATGAACAGTAGGGATTCTGATTTGGAAGTAAACCCTGTGCGTGAGAAAAAACTCACAAACGTTCGTGCTTCTGGATCAGATGAGGCAATTCGTCTTGTTCCACCGAAGAAACTCACATTGGAACAATCTATTGAATTTTTAGATGATGATGAACTTTTGGAAGTGACTCCTCAAAGTTTACGTCTACGTAAAAAAGTATTGGATGCCAGCATGAGAAAAAGATCGGGAAGTGGAAGATAAGTAGAATTTAAAACATTCACTGAATTTCCATATACCAAAAAAAAGGGACTAAAATTTAGTCCCTTTTTTTATCAATCAAGAGTGGTGTAAAAGTTTTGAAACTAAAAACCCAATCCTTTGAGTGCATCTCCCGCACCTGGGATTTTTTTCAATGCATCACCGGCTTTCCCTTTGATCACCTCTTTCACAGCACCACCAATTAAATCAGTTAAGGATCCAAGCCCTACACCTAATTCTACATTGGGATTACGGATGTCTCCATAAGTGCGAAAGGGAATAAACAACCGGTCATCTTTGACTAAGTTTCCAACGATTTTATTTCGTATGGCTTTCGGATCTCCTTGGCCTTTGGTAGCCTGTTTGATTTTTTCATCCACAGATGCTAAGGACTTTTTGGATTCATCTTCGTCATAAAGCATACCCATTTTCATTTCGTGGTAATTGGTTGTGGTAACTATATAAGATCCTTTGGAAATTTGCAGGTCATAGTTTTTGGTAGGAAAAGTTGGTTCGTCAAGAAAGGTCACCTTACCATTGCTATATTCTACATGAAAGGAAACATCTTTCTTTAATTCTGCTTTTTCTTTCAGTTTGTCCAACTTTAACCCAGCTTGGTTCATGGCTGGCAATTCACCCGCAATGGCATCAAATGCAGCAAATCCAGAAACAAAAGAATCCTCTTTCATGGTAACTTCATAATTTACTTTAGGATTTACAAGACCTGTTTTCACAACAAAAGGTGTGACTTTTCCTTCGGTTTCAAGTAAAAACTTGGCAGCTTCTTTTTTGTTTCGTCCAATGATTGTGACATTAGCATCAAAGTTCACATTCACATTGTTATGCGAATTTAAGTCACTTCCATCAATATCAATATCTTTTAATTCTAAATCTAATTTCTGAACCAAAATCTGTTGGCCAGTTTTTCTCATATTGACTTGGATGTTTCCTTCTTGGATACCGACAAGACCCATTTTAATAGCGATCGGAATGTCTTTGATGGAAAAAGGTCCAGAAGGTGGGGCACTTGCTTTTTCCTTTGCATCTTCCTCTTCAGCGGCTTTTTTCTCTGCGAGAGCTTCTGGGGAAAGTGCAGGGTTCTTTTCTCCATCCACAATTTTAGGTGTTTTGAAAAGCGAAGTTAGATTGTTTCCGCCATCCTCGTTCATGGTAAGAGAAATCTCTGGCTTTTTTAGAACGATTTTATTTACTTTTAAGGTTTTGGTAAGAAGGGCTAAGAAGGAAATCTTTACATCAGCCTTTCCTAATTCAATCACCCCTTTGGGTTTAGATTTTCTTTCTTCTAAAGGAATCCCTTTGTTTGCAATTTCATCTCTCGGAGCAAGGACAATCCCTTCAATTTCAATTCCAGAGAGAACGTTAAAAAGGTTGATGTTGACAGATTCAACATGGGCCCGAACATTAATGGCAGATTCAATTTGTTTGACAAGAAAACTCGGGGTGATAAAACTCCCGGCAAAAACTAACGCGATGATTACGATAAGCAGAATGGAGCCTATTAGAGCCGCAATTCCGTAACCTATTTTTTTCATATTTTCTCCTAACTTCGACACGAAAGAGTGGACTTGAAGTTAAGACAAATTTGGTTTCTGTAAAGTAAAAAAGGGAAAGAATTTAATTCAAAAACCGAACCGAACTTATGATATTGGTTAGTTGTTGGAATAGTTCATCTCCTACCTCTTCATCAGAATTGTAGGTAACAAGGAGCATTCGTGTATGATTGGCAACCATATAGACCATCCATACCCGGTCCTCTTTTAAAAATTCACAGGCCCGAATAGAAGAACCTTCGTTATTCTCAAAAACAGCAACATTTTCTGCATCGTAATCGATTTCATGGATTTTTAAGTAGTTTTCCAATTCCTGGTCTACGTTAAAATCTTCCTGTTTGGATTCAAATGCGTAAACCTGTAAGGCTCCTCCCCCATTAGGATGGAAAAAAGCAGGAATTTCTTCGACTACCATATGCTCCCAAGTGGCAGGAAAAAGAAAAGAATACCAACCTTGTGGGGAACGAAATTGTTTGTACATAGGTTTTGTCATAGTAAATCCCTTTTCTTTCCAATAAATCTTTGCAGTAATGGCAGTAAATGATTTTCAAAAGAAAATGGTATTTCCTGGTCATTGTTCTTTTCCTTTCGACCAGTGTTTGGGGAAAACTATTCGCACAGGTTTCCGGTTACGAATCCGCATACCCTTCCGCTTATTTACTTGGCCTTTCGTCTAGTGGAGTGGTCTCGTCCCAATCTTTAGGAAGTCTCTATGGAAACACTGCATTTTTAAGTAATCAACCAAATCATATTTTGGATGGAGGAGTGAACGGTAGTTATGCGAATCCAAAATTATCGCCTCTTTATCTTTCTGGAGCTGCCTATTATTCCTATTCAGGTACATTAGGTTTTGGATTTCGAGGCAAACCAGTTTTTTTAAGGTCCTTTCCTACGGATGAACGTTTTTCTAATTACGCATTTCAGGGTTTTATCAATTGGAAGTGGAATGAGAATCTCTCTTTTGGTTTGCAGTTTGGACCTGGAGTCTCTGGTCGGATTGGCGGGTATAGTTCCTATTCCTGGAATGTATCTGCCTCCGTTGCCTATCAATGGGGAGACTTCCGTTTCGGAGTGATTTTAGAATCCCCAGGTAGTTACCGCTTCGACAAATATTTAAAAACGGAAAAACTAAAAGAAAGATTGCCGGAACGTTTGTTAGTCGGAATTGGATATAAAGTCAACGAATGGATAGATTTACAAGTGGAAGGGAATCGAACCTTTTATGAAAAATCACATAGCTCATTGAATGGTAAAGATCATTCTTTTTCCTATCCAATACATACGATGTATACAGGTAACATTGGTTTAGCGATTGGTAAAGTAGAATCTTTCCAAGTTATCTCCGGTTTGGGTAGGGAGTTTCGTGCGGAAAATTCCCTACGCGGTTTTTATACAGCTTCTCTTGGAATCGCAGGTTCCATTTTTCCAAAAGAAATAGGAGAGGGATATTTATATTCCATCTCCGTGCAGAGAGCAGGAATGAGTGTTCCAGAAAGGGAGGGTGCTGAGACAAGGGCCGCCTTTCAAATCCAAATCCAGTTTCAATGAAGAACACCATTTGCTTAAAATAAAGGCATAATGAGTGATTTCCATGAATGATCCTTGTCGGATGCGCTGAAGTTAGATACAAAATGTAGAGATATATAGGATATTCTGACTTCTTTAGGCGAGATGCACTGTCGGTACGATACTTGCATCTAAATCAGAAAGGTATCCTATATGGTTGATTTCAAAGTTTCCAAACGAATGCTCGTCAACTTCCGCGGACAAAACAAAGTCGTGGGAGGATTAACGGATAAAGATAAAATTGCGATCCTTCTCTACATTTCCAAAGAATTTGCCAATTTAGATAGAGAAGACCAACTTTTCTCCAAGGTCATCCTGATATGTCAGGAAATTTTTGAGTCGGACAATACAACACTTCGACTTTGGGATGGGGAGTATTTAGTTCCCGTCAAGTTTGTCAAAGAAACAGAACCCCCTCGTAGAAATTTAAAAATGGGCGAAGGTTATTCGGGAACTGTTTTTGAGACCAAAGAACCAATTCTTGTAAACGATCTTTCTCGGTCAGCGCATTACTTCGATGAGGGGGAAACCACAAAATCAGTGATGTGTGTTCCTATTATGCAAAAAGAGGAAATCCTCGGAACCCTCGCTGTTGAAAGTGAACGTGAAAATTTTTATATTATCGATGACTTAGAAATTTTAGAAGCACTCACTTCCCAGTTAGCACTCGCTCTTTATGGGGTTAGGCTTATTGAAGGACTTGTGACAGCAAGGGCAAGAGAAGCAGCCATTCTAAATCAGTTAGAATGGGATTTAAAAATGGGTCGTAACGTCCAAAGCCAAATTCTCCCTCAGGATTTGAGTGCCTGGAACGGAATTTATTTTGCAAGCCACTACGAACCAATGGCAGAGGTAAGTGGAGACTTAGTTGATATCGTAAGACAAGGTCATTCCTTAACAGCGATTAACATCGATGTGTCGGGGCATGGAATTCCAGCTGCCTTAGTCACTATGGCCATCCACCACCAGTTCCGAAGGTCTGTGATGGCAGGACTAGGCCTTACTGAAATTATGGAAGAACTCGGTGAAAAACTGAGAGAACAACTTCCTGAGTCTACCTATTTCACCGCCTTTATGGTTCGGATCTTCAGTGATTATACATTTGGTTATGTGAATGCTGGCCACCAACGTATGTTACACTATAAAGCGGCTGATGATACTTTCATTCAATATGATACAAAAGGTGTTCCTCTTGGCATTCTTCCTGTCAGAAAAATTGATTATGAAGAAAAACAAGGAAAATTAGAACCGGGTGATTTTTTACTATTAATCTCAGATGGATTTAGTGAACAGAGAAATCATTTAAAAGATGAAGTGGGAGTGGACAGAATCCTTACTTGGTTACAAGACGAAAGAGAACGTCTGGTAATGGAAGGAAGGGGGAAAGTTGATCTTAAAAAATTAGCAAGTGCTTTTGTGGAACGATTCAGGGCTTACCAAGGAGATGTTCCCAATGGTGATGATTTAAGTTTTTTATTCCTCTATTGTGGAGATTCGATCCCGGAAGCTTCGCATTACATACAAATGGCGAAACAATCCAATTCCAAAATGAAAATGGAAGAAGCTTATGCCCAAGCACTAAAAGCATTCAGTATTGATTCTTCCCTAAAAGAAATTTTAGTTTTTTTAGGAAAAATGTATTACCGAGATGGAAAATACAACGAAGCCATTCGGTACTTAGAGGAATATTTAAGAACCTCTGGAGACAATACGGCGGCTTCCCATTTTATGATGGGTAGAGCTTACTACAAAGCAGGAATGATTTCTGAAGCAAAACGAGCGTTAAAGATGGCATTATCGAGCGATCATAGTTTTGCCAAAGCAAGTATCTTACTTGCACAATGTTATTTGAAAGAAAATGCGAAACCAAAAGCAATCAAAGTGTTGCAACAAGGCGTAAAAAACACACCTCAAAGTTTGGAATTAAAAACCTCACTGTTAAGGTTAGAATCACACTCGCAAAAAGTCGGTTAAGGAAAGTTTATGAAAAAGTTTGGAATATTATTTAGTTTAACCATCCTTCTTTTTGGCTCTGTCATTGGAGCCGAAGAAGTGACAAATGATGTTGAGAGTTTAGAAACTCTTGCAAAAGAAATGGCAAGTATCAAAACTTCTCTCGCAGAAACAAAACTTGCTTTAGAAACAACAAAACAAGAAGCCAACTGGGTGTGGACTTGTATTGCTGCCTTTCTCGTATTTTTTATGCAAGCAGGGTTTGCTTATGTGGAAGCAGGATTTACAAGGGCAAAAAATGCGGTGAACATTCTGATGAAAAACTTCTCTGACTTAACAGTGGGAGCCATTGCTTATTGGGTGATTGGTTTCTCCATTATGTTTGGTCCCCAAGTCCTTTCTGGATTTGGAGTGGGAGTCCCGTCTTTTGCGGAAAGTCTTATCAATACCGAAGATGGAAATATGGATCCATCCAAATATACGTTCTTTATCTTCCAAATCGTTTTTGCGGCAACGGCTGCAACAATTGTCTCGGGAGCTATGGCGGAGAGGACAAAGTTTTCTGCGTATTTAATTTTCTCCATCGTCATCACGGCTTTTATTTATCCAATATTTGGATCTTTTGCCTGGGGAAGTCTTCTCGGAATCTCTACTGGGTTTTTAGAATCTTTAGGACTGGGAGCCGGCGAGGGAGTGGGTTTTCATGATTTTGCTGGATCCACAGTAGTCCATAGCATTGGTGCTTGGGCGGGTCTAGCCGGAGCCATTGTGGTAGGACCTCGTATGGGAAAATTTCAAACCGATGGAAGGGTTTATCCTATCCTTGGTCATAATATGTCTATGGCAGCCCTTGGAGTTTTTATCCTTTGGTTCGGCTGGTTTGGATTTAACCCCGGTTCTACGACTTCTATTGAAGGGGGAAGTTTTGCAAGGATTGCCGTTGTGACTCATATGGCAGCCTGTGCCGGAGCCATCTCTGCAATGATCCTCACTTGGTTGTTATTTAAAAAACCGGAAATTGGGTTAACCTTAAACGGAGGACTGGCAGGTCTTGTGGCCATCACTGCACCTTGTGATGTGGTGAGTATTACGGGTGCTGTTTGTATTGGAGCCGTGGCAGGAGTCCTTGTGATTGTTTCCGTCCTCTTTTTGGATAAAATCAAAATTGACGATCCTGTAGGTGCTGTTTCTGTTCACGGAGTTTGTGGAGCTTGGGGAACACTCGCCGTAGGTCTTTTTAGTGTGGAAACTGGACTTTTTTCTGGTGCAGGTTTTGCTCAGTTTGCCGCACAAGCGATTGGGGTCGTTACTGCCTTTCTTTGGGCTTTTCCAACCAGTTTTGCTGCATTCTATATCATTAAAAAAACCATTGGCCTTCGGGTTTCCGAGGAAGAAGAATTATTAGGATTGGATATTTTAGAACACGGAAACGAAGCCTATCCCGTTTCCAAATAGTCCTTGACCCTGGGCTTTCTGTATGGGAAGCCTAGGGTGTGTTCCGTTTTCCTTTATTACTCATATTATTTTTTATAGGTTGTTTTGAATACGAAGAGACGATTCTCTTTCGTAAATTAAGTTCTGGAACTGTTGAAATTTCTTATACAGTTCCTCTAAAAAAAGATTCAAACGACTCACTCATTAAGTTTTTACCAACTTCTAAAGAAGAAATCATTTCCTCTGTTAAAAAAAAGTCGAATAACAACTTACAGGTGAGAGACTTTACGTTTCGAGAATTAGAAAAATCAGAAACTACCGATATGTATTTCAAACGAAAAGGAAAAGTTTCTTACAAACTCGACTTTGAAGACCCTTTACATTTAGAAGGAGTACTCATTGGAACTTTTTCGATCAAATCCAAACCTAGGTCTCTAACGGTAAAACGAGATTTTCCTAATTTGACTGACAACGCCATTTTAGAAACAAGTGTCGGTGAGAAAAAAATTATTTCTGAAACTTCTAGACTATTGCGGGAAGGAAAAATTCAGTTTAGAGTTTTATTTCCAAAAGATTCCGAATGTAGTTCTAATCGAGGTTTTATAGGACTTGGAAATTTAACGTACCAAATTCCCTTAACAGAAACTTTGGAGAATCCTGATTCAAAAACTTGGGAATATAAAATTCGTTTTTTTTAAACAAGATTTAATTCTTTTGCGGTTTTAATAAACAAATCAAATCCATCTAAATTTTTCTGTTCTGGTATAAAATGTAACTCTTGTTTGAGGTAACGGTCGGTGATGGCAATGGGAAGTCTTTTTTCCTCTTTGATGATGGAATCTAACTCTTTTAGTCCATATTCCAAAGCTGTTAAAAAGAGACGATCATCCCAAACTTTACCTTTAGGAAAGGCCCAAAAAGCAAAACAGAAATACAAACCTGTCGATTGGTTCCACCATTCGGCAAGATCCACCACTTGGTAACCGGGAACAGGAGTTTGTAATAAAGCATGATCTCCAAATAAAAGATGAGATCCTTTTCCCTCATTCATCATTTGGGAAATTTCCTTGGCGGGAGTGGGAATGACTTCTACCAGTTTCCCATATTCTCTAAAAAGTAAACATTGCAAAAGAGCGACACTGGAGCGAGAACCCTTGTCTGTGTATACCACTTTGGGTAGTCCTGGTTCCGATTCATGTCGAAAAAAGAGAACCGAACGCACCACATCTCTGGCACAAACTCCCACAATTTTTGTATAATCTAAACTTTCCCGATTCCTCTCACATTCTACAGAGGAAACAAGGGCACAGTCTAACTCACCTTGTTTTAAAAGTTCGATAAGAACACTAGGATTTTCATACACTGGTGTATATCCGGGCGTTCGCTCAAAATAGAGGGTAAGGGGGCGGGCATTCAGGTGTTTTACGATGCCGATTTTCATTATCTAATTTCTCTTCTAAAAAACAACTTGTCAGAACGGGAAAAGAGTGTCGAATCACTTACGAGGGCAAATTGGACTTTCGAACATCTTTAAACACAATCGGTGATGCAGAATTTGAATTCATTAAAAACTTAGTGTACAAACAAGCTGGGATTTTTTTAGCACCACATAAAAAAATTATGGTCCAGTCAAGACTCAATGCGAGACTTCGCACTTTAGGAATCACTAGTTTTGAAAACTATGTAGCCAAGTTAAAATTGGATCCAAAGTTTGCGACCGAGGAAATGCAAGAACTCATCAATCGCATAACAACTAACAAAACGGATTTTTTTCGCGAAAATCATCACTTTGAATTTTTAAAAAACCAATACTTTCCCGCCTTAGAGCAAGCTGCGGCCAGTGGTGGTTCAAAAACCCTTCGTATCTGGTGTTCTGCCTCATCCACGGGAGAAGAGCCTTATTCGATTGCGATTACTGTTTATGATTACTTTCAAACAAAACCAGGTTGGAATTGCAAAATTTACGCCTCAGACATCGATACACAGGTCATTGCCACTGCTAAAAAAGGTTTGTATCGGGACGATCGTTTGGAACCAGTTTCAGAGGCCATGAAAACCAAACACTTCACCAAATCGATGGAAAAAGACCATGTTTATTATGAAGCAAAACCACACTTAAAGGCTTTAATTGACTTTAGACAAATTAACCTTCTCCATTTTCCCTTTCCGATTACTGAAAAATTGGATTTAATCTTTTGTAGAAATGTAGTTATCTATTTTGATAAACCAACGCAGAAAACTCTATTTCAAAATTTTGAAGTGAGTTTGAAGCCAAAAGGGTATTTAATCCTCGGGCATTCAGAAACTATGTTTGGAATTTCGGATAGTTTTAAATTCTTAGGGCACACAATTTACCAAAAGAAAGACTAAGAATTTTAGTCTTCTTGGGCCCAAAGTTGTTTGAGGTCTTCCCACATTTGGTAGGGTTCGTAGATGACAATCCTCGTATTGGAAAGTACATCTAAAAAACCAGCTTCATTGGGAAACCTAGGCACAATGTGTTCATGGATATGGGGGATAGATCCTCCACTATTTTTTCCTAGATTGTAACCAGTATTGAATCCTTGGACTTTCCACTGTTTCTCGAGAATCCTCATTGTTTTTTGCGTGAGTCTATGGATATCAAGAGCTTCTTCTTCGGTTAGCTCCAAGTAATGAATGATATGACGTTTGGGAAAAATTATGATATGGCCAGGATTGTATGGGAATAGGTTGATCGATACGATGGAAAGTTCCGTCTCAGCGATGGTCAGATTGGGAACAATTTCATTTTTGTCACGAACCCCGCAGAGAATGCAGTCCACATTGGGTCTATCCCCTTTGGCATAACCCAATTTTCCTATGCTGAACAGGTTTTTTCTAAGAGAATGTTCTTCATAGGAACTCATTTGTACTTTCAATCTCCCCAAAGGATTAAAGGATTGCAAGGATTTTGACAAGTATACAGTAAGAAAGTAACAGTGTCAGAATCTCATCATATCCCCGTACTTCCTAGAGAAGTGATCGAATTACTCCAAAAAACGGAAAACACCGAACCCCTATGGTTTCTGGATGGAACTGCCGGAGAAGGTGGGCACTCCAAACTCATTTTACAAACCTTTCCCAAGGCATATCTCATCATAATCGATCGTGACTCTGTCATGTTAGAGCGGGCAAAAAACGAAATTTTATCTGTCATCGGATCTCTGGACCGTGTGTTTCCTTTCCAAATGAATTTTTCTGAAGTCGACCAGGAACTTTTGGATTCGGTTGGTTGTCCTGGACTTGATGGAGCCCTTGTTGATTTAGGAGTTTCTTTATTTCACTTCCTTCATTCTGGCCGGGGATTTACTTTTAAAAATGATGAACCTTTGGATATGAGGCTCGAACCTCAAGTGGGAAGTAAAACTGCCGCCGACGTGGTCAATTATAGCACAGTCTTACATTTAAAAAAAGTGTTTTGGGAATACGGAGAAGAACGTTGGGCTCTAAAAGTTGCAAATAACATAGTCCAGGCGAGGCATAAAAAAAAATTCGAAACCAATACCGATTTAGTAAAACTGGTTGAGGCATCCATTCCCAGAAAATTTTGGCCCAAAGAAACACATCCGGCTACGAGAATTTTCCAAGCCCTTCGCATTGAGGTGAATGAAGAACTAGTACATGCTGAGAAAGGAATTCGAATCCTTGCTGGTTTGTTAAAAGTCGGAGGGGTTCTTACCTGTATTTCTTTTCATTCCCTAGAAGATAGAATTGTAAAATGGACTTTTCGCGACCTGAAGGCTACTGACCATTTTGAAATTTTAACCAAAAAACCTATCCTACCAACAGATACAGAAATACGAGAAAACAGAGCCTCTCGGTCGGCAAAATTAAGAGGGATCCAAAAGATAAATCCGATATTAAATAAGAGATGGGAAAGGTGAAAGAAAAAATCAAAAACATACCAGAAAGGGTATTCGGTTTTTTCTCTCCGTTAAAACCTTTATTGGTTCTATTTCCTTTTTTTATCTTTTTTTATACGATGGTTTGGCAAGGGCTTACAAAAGCTAGGCTCACAAGGCAGATTCATGAAAGAACTTCCACCAAAGAAGAACTCAAACGCAAAAACGATGAACTAAAAATCGGAATTGTTACTTATACCTCCGCAGAAAGAATAGAAACACTCTACCGGCGGACCTACCAATTTTTACCCATTAGTTTGGGCAATCGTACAGTCACTATAGAACTGCCACCTATCCCAGAAAAGGGAACAAAAGAAGAAGAATGAAACTTTCAGAAATTTTAAAACGAATTCCCGATGTAAAACTCATCAAAGGGGAAGGTTCTTTGGAAGTGGATTATATTTGGGGAGATAGTCGCAAACTAAAACCCAATGATCTTTTTGTCCTTCCAGACGATACAAATGAAAATCAGGAACTATTTCTGAAAATGGCAATAGAACTTGGATCCAAGGTAGTCCTTGTTTCCAAACGTCATTTAAAACTAAAAAGTTTGGAGTTATTTTCTGCCATTCTGGAAACAGAAGATTCCGTAGGTGAAGCACATGGAAAAATCGCATGTTTACTTGCAGGAAATCCCGCCAAAAAAATGAAACTTGTGGCCATCACAGGTACTAATGGAAAAACTTCATTAACGTTTATTCTTTTCCACTTAGCAAGAAAAGTGGGAAAAAATGCTGCACTTATTGGAACTGTACAAATTCAAATCATGGACCGGGTTTTAGAATCGGGATACACAACTCCTGACGCTTCTTCACTCAACCTTCTCCTCAAACAAATGTTAGAGGAAGGAATTGAATACGTATTTATGGAAATGAGTAGTCACGGTTTAAAACTAGGAAGAGTGGCTGGTCTTGAAATCACTTGTGCGGGATTTACGAATCTAACACAAGACCATTTAGATTTTCATACAGATATGGATGATTACTTTGAAAGTAAATTTAAAATCTTTCAACTCTTAGAACAATCGTCTGTTAAAAATAAATTTGGGCTTGTTGCCGGTGATGTTTCCTACGGGGATAAAATGGTAAAACGCATTGCCGAGGCAAAATTAAAATCCCCGATTTATATTTTAGGAAAATCTGGGGAGTTTAATTATACAAATACAAAACTTTCCCTATTAGGTAGCGAATACCGATTCCATAAAAAAGCAAAGAACCTTCCCTTTATTGAAGTGCGGAGTATCAAAACCAATTTACTCGGCAATTTTAATGTTTTTAATACCGCTTTCGCGTTATCCATTGCTTACGAATTGGGTTTTCCTTGGGAGGAAGTGATTTCTTGTTTGGAAAAAATTCCAACAGTTCCAGGTCGCTTTCATGTGGTTCCTTTTCCTGATAGGTCGAGGATTGCCGTTGTGGACTATGCTCACACTCCCGATGCTTTAGAAAATATCTTAAAAAGTTGTGTGGAAATTGGTCCCAAACAAATCATTTGTTTATTTGGGTGTGGGGGAGACCGGGACCGTACAAAACGTCCGCAGATGGCAAGAATTGCCGAAACCTTAGCTGATTTTGTCATTCTCACCTCAGACAACCCAAGAACGGAAGCACCTGAATCCATTTTAAATGAAATTGAATCTGGGTTTTCTCGCGGATTCCAAAGGTATGAAAAAATCACCGACAGAAGGGAAGCCATCCAAAGAGCAGTAGGATTATTGGAACGAGATGGAATTCTTGTGGTAGCTGGCAAAGGCCATGAAACGTACCAAATCATAGGAAAAGAAAAAACAAAATTTGTAGATTTTGAAGAGATAGAGAATGCTTTTCAAAATTTAGGACTTGGTCGATAGGGGAAATAGAATGTTCCAGTGGATTTATGAATCGTTTGGAAACGATTATGGTTTCCTTAGAGTTTTTAGTTATGTAACTCTCCGTGCGATGATGGCGGGACTTACTTCAATGTTTATCACCTTTCTTTTTGGAAAGGCTTTGATATCGTTTCTTCTATCTTTGAAGTTTCGCGAATCGGTTCGTAACGATGGACCTCAGTCCCATGCTGCCAAATCGGGAACACCAACGATGGGGGGACTCATTATGATACTTTCCCTTACCGTCTCCACTCTGTTATGGGGAAATCTTTCTAATTTAAATGTTTTATTACTACTTGTTTCTGCCATTTTATTTGCAGGACTTGGGTTTACAGATGATTATATGAAATCTGTGAAAAAAATCAAAGGAGGGATGAGGGCAAGGACGAAGTTTCTAGTCACCATCTTCTTTGCCGTTTCGATCACCACACTCTATTTTTATTTTACGGGAAAATCAAATACCGTAGCAACCAAAGGAATCCTCTTTAGCATCACAGATTTGTTTCTTCCTTTTGTAAAAGGTCCTGTTTGGAATTTGGGATATTTGGCAGTTCCCTTTGCCATTATCGTATTAATCGGGAGTTCCCATGCTGTGAATTTAACCGATGGACTTGATGGACTGGCATCGGGAACCGTTGTGATTGCCACAGCCACCTTTGCACTCATTTCCTATGTATCAGGAACACCGTCTGCGGCAAATTATTTGCATATTCCCTATTTACCTGGTTCTCATGAATACGCCGTATTTCTTGCAGGACTTTCAGGCGCTCTACTTGGATTTTTATGGTTCAATTGCCATCCAGCGCAAGTATTTATGGGAGATACTGGCTCCTTGTTTTTAGGATCCACTCTTGGACTTGTTGCCATTATGTTAAAAAAAGAAATTCTTTTGGTAATCCTTGGTGGTATATTTGTGGCAGAAGCCGTGAGTGTGATTTTACAAGTGGGTTCTTTTAAACTTACTGGAAAACGTATTTTTAAAATGGCTCCGCTCCACCATCACTTTGAATTGTCAGGTTGGTCAGAGGAAAAAGTAGTGATCCGTTTTTGGATTATTGGGATTATCCTTGCGATCATCACTTTATCCACATTAAAAATCCAATAGTCCAATTTATTAAAATAGACTTATGGAAATGATCCGAAATGTAAAAAACCTATTTCAATTTGGCAGTTCCCGGTTTGACGGACCTGTTTTGTATGGAGTTTTTTTATTATTTGGAATGGGCATTGTGATTATGTACAGTGCCTCTGTTATTCCCGCCGAACGTGAGTTTTCTGATCCTAATTATTATTTAAACAAACAATTGTTATGGGGGTTTGTTGGAATTTTTAGTTTTTTGGTGTTTAGCCAAATACCCTATCAATTTTTAGTAAAATGGTCATTTCTATTTTCGGTAATCAGTTTATTATTACTTATTTCTGTATTTATTCCTGGACTCGGAAAATCAGTGGGAACCAGTTATGGTAGGAGTTTTAATCGTTGGATCCAAATTGGCGGAATTCAAATTCAACCTTCTGAGTTTTCAAAAATCAGTATTTTACTTTTTTCTTCTTATTTTTTTTATAATTTTGATTTTAAAAAAGTAAAATGGGATAGAAAAAAAATTGTCTCGATTGGACTTATATTTGCCACCTTAGTCTTAATTGTCATTGAACCTGCATTTGGTACAACGATTGAACTACTCCTCGTTCTATTTTTTTTTGTATTACTTGCTGGATTTCCGATGAAGAGGTTATTTATATTAGGTGCCTCCATTTTGCCTCTCCTCATTGTACTTGTGACTCAAGTTGGTTACAGGAAAAAACGTTTGGAGATATGGTTAGATCCTTATAAATTTCGGTTTGATGAAGGTCACCAATTAGTTACCAGTTTTCGAGCCTTTTTTGATGGTGGAAGTTTTGGACGACCAGTGGGTTCTGGTTACGCACATCGTTATTTAGCATATAGCCATACCGATTTTGTGATGGCTTCCTTTGTAGAAGACTTTGGTTTTTTGGGATTTTTAATATTCCTTTTGGTGGTTCTATTTCTTTTTGTTAGAATTTATTTCCTTCTCCAACGATTAAAAGACAAACTTGGATTTTTTTTAGGGGCAGGGATCTTAATTCTTTTTGGTTTCCAAACCATTTTAAATTTATTTGTTGTAACAGGAATCGTTCCTGTTACGGGAATTTCCTTACCTTTTTTAAGTTATGGTGGATCCTCTCTCATTACAATTTTTATCCTATTCGGAATTCTTGCCAACATCACAAGTAAAGAGAATTTGGTATTATGAGTGGATCTGTTTTAATTGCAGCTGGTGGGACAGGCGGACATATTTCTCCTGGAGTGGCCCTTGCCGAAGTTTTGGCAGAAAAAAAATCATCTTTCGGATTCGATGAGGTGTATTTGCACTCTTTGATTCGAAACAAAGACAATCCTGATCTTTTAAATCCACCTTGTCCCGTCCTTTGGCATAATGTACCACAGTTAGGTGGACTGCGCACGTTAGTTTATCCTTTTTTATTTATATTCCCTTTTATAAAATCGATTTTTCTTTTTAGAAAATTAAAGATAGAAGCAGTGATTGGAATGGGAGGATATTCTAGCCTTCCTTCCATTCTATATGCAGTTCTTTTTCGAAAAAAATTATACTTATGTGAACAAAACTGTGTGCCAGGAAAAATCACTCGCATCTTTTCAATGTTTGCTGAAAAAATTGCGCTTAGTTTCCCTTTAGCTGATGGTTATTCGATTTCAGGAAAAACAATTGGAAATCCCATCCGTAGGCGTGTTATTCCGGAACAACTAAACATCAGGCAAAATGAAAACTTACATGAAGGAAAAAAGAATACAGTAAATGTTCTTGTTCTTGGTGGCTCACAAGGCGCAAGGCAACTCAACCAAATGATACTAAAAGCAATGGAAAATCCTGATATTGCTAACAAGTATAAGTTTCGATTGTTAACAGGAACTTCCCTGTATGAAGAAACAAAACGTAAGTCAGTAGGAAATGCTGAGATCATATCTTATGCAAACGATATGAAACCCAATTATGAATGGGCAAACATCGTAGTGGCAAGATCTGGTGCGGGTGTCCTTGCGGAATGTTTGGTTTATGGTTTGCCAATGATTCTAATACCTTATCCTTATGCAGCTGACAATCACCAAAAAGAAAACGCTAACTTTATAGAATCACAAGGTGCCGCAGAAACCATCCATTCTACTTCAGAAGATCCAACGAAACTCGTTCAAATTTTACTAAGATGGAAAGACCATTCTGAAATCCTAAAAGAGATGGGTCATAAGTCCTTATCACTATCCAATGTAAATGCAGCTTATCAAACCGCTTCGTATTTTTTCCATTAAAGAGTTTGAAGTTCTAAAACGATGAAAGGTCCTATTTTATTTTTGGGAATTGGTGGTAGTGGGATGTCAAGCCTTGCTCATATGGCTTTAGATCTAAAACTACCAGTGATTGGTTATGACCAAAAAAATTCGAGTATTACAGAATATTTAAAAGAACGTGGTGCTTTGATACAAAATGATATTTCATCTATCCCTTTAGTTGGAATTGAGATAGTTGTTTATAGTTCGGCCATAAATGATAAACACAAACAGGTGTTTGATGAAATTAAGAGTAAAAATATTCCGCTAAAACATAGATCGGAATTTATGCATCTTCTTGTTTCGAATCAGAGATCGATATCCGTTGCTGGAAGTCATGGCAAAACATCAACAACTACTATGGTTTCTCAAATTCTCACAGAAGTTGGAATGGACCCAACCATTATGATTGGAGGAGACACAAGTCTTTTAGAAAAACGTGGCGGGAAAATGGGAGGGGGAGAATTTGCTGTTTATGAATCGGATGAATCCGATGGCACTTTTTTAAAACACAAAGCCTCCATTCGTTTATTAACAAATATTGATAATGACCATCTAGATTATTACAAAACCAGAGAAAAACTAGAAGATGCCTTCCTAGAATATATCTCTTTCAAAACAGAGGGCGATGTTGTATTGTTTGCCAGTGACACAGGAATCAAAGAGGTTCTACAGAATAAAACGAAGGAAATCATTTCCTCTCCCCAATTTCGACTTTTCCTTTGTTTAGAAGACAAAGATACAAAATCAGAATGGTATCGAAATTTAGAAACGAAACTAGGAAATCATCTGATTCCGGTGATTTACCAAATCAAAGAAGAAATCCTAAATTTTTCCTTTTTGGAATTTAAAAACATAAACTTACATTTACCCTATCCCGGTGTTCATTATCTTACCAACGGACTTGTTGCGTTAGTGGGAAGTTATGCGGCGGGGGTTACTCCCAAAATTTCAAATGAAATCCTCTTTCGTTATATCGGAGTGAAACGAAGACAAGAGGTGCTAGGACTTTGGAATGGAGTGATAGTCATGGATGATTATGGTCACCATCCCACTGAAATTTCTATGGTCATTCGGTCTTTAAAAAATAAATTGAAATCAAAAGGAAAACTAGTTGTACTTTTCCAACCACACCGTTATACACGCACTCAATTGTTATTAAAAGAACTAGCAGAGTCACTTTCGCTTGCGGATAGTTTACTGATCCTTCCCATTTATTCTGCTGGCGAATCTCCGATTTTGGGGATCAGTCACGAATCATTTCTTCCTTTTCTAGATCATCAAAATACAGAATTACTAAAAGGAGAAATGGATTTAGATCTTTTGGTGATCAAAAACAAATTACAAAAGGGCGATATATTCCTATGTTTAGGAGCAGGTAATGTAAGAGATTGGGGACTTCGACTTCTCGAGAACCAACCTTAATTACAAATCGTGGAAAAGGGGATTTACCTCTTCTAAATTTCCTTTAAAATTCATATGCCCCATCTTTCTGCCAATTTTTGCATCTTTTTTTCCATAAAGATGAAGTTGGTACCTATCATCTTTTAATAGTGTTCTTGCGATCGCCAAACTTTCCTTATATTCATTTCCCAAAATATTTTTCATAAGAGTTGGCTTTGGCCTAACATCTGTTGGGGGATGATTTCCGGTAATTGCAGAAACATGTAAGTGAAATTGAGAAAAACTTTGACAATCTTGCGTAAAATGACCTGTATTGTGTGGTCGCGGTGCAAACTCGTTCAGATACATATGGTTTTCTTTCAGAAAAAATTCCACACCCATAGTACCTACATAGTCCAAAGATTCGGCAAGTTTAGATGCCATTTCGGTTGCTTCTAAATTTAATCCAACAGGAATTCTCGCAGGAAAAATTGATAAATCTAAAATATGATTTTTATGTTCGTTTTCAACAGCACCATAACAAACAATTTCCCCATTTTGAAAACGAGTGAGGATGATACTGATTTCTTTTTGAAAAGGAATTACTTCCTCAACTAAATATTCTTCTTTCCCCGTGAAAAATGCATTCTGTAAAAACTCTTTGTATTCTCCCTCATCTTTCACTTTCACTTGGCCTTTTCCATCGTATCCAAAACGAAGAGTTTTAATGATCCAAGGGTAGGGAATGGAAGTATCCATTTGGGAAGATTCTTTGGTTAAATGAAAAAAATCTGCAGTTCGAAAACCTAACTTACGAAAATGGGTTTTTTCTAAAAATCGGTCTTGGGCAATGACAAGGGCCTTTGGCGGTGGAAAAATCTGAATTTGTTTTTTTTCCGATTCTAAATATTCTAAAGTTGATTTTGGGATATTCTCAAATTCAAAACTCAAAACATCAATTTTAGAAAGAAAGGTTTTTAAACTAGATAGATCTTCGTAGGAGGCAACTGTCGCAGTAGCACCTGCTTTTTCACAAGGGGAATCTTTCTCCGGAGAATAACAAAAAAAATCATAACCGAGAGGTAGGGCCTCTAAACCCATCATTTGTCCTAGTTGGCCAGAACCTAATACACCAATTTTTGTAGTCGAATTTTCTTTAGATGAGTTGGTCATTTTTGGAAAGTGCTAATTTGCGATTTGTGTCCGCATAAGATGCCAATTGATTGTGAAGTGAATTATCTAATAGGGAAAGAATACGGACTGCCAGTAATCCTGCGTTGGCTGCACCACTGGTTCCAATGGCTAAGGTTGCCACAGGGACACCTTTTGGCATTTGTACAATAGAAAGTAAACTATCCATTCCATTCAGAGCCTTGGATTGAACAGGAACACCTAATACAGGTAAAGTGGTAAGGGAAGCAGTCATTCCTGGTAAATGAGCCGCACCACCAGCTCCAGCAATAATGACCCCAAACCCATTCTGTTTTGCTGATTTTGCAAACTCCACCATTCGTTCCGGGGAACGATGAGCCGAAACAATTTCTTTTTCAAAAGGAATTCCAAACTCAGTCAAAATATCACAGGCTTCTTTCATGGTTTCCCAATCAGAATGAGAACCCATAATCACAGCTACTTTGGGAAGATTTGTAGGCATACGTGTAATCTAGGAAAGGCCAGTTCTGTATCAACCCTTAAAAGTTTCTAAGCCTAGAACAATTCTTTCCATTTTCATCGACCGAGAACCCTTTACGAGTAATACAGAATTTTTAGGAATTGTTGTTTTTACAAATTGAATGAGTTCCTCTACCTCAGTAAAACATCGAGCTCCAGGGACTTGTTTTACCATGGGTTTTGTTTCTTCACCAAACCCAAGTAAGATACCTTTACCTATCCTTTGTATTTCTTTACCTATTTCTTCATGGTAGTATTTTGAAAATTTGCCAAGTTCCTTCATGGATCCGAGGATCCATACAAGGTTACGATGCCCGGCAAATTGTTCTGCAGCACCAATACTAGAAAACATAGATTCAGGATTGGCATTATAACAATCGTCAATAATCGTATAATATCCTTTATTGATATTCAATCGTTTGTCTGGACTTTTGTAATTTTGAATTGTATTAGCAATATGATCTGTCGAAATTCCAAAATGAATTCCGACAGCCATCATTCCACGTACATTACTGAGAAGTTTTGATCCTGGGAGTTTCCAGTGAATTTCCTTTCCTTCCCAATCCAGTCGAAATCCATTGGATTCTATTTTACTAACCTTTAAAATTGGATTTTTTTTGTGGTTCCAAACTTCTAATTTTATATTTTGTTTTTTGGTTCTAATTTTGACCCGATTCAAAAAATCCAAATCATCGGGCACAAATAAAACGGCATTGGTTTCCATTCCAGAAATGATATCAATTTTTTCTTCCGCAATGGCTTCCCGGCTTTTTAGATTTTCAATATGAGCAGAACCAATATTAGTAATTAAAGAATGAGTTGGTCTTGCGATCAAAGAAAGACGAGAAATTTCACCCCTGTGGTTCATTCCTAATTCACAAATGACCACCCGAGTTTTTTCATTGATTCGAAACAAGGTAAAGGGAAGTCCAATCTCATTATTGTAATTTTTTTCAGTAACAACCAAACTATCTTTTTTTAAAAATCCAAAAAGCCCACCTAACAAATCCTTTGTCGTTGTTTTCCCTGAGGAGCCAGTGACCGCAAGGACAATTGGATTAAACCTATCTCTATGATAACGGGCAAGAACACCCAGTGCCTTCAAACTATCGGAAACAATTATCGCCTTGTCTAAATTTTCTTTTGTGAGTTGTTTTAGAATGGGATGATTTTTTTCGCAAAGAAAAGCTATGGCACCTTTACTAAGGGCATCGGGAATAAATTCGTGACCATCTCTTGTTCCACGTAAAGGAACAAACAATGATCCAGGTTTTGTCTCAACAGAAGAGGTTGTGATCCAACGAAAGGATGGGTTTTCTGTCCGGTCCCAATGGGGGTCTTTAGAAAACAAACTTAGAATAGTTGACAAGGAATATTCAAATGGTGCGATCATAGCTTCTATGCCAGTTTCTTTCAGAAAGAAAGATTTGGAAGAAAAAGATAAATGAAACGATCCAAAATCAAAACCATCCTGATCGGTCTTGGACGGATTGGATCCAGTTTAGAAACAGACCCATATCGTAAAAAACCATGTACTCATATGGGAGTCCTCCAGTCCGAATGGGGGAAGGAAAAATTTGAATTCATTTTAGGTTTGGACAGTGATCCTAAAAAATGTGAATCCTTCCAGAGTTTTTGGAAAACCCAGGCAGAGAGAGTGGACTGCGATCCTAAAAATGTCAAATTCCCAAAGTCCATCCAATTGGCTGTCATTTCCACTCCCAGTGTTTTTCATGAAGACTGGGCCATCCATTGCATTCGCCAGGGGATTCCCAATTTACTCATCGAAAAACCGGTTGCCCTTTCCGAATCGGGAGCCAAAAGGATCCAAAAACTCGCCAGTCAGTATAAAACAAGAATTTGGATCAACCATGAAAGGCGTTACCATCCCAGTTATCGGTATGTCAAAGACCAACTAACAAAAGGTCATTTAGGAAATCTAAAATCCATTCGGGCCTCCGTGTTTACCTCTGCAAAAAACCCAGGGTTAGCCTTTTCCAAACAAGGAGGGGGACCTTTACTCCATGATGGAACCCATGCTGTAGACCTCCTGCATTGGCTCATTGGCAAACCTAAGTTAGTGGAAGCTAAATTAGAACACCCAAAAAAAGGGGCAATAGAATCAAGGGCTGTGGCCTGGTTTCGATCCAAAACTGGTGTGGATGTATTTTTAGATGTCAGTGGCGAAAGGAAATATTTTCAATTTGAATTAGACTTACATACCGACTCTCATAGAATCATTTGTTCCAATGACGGATTTCAATTTTTCCAATCGAAATCCTCAAAATTATACAAAGGATTTCAAAGTTTATCTCCCTACGAACCACCTGGTTTTCCAAATCCTAAAACGGCAAATGCATTTCTAGGAATCTATGAGGAAATCTCACAGGTGATTATGGGGAAAAAACAAACGATGGAAGGCACTCTTTCAGACAATATTGAGATTCTAAACATGATAGAATCTATTTATAGGCAAAAAAAATGAACTCCAAACAAAACCGGTCTGTCTCTATTTATTTTTTTGTAATTATTACTTGGTTTGAATATCTTTATCTAACAAAAATTAAACGAAAATTTAAAAATGAAACCAATTATGAATCTGCAAGAATAGAATTTCTAAAAAGAAAAGGGAAGGAAACCAAAAATCTCTTTTTCCAGTTAGGTGGCGTATATATCAAAATTGGTCAATTTATAAGCAATTTATTCCATGTTTTGCCAGAAGAATTTTTATGGGAACTCCAAGACCTACAAGACAAAATTCCACCAAGAGAATTTGAAGAAATAAACAAACGTTGGATCACTGATTATGGAAAACCAATGGTCGAAATTTTTTCAAATTTGGATACCGCGGCTTACGCAAGTGCATCCACCGCACAAGTTCATATTGGCTATTATCACGACAAAAAAGTAGCAATCAAAACCTTATACCCAGGAATTGAAGAAGATGCCATTAGGGATTTAAAAACCATCTCAAGGGTAATTTGGATCATTGACCGTTTTGTATTCAAAATTTCTGCCAAAGAAGTCAATGAACAATTGCATTCTATGATTCGTGCAGAACTTGATCTACGTAGCGAACTAAAAAACCTAAAGTACACCAAACAATTATTTGCTTTAGAAAAAGATTTTTATTGCCCGAATCCAATTGATGAACTCTGTAATAAACATACACTCGTCACAGAATTTGTTGAAGGAAAGAAAATTTACGAATTAATCGCTTTAGAACCTCATACCAAAAAGAATCCACATTTAGAAAAATTGGTTCGAGCTTATATCTTAATGATTTTCGAATACCGCTTTTTTCATGCGGACCCACATCCAGGGAATTTAATTTTTATGGAAACGGGAGAACTTTGTTTTATTGATTTTGGAGCCGTCCAGTCTATCTCTGAAGAAGAAACCCGCATTTTAGAAAGAATTCTAATTGGTGCGATGAGAAAAGACTACCACCTAATCACAGAATCCTTATTTGAACTCGGAGCCGTGACAGAAACCTTATCCAAAGAAGAACTCATCCAAATTGTAAAATATTCACTCGAAAAACTAAATCGTATTTTGGAATCGACTGATCATTTCCGAAACATAGGACTCGATACACTTAGGCCCAAAGAAGACCTTCGTTTTTTAAAAGAAATTCAAGTGAGTTTAAAACGCCTACTTTCCAGCCTAAAACTTCCTCCCAATTTTCTTAGCCTCCACCGCGTACTTGCTTTGTTACTTGGAAACTCATCCTATTTAGATCCAACTCGCTCCATGATCGATTACGCAGAAAAACCATTTTCACAAATCGTTCTAAAGGGAAGTTCTTTAAAAAAACTGTGGAAAGACGAAGGAGAAGAATTTATCACAAGTCTCTTTTCCTTACCGAAGGAATTAAATGAGTTTTTATACAAATGGAATCGAGGAGAGTTCCAAACCCCGGATTCTTCCAGAATGGAGGAGTTAAGGCTGAAAGAAATATTTACCTTTGGAGCTTTAGGGTCGATATTTTTCTTTTTCGGAATGTATTATTCGGAAAAATTCTGGAAAGAACCAAGCATATTATTTTACATACTATCAGGACTTAGTTTTTGGTCTTTGGCCAAATCAAGTCTAAGTTATTGGAAACAAAAATAAACGGACCATCTTTAATTTATGAATCTACCTAAAACCCCATTTTTTTCGGTTTTTAAACCTGGATATCTTGCCTTTGTCGCATTTGGACTTTTTTTAGATTTATCATCCAAATATATCATTATTACTAAAATGTTAGCTCATGAAAGTATCCCTGTGCTAGGTGATTTTTTCCGATTGTCTTTAACTTTTAACACAGGTTTTGTTTTTGGTTTATTCCAAGACAATGCACTTCCATCTTTATTTGCTACTGGATTTGCCATTGTATTTTTAATTTTTTACCGCTGGCAAAATGCTGATTTAGGCAATGCTTGGGGCTGGAATTTCGTAATGGCAGGAGCTTTTGGAAACTTTTTAGATAAATTCTTTGTAAAGATTCCCGGTGTAGGATTTCGATTTGGATTCACCCCGGAAAAACCAGGAATCGAATTTATTGGTGTGGTGGATTTTTTAGATTTTGAATGGCCAGATTTTTTACTCTTCGACCGCTGGCCTGCCTTCAACGTAGCAGACTCCTGTGTTTCTATTGGAATCGTGATTTTACTCTTAACAATGGACTGGAAAGAGTTAGATAAAAAGTAACTACAGCGAATTTAAAACGAAAAGGGTTCAAATGAAAAACTTGGTCCCTTTTTTAAAAAAAATTTTATAACAAATAACTTCTCATCACATTCACTGACAAAGTTTTTAATACATCTTTGTCTTCTTCAATTTTTCCCACTTTCCAGTTGATTCCAGAGGGAGAAGCATATAGACTTCGAGCAGGTTTTCCATCGGATGATCCGCAAACACGAATGAAATGGACAGATTTTTCCTTTGCTAAAGAAGCAAAATAGGTTAGGTCTTCTTCGTAAGAACGTTTTTCATCTGTATGTGATAAATAGAATATAATCTCTATATCTTCTTTTTTAAATTCATCCCAAATAGATTCATTTTCTAAATCTTCACCGACAAGAAGTCCAAAACGAAGACCACCCATAATAAATATAGATTCAGTTTTTCCAGGAACTACTCCCGGCTCTTTGACAGAAGAGGGCGACTTTTTTTCATAAAAATCGACTAAAACTAGAGATTGAAGTATGGGTAAGGCACAAACCAAATTACCTTCTTCATTTTTTCGATAATGTGTGCCACCAAGAATCACACCAGAAAAAGACTCTGAAATTTCCAATAAATGATCTTGGTATTCCTTTTCGTGTTTGGTAGCATTTTCCGGAGACTCACTTTGAAACAAATGAGGGAATCCCTCTGGTAAAATTAAAAAATGAGCCTTGGTTTGTTGGATTTTGGAAATTTCTTCAGTACTAATACGTTTGTGTAAGTTCTTTTGATAGATTGCGATTTTGATGACTGCCATTAAAAAGGATTCCCACTTGGTAATATGTCATCATCCAAAGGATCGTCCGAATTGTCATTTTCTTCATTAGACAAATCCTCCGTAGTCTCTTTGGAATCCAATGTATCAGTGGCTTTTGATTGTGGATTGGTTGGTTCATTTCCTTCCTTATCCAAATCAGCAAATTCCGTTTGACTCGATTCCGCATTTGTATTCCCTAAATCAACTCCAAAGGATGCTTTCATTTGTTCTGGAGTGAGTTCCACAAGCCCCCCAAATAAATCTCCCGTGTCCAAACGATCATACAAAGCCATCAAGTAACAATACGCTTCCATGATGCATTGTTTTACCGCTTTTTTATTCAGGCGTTTGCGAGACTCCATCGAATCCAAAGTCAATACGTCATTCATATTGGCGACGATTTCCTTTTTGCTTTTCATATCCTTAATCAAAACAAGAAGAGAATCTCTTGATTTTAAACTAAAATCTTTAATTGCCATCCGCACAGTTCTAGATTGGCCCGTGCGTTTTTGTTCTATTCCTGTTAACTTCTTTGAAGCCTCAATGTAATTGGTACCTGGATTTGCCTTATGTTTTTCTAATTCTTTAATCACATCATTATAGATTCTAAATTGATCGATGATGGTTCTTGTGCCTTCATAGATATCTAACATCTTTTGACGATAATCAACCTTAACCCCATTGACGGAGCCTGGTTTGATATCTATTTTTTTTGTGGTCATTACAAAGGAATATTCATCATCAAATTCATAAAAATAAAAAAGAGAAAGTAGAGCTTTGTCGGAATCAGGAATATGAGCATATTCATTCTTTGGATCAAATTTTTTGCGCAGTTTAGGAATCGAATACATTTGCATCAAACGCATTCCGTAGGCTTGTTCCTTGGATAACGGAACCTCTTCCTCTTTCTTTTCTGATTCTTTGGATTCCTCTTCTTTTTTATCTTCCTTAGTTTCTACTGCTTTTCCTCCAGGAACATTTTCACCGGACTTTCTTTGTCCAGGTCTATCTTCTGGCAAAATTCCAAGCAGGTTTTCCATATAACGTGAAATTAGTGGGATATTTTTATTTTCTGCTCTCAAAACTATGAGATACAATCGATCAAAAAAACCATCAAAAAGGGTATCGATCTCTTGTGTTACCTTTCTTTTTTTGTTTGCATAGATGAGAGAAGGTTTTCCTTCTAATTTTTGTAATTCATCATACGCCTGCACAAAAGATTTTTTCAAAGTTTCTTGGTAAGGATAAAGAATGTACATCCTTTTAAAAAGTGCATAAATTGGGTTCTTTACTCTTTCAATGGCTACAGGAGATTCTGGTGCAACTAAAATTGGATCGGTAATGTCTGTTAACTCAGGTCCATTATAAAGTTTTTGTCCCATCGCGAGTAGTTCAACGAGAAGGGGATTGATTTTATCTAATGCTTTACTCAGTTGCGGTGAGTATTGTTGGTTGGCTAAAAGTTCATTTCCGCTGTATTGAAGCTCAATTAATGCTTGTTTGGCTCTTATACTAAAATCATGCATGAATTTAGGAGTGAGGTCACTCGAACCAAATGGAGTCACACGGGCAAGCCAACATTTAAGTTTGATTCCAAATCTTGCCGAAAAACTACTAATCTCTTTTTCAAATTGTGCTTTCGAATCAGCCTGCGAACGGGAATTCGACGAATCAGAGGATTTGTTTTGGTTTCCCCCACGGCCTCCCGACCGGCTATCGTCTCCACCACGAGAGACAGTGCTCGTGCGCACTTTAGGTTCAGGGCGATTCCTTTTTGTATCGTCTTCTTTCGGTGGTTGTTTTTCTTTTATGATTTCCCCACCGGCACTGACAAACTTATTGAACATATCCTTTCTTGCAGAATCATCCAGTTTCCCAACACCAATTGCCCGTTTCGTATTATCAAAATCGCCCATAGTTTTACTATCGTTCCAATTCCTCAATATGGGAATTCAATTTCTTACAAAAAGCAATTTTTAGTGGATTCCCCTGATTTTCGGAAAAGATTGGAGTCCAAAAGGTAGAAATTATGGCTGATTACATCTTGTCCGAAGATCTGAAAGAAGCGGTCCAAGTGGCAGAAATTACAAAACGACCGCTCCTCCTCAAGGGAGAGCCTGGGACAGGAAAAACCCTTCTTGCAAGTTTCCTTGCGGAAACTAAAAACCTCCCACTCTACAGATGGCATATCAAATCCACAAGTTTGGCAAAGGAAGGTTTGTATTTTTATGATGCCGTTTCGAGGCTGAATGACTCCCGGTTTCCAGAGGAAGAAGCTATGCTTAGGGTAAGGGAAGTTAAAAATTACATTCGTTTGGGTGCTTTGGGAGAAGCTTTTTCACAAACCGACAAAGCCGTTGTATTAATCGATGAAATTGATAAAGCAGACATCGAATTTCCAAACGACTTACTTCTGGAATTGGACAAAATGGAATTTTTCATTCCAGAAACCAAAGAACATATAATAGCAAAAGAAAGACCGATTGTCATCATTACTTCAAATAATGAAAAGGAACTTCCAGATGCCTTTCTTAGGAGATGCATTTTTCATTACATTGAATTTCCTAAACGAGAAGCAATGAAAGAAATTATCAAAGCCCATTATCCTTCCATCCAAACGGAATTTATGGAAAAAGCCTTAGCAATGTTTTATTCAATTCGAAAAATAGAAAGTCTCCGTAAAAAACCTTCTACAAGTGAACTGCTAGATTGGATCCAAGTTCTTCTCGTTTCTTCAGAAAATTTAGACACAAATAAAATTCCTTTTGCAGGAACCTTATTTAAATCGGAAGAAGACTACCGAGTTTATTTGAACTAATATGTTTTTGGATTTTTTTTATAATCTACGAGGGGAGTCGGTTCCTTGTTCCACAGGAGAATTGATTGCCTTTCTCGAAAGTTTAAGGAAACTCACAGACCCGTCTGGGTATATGAGTCTAGACCAACTGTACAGGGTGGGTCGACTTAACTTTGCCAAAGATTTAAAATTTTATGATAGTTATGACCTAGCTTTTGCCAAAACCTTTGGAACTTGGAAAGAACAAAGAATTCAATTTCGCGATATTCTTTTCGAATGGTTAGAAGAAAATATTCCTAAACATTTAAGTGAATCCGAGAAATTAAATGCACCTAACTTGAGTATGGAAGAGGTCATTGAAGAACTAAAAAAGAGATTAGCGGAACAAAAAGAACGTCATGATGGCGGAAGCAAATGGGTAGGAACTTCAGGAACATCCCCCTTTGGAAATTCCGGTTTTAATCCCAATGGTGTCTCCATTGGTGGAAATACAGAAGGAGAGGGAAGCCGTTCTGGTGTAAGTTTATGGAACGAAAGAAAATACAAAGCTTACCGCGAAGATGAAATTTTAGATACTAGATCCATCCAACTTGCTTTAAAAGAACTGAGATTTCTTAAAAAAGAAGGAAGAAGGGAACTCCATGTAGACAAAACCATTGATAGGACTTGTGAAAACGGTGGAGAAATAGAGCTGGTAGAAGAACGAGAACGTAAAAATTCACTGCGCCTTGTACTCATTATGGACATAGGAGGAAGTATGACACCTCATTCTGACCGTGTGAGTAAACTATTTAGTGCCAGTCGTGGACTCTACCATTTCAAAGAAGTTCATAATTATTTTTTTCACAATATCTTTCACGAATACTTATATTCAAATCATGAATTCCAAACTCGTATTTCTATCAAACAATTCGAAGAAAAATTTCGTAAAAACACAAAATTAATTTTTGTTGGGGATGCGTATATGGCACCCTACGAACTCATGGGGACACCTTACAATCCTTATGCGTATCATAGTTCCAGTTCTGAGGAAAAACAACGTAAGGCAAAAAGTGGACTAGAATCTTTAAAAGAATTAGTGGGATATTTCCCCGAATCGGTATGGCTGAATCCCGAACCTAAACGATTTTGGGGAGCCCCCACAATTGAAGCGATTGAAGACGTGGTCCCCATGTTTCCATTAACCATTGAAGGTTTACGAAAGGCTGTAAAAAGGTTAGTTTAACTAAAAATTTCCCAAGCATTTCTCATTGATTTTGGAAGTCCATCTGCCGTTAATCATACAAAATGATCACACAAATTTCTATTCCCAGTCTGGTCATTTTACTCATTAACTTTCTTACGTTAGGATTTTATTATTCCTTTTACAGGTTCCATTTTTACCGTTTTACAGAATCTTTTTTACAATATACAGCACTCGCATTTTCTATTTTTAGCGCAGGAATTGCGATAGGTTTACAAGCTTTTCTGTTGGTTTGGATTCCAAATACAAACCCATTTTGGAATGCATTCATTCATTCTGCCTTCATCGAAGAGTTTGCAAAACTCATAGGAATTTATCTTTTTTTTAGAAAAAACCAGGATGAATTTACGGTAACAGATGGGATATTCTATGGATTGGTGTTAGGTGGAAGTTTTGGATTAGTAGAAAATATTTTATACTATATCAATACAGGGCTTTGGTCTCAAGTCCTACGTTCCATCACTGCTTTGCCCATTCATATGATGAATGGGGGAATCATTGGAGCCTATCTAATGATGTTTTTATTTCACAAAAATCCAATTTTCAAATGGGGGAAATTGGGTTTTGGTTTTTTTGTTTGTGTTGGCGTTCACGGGTTATATAACCTTTCCTTATTTCAAGAAATCAATTTACTCATCATTCTTCCCATTTGTATACTTTCTCTTTTCTTTTTATTGGAATTAACCATTGCAAAATCGAGGATACTTGTTCCTGGTCATATTCTTAAAATTATGAATATGAGTATGGAAGAATATGAAATATTAAGCCGTCATAACCGACACGAAGGTTGGATCCAAAATATTCAAAAACATATATCTACTACCGGCATCAAACTTTTAAAATATCCTAGTTTAAGACATTCAATCCTTACTATTTTCTTTTTAATTCCAGGAATTCTTTCTGTTTTCCTTCTGATGCATTCGCCCGATTGGATTTCTCATAAGTTTCCAGATTTAGCCCTTCAGGATTATTTTGCATTATTTGTATTATATCCTATTATCTTATCTTTGATGTTTTTCTTTGTTGGAATTATCAATCCCTACTTTTTTAGAGATCGAATGCTTGAGGTCCCACTCTTTAGTTCCGTTGATTTACATACTTCAAATGTGGAAGAAAACTCTGCTATCTTTCATATCCAAGCAAATCTGTTTTATGTACCAACCTCACAAATCTTTCCAGACAATACTAAAGTCAAATTTGATCTTTGGATTGGTTTACAATGTTTTGTTGGGCTTTCCGGAACGATACTTTGGTGTAAGGAAAATGAAGAAGGAAATTGTGGAGCAATGTGTCAATTAGACAAAATCCCTTATTCTTTTTTAGTAAAATGGCATTTTTTAAGATTCAAACAAAACTTTAAAAATTTATTTTTAAGAAAATCTATTGTTTGATCCAAATAACTTAAAATCGAGACTCAAAACTAAAACCATAATACAAACTTTCGTTTGGTTTTTGAAAAGATTGGCTCATAGCGCCTAACCGAGAGCTACTCGGTCTCATATCTAAAATGGGTTTTAAATACACTCCGTTTGCGTTCTCTTTTTTAGTTTCTAGATTTCCTAAATAAAAACTATCAATCAAACTATAAGAAATAATGGCTGCGAATACTGCAGAATAAATAGTAAATCTTTGTCTATGAAATTCATAATTATTTGTGCTTAGTGTATTGGCAAAAATAAATACCCTTCCATCACCGGATGGAATATACTCTATATCTTTATTAATCGCATTTACCGAGGCATTGTATTCATATAACATTCCAAGTCCAGATAACAAAGCTCCTCCAAAAACGAAGGCAGCTTTACCATATCGTTTTTCAGTGATGGGAGCATAACCAGGAATGACTTTTGGTGTTTCTTCTTTAATGACTTTAACAATCACTGATTTATTTTGGATCTCAAAAGAGTTAAAATCCAAAAGATCAAAAGAAACTAAGGTTTTAGTTTCTGTCTCAATGGTAATTTTTCCGCGTTCTAAGGTTTTAAAAATACCAGTAGTTTCCTTGTCTCCAAAAATCCATTTTCCTCGTACACCAGTTTCAATGTAACGCTCCATAGGAAGGCCTGAATCAGAAGTTACCTTTAGAGTCGAAATTTTTTTGAGTGGAATGGTTTCTAGTTCCAATGGGCTACTTTTTTTAGAGAAACTAGCAGATGTTTTTGTCAGTTTGGTGAGAATTAAATCACAATCTTCTACACCGAAGGTTTTGTAATCGGCACAAGCGGGAAGACCGTCATAACCCACATCAATTCCCAAAACATCAGTATTTAAGAATTTATAACGTTTGCCTTGGTCTTGCCATTCCACATGAGTTGCCGTTACATTTACCACCTTTCCATTCAGTACTTCTCCTGATTTCAGACGGATCTTATCTGCGGAAAGGGAGCTTACACCAAAGACCATGAAACAGGTAAAAAGGGTGGCCCAAAAACGGGAAAGTAAGGATATGTAGCTGCCTAAAACCAATGGAAAATCTCAATTTTGTGATAGATTTCTATCACTTAATTATCGACAATACAAGTAATTGCCGTGAACAAAAGCAAAATCAAAACGACGAATTCCTTACGCTTTAAGATTGGACTCTTTTATTCCCTTCTTGCCTTACTTAATATCATCTTTTTTACGGTGATGATTTTTGAAAACCAATCCGATCTGCTTCTCAAGAACTTTCAATTCCAGTCAGAAAACCTTGCGAATACCATTTTAGCTGATATCCAAACGATTGGATTGTCAAAAGAACGGGATGAAAACTTTGAAGTATTTCGTAAAACTCTCAAATTATATGAGATCAATGCATTCACAATATTTGATACCAATGGCAAAACTGTGTTATCCGAACCTGAATCGGGTCCCAATGTAAAAGTCATCACAGAATCGGTTTTAAAAAAAACGAAAGAAGTATCCTCAGATAAGGAAGGCAATTTATTCAAAGCTAGATATAGTTTGGATTTAAACGAATCCGATTTTACAGTCGATTTTTTATTACCGATACGTCTTTCCAATAACGAAGAAGTATTTTTATACACTCACTTTAATATCTCATCTATCCAGGACAGGTTGAAACAACTTTATATCCAAGTTGGATATGCAGTCCTTTGGGGAGTTGTGTTTCATATCATTTTTGCGATTCTTGTTTACCGAGCCATCTTCAAACGGGTTGGATCTTTAGAAGTTGCCTCCAAAGACATGGCTTTAGGAAATTTAAAATCTAGAGTGGATTGGGATTTTAAAAGTAATGATGAATTAGATAGTTTAGGAAAGTCATTTAATTTAATGGCGGATGAGATCCAGAACAAGGTAACAACTATTACACGACTAAACGAAGAAATCAACCAAGAACTTCAAATTGGAAAAGAAGTACAAGAGTTGTTTTTGCCTTCCGTTAAAAAATATAAAAAGTTTAATATTGGAAAATTATATAGACCAATGAGAGAAGTATCCGGCGACTTATACCAATACTTCCAATTTCCTGATAAAGATTATTATGGATTTTTTTTGGCAGATGCATCCGGTCACGGAGTATCTGCAGCTCTCGTAACAGTTGTTATGGCAATGTCACTTCAATCCATTATGAAAGAAAATCAATCTGCCATCCAGGCAATCAATCAACTGGGAGAAGTGATTGCCAATCGTCTCCAAGCATCCTTTTTTGCTACGGGAGTTTTTGTTGTTTTTGAAGAGCCTGGTGTTGTTAAATTTGTCAATGCCGGACACAACGCACCTTTTATTGTGCGTCCTTCCACAAAAGAAATCACCTATGTAGATAGTTCTGGTCCACCTTTGGGCATGGGAGATGATATCCAATATTCTTTGGAATCTTTTCCTGTTCTGCCAGGGGATAAAATAGTATTATATACAGATGGTGTCGTAGAAACTCCCATCAAAGAAGGTGGTCTTTTTGGATTAGAAAGGTTTACCGAAGTAGTTCTAAACAATGTACATTTATCTAATGCGGAAATTGTTGAAAAGGCGATGGCTTTACTCGAAGAAAAACATGAGGAATATAAGGATGATGTAACAATGATTGTCCTTGATGTACCGGAATGAAAAAGTTTTTCTTTTTCTCACTTTTTTTTATTCTATTTTTCTTTTTCGCTTTGGCTTCAGAGTCCATCGTGAGTGTAAAGTTACAGGAACTACGATTTGGAATCCTTCGGGACCAATTGATGAATTACGAACTATCTTCTCAAACTTTAAGAGAAAGATTGAAACAAATGTTCCTTTCCAAGGACGACTATATGTCCGAGGTAAAAGTCAACATTCTGGAATCTGGGATTATGAACTCAGAAACAGAAGGTTTAGACTTAAAAATGAGTTTGCGGGACCGTTTTGGCCTCTATGTCATTAATTCTGTACGTTTTTTAAATTTTAAACCTGCGTTAGAGTTAGAAGAACAACAAAAAACAATCATTCGATTGCAATTTGCTTTTTATATGGAAAGGACAAGAAAGTATCCAATCGCATCCAAAAAATACCAGGAGTTGGAAGATTCCATTACCTCTTCTTTATCAGATGAAATGGCGTTCACACTGCTCCATCATGGTTATTGTTTGGTGATGATGGGGGAAAGAGAAAAAGCCTTTCTTAAACTTTCGAAAGCTATTGATTTATTTCCTGGAACTCACTATGCAGAAAATGCAAGCCTGCTTATCAGCTTTTTAGAAGAAGGTGAGAAAAAAAAAGAAGAACTTAAAAACAAAAAAAAGTCCCCTGATGAATTGGCATATTCTTTATTCCAAAGTGGGGATTACGAAGAAACCTTAAAAACCTTAGAATCTCTTCCCGTTCTAACCAATGACCAATCTTATATCAAAGCAAGATCCATGGAAGAATTGGGTAAAACTTCGAACGCAGTAAAAGAATACATCCAACTTGTTAAACAGAAAGAAAACAAAGAAGTGGCAATTCGGGCCAACCGCCGCTTACTCCTGATTGGAAATTTTTATCAAGAAAACAAATCTCTCGTAGCATTTTCTAAAGAAGAAGCTTCCAAACTTGGTGATTCAAAAGCTGCAGAAAACATTGAAGAGGGGAAAAGTTTAGTCTTAAAACCCGTCATCATTGAAAAGGTGCTTAAATCAGAAACTCCCTCCAATCTATCGGCTGAGGAAACAAAAGAACTCAACCAAATCAAAGAAAACATTCGTGAATCTTTAGAAGTTTCTAAGGGAGAAACTACAAAATTAGCAGCTGTGGTTTCAGAAGAAAAGATACCTCTGGTTCCTGAGACTGAAACCTTAAGGGTAAAATCTATCGAACCAACACAAATAACTAAAAAACAAACACCACAACAGCCACTCAAATTGAAAGTAAAGTTACGTGATGGAAGAGAAGTGGTTTGTGAGGAAGTAAGGATTGAAGGAAACCTTGCAATTTTACAGTTAGGTACCTTCGGACTAAACCTTCCCTACGATTTGGTGGTTTCAGTCCAAGTATCTAATGATAGGGGAGTTGTGAAGATTGTCACAGAGTCTGGGACAAGAGCCGAATCCTCTCGTTGGATTCAAAATGGTTCTGGTGACTGGACTCACCCCAAATCCACAGAATCCCCCATCATTCGTGGGGAAGTGAAGTCCTTTCGGCTCTAAGAAAAATTAAAAATTCTGGAAATTAAGGAAGCTCTGATTCTCCACCTAAGATAGTGAAGAATTTGTCCAAACTAGACAACTTCAAAATGACCATTACATCTTGGCTGACGTTGAGGAGAAAAAACTGACCTTCTTCTGACTTAAGTTTCTTTTGGAGATTGGCAAGCAAAGCAATTCCTGAAGAATCCAGTAGTTTGATATTTACCATATCAATTGCTACAGATTCTGCCCCGTCATCTATGATTTTATGGAGTTCTTTTTTAAGTGCTGGTGCAGAGTAAATATCGAGGGAACCCTCTAGAGTAACAACTGTATGATTTTTAACTTGTTTTGTTGTGAAATTCATTGAACTTCCTACTGGCACGTATACTATCTGTTTACTTGCCAAATTTGTAAAGAATTTTTGTGGAAACTTGTTGCATAGACATGAAAACCCTGTTTGACTAGAAAAAACCCTAGGTTTGTAGCTTTTTTAAAACCAAAGTGATTGCTTGGTTAAAACCATCATAACCACCTTTGTCATAATCATTCAGTCCTTTATAATCCAAATCACTCATATCTATGAGTAATTTCCTCAGCTCAAACTCTAAATATTCTTTTTTGATATATGTAGTTTCAAAAGTTTTCGGATGCACTCCTGTATCGGACGAAAATTACCTGATTTTTCGAATCATTTTTAGGTTGAGATTTTAAGAAAAATACGAATCATATTTTTAGAGAAAGCCAACTTCGGCAAACAAAATGGGCAGTCCAATCAGCGTTCTAATACTCGAAAACGATTCTAACAGTGTATTTGATTTAGTCAGAGAAATGAAGGCCAACGGCCTAAGTCCTCTATACCGAGTGGTTGAGTCGTACCCATCTTGGGAAACGACCGTCCACGAAGAAGATTGGGATGCCATCATTTGTAGTACAAGAGAACCATTTCATTCTGAAATTCCCATTTACCTACAATATCTAAACGATAAAAAAATTGACATTCCTGTTATTTTACTCAGTGATCCAGAAGACTTTGCAAAAAACTTAAGTTACATGAAGTCGGGTGTTAACGATCTTATTGATCGCAAAAACCTACTTCGCCTAACTGAGGTTTTAGAAAGAGAAAGACGTGAGTTGGTTTACAGAAAAGAAAAAAATACAACAGAAATCTTTTTATACCAATCTTTAAAAGAAATTCAACTCCAAAAATTTGCATTAGACCAAGCTAATATTGTATCTATCACTGATGCAAATGGGATCATCACTTATGTGAATGAAGCATTTACAAAAGCCACTGGATATACCACCTCTGAACTCATTGGCCAAAACCACAGGATCCTAAAATCAGCAGACAAAACCAAAGAAGATTGGGCAAAAATTTGGGAAATCATTCAAAAGGGGAAGGTTTGGCGCGGGGAAATCCGTAATTTAAAAAAAGACGGCGGTGATTATTGGGCAGATACAACGATCGTTCCTTTTACTAGACAAGACGGTTCTATATTTCAATATATTGCAATCCACCATGACATTACTGACAGAAAACTCGCCGAACAACAATTAACACACGATGCATTTTATGATAATCTAACAGGACTTCCGAACAGGGCTTTATTTCTTGCCCGTATTGAACAAAAAATATTTGCATACAATGCCAAAAACACGGGATATCCAATCTTATTTTGTATCAATATAGATAACTTCAAAAGAATCAATCATTCACTTGGTAATGAAGCTGGAGATCAAATTTTAGTAATATTTTCAGAACGACTAAAACAGTTTTCTGATAACGATGCGATTATCACAAGACTTGGTGCCGATAATTTTTCCATTTTACTCACACATCTTTTAGCCATTGATGAGGGAATTAGTTATGCCATGAGACTTCTTGAGAGGTTAGGAGATCCCATTCCACTGGGTGGATATGAAATTTACTTAACAGCATCTTGCGGAATCTCGGCCTTTGGACTTGGTGGCAAAGAGGCGGATGTACTTTTACGAAATGCAGAAATTGCTATGTTTCATGCAAAATCGCAAAAAGTGGGAACTGTATCTGTTTTCAACCAAGCCATGCAGGAAAAAATCCATTTCCAATTGGAAATTCAAAACGATTTAAAGAAAGCCTTAACTCATAATGAAATCTTTGTTTTTTACCAACCTGTCTTAGATTTAAAGGAAAATAAAATTGGGCATTGGGAGGCTTTGGTTAGGTGGCGTCATCCGCAGAGAGGAATGGTTTCTCCTGCTGAGTTTATCCCTCTTGCTGAGGATTCAGGACTAATAGTCCCTATCACAAGATTTGTGTTAGAACAAGCAGCTAATTTAATTGATGAAGTACAGACCAAACAAGGTCTACCCATCTCCATTGCCGTTAATTTAAGTCCCCAAGTATTTTTTGATCAGAATATTTTCCATTGGATTGTAGATCTCCACAATCGGCGAGGTATTCCTTACACCTCTTTACAAGTGGAAATTACGGAAAGTTTAGCAATGAAAAATCTTTCCGAGACAGTTCCCATTCTTTCCAATCTCATTGATATTGGAGTCAAAGTCGCATTGGACGATTTTGGAACAGGATTTTCCTCACTTTCTTATTTAGAAAAATTACCTCTATCGATTGTCAAAATTGATAAATCTTTTCTTAACAATGTGGAAGAAGGATCTAAAGAGAGTTTTTTATTAATCTCCATTATCAATATGGCACATGATCTTGGTTATTCGGTGGTAGCCGAAGGAGTAGAGGAGTTGGAACAATTAGAACTACTCAGGTCTTATGAATGTGACAAAATTCAAGGTTATTGGTTATCTAAACCCATTGCAAGCGAAGAAGTAATTCCATTTATCAAACAATTTTATGCAAAACAGGAAATAAAATGATTCGAAGTTTAGTATTCTTTATCACATTTACGTTTTTAGTTCAATGTAGCACCTCACCTACGGGAAGAAAACAAATCATCCTAGTAAAAGATGCGGAAATGAACGAAATGGGAACAGCAGCTTTTTCAGAGATGAAAACAAAAACTCCTGTCGATACGGCTGCCACTGCCAACCAGTATGTAAACTGCATCGTATCCGCAGAGTTAGCTGTCACTCATGATACAACCGGAGTGGAATCTTGGGAAGTGGTTGTGTTTAGAGACAATACTCCTAATGCTTTTGCATTACCAGGTGGGAAAATTGGTGTTTATACAGGTATGTTTTCTGTAGCAAAAAACAAAGACCAACTAGCAGCCGTAATTGGACATGAAATTGGACATGTGATAGCTCGTCATGGAAATGAAAGAGTATCCCAAAACCAATTAGCAGGTGGATCAGTAAAAATTTTGGAAAGCCTCGGAAAACCAACGGTAGCAGGAGCCCTTGGACTCGGTGCCAAATTTGGTGTTTTATTACCTTTTTCTAGAGAACATGAATCGGAGGCTGATATCATTGGATTAGAACTGATGGCAAAATCGGGATTCGATCCAAGACAAAGTGTAGAACTTTGGAAAAATATGAGTGCCCTAGGTGGTAGTAAAACCAATGAATTACTATCAACACATCCGTCAGATGCCACTCGAATGAAAAATTTAAATGCTGCTATGCCAAATGCAATGGTTTTATGGGAAAAGGCCAAAGCAGAAGGGAAACGTCCCAACTGCCAACTGTAAGGTGAAACCTATTCGCAGAGAAGTTTTCTTCCTGCGATTTTGCAATTTCTGGCTTTACCATCATCGGTAAGTACTCCGATTCCTTCTTGGCCATCAGAGGTGAAATCACCCGAAACAGATTTACCATCTTTAAAACTATAAGTTCCTTTTCCGTTGATCTGTCCGTTTTGAAACTCACCTACATATTTGTCCCCATTTTTGAAATTGTATTCACCGGGACCTTGTTTTTTATCTTCTATATATGTTCCGCTAAACTTTTCACCATCGGAATAAAGAAAACTGCCTGGGCCTTCTCTTAGATCATTTTTAAAAGATCCAGTGTAAATATCCCCATTGTCGTATACATATTTACCAATACCGTTTACACAATTTCCTTCAATACAACCGATTTTTTTTCCACCTTTTTCGGGGTCTTCCAAGTTAACTGCTCGTGAATTCGATTTTGAATCTTGGCTCCCAGTCTCAGAGACTTCTTTCGTATCTTGTGAAGCACAAGCCACAAACGTCAGTAAAAGAACCACTCCACAAACAAAACTACAAAAGGATAATTTCATACTCCCCCCAAAGATAAACCCATTCTAGAAGGTAATTTTTTATAAATCAATTCAAAAAGTATCTTTGAATATCCTGGAACCGGTCGTTTTCCAAATTTGGTTTTGTTTCCTCAATGGGTTTCGCAGTGATTTCTGGGGCAAAATCTTCTACCAATTCACCAAGGTTTGGTAAATCGGTAAGGAAGCGACTGATGACAGTTAATCGGTTTTTATCAGAAAACACCGGTGATGTTAAAAATAATCCCTGTTTGGCACGAGTAATGGCAACATAAAACAATCGTCTTTCTTCTTCTAGTTCCTGGATTGTTTTGACTCTTGCGCTAGGTAAACTTCCTTCCACAACTTGCATTATAAAAACAAACTTCCACTCTAATCCTTTGGAAGAGTGAATTGTTGATAACGTTAAGTAATCATCTTCTTTTGATTCGATAGGGTTTGTATCTTTTTTTTCTGTTGGATCTAGAGTTAGGTTGGCCAAATAATCGGAAAGATTAGGAGTTGATTTTGTTAAAATTTTTAAAGACTCTAAGTCCTGTTTTCTTTTTTCAAAGTCATCATACTCCGTTTCTAAAATAGGTAAGTAGTGTGATAAAACTTTTTCCACGACCACCATACTATTTTCTGGGTTACTGGAAAGTGATTGAACCAAACAAATCAGATTCTGAAAGGAGGTCTTTGCTCCATCTGAAATACCCAAATAAAAAGAGGAAGAAGATTCAATCTCTTGCCAGGAAAAATTTTGATTTTCCAGATTCAAATACAGGATTTGCGCATATTTTTTACCAATATTCTTTTCCAATAGTAACACTCGATTCCAAGAGAGAATATCTTTTGGATTATCTATGATACGAAGGTATGCGAGTAAATCTCTAACATGTGCTAAATCTAAAAAACGTTTCCCACCAAACTTTCGAAATGGAATTTGTTTTGCACTTAATTTCACTTCTAAAAGGTTCGAAATATATCCTGCTCTAAATAAAACAGCGATCTCAGAAAGTGGAACATTTTCTTCATACATTTCCAATATTTTATCGGATATCCATTCTGCTTCGTCTTCCGCAGATTCAAATTTTATGTGTTTTGGTTTTTCCGAAGGATGTTGGTTATGAGAAATTAAATGTTTTTTATAATTTTCTTTACTTTGATCAAGAATGGCATTGGCCAAATCCAAAATAGGTTGGTGACTTCGGTAATTCTCTGTTAAATGAATTGTTTTTGTGTTCGGAAATATTTTTGGAAAATCCAACATATTTTTAATGTTTGCTCCTCGAAATCCGTAGATACATTGTGCATCATCTCCAACGACAATGATATTCTGGTGTTTACTTGCCAACAAACAAGCAATATGTGCCTGGATTCGATTGGTATCTTGGTATTCGTCTACTAATATATATTTATATTGGGTTCCTACGCGTTCACGGATTGATTCTTCTTCCATTAAAATCTTTCTTGTGAAATCTAATAAATCGTCAAAATCAAGTGAGTTATGTTTAAGTTTTAGTTCTGCAAATTTTGATTTAATTTCTTGAATTTCCTTTGTTAAACCGAGAAACATTGGATATTCTTTTTGAAGTACCTTTTCTAAGGATATTTGTAAGTTAAAACACATAGAAAAAATCTCAGTAAGCGTTTCTTTTTTAGGGAACCTGACTTTGGATTGTTTGGATACTACCTGGTCTCTGGCCATCCCAACAAGGCTTGTGGCATCATCCTCATCTAAAATAGTAAAATTAGAATTGAGGGAAACAGCTAGGGAATACTTCCGAAGGAATTGGTGGCAAAAAGAATGAAAAGTTCCGCCCTGTACAGACATCATCCTTGAGTCTAGTTTTTTTGTGGCGCGGTTTAACATTTCCTTGGCAGCCCGTCTTGTGAACGTTAAAAGGAGAAGAGAACTAGGCTCAAAACCGTTCTGAACAAGAGATGCCAATTTATTGACAAGGGTGTTAGTTTTCCCAGTACCTGCGCCTGCTACGACTAGGATCGGGCCTTCGGGAGATAAAATCACTGACTTTTGTGCTTTGTTTAAATCCTCATCCACAATACAGAGATTTGTTGTACTGATTCTGTTGACAAACTCTTATTATTGTATTTGATAGATGAATCCGGTTTAAAATAATATGACAGCAGTTGTGGGTACAGATAAAGGAACAGATGTTAAAAGAATCCTCGTTGTTGAGGATGAACGAATCATTGCCATTAATATCTGTTCCACATTGAAACAATATGGATACAATGCCACTTATGTTTCTGATGCCAATGATGCCATCGAACATATTGAAAATGAACACTTTGATCTTGTTTTAATGGATATTATGCTCAATGGTCCAATGGATGGGATTGAAATTGCGGCAATCATAAAAAAAACAAAAGAAATTCCTGTCATTTACCTGACTGCCTATTCTGATGAGGCAACCATCAACCGCGCAAAAACGACGGAGCCATTTGGATATTTAATCAAACCATTTAACAGCCGTGATTTGTATATTTCTGTGGAAATGGCAATTTATAAATCACAAGTGCAAAAACACATTCGTAATGTGGAAAGTAGACTTGCAGAAAATCAAAAATGGGAAACCATAGCCCTTGTTGCCTCGGGAATTTCCCACGAAATCAACAATCCCCTCACATCAATCATCAATTTAGCTGATTTAATTTCATTGGAAGCTAAAAAATTGAATCAGCCTTCTTTAGGAGAAAAGGCAAGTAAAATTGCAGAAGAGTCGGAAAGAATTGCAAAAATTATCAAAAACCTAGTTTCCTATTCCCAATCCACTTCCTCACAGTGGAATTATTCCAATTTAGGAACTATTTTAAACGATACTCGTTCCTTCCTTCACCAATATTTTTTGAAAGAAGGTATCCAGTGCGAAATGGAGTTGGGGGATGTTCCTCTTGCTTATTGCCAACCACAAAAAATCAAACAAGTCCTCCTGAATCTCATGCAAGATGCGAGAATACGAGTCAATACAAGGGAAGATTCCATCGGTAGAAAAATTACCATCACATTGAAACAAATGGAAGAAGATGGTTCGAGTCATATTCTCGTTCAAATTAAAGACAATGGGGAAGAGGATTTAATGAAGGGAATTTCTCAAATGAATTCTTTAGAAGTTACAAAGAGCATTGTGACAGAACATAAGGGTAAAATGTACAGGGACGAAGAAGCATCTTCCTGGTTTTTTACCCTTCCCATCATCAAGCCGCTTTAACAGATGTTAACGCTTTCCTGATACTAAAGTTTTTGATAACTCGGGAGTTTCTTCTAATAATTTAAAGAATAATTCAATCCTACTGGAATGTAACATCCAATTGTCTTCTAAAAATAAACCCGCCAGAAAAAAGTTAAAATCCTTATAATATAAAAAAGACAATTGAGGGTTTTTGGTGCAATCTAAAAGGACTGCAAGGGCTAAGCGATTTGCGCTCTCATCTGGTCCGAAACCTTCCGTGGGAATTTGGATTGCCGGTTCAGGAATCACAAAACAGAGCTCGGTGTTTCCCTCTCTCACTTTGAGATTGTACCGCAAAGTACCAGGGATACGTTCTCCAGAGTAGGTTTTTGCCATTGAAAACTCCCGGATGCCCAAGGATGGAGCGATTTGATTATGTCCATTACACGAATCCTTATGCAACCTCTTTTTCCGGTAAAATACAGGAATCCCAAGGGAAATTCTGCCTGGTTTTCCATTGATTTTTTCGACAGGTGTAAAACTGTCGTTCTATACTTTCGAAGCCCACTGTGCAAAAATCCATTCGTTTTCTTATATTATTTTATGGTTTTCTCTTCGGAATGGAAATTCTGGCGCAGGACATCAATAACCTAAAACTTATATTTCCAGACCAGTCTGGTGCCCCAAAAAACACCCAAGAAGAAGAAAGAAAACAAACCACAGCGCAAGTACAACGTGGGCTCGTCAGAAAATCTGTGGATTCAATGACTGACAGAGAAGTAGAGGACAATCTTCGTAACCTCGGACTCAATCCATCGGGAACAATATATACCAAAAGAGAGAGACTGAGAGAAGCCCTTGTTCCTGAAGAAGAACAGGCGTTAACTCCTGAAGCTCTTCTTAGTACTCAAACAAAAAAAGGTCCACCGATCCAAATCCAAAATGCAGCAGAAGGACAACTTTTAAACATCGATAAAACAAAAGGTGGGGTTCTTGTACTTCGTGGAAAAGTTAGGTTAAAAATTCGTTCTGGAGAACTAGTTGCGGACTCTGTGTCTATCGATGCCAGTCGCCAAGAAATCTATGCAGAAGGTGGAGTAGAATACAAAGACGGAACCGCAAAAGTAAACGGCGACCGAATGATCTACGACTTAAAAATCAACCAAGGTGTTGTTTATAATTCTAAATTAAGTATGTTTCCATCCTACTTCATAGGACAAAAAATCAAACGTTTGGATGAAAAGCGTTACCTATTGGAGATGGGTTACTTTACCGCTTGTAATGCGGAACTTCCACATGAGTCTTTCCAAGCAAAAAAGATTATTATTCATGATGATAAGTCCGTTGTTGCTTACCGCGTTTCATATAAGGTAGGTGGGACAACCATGTTCTGGCTTCCTGTGTTATACAATTCCGAATCAGGAAACGGAGTCACCACACAAGTTGGTAAAAACAATACACAAGGTTGGTTTTGGCAAAACTCTTACCAATGGTCCGATTCCTATCCAAATAGTATTTTCCTTGCAAATGGGTATAAGTTTCGTTTTGACATGTATGAAAAAACGGGACAAGCCGCTCAGTTAGAGATGTGGAAATTATCTCCCATTTTAAATTACAATATCAATCTTGGTTATGCAAATTATAAAAATAATTCCATCACACCAGTCTATGAGGACAGATTTCGTAATGGCGGAATTGGAAATGTAGCCGTCACAAATAACGTAGACCGCGGGGAAATGTTTCCAAATACAGGTTTACCTTATCGCAATACAGGCGTTAACTACGACCCTTGGTGGAAAACAGACTTACGATTAAATGCTAAATTTAACGACTTCGCGCGTGATTACACAAGAAACGTTCAAGTACAATACGAAAATTATAGCAATCGTCAATTTGATTACGAATTTGGAAACCGGTACCAACCTTCCAATTCACTCCAATCATTATACTCTTATAGAGATGTTCGTTTTGGCCTTATCCGAAACTTATTAAATTGGAACTTAAATTACACGGAAAACCGGGGAGATTTGAGTGTTGGAATTGCGATGAGTAGAACTCTCGTTTACCAAATCCAAGCCAATCAATATTTTGCTGCACAAGACACTCTGCCTGCTGTGACGATTAGAAATTCTAGTAATATTGGTTTGGTTCCAGGAACGAGTAGTCCAATTTATTGGGATTTGTTTTTTCAAACCAATATCAATCGAATTTACGGGCCTCCACAACAAAGAACTAACCCAACCACTGGTGTTGTAGATCCAAGAAGTCAATACAATGACTTTGTTTTACGATCACAGACAAACGTAATCGGTGAAACAGGAATTCGGTCTCCCATAACGATGGGTGCTTATATGTCCTTTACACCTTCTGTTTATATGGGTGCGACCAAACAAACTGTGGAATTTCCTGGATCGGGGAATGATTTGAATAGTCCCGACCGCGATATTAACAAAGCATACGCAACACTTTTAAAACAACAATCCTATCAATATGTAAGGCAATCTCATACGGTTCGCATGGGTATTCCTGAAATTTTCGTATCAACTACCTACAGACGTTTGGATGCGGACAAAGCAGAAGCAAAGGATCCGATTCTTGGAAATTTACGCCAACATGAAGCGGAAGTTTCTTTAGAAAGTTATGCACTCAATGATTGGGATGTTTCTGTTAGAACCATAAGAGATTTACGTCAATTTTCAAGTTCATATAATCCAGGTCTTACCAATATGCAACGTTGGTATTATACAGTCGTTAGAGTGGGTGGTTTTTTTGACTTTGTGGATGGGTTTACAACACGTAGGCCCAGTCTTTTAGAAAGAAAAAGAAATTTTTATTCCGGTATATTTATCAACAATGATTACGTTCACCACACTCCTCAAAACAGGTCTTTATCAAATAACCTTACACTTTCCTATAAAATGGGTGGGTTCTCTTGGCCAATCATTCGTGCTTTTAGAAGTTTAGAAGTTGGATCTACCTGGTATCATGTTTATAAGGATAGTTTTTTAGATAGTTACAGATTTTTCTTTAAAACCGATGTCAAAGTAACAAGATATTCGGGAGTCGAACTAGAGTTAGACTCTCGTGTAACAGAACCTTGGCGGCTTACAGCCCTTGCTCAAGGCCAATTTTATGCAATGAATACTAGTCCCGAATTGTATACATCCCAAACAGGCACCAATTACGACCAAACAACGATTTGGGAAGATTTGGCATCGGGTACTGGCGCGAAAGGCCAAAATGAAAGGCAAAAAACAGTATTTAATATCAATCGGTTTATGATGACCCTAAAACTAGACCTACACAACTGGGAATACCGTTTGGGTTATAGTATGAATTTACGGGCGTTGCCTGGTGGTCTTACAATGAACAACCAATTGACTTTCTACGATCAGTCTGTATACTTTTCTGTTAACTTAACTAATTTTAGTTTTGGGGATTCCGCATCTGCTCAAGCTACAAGAGTCAGATTGTATAGGTTTAGAAAACGTCCACTGGATGGAACATCGACCGACTTAACCGATTAAGAGAATTAGAAATGCTAAAAGAAAGAAGCCAATCCTTCAAACTCCTATTCCTAGTAACAGACTTCTTCATTGCACTTACAAGTTTTGTTTGTGCTTATACAATTCGTTATTATTTTTTACCAGACTCTGCTTTTCAAATTCAAACAATTGATCCCATCAATTATATAATTCTTGGAATCGTACTTGGTTTTTCACAAGTATTATCATTTTTATCCATCGATTTATACCATCCAAGAAGAGGATTATCTTTTTCCGATGAACTTTTTGCAATTATTACTGGTGTAATCTTAAACCTACTTGTGGTTTTATCTCTTTTGTTTTTCTTTCGTGGAGAAAGTTTTTCAAGATTGGTCATCGGTTACTTTGCTATATGCACAGTCATCCTTACTTCGTTTTCACATTATATTTTAAGATCCTTTATGCAATACTTACGAAGCAGAGGATTCAATTTAAAGTCAGTCCTAGTGATTGGCACTGGTAAATCTGCCATTAATTTTGCTGAAACAATTCAGAAACATTCAATCTACGGTTATACAGTCAAAGGTTTTGCGGCAGGAAAAAAGAATCTGTCTCCTAAAAAACTAAAAACTGTCACAAATACAGGGCACTTAGAATCTTATGTGAAAGAGAACAACTTAGATTTAATTGTTTATGCTTTATCACATGAAGAGGGGGATTCTCTCAAAGAAGTCATTGATATTGCTGACTTTTACGGAATCGACCTAAAAGTCATTCCTAGTTATGAAGAAATTGTCACTGCAAAAGGAAGAGTCGAAGTTTTAGATGGAATTCCGATTATCTCCATTAGGAATATTCCTTTACGACTCGGCTATAACTTAGTTTTAAAAAGGATTTTTGATATTTTATTCTCCTTATTTTTTATTATCCTATTCAGTCCATTTTATCTTATCATTGCATTACTTGTGAAGTTCACAAGCAAAGGCCCTATTTTTTACAAACAAGAAAGAGTGGGACTTGATAATAAAGTTTTCGGAATGCTCAAATTCAGATCCATGATCGTACAAACCAAAGAAAAATCGGATACACTTTGGACAGTGAAAGACGACCCTCGGGTCACAGTCGTTGGTTCTGTTTTACGAAAACTTTCATTGGATGAAACTCCACAATTTTTTAATGTATTACTCGGAGATATGTCTGTTGTAGGTCCAAGGCCAGAAAGACCTTTTTATGTAGAAAAATTTAGAAATGAACACCAACAGTATATGAGAAGACACGCTGCAAAAGCGGGGATCACAGGATGGGCCCAAGTACAAGGATTTCGCGGTGATACATCCATTGAAAAAAGAATAGAAGCAGATATCTTTTATATTGAGAACTGGTCTTTACTTCTCGATATAAAAATCATTTTATTAACACCACTAAAGGCAATCATTGATAGGAACGCATACTGAGGAAATATTATGGATGAAAAAGAACTAAAAAACATTGCCAACTTGGCAAAACTTAACATTGATGATGCGGAAGTTTCCTCTATGTTAAACGACTTTTCTCGGATTGTACAATATGTAGATGAAATCAAAAACCTAGACACATCAGCTGTCGGTGATGATGAAATCTATGAACAAATTTTCTATGAACTACGAAAGGACTTTGCTGAAAACAATCTAAAACGCGATGATTTAGCAAAAATCGCTCCATCTTATGAAAACGGATACATTGTAGTTCCAAAGGTAATTGAAACATGAAAGATTTAATTTATTTAACTTATTCCGAAATCAAAACCAAACTAAATGATGGTTCTTTAAAATCAAAAGACTTGGTCTCTGCATATATCAACCGAATTGAAGTTACTGACTCCAAAGTAAAAGCCTTCCTCGAATTGAATAAAGAAAATATCTTAAAACAAGCTGAGGAAAGTGACAATAGAAGAAAATCCGGAAAATTACTTTCTGAATTTGATGGAATTCCCATTGGAATCAAAGATAATATCTGTATTACAGGTGAGATCACTTCTTGTTCTTCTAAAATTCTAGAAAACTTTCGATCTCCCTATGATGCAACTGTCATTCAAAAACTGAGAGAAAAGGGTTTTGTTTTGTTCCCACGTCTGAATATGGATGAATTCGCAATGGGTTCTTCCACAGAAAATAGTGCCTTTCAAACAACCAGAAATCCTTTTGATACAAATCGAATTCCAGGTGGATCTAGCGGTGGTTCGGCGGCAGCTGTGGCAGCTTCCATGTTACCAGTTTCCCTTGGTTCAGATACTGGTGGATCAATCAGACAACCAGCTGCCCTTTGCGGGATTTGGGGACTAAAGCCTACTTATGGCAGAGTTTCTAGATACGGACTGATCGCTTATGCATCAAGTCTTGATCAAATTGGCCCTTTTTCGAATGACTTACAAGGAATCGCAGACCTAATGGAAATCCTTTCCGGTCTCGACCATAAAGACCAAACCACTGCCAAAGTAAATTCATTCGAAGCAAACTCTGTTTCCTCCATCGATTGGAAAGGCAAACGAATTGGTGTGATGAAGTCAGAAGAGTTTAACTTTTCACCTGACGTAAACAAACGTTACACGGATATCTTAAAAGATTTAGAATCTAAAGGGGCAACTCTTGTTCCCCTCGATTTTTCACTATTAAAGTATGCAATTCCTGTTTATTATTTGATCGCAACAGCAGAATGTTCCTCAAATTTAAGCCGCTTTGATGGGATCCGTTATGGATTACGCAAAGAAGGAGCAGGTAAATTAGAAGATTTATATTCTGAATCTAGAACCCAAGGATTTGGTGCTGAAGTCAAACGCCGAATTTTACTCGGAACATTTTCACTAAGTTCTGGTTATTACGATGCTTACTATGGCAAAGCACAAAAAGCGAGGGTCCTTATCCGTAAACAATATGCCGAGTTTTTTAAATCGGTAGATATTATTTTTCAACCAACGTCGCCTACAACAGCATTCAAAGTTGGAGAAAAAACAAAAGATCCGATTCAAATGTATCAAGCAGATATTTTAACAACTTCTGTCAACTTAGCTGGAGTTCCGGCAATTAGTTGTCCTGCTGGCCTTGATTCCAATGGTCTTCCTATTGGATTACAAATTACATCAGAACATTTCAATGAATCTAAACTTTTAAGTTTCGCAAAATCAGTTTCGGAACTAGAAATATGTAAGTTGGCACTTCCAAAAGAGATCACCTAATATGGATGAGTTAACCAAAAGAGTCATTCCTTGCCTGGATATCAAAGGGGGAAGGGTTGTAAAAGGTGTACAGTTTGTAAACCTTATAGATGCGGGTGATCCTGTTTCTTGTGCGGTTGCTTATGAAGAAAACAAAGCAGATGAACTTTGTTTTTTAGATATTACTGCCTCTTCTGATAAACGTGATATTCTTTTACATTTAGTAGAACAAGTGGCAAATAAACTCTTTATACCTTTCACAGTCGGTGGAGGGATTCGAACCATTGAGGATGTAAAAGCAGTTTTAAATAAGGGAGCTGACAAAGTTTCTATCAATACAAGTGCTTTTCAAAATCCAAAACTACTCAAGGATTCCAGTGAAATTTATGGATCTCAATGTATCGTCTGTGCCATCGATGTAAAATTTCATCCGGAACGCAAACGTTACGAAGTGTACCTCAATGGGGGTCGCCTTGAAACTGGCAGGGAAGCACTGGATTGGGGAAAGGAAGCTGTCGAAATGGGTGCCGGTGAAATTCTTCTAACTTCTATGGACAAAGATGGAACCAAAGATGGATTTGATATCAATCTGATGAAAACTTTTACCTCCAATCTTTCTATCCCTGTGATCGCCTCCGGTGGGGCAGGGAATCCGGAACATATGGCAGAAGTCATCCTTAGAGGTGGTGCCGATGCGGTACTTGCGGCATCCATTTTCCACTTCGGTGAATTTTCAATACAAGAAACGAAACAAACAATGAAAGAGATGGGAATCAAAGTGAGATTATGATTCCTTTCCATTTTCTTGATTTTGTTTTTTTTCTTTTTCCTTTTGTTATTATTATTCTTCTTTTATTTCGTTTTCGCTCCAAACAAAATTCAACCAAAGAATACTTTCAAGCGGAAGGAAGTTTATCTTGGTTTGTGGCAGGAACTGCAATGGTTGCTACCACTTTTGCCGCCGACACACCTCTTGCTGTAACAGAAATTATACGAGGACAAGGAATTTCTGGTAATTGGATTTGGTGGTATATGGCTGTGGGTGGCTTTGTTACTGTTTTTTTCTTTTCTAAATTATGGAAAAGATCAGGTGCAACAACCGACTTAGAACTAATAGGACTACGTTATAGTGGCAAAGAAGCCGATTTTCTAAGAGGATTCAAAGCCTTTGTGATTGGTTTTTTACTCAATCTTGTGATTCTCGGTTGGGTCAATTTAGCCATGTTAAAAATCATTCCAGTATTTTTTCCGAACGTTACTGGTTCTCACATTCTCATTTACTTACTGTTATTTGGTGTTTTTTATACTTCGATTGCGGGACTTCGCGGAATTTCTTATATAGATGTGTTTCAGTTTTTCCTGGCATGGATAGGTTGTATCATATTTGCCTATTTCGCAGTAAATTTACCCTCAGTTGGTGGATTGGAAGGATTAAAACATAAGTTAGATGCAAACAAAATTTTATTTTTTCCTAATGGAGAGTTAGGAACTCTTCCGTGGGATCATTTTTTAATTCTACTAACAGTACTTTGGTGGTCTAGTTGGTATCCGGGTTCGGAGCCAGGGGGAGGAGGATACATTGCCCAAAGAATCCTTGCCACCAAAAATGAAAATGCTGCTCTCAAAGGTTCTCTTTGGTTTGTGGTTGCTCATTATTTTGTAAGACCTTGGCCTTGGATTCTAGTAGCTCTTGTGTCCCTTGTCCTTTATCCCAATCTTTCTGAAATAGAAAGTGGGAAAGGATTTCTTATGGTGTTACAAGAGGGAATGCCTAGTGGAATGATGGGACTGATGCTTAGTGCCTTTCTTGCTGCTTATTTATCAACATTGGCAACACATTTGAATTGGGGAGCCTCTTACCTTGTTAACGACCTCTTAAGACCAATGACAAAAGTTGATAAACCTGATTTTTATTATCTTAAAATTTCTTATGGAATACAAATTCTAACAGCAGTTTGTTCCTTTTTTCTTGCAGTTTATGGAATGGAAACAATTAAAGGTGCATGGGTATTTTTGTTAGAAGCCTCTTCCGGAATTGGTTTTATCTTAATTGCCCGTTGGTTTTTTTGGCGTATTTCTGCATGGACAGAAATTTTGGCCTTTATCCTTTCCCCTATTTTATATTTACTTTTTTCCGTTTATCTTAAAGCAGTATTTCCTTATTCAATCTTCTATACTGCCATCACTTCTAGCATCATTCTGATACTTTCTACCTATGTTTTACCCACAACGAATCGGGAAGTATTGCTCAGATTCTATGAAACAACCAAACCTCCTTTTTTCTTTTGGAGAGGTTTATTTAAAAAAAATGAGGAACCAAAACAAATCATTTATCCTAATCGATTGATTGTCTCTTTTTTAGGAACATTATCTGGCCTTTGTTTTGTATTTGGGGGATTGTATTCGATCCAATGTTTGGTTTGGAGTGAAGGAGAGATGATCATTGGTTTACCAATCTTTCTTTTAGGATTTTTTGGATTGTATGTTTCGATCCAAATGTTACAGGAAAAAAAAGAAAGTTAACCCAAAACTTAATAAGGGGAATTTCTAATTTCAGAAATCACTTTCATAAATAGATCTCGACTTTTAGTATCATCAATGTTTTTGGTTTGGAAGGCCATCATGGAATGGTCAACGTCTGCCACTTGGATCTGTTTGTGCGTTAAATTTCCAAGAAAGGCACTATTCATGGGAACAATTCCATCAGACTGCGTAAAACCAGCATTAGAAAGTAAATTACAACCTATATTGTAATATTCTGTTTCCCCGTCATTACAGCCAGTCATCACACCGCCAAAACTCACAAACCTTCCGTTCATTCCTGAATTTAAATACGATTGATTCAAAGTATCTAAAACCTGATTGTTCGCTCCAGCCAAAGAAGTCTGTCCCGCACCTTGGTTCGTATAACTAAGTTCCGAACCACCTTGGGTTCCTACAAGGTAACTTCCTAACTCATTTAAAAAAGGATTACTATTTAAAAAACTGGGGGTAGCAAATGGAGATCCAAACTGGGGACTTGCGAGTGTTACCACCAAACGTACAAAAGGTAAAAAACCATTTTCCGGAGCTAATGCAACCCGAGTCACAAGTCCTCCCATGGAATGTGCCACAATATAAACTTGGTCTGAATCTGAAAACTGTGAACGAAGTGTACTGTGAAACTGCCTACCATTCACTAGAATGCTATTGGAAGTACGGTAAGTATAAAGGTAAAGATCAAACTCTGCATTAGCCGACTCCCTTCCTTCTTGGAAGTGAATGATTCCATTTGAAAAAGTATTTTTAAGATTCTGAATTTTTTTCTCATCATTTGTTACAGGATCAGAATCTCTTTCTGCAGGGTTCCAACCATGAATGAATACAATTTTCTTTTTACCTGTTTTCGGAAAAATATCGGAGGTTACAAATTGTGAATCGGATAAATTTCTTGAATATCCAGGAACAAAACCAAAAAGTTTCTGGTTTGGATTGGGCATTAAACCAAGCAAAGCTAGAAGTAATAATTCGTAATTTTTCTTCTTTTCGGAAACAAATTCCTTTCTATAAAAATCATAAATACATGATTGGAATACAAACATTCCAATCATGAAAAATACAAAACCAGATAGAGGCTTTCGCCTAACGCGAAACATTTTGAACCCTATCTAAAGTAATTCCGCAAGCAACCACAACATTCAAAGATGTCACAGAACCGAAAAGGGGGATTCTTGCTACATAATCTGCTTCTTCTAAAAGCAAACGTTTCACACCTTCTCCTTCATTTCCCATAATGACCGCCATCTGTGATGCATCAGGCAAAGTCTCCCAAATGGATTCTTCCCCTTCCTCATCCGTTGCAAGAATCCAATATTCGTTCTTTTTCAAAAACTCCATTCCATGCATTAAATTGGCAACACGATAGATTTGCAAATGATGGACGGCTCCGGCAGAAACTTTTTCCACAACAGGCGTAATAGGGGAAGTATCACGATCAGACATTAACACATGTTTTACGCCCATACATTCAGCAGTTCGTAAAATATTTCCCAAATTACCTGGATCTTGGATCCGGTCCAAAATCAAAATGGGACCTGCACCGACCTCAACATTTTGTTTAAAATGTTCAAACCCAAGTGAGGCAAATGCTTTTTGTTTGGTCCGAATGATCACATAACCTTGGTGATTTTTATCAGAGGCAATCCGATCCAACTCCCTCGTGGATGTGGTTGTAAACTTAACTGAGTTCGGCAGGTAAGCACGGATTCTTTGTTTTTCTTCGTTACCCAATGAATCTTTCACAATCACTTCGCGAATTGTTTTTATCCCTCGTTCGGGCGCCATTTGGTCCAAAGATTCTAAAAACTCAAAAAAATTACGTTTACCAAAAAGTATTTCTACTGGGCTTTTTTCCATGTGGTTTTTCCTTCTTTTGTATCAGCGAGAAGGATTCCTTTTTCTTCCAACTCCTTACGGATTCTGTCGGCAGTAGAGAAATCTTTGTTTTGTTTGGCGGTCTTTCGAAGTTCAATTTGTTCGAGAATCCATTCTTCGGAGATTCCCTCTAAGGATTGGACTTGTTTTGTAAATTGAAATACCGCAAAAAGTTCATTCATTTTATAAAACAATTGCACTATCTCATTTAAATACTTTGTATCAACATTCGAATCATTTGCATCCAAATATTGATTCCCAATTCGAACTAATTCAAATACAGAAGCAAGAGCTTTCGGAACATTCAAATCATCCGCCAAGGAATTCATAAATTCCAAATTTATATTTTGTAAATCTAAAGCTGAAAAATGGAATTCGTCATAATGTTTTGGAACTAAATCCCATAAATTTCCCACTTCTAATACACGATAAATCGTATTTTGAATTCGTTCCATTGCAATCTTTGATTCTTCTAGTTTGCCAAGTGAAAAATTCAACTTACTTCTGTAATGTGCAGATATCAAATGATAACGAATTGAATTTGGGTCGTATCCTTTTTCTAAAATATCTCGTAAGGTGTAAAAATTTCCCTTACTTTTTGACATTTTTTCACCATCAACTAATAGATGTTCACAGTGCAGCCATGTTCCCACAAATTCTTCATTGGGATAAGCTCCAATACTTTGAGCGGCCTCATTCTCATGATGAGGGAAGAGTAGGTCAATGCCACCCGTATGAATGTCAACACCTGATCCATATACCTTTCGAATCATCGCCGAACATTCTAAATGCCATCCAGGACGTCCGTTTCCGATCCGTGTATGCCAACACTTTTCTTCTTCGCTCTTTTGATTTTTCCAAAGAACAAAATCTCTAACATCATCTTTTTCGTATTCATCGGCATCATAACGGACACCTGCCTTCATACCAGAAACATCAATTTTTGAAAGTTCACCATACCGGCTAAATTTCTGAATCGAAAAGTATAAGTTCCCATCTTTTTCATACACAAGGCCGTTAGACCTCAATGTTTCCACAAGACCCACCATAGCATCAATGGATTCGGTAGCTTTCGGGTAATGTTCTAATTTTTGCACATGAAGGGTTTCTAAATCTTTAAAGAAGGCTTCGGTCCAAGGTTTTGTAAATTCTTCTACACTGATTTTTCTTTTGATAGATTCATTGATAATTTTGTCATCAATGTCAGTGATATTCATTGATTGGTTGAGCTTATACCCACCGAGAAGTAATGAACGACGAAGAATATCTACAAACAAAAAGGAACGAATGTTTCCAATATGGGCAAAGTTATAAACAGTTGGCCCACACGAATAAATGGTTACATGGGAAGGATCTTTTGGTAGAAAACTTTCTTTTTTACCTGATTTTGAATTCTGAAATACAAAGGGCACTACTGTCATAAGGCAAAAATTTCTTTCACAAATTCCAGGTTGGCTTGCGGTTGTTTGTCTTTTCCTGCTTCATTTCCTTCTGTAGGATACAACTGCATACGTTTATCACAATTCATATGATTAAACAAAGCAAATGTCGATTTTGGATGAGAGATCACATCTTCCATCCCACAAGAAAAGAGTGCTGGAATTTTTATTTTTTTGGCAAAGTTTAATGCGTCAAAATAGGCTAATTCTTTTTTATAATCTATTTTTTTGGTGGCTCTTTTTTCCAAAAAAGGAGTTAGTTCTCGCACCCAAGGATTTCCTTTTAAAGAAATCTGATCTTTGTCTATATAACAAAACGAAGGTGTTTCTAAAATGAGTCCCTTAATTCGGTCCGAATAAGCAGCACCAAATACAGAAAGAGCTGAACCTAAGGACTTACCATGTAAAATGATTTGGTCACCATCAATTCCATCGGTTAAACGTAAGAATTCAATCGTACGAATCACATCCAAATAAAGTTTACGCATATAAAATTCTTCTTTTTGGTCCAAACCATGCGCAAAGTAATTAGGAGTCCAACCAATCGGTGCTTTTCCTGTTACTGGATCAATCGGAGCATGAATCATTTCTTCGCCATGACCGCGTAAGGTGAGGTGAAGCTGTGCCACACCCAAATCCGAATATCCTTTTTGGATTTCTTCAGGAAGTGCCAAATAATCATGAAAATAAACTACAACAGGTCGATTTCCCCTTTTTCTAGGAATTGCCAATTTTCCGTGTAACACATGATTGCCGATACTTTGAAAACTTACATCGTTTAGTGATTCCCAAATAAAGGATCCTTTCAAAACAGTTTTGTATGTTGCTTTGATTGGGACTTTTTTTAACTCGGAAATTCCTTCTTTCCAAAAACTATCTAAATCCGAAGGAGGATCTAGTTTGGGAACCGTCTGGAAACATTCATCAAAACTAACGGTTTGAGGCATGAGAATCCAACTTAGGTGAAAACTGATTTAAAAAACTATACATAGTTTGTAAGAGAAGAACAGAAATTGTCATTGGACCCACACCACCAGGGACTGGCGTATAATAAGAGGCTTTGTCCTTGGCCTTGGAGATTTCAATATCTCCTACGTTGCCAACATTATAACCTGCATCTAAAACCACAGCCCCTTCCTTAATCCAATCGGCCTTTATAAACTCAGGTTTTCCAACAGCCCCTACCACAATGTCTGCTTGTTTCACAAGCTCTGGTAGGTTTTTCGTTTTGGAATGACATAAGGTAACAGTAGCATTTAAATTTGTGAGCATGATGGCCATCGGTTTCCCTAAAATAGGGGATCTACCAACAACAACTGCATGTTTACCGGTTACATCAATTCCATATTCCTGCAGGAGTAATACCATACCGTACGGAGTGCACGGATAATATGCTTCACTATTCATAGATAGTTTTCCAAAAGAAATGGTGGTAACACCATCCACGTCCTTTTCTAATGCAATTTCATCAAAACATAAACGTTCATCAATTTGGTGGGGAACGGGATGTTGTAAAAGGATTCCATGAACTGAATTATCTGCATTCAGTTTTCTTATTTCAGCTAACAGCTCTTCTGTGGTCGTTTCTTCTTTCATCCGAACATACCGAGAACCCATTCCTACTTTTTCGCAGGCTTTTACTTTCATGTTTACATAGGTTTCCGATGCAGGGTTATCCCCAACAAGGATGGTGGCAAGAGTCGGAACTCCTTTGCCTTCGGATTTAGCTTTTGCTAGTGTTTCTGCGATTCGATTTCGAATTTTTTCGGAAATCGCTTTACCGTCTAATAGGATGCTAGATTTCATTCTGTAAGTTCAAAATTTCAGAGAAAATTGAACTGGCAAACAGAAAAAACCATCCATGATTCCAAGTTTAGATCCATCAAAATCCAATTCTCATCCCAAATCCACTCATAGTTTCAAAGGTTGGGTCCAAGGACTCCGAGGCAATAACCATGTCCAATTCCTCCAACTCCGCACCGAAGGAAAAATCATCCAAGTGGTGGCAGAAAAGGAATTTTTAGGTGAGGATACCTTCAAACAGGTCAAAGGCCTTCCGCAAGAAACGTCCCTTGTCGTAGAGGGGATTTTGCAAGAGAATGCCAAGGCACCGGGTGGAAAGGAATTGTTTTTACACTCGCTCCAGGTCGTAGGTGAGTCAGACCAATACCCAATCACGCCGAAAGAACATGGACCTGATTTTTTACACAACCATAGGCATTTATGGTTACGTTCCAAACGCCAACTTGCCATCCAAAGAGTGAGATCCGAATTGTCCTTTGCCATCCGTGAATTCTTTCGGAATGATGGCTATACGCTGATCGACACACCCATTCTCACAGGTTCCATCGGCGAATCAGCCGGCACACTTTTTTCCACAGAGTATTTTGATTTAGGACAGGCCTATCTAGCCCAAACAGGGCAATTGTATTTAGAAACGGCTGCCTTTGCTCACTCAAAAGTTTATTGTTTTGGACCCACATTTCGTGCCGAAAAAAGCAAAACAAGAAGGCACTTAACCGAGTTTTGGATGCTCGAAGCCGAAACTGCCTTCCTAAACCAAGAAGGAAATTTAGACCTACAAGAACGATTTGTAAAAACTGTCCTCAAAACCACGATCGAACGAACTTTAGAAGATCTAAAGGTTTTGGATAGGGATCCGGCACCACTTTTAGAACAACTGGCAAAAACCTTCCCACGCGTAGATTATGGAGAAGCCATCCAAATTTTACAAACCGCTGGCGAAGACATCACTTGGGGAGAGGACATCAACTCGGATAGAGAACAAATTCTCACCACTCATTTTGGAACCGCCATCTTCATCCAAAACTTTCCCAGGGCGATCAAAGCCTTTTATATGAAACAAAATCCAAATGATCCTAAAACGGTCCTTTCGGCCGACTTAATCGCTCCTGATGGAATTGGAGAGATCATTGGTGGGTCAGAAAGGGAAGAGTCCTATGAAAAAATCGTAGAACGACTCAAAGAAGAAGGGCTTCCTCCAGAGGATTATTCTTGGTATTTGGACCTTCGTAAATATGGTTCTGTCCCCCATTCTGGTTTTGGAATGGGTTTAGAGCGTGTGATTGCTTGGGTTTGTGGTTTGTCCCATATTCGGGAATGTATTCCCTTTCCAAGGATGATTTACAGACTAAGTCCATAATTTTTCTTAAAGGAAATTTTGCCCATAAACCGATCTTTTTATGGAAAGAGAGGATTCTTATGGCACAACAAGCAACCCAAGTATTAAATTCATCCATCGAAAAGGAAGCTTGGGATCTTTATGAAGTAGGATCAAACGAAGATGTTGTAGTTCTTGCAAAACGTCATCCTGAGAACTTTTATATCCAACATCTTGGTTACTTAGCCCTTTATGAACTTACCGGCAGAGTGACCATTGCCGCTCCGAAAGGAATCTCAAACCTAGCACCTCTAGTCGATGCCATTCAAAACTATGAAATGGGAAAAACGGGTGAAGCGAGTAAGAGTCTAAACCTTTATTTTAATACCCAAACCAATCCTCTTTGTTTTCCAATCATTCAAACTGCAATCAAAATCTACTTTAGAGCAGAAGCATACGAAGAAGCAAAAACGGTGATCACTCGTTTTAAAAAACAGTGGAATGATAACTCCTTTATTAAAGAAGAACTAATTTGTATTTATTACTTAAAAAGATATGATGAAGTGATCAAAGTTTTTCGTGACAATATGAAATTGTTAAACGATTCCGACATTCATAAACTTGTTGGTATGGCACTTCTCTTTTTGGATCGTCATAAAGAAGCCAACTTAATTTTTGAAAACATTCCAGGTAAATTAAATCTTCCTAGTTTTGATGAAAAAAGAAAGATGTATGATTCGGTTTATAAAAAAATCACTGAACTAGAGACAAAAACAAGTTCACTAAATCACAAAGATTTAGAAGATATGGGTTTTGCTTATCTCTTTCATGGTGATTATGTAAAAGCAGAAAAAATGTTTTTATCTCTTACTGAGAAACTAAAATCAAAACTCTGCAACGTGTAAGGTTTTTTCTCGATTCGGGGTGGCTAAGAAATTTGGCTGCCTCGTCTGTGGGAATCACTAAATCGGTCTGATTTTTTCCAGCAGTTCCAAGAGCCAATACGAAGTAAGGATTTTTTCCAACTTTTGCTTCGACTCCTTTTCCTAGTTGGTCTTCCTTATAAACAATATATCCCGTTTCAATGGCATAGGCTTCCTTTACATATAAGGGAGAATAAATATCAAGGCCACGATCGGTTTGTATTTTTGGATACAGTGCTTTTTTTAACTTCAGATGACGAGCATCCACAACAAGACCAGAAAACTCAACAGGAACCAATTCTTCACTAAACTCTGGAACAGATTCTGTTCCGTATTCAACAGGGATATGAGAAAGAATTCCTTCCTTTCCTTTCAGAGGCAAACTTGCCTTGGCTTCCAAAACATTTTTTACAAATTGAAAATCGTATTCTTCCTTTTCAGAACCAATATAGGAATTCAAACGTAACCTAACTTGAGGATTTACTTGTGTGTATTCATAAACCGTATAATCTGCGTTAAAAAAAATAGATTCCAACCTTTGGCTCAAACGAACTTTTAGTTTTTCTTTTGCATTTTTGCGAGCCAGGGAATGGGCTTTGCCTTGGCTTGTGGCAGTATTTTTTCCTGAGAACTCAGGATCTTCTTCATCAAAAACAATTTTTGGGATGGTCTCTTTCACCGAAGAGGAAACCAAAAGATCAGTCCAATTGACCACAGAGGAATAGATATCTTTATCTTGAATGGGTTTTGAACCCAGAGAAACACTAAAGAATAAAACCAAGAGAAGATAGATTCGTTTCATAATTATGACTTCGGCAAAAGTTGGAATTTTCTTTCCAATTCGTTAAATTCCGTTATGAGGGGAACGCCTTTTGGTAAACTTTGCAACACGTTTTTTCCATAGGACTTTGTATGCACCCGTGGATCCAGGATACTCACCATACCCGTATCTGACTGAGAGCGAATGAGGCGGCCAAATCCTTGTCGCAAAAGTAAACAGGTCTTCGGTACCTGCATCTCCCAAAAAGGACTTTTTCCTTTTTTTTCCATATCTTCCATTTTTGCCTGTAAGACGGGCTCTGTAGGAACCTGGAAGGGAAGTTTTGTGACGATCACGTTTCTAAGTTTATCACCCTTAATGTCCACACCTTGCCAAAAACTAGAAACACCAAAAAGAACACTTTTTTCATTGGCAAGAAACTCGCGTTTGGCGGCAATAGGTCCCATTTCCGTTTGGGAAAATATGGGATAGGGCACTTGGTTTCGTAATTCTTCATAAAGTTCTGATAAAAGTTTATTGGAAGTAAATAATACAAATGCATCGCCTTCCGAAAGTTTTAAAAGCCTTGCGATCCAATAGGATAGATCCGATTTATTCTTCCTAGGATCTTGGACAGGATCTGCTACTTGTTTGGGGACAAAAAGAAGCGAATGGGTGTTATATGCAAATGGAGAAGCCAAAGTTTTTGTTTTTACTTCCGAAATCCCAACCTCTTTTAAGAAATATTGAAAATTCCCGGCCGTAGGAGAAAGGGTTGCCGAGGTCATCACAACCGAATCCATATTGGGAAATAATGTATTGGCTAAAATCTCATCCGTATTTTTCGGTTGGGAGAATAAATAATAAAAAGGATCTTTTGCCGACTGCGGAGGAGGTTCAATCCAAAACACCAAATTAGGATTGGTTTTTAACCGAAAGTCATTTAAAAACGAGGAGGCTTTTTTTAGGTTCCCAGAAACCATCTCTAATCCAAGAGCCATTTCTTTTTCTTCCATATCCTCGCTGTCTTTTTTATATTTAGAAAGTAAACTTTCCAACTGCGAAGTTAGATCTGCCAATGTATCTTCCAAAGCACCGTTATCTAATTTGATTCGTTCTGTATGACGGGTAGAAAACTGGTTGAACTGCAACGGAATGGCAGAAAGCAACATACGGAAAAAATCATTCGCATAACCAAAAGAAGCTTCTACCAATTTCATTATTTTTTCACTGTTTTTGAGTTTTAAAACAAGGCCCGTTCTTTTTTCAGGAAAATAAAGATAATGGAGGAGATTCATTAAAAGATCATAACGAATCTCTGAACCAAAAGCACGTCCCACAATCTCTGGAAAAGCATGGGCTTCATCAATGACAAGTTGCGAAAATGGAGGGAGGATTTTAAAATCTCCGGCTAGATGGCTTGCTAATAGATGGTGGTTTACAATTAGAATATTAGCTTTTTTCCATTTTTCCTTTTCTAAAAAATAATAGGAAGAGCTAAAATTCGGACAATTTCTCCCCAAACAGTTGTCAGACTCTCTGGCTACAGAACTCCAAAAGGAATTAGATAAAAATCCATCGTATTCTGCACGAATCCCTGCTGTAGTTTGTTTTTCCCAATTTACAAAGTATTGTATCGATGATTCCATTTCGGGGCCGAAATCACCCCGTTCCATCACACGGCCATATTTACGTTTGCAAAGATAATTATTCGCACCAAGAGCCACCATTGCATTGACGGGGACCCCAAGTGCTTCTGAAACCAGTGGGATATCTTTGTATAATAATTGGTCTTGTAAGGATTTGGTTTCCGTGGATACAACCACTGTACATTCATTTTCTAAGGAGAATAAGGCGCTAGGAATTAAATAAGCAAGGGACTTTCCCACCCCCGTACCCGCTTCAATGGCCCAATGGGAACCTGTATTAAAAGCCGATTCAATGGACGTAGACATATCCATTTGTTCTTTTCTGACTTCATAATCCTTCCAAAGTTTCGGAAGTTGTTTAGTGAAAACAGTTTGAACGTCCAATCGTTAATGCCTATTGCGAAAAAGAAGAACAATACATACAACAGTCAAACTGATTACAGAAACTAAAGAGACAGTCATAATCAGTATCCCTTGCCAATTGAGTTCCCCAGATGAAATCATAGGACAACCTTTTCCTTTTTTTCGCCAAGCGCTTTGGATACCAAAAAATAAATAAAACCATAAATCAAAATAAGACCTAGAACCACAGAACGAGCCACTATCGCTTTTGTTTTGGCATCATCCACATTTTGGCCTTTATTTTCAGCAAGTAATCCCATCACTTCCGGATTCATTTTATCTAAATATTCAGGTAAGTTCATATAACAAAAAGATACGAAGATAAATAATAGAAACCAAGGAGTTATGTATTTTAATACAAATTTTATTGATTTAGGGAAGGGGATGAGACTTCCCTCATTGGCATCCTTTACCCCTTTTTCCACTCCAATTTTAAAAACAAATATAAAGATTTGTATGGAAGCCAAAATATAAATCATAATGGTTCCAATATAAAAATCCGCAATGTCAAGAGCGGCAAAATCTTTATTAAAATAAATAATAGGAAGGCATAATGCAAAAGTAAATAGAAACAACAGTAAGGATGATTTTCTCCTACCAATGCGAAATCCTTCTTCTAAAAAAAGAATTCCAGGTTGCAACATAGTAACCGAAGAAGTAATCGCTGCCAAAAAAAGCACAAGAAACCACAAACCACCAAAAAAATTTCCACCAGGCATCATTCCAAATACAGAGGGAAGAGCGATAAAACCCATTCCAAAAGTTCCAAAAGATGTGGCTTGTATTCCTAAAAACAAAAAAGCAACAGGAATAGTGATCATACCACCAAACACAACTTCGGCGAATTCATTTAAGGAAGCAGAAGACAAACTCGATAATACAACATCGTCCTTTCTCTTTAAAAAACTAGAGAACACAAGAGCAATCCCAAACCCAGTGGATAATGAAAAGAAAATTTGGCCAGCGGCACTGATCCATACCTTAGGTTGGGTCAGTTTAGACCAATCTGGGTTCCACATAACCGCAAGACCCGATTCAATTCCAGGTATCGTTAAAACACGAATGAGGATGATGGTAGCACAAATTCCCATAAGAGGCATGGCAATTTTGGCAAAGGCTTCGAGTCCTTTGGAAAGTCCCCGGTAAACGAGTAAAAAATTAAACAAAACACAAAGGAGAAAAAAAACGATAATCGGTGATTGAAAACTGGATCCATTTGCTTCGGCTCCTGTTAGGTGTAAAAAGAAAGCGGAAGACTGGTTTGTCATTTCCTCTTGTGTGGATCCGACAAGTGACATTTGTCCCGTTAAAAAATAATAAGCATAAGCCAAACACCAAGATTCAATGAATACATAATAAACATAAATCATTACAGGAATCATCACACCGATGGTTCCTGAAAGTTTCAGAGGGAATCCTTTTAAGTATTCACGAAAAATAAATGGGGTGCTATGTCCATGTTTGCCGCCCATCCGACCCATAGTCCATTCGGCCAAACATACAGGAATTCCAAGAATTAGAAAACTGATGATGTAGGGAACCATAAAGGCACCGCCACCATTTTGAGCAGCTTGTCCAGGAAATCGTAAAAAATTCCCAAGTCCAATGGCTCCGCTGGCTACAGCCAATATCAAACCGATACGACTGGCCCAGCCATCGTGGTTTTCCACTTGTCTCTCTTTCATCAGGGACTATTGAATGTAGAAGGAATTATGTGACAAAATCTTTTTGTCGAGGATTAAGAAAAAGCAAGGTTTTGACACCTTGCTTTGGTGATTTTCAAATTAGCCAAGAAATAGCTCGTTTTTTTCCATTTTCAGAACTTTAGAAACCAGATTCTTAAAATCTTCAGGTGGTTCTAAAAGTCCAAGTTCTACTTTTGAGAGAAACGGAGTGGAAACCTTCAATTTCTTTGCGAAATCGTATTGTTTAATTCCTAACTCACGTCGTACTGCCCAAAGTTTGTTTTTCAATCCATTGGAAAACTCAGGGTAGATGTCTTCCACAGCGCTTTCGTTGAAAAGTTTATCAACAGAGGTCTTGAGATACTTGGCACAAGACGACTTAAATTTTTCAGTCGGATCTTGGGCGCCAGTCTCAATTTTGGATAGGTAACTTGGAGAAACTCCGAGTGCCCTTGCCATATCGTACTGTTTGATACCTCTCTTCTTGCGAAGCATGTAAATGTGATTGTTCATTTATCCCCCCTAACAGTCAAAATATGTCAATTATGGCAAAATTCAATAAAAAAATTTTGCCATAATTTAAATCTTAACTGAGATTTCCTTTATAATATAACTTCTTTTAGTCGATCAGCAGCGATCACTAAATTATAAGTAGTTTTTAATCCGGAAACTTTTTGTTCAATAAATGAATTCCTTTGAGCGCCTTCCATCTCTGATTTGATTCTCTCGCGAACTGCACCATAAGGCTTAGGAATGCGATTCTGCGGGTTTTTTGGATCTGGATCCGCATAAGCATACATTTTTCCTGCTTCATAAGCATCTCTCATTTGTGCTTCCGTTACAGTCACAGGAATGGCTTTGATTTCATCTTGTAGTGATTTTAACGCCAAAGAAACCTTCATTTTATCCATTTGCATTAAATATCCAATTTCTGATCCCACATCTTGCACTCGGTCCGAAGTCTCTGCAATTTTTCCTTGGAGGATGGTCGATTGGAATAAGTTGAGCATGTCCCAAGTTTTGGATTTTTCATCTTTATATTCTTGTTTTAATACATTGGGAATGGCTTCAAATTCTACAGTTAAGTCTTTCCAAGTGTAATTTTTTCCCTCACGATTTGAATAAAGCGAATAGTCTGGAGTAAAGATTTTTGGATCAATATCATTTGGACCTGTGAAACGGGGAAGGTTTGCCACAGTGATCCCACTTTCTTCAGTAATCTTTTTTAGTTCTTTTTGATACAAACCTTGTTCATACTCTTTCATTGTATGAGAAGCAAACTGGTTTGCTTTGTCTGCAGATTCACCTTCTGTAAAATAAGCAACGGATGCCTTTGTTTCTGGATCTTCGTGAGTTTTTCCGTATTCCGTTGCTTCCTTTTTGAATTCATCAAAAATAGATGTGAAGTATTTTCTTAGTCTTTCCGGATGCACTTTTTCTGTACCAGTGGAACGAACTACATAAGCAATCCTTCCTTCTCCTGCTTTCGCATAAGAAATAAAAGTTCCTTTTTTAGCTTTTTTCACTTCTGCTAAAATATCTTCCAATGGGGTTTCTGCACAGTTTGTGCAAAAAGGTTCTAATTTTCCAGCAATGGGTCTTCTTGTGATATCATCTGTCACTTTAGAAATCTCTTCTGCAATTTCCTTATCCGATAGAGAATTCAGTTTGTTTGCCAATTCTTCCGCTTTTTTGAGGTTGGTTGCTTCGTCTTCTCCACGAACAAGCGCTAACTGAAGATTTACAAATTCTAATGGTTTTTCTTTTAAACCATTTTTAACGTATTCACGCATATAAACGTTTAGTTTCAAAAATTGGTTCACAAGTGATTCAATTTTTTGAACATCTGCTTCCGCTACTTTTTTGGAAGCAATCGCATCTTTGAGTAAGATTTTCTCTAAAGCGATACTCTCTAAAATTTTTGCTTGGATATCGGCACTGATTGGTTGTGGTTCCGTATTGCCTCGTTTCGAAGCCTCAATCACAAAGTTCATTTCTTTGCGAGTTACAGTGCCACCATCGAACGTCGCAAGGATTTCAGAATCCTTGGAGCAATTCAAAATTGGTAAGAGTATCAAACCGAGTGAAACACCCAGAGTGAGATATTTTTTTAGATTCATTGGATTTCCTTATCTATTTTCAGTATTGTTTAATATTTGCGAACGGGTTTTTCCGGCTTTTTAGGTTCCGGAGTGGGGATAGGAGTGGGGGTTTTGTTTTCGGAAGTGACTGTTGTTTTTTTGGCAACGGGCTGGGCACTCGAAACATTCAATTTGAGGATTTCCGATTTTTGGTCCTCTAATTTATTCATCTCCGATAAAAACGTTTCTTTGAGAATGGGGGAATATTCCCTGTCCGAGGCAAGTCGATCGGTTAATTTTTTAAGTTCCACGACATCCCGGTCCAGTTCTTCCAGTTTTTTGTATAAATGGGCAACAGTTACCTTCAAACACCACTCCTTCCAAAAGTTTTATTTACTTGCAATAGAGTGCAAGAATGAAATAAGAAAAATAGCAATTTTTATGAGCCTAGACGACTTAGTAGTTTCCACGGAAAAAATAGACACAGTGTATGTGACCAAATTGCAGGGAAACTTAAACAACTTCACTTCTGAGAAATGCATCAAATCAGTACTCAATTCTTTAAAACACGGGTCTGTCATCTTAGATCTAGAGGAGTTGAATATGGTGACCACACAAGGGATCATTGCTTTCAAAACTCTCAGTGAAGAAGCCTTTCTCCACAAACACAAAATCATCTTAATCAATCTTCCGTTAAGTGTTAGACAAGCATTTTTAATGGCGGGTGTTCGTAATTTATTTCCCATAGCAAACAATGAAGAGGCAGCATTTAAAATGGCCTCAAGATCCAGTAGGTAAACAGTGAATTCAGGATTTAATTTTTTTCGTAAAATTTGGCATGTGCTCGGACTCATCATCCCGGTGACTCTATTTTTTGATCCCTTCCAAGATGCCTTCGGACTTGTGTACGCCACCCGGGCAATCCTTGTAACCTTACTAGCTCTTTTCCTTTTCGGATTGTTTATTTTAGAGTTAGTGCGTTTAAACCATAGTGGCTTTGAAAACTTCTTTTATCAATACTTTGGGTTCTTAATGAAAGAATCGGAAAGGAAAAGATTTAATGGCACGGTTCCATATTTTTTTGCAAACCTCCTAGTGGTTTTGTTTTTCCCTGCCGAAGTTGCCATCCTAGCCATTTTGTTTTTGGTAATAGGTGACCCTTTTGCCGCCTTTGTGGGAAGTAAGTATGGGAAACACAGATTTTATAATGGGAAGTCACTCGAAGGAATTATTGGATTTTTAATTCCCGCTTTTTTATTTTCCATCCTTGCTCTCTTTCTGATTACAAAATCTCATCCAGGAAGTTTTCTTGCCATCTTTGATAACCAAGGAGTATTTCTATGGACACCAATTTATCTTGTGTTCTTTTCAGTCATTGCTGCTTGTGTGACGGAATTTTTTGCAAACACAACAGCCAAAGGACTTGTGGATGATAACCTTCTCATCCCGATTGTGGGTGCGGTTGTTTTATCTGTTCTGTCTTTACTCTATTTGGATTATACGCCTATGGATTTTTTCTTTGATCCAAAGGCCTTATACATTCAAAAGTAAGGCAGGTTACTTCCAGCGAAGTTCCACTGTTCTCTGTTTGATGATTGGTTCCATTTCCGGAACCATAACTTTGTATTCCAAAGAAATAACCCCTAAGTCCTCTAATCGAAAAGGGGACTTCTCAATTCCTTTATGGCGAAACTCTTCCTTTAAGAGTGCACCCAAATAATGAAAGGAAACCACCACATTGTTTTGAAATAAATTTCCTTCCATTCGTTCCGAAGAATTCCCATACTGAAGGTAAGCCGCATAACCAGAACGAAAGGCATCTTTGCCCATACCATTGAATGGTTGTGACAAAACCAATCGAAACCCTGGAGTTTCTCTTGCAGTAAAATATAAAAAATTTCCAAAATCTTCGTAAGTAGGTTTTTCTTTTTTAAATAATTTTTGGTCCAGATATACTATATCGTTTTCAGTTTTGGGTTCTGTACAATCTAAAGGTTCATTGAAATTATCGCAGAATTGAAACTTGTTAGTGGTTACACGGTCACAACTTAAAACTAAAAAAGATAAGATTAAAATGAAAAGATTGGAAAAAAAAAGCAGAATCGACTGTTTTCGATTTAATAAAACTCCCAAAATACTAGTAACAGATTTGTTCTGACCCATTTGAAACCTTCTATTTTTGGCAATGCTACCAATTTGAGAATTGGGATTTGGTATGACTGAATTGAATCATTCTTTTTTTGGTACAGGTAAAAATTTGAGAACCTGGTTTTGTATCAAGATTTGAATTTATTGAATTCATAGGATTCTCTTAAGGTGTTAAAAAAATAACTCACTTCTCTTTCTCGGAAGTAGTTTTGTGCTGATTCCGCCACTAAGAGTTGGCTTCTAGAAAAAAAATAAACCGTTTCTCCGTAAACCCCTTGGAACAAATAAGTGCGGTGAAAATCATCCTTTGATTTCGCAATCACAATGTTATGCGAAGTTACGTAACCGGGGATCAGAAGAACACTCTGGTCTTTTTTTTGTAATACCGATTGGAATTCCAAACATTCTTTCTTTTTTTCGACCAGTTCTTCTCTATGAATTCTTTGTTTGAAAGAAAGAACTTTTGTAAACCGTCCCGGATAAGCAAATTCCTTTTCTGTTTCATCAGGGGTCCATTTAGGAAGTAAAACAGATTCATAGAGAATTTTAGAAAAACGTTTTTCCGCCATTGCCTTTAGCTCAAAAAGAATTCCTTCCTCTTGGTAGGAAAGAATGACAAAAAACGAAGCTCCCGGTGGTCTTTCTAAAATCTCTTGAGGCATGGTTATTCTTCTGTTACCCCTGTGATGGTAAATCCATCTAGTAACATATAAGGAACAAAAGACGATTCTCCCAAAAGTTCTCCTTCTTTGGAAATCGCTTCAATTTGGCCTAGTGCCTCGAAGGCGTTCCCGACAATCTGGACTTCCCGGACTGGGATCTTTTCTCCATTTTCTAAAAGATATCCACCTTTGATCACTCCCGAAAAATCACCAGAAGCTCCATCTTTAGTTCCCGAAATTCGGTTCACAAATAGAGTTTTCCCTGGGAGTTTAAAAAATTCATCTTTTGCGGAAGTGCCTGGGGCAATTTGTAATTGTTTGGGACCACAACCAGGAAGACTTTGGGCTCCACCTGTGGCACAACCATTGGATTTTGTAAATCCTGCTTTTTTGGCTTCGTAAGTATTGTAAAAGTAAGTTTCTAAAACTCCCTCTGTCAGCACTGATTTTTTAGAAGTGGGAAGGCCTTCGCGATCAAATCCAGTGGAACCCATAAAACGATCGTTTGTTGGGTCATCCCAAATGGACAAAAGTGGGGATGCCACTTTTTCGCCTAACTTACCAGCCATTTTAGATTTCCCTTTGCGTAGGCTTGTTCCGTTTAAGGATCCAATAAAAAGCCCGAGAAAAAAGGAATACACGGCATCGGGTGGAAGTAAAACTTTTCCTTGAAATCCAGAGATGGGTTTTGCATACAACGCCCCCATACATTTGTCGCCAAAATTCATAAAAGCTTTTTTCCATAAAGTTTGGAACTGAGTTTTATCAAACCCACTTGCGGAATCATAATCAAAACTTCCGACGAGGTCCCCATCTACACCCATTCCCATCACCGATGCAGAAAGTTCTGCGCCGAGTTCATGGGCCATCACACCCTTGGAAGAAACAATCAGTTTATAACCTTTGCTAAGCGAAAAATCGCCTGAGTCAATATTGACTTTGGAATACAAATCATTTCTCCATCCGAGAGCTTCTTTTGCGGATGCTACCAAATCCTCAATCCCCATAGAATCTAAAGAATCATCATATTGGTTGAAATGATTCTGGATGGATTCTGGTTCCGGTAGGACTAAATCCAAATCGGGAGTGGATTGGCTTTTAGCCAAACTATAGGCTTCTTCAATGGACTGGTAAAGACTAGGGATGTGATTGGAGATGATAAAACCTTGGTTTCCCTCATGAAGCACACGAATCCCAAACATATTTTCTTCGGTCGCCGTACAGTTGTTTAAGTCATTTTTTTCTAAACTAACGTCCTCCGAATATCCGTAACTGGAATAAATCTCTACTTGGTCGATCCCATTCGTTTTGGCTTTTTTGACTAAATTAGAAAGTAAATCTTTTTGGTCGTTCAAACGTTTTTCAATCGATTTACGATCCATTATTTACCACCTAACAATACTTTTGTGCGAACATAAGGACCACCCGCATCTACTTTAGCAGGTTGTCCTTTTCCACAATGCCCCGAACCCAAATCCCATTTGAATTCTTTGGAAACCATATCTACATTTTGTAAAACATCAAAGGCAAGGCCTGATACCGTAACACCTTTTAAGAGGTCGGTGATCTTTCCATTTTTGATGCGGTAGGCTTTTTGCACGGCAAACATAAATTCACCCGTCGCATCCGCTTGGCCGTTTTTGGCACCATCCAGATAATACCCATCTTTTGTGTTTGCGATCATTTCTTCCAAACTTGAATCTCCGGGCATAAGAAAAGTGTTTCGCATGCGAATGAGAGGAACATCACCATACTCCCAAGCCCTTGCCGATCCCGTTGGTGCCACACCAAATCGTTCGGCAGTTTCTCTGTTGTGAAGGTATGAGGATAAAATTCCATTTTTAATGATGACTGTGTTTGTGGGAATGACTCCTTCATCATCTACTGGAATGGAACCACCGGCTCCTTCATAATATTCAGAATAGCCAGAGTCGCATAACGTCACTAAGTCGGAACCGACCCTATGACCAATTTTTCCTTGGGCCACAGAACCTGAGAGTACAAAGTCTGCCTCCACCGTATGGCCAATGGCTTCGTGCACGAGAAGACCCACAATGGAAGGTGATAAAATTACAGTAGAAAGTCCCCCGTCAGGGAGAGAACTGGAAAGTAAATCCACAGCTGTTTTACAGGCTTCGTCGGAAATTTCTGTGGGAGACAGGGAACGAAAGAGGCAGTCCCAACCACCTGTCACTCCAATCGAATGAGAACCAGATTCCATCTTTCCATCTTCTTTTGCCACAGCAGACACTCGAAATTCGGGTCTTACCATACTAAAAAAACTATCAGCGCCATCGGTAGTCACGATCGCTTTCTCTTCATAAATTTCAGAATACCCACAACCCACGGATTGGAGTTTTGCCGATTGTTTGGCGGCAGCATTTTGGATGTCGAGGACAAGTTTTAATTTTTCTTCGACAGTTCGGTTACGAAAGTCTTCAATCCCTTTGCCAATAAAATCACCAATTGCAAAATTGGCCTTAGGGAGGTTGGGGATTTTATCCTTTCGCAAAGCAGAGGATAGGCGGGCGGCTTTTTTTGCTACCTGGATGGCATTTTGGATAGAGGATTTGGAAATTTCACTAGTAGATGCAAAACCCCAAGTTCCCGATTCCAAAACTCGAACACCGACACCCGTTCTTTTGCGTAGGGCAGTGGATTCCACCCGTCCCCTTTCTGCAAAAAAAGAGCGACTTTCTTTATGGTGGTATCTGAGTTCCACAAATCCGGACTCTTCGGCCAAACATTCTTTTAATAGGTTTCGCATACGTCCCTTCCTTAAAATTTAATTACTATGATGATTACGATTTGATTTGCGAATCAAAAAAATCGAGAAGTATCTTCGGTAACCAACGTCCTTCTGGATTGTCAGGAGATGGATCGCTGATAAAACCAACATGACCACCTTTCTCTGTAAGGACAGTTTGTAACATAGGGAATGACTTCCAACGAATCTCATGCCAAACTTCCGAAGGAACCACCGGGTCATCGTCGGCATGAACAATGAGACCAGGAATTTTGATCCCACCTAAGTATTTGATACTAGAACAAATATTATAGTATTCCAAAACATTCGCATAACCAGAAATTGGTGCTGTGAAAAAATCATCAAAATCAAAAAAAGACTTACTGCGTAACACTCTCTCTTTCATTTTATCTGTGATTTCATAAACGCCAGAGGTTACTTTTTCTTTCATGGTATCCAAAAAATGATCCCGGTAAAAATTTCCGGCTCTTGAATCTATAAAGTCACAACTTCTTTTTAAATCCAAAGGTGGGGATGTGGCCGAAAATGCCTTCGAGTAGTGTTCCCTTTTTTCTCCAAAAAATTTGATCACCATATTGGCAGACAATGAAAATCCAGAAACAAATATGGATCTTGAAAAATGTTTATAAATGTATTTTAAGACAACTTCCAAATCTTCGGATTGGCCGGCATTGTAAGGTTTTTTAGCGATCCCAAGGCCGCGACCGCAATTACGTAAATTCATTCGCACCACCCCATAACCACGGTTTAGTGCTTCTTTTCCCACGCTTACCATATAATGGGATTCTGAACTACCCTCCATTCCATGAATGAGAAGTAAATAATGTCCGTTCCATTTAGAGGCTTTTTTTCGAATTTGGGAGAGAGGAGGATTGTGTTCTAACCAAAGCAGATCCCCAGACCCATCATTTGTGGGAATGAGGATACTCTCTGAATAGTACTCGTCCTCAAGAGAATTGTCTGGAGGAAAAAGTACGTTGTAGACAGTTTGTAAATGTCTACCTTCTAAAAATCTTCTTGGTTTAAATTCTCTGTTAGACGACGTCAATTGTGTTTACGATCTTATCTACAATCCCGTAAGCTAATGCTTGGTCGGCATCCATATAATAATCTCGATCGGTGTCTTCCACCAATTGTTCGTAGGTTTTGCCACAAGCATCCGCTAACATTTGATTGAGTTTTTCTTTGGTTTTGACAATGTCCTGGGCATGGATGAGCAAATCCGTTGCAGGAGCCTGGATTTGACCCCCAATCGAAGGTTGGTGGATCATCACTCGACCGTTAGGCCAAATGTAACGATTCCCTTTTTTCCCGCCAATGAGTAAGATAGAACCCATAGAAGCTGCCATTCCCATACATACTGTATGCACAGGTGAGGAAATCATTTGCATTGTATCATAGACAACAAGGCCTGAAGTTACTACACCACCTGGGCTATTGATATAAAATGTAATTGGTTTTCCTGGATCTACCATTTCCAAATACATAAGTTTGGCGGTGAGTTCCTTGGAGGATTCGTCAGTGACTGGACCCCAGAGAAAGATTTTCCGTTTTTCCAGGAATTTCTTTCCCATGTTTTTGTCGCTAATGAGATCTTGGATGGTTTCGGTGATTTCTTTTTCTGGTGTTTCTTCTTCTGCCATATTAATTCAGTCTTTTGTGATTAGACATAGGTTGCAAGCGTTTCAGCTTGAAGTAAACGCCAAGAACGAGGAAAACACTGAAAGAAATAAAAAAGAAACGTAATAAAAAGAGGGGTGGTTCTTTCCATTCCCCACTAAGTCCGGCAGTCCTAAGATTTGTAGGGATAACTTTAGGTTTTTCTTTGCCCGGAGAATGAGTTTCTTCAAATTTCAATACATGTGCCGTTTCAGAAAGTAAATAGTACTTTCTTGCTTCCTGTTCCAAGGCATAAACGTCGTTTTTTAAGCGGCGTTCTTTTTCTTCCAATCCTTGGTTTTCGACCACAAGCCTCTCTACCTCTGCATTGAGATTAGATAATTCTTTCTCAAGACGCATACGTTCGGCAATCCCTGACTCGGACAAAAGTCCGAGGTAGAGACCAGCACAAATATATGTTACGAGTAAAGAGGCTCTTGTTGGTGTCATATTACCTTAGGTTGTAAAAAGTATTTACTCCGCTATAAGTCGCATTTTTACCGAGTTCTTCTTCGATACGAAGGAGTTCGTTGTATTTTGCAATTCGGTCTGTACGGCTGAGGGATCCTGTTTTGATTTGGCCGGCGTTGGTTGCCACGGCAATATGGGAGATGGTCGCATCTTCTGTTTCCCCGGACCTGTGAGACACAACTGCAGTATACTGCGCTTTTTTAGCCATCTCAATGGCACTGAGGGTTTCTGTGAGAGTTCCGATTTGGTTCACTTTGATGAGAATGGAGTTACCAATCCCTTTATCGATCCCTTGTGCGAGTTTTTTGATATTGGTTACGAACAAATCATCCCCCACAAGTTGGATCTTTTTCCCCAGTTTTTCGGAAAGTTTTTTCCAGCCTGTCCAATCGTTTTCATCCAGACCGTCTTCCATGGTAATGATCGGATACTTGGACACTAAATTTGAGTAGTATTCTACGAGTTCTTCGGCGGTCTTTTCTGGTTTTTTTTCTGCTTTCAGAACATACTTCTTTTTCTTCTCATCATAAAACTCAGAAGCAGCACAGTCCAAACCAATTTTGATGTCTAGGTCTGGTTTGTAGCCTGCCTTTTCAATGGCAGTTAAGATCACTTCTATGGCTTCACTGTTACTTGTTAGGTTAGGAGCAAATCCACCTTCGTCACCCACAGCAGTATTGAGGCCTTTTCCTTTCAAAACGGACTTTAAACTATGAAAAACTTCCGCACCCATTCGAAGAGCTTCGCGGAAATTGGGAGCCGACACAGGAAGGATCATAAATTCTTGGAAGTCGATATTGTTGTCTGCGTGTGCACCACCATTGATGATATTCATCATTGGGACGGGAAGTTCACGAGCAAAAGTTCCACCGATATATCGGTAGAGAGGAAGGCCAGAATGAGCTGCAGCCGCTTTTGCTACAGCCATAGAAACTCCGAGAAGGGCGTTGGCACCTAACTTGAATTTATTGGAAGTTCCATCTAAGGATATCATTGTTTCATCAACAAGGAGTTGGTTTGTTGCCGAAAGACCAAGGATGGATTTAGAAATTTTAGAATTAACGTTATCGACTGCTTTGAGTACTCCTTTTCCGGAGTATCTTTTTTTATCACCATCACGAAGTTCGACAGCTTCGTGTTCACCAGTGGATGCCCCAGAGGGAACCGCCGCACGACCAAAAGAACCGTCTTCGAGTGTGACATCCACTTCAACGGTTGGATTTCCTCTGGAATCCATAATTTCACGGGCTTTGACGGAACGAATGCTATCTTTTTGGGACATCGGGAATTGTTTCTCCTAAGGGATAATTTACTCCCAGTCTTAGGAAATTTAAGCCTCTGACAATAAACTTTTTCGACAAAGAGCCTTGTTCCAGGAAAATGACTTAAAAAGAAGAGGGAACCGTGAACGAACGCCAACAATTCACCCGCAATTTTTCCATCATTGCCCATGTCGACCACGGGAAGTCCACTCTGGCGGATCGTTTGCTGGAAATCGGTCTTGTCACAGACCAAAGAACAAAAAAAGACCAGATCCTTGATTCCATGGACATCGAAAGGGAACGTGGGATCACCATCAAAGCGAACAATGCGTCCTTTGATTATCATGCCAAAGATGGAAATGTATATCATCTCAATTTAATCGATACCCCAGGTCACGTTGACTTTACCTATGAAGTGTCTCGTTCCTTGGCTGCTTGTGAAGGGGTACTTCTCATTGTGGATGCAAGCCAAGGAGTCGAAGCCCAAACTTTGGCCAATTTATATTTGGCTATGGATCTTGACCTTCGCATCATTCCCGTTATCAATAAAATTGATTTACCCTCTGCTGATATCGATAAATGCAAATTGATGATTGAAGAATCATTAGGATTAAATCCAGAGGAAGCCATTCCAATTTCTGCAAAAACGGGCCTCAATGTCCAAGATGTTTTAGAAGCAATTTGTTATTTACTCCCACCACCGAAAGGGGATGTAGATGCACCTCTCAAAGCTTTGATTTATGATTCCTTTTTTGATACCTATATGGGTGTTGTCGCCAAAGTTCGATTATATGATGGGAAGCTCCGTAAAGGGGAAGTGATTCATATGATGAACATTGGTCGCCAGTTTACTGTGACGGAAGTGGGGATAAACCGCCTCTCCATGGTTTCTTGTGAGGAACTCCAGGCAGGTGACGTAGGTTATGTGGTCGCGGGGATGAAAAAGATGGGAGATGCCAAAACAGGGGATACCATCACCCATGCCAATCGCCAAACCGCAGAAGATGTCAAAGGATTTAAAGATGCAAAACCAATGGTATTTGCTGGTTTATTCCCCATTAACGGGGAAGACTTTGATGCTCTTGTGGATGCCATCGAAAAACTTAAACTGAATGATTCCGCTCTAACCTTTGAAAGGGAAAATTCAGCAGCCCTGGGATTTGGATTTCGTGTAGGTTACCTTGGTCTCCTTCATATGGAAATTGTACAGGAAAGGTTAGAAAGAGAATTTAACTTAGCCCTGATCACAACGGCTCCCTCGGTAAAATTTCGAATCACAACAACGAAAGACGATGTGATCGAAGTGGATAACCCTAGCAAATGGCCTGACCCCATATTAATTGGGAAATCCGAAGAACCTTTTGTCAAAGCTACGATCATTGCGCCCGAATCTTATGTGGGAAATATCATGTCTCTTGTGATCGAAAAACGAGGGATCCATATGGATACAGTGTATTTATCCAAAGACAAACTCCAACTCACCTACGAACTTCCTTTGGCAGAACTTATTTTTGAATTCTATGATAAACTCAAATCTTATACCAAAGGATATGCATCCTTAGATTACGAAGAAGTGGGGTATCGAGATTCCAAACTCGTACGTATGGATATCCTTGTGAATGGGGAACCGGTGGATGCCCTTTCCTCGATTGTTCACAAATCCAAAGCGGAAGAAAGGGGAAGGGTCATCATTGAAAAATTAAAGGACCTCATCCCTCGCCATCAATTTATGATTCCACTCCAAGCAGCCATCGGTTCCAAAGTGGTAGCCCGAGAGAGTATTTCTGCCCTTCGTAAAAACGTAACAGCAAAATGTTACGGTGGTGATATTTCTCGTAAGAAAAAACTCCTTGAAAAACAAAAAGAAGGAAAGAAACGGATGAAACAAATTGGAAATGTGGAAATCCCACAAGAAGCCTTTTTGTCCATTTTAAAAACCGGGGACTAAATTGCAATTTTGTGCCAGGGATTCTCTTGGCACAAAATGAATTGGGATCACCACACAAAGTCTATGAATCCCAACAAACAAGGTTGATTGATCATGAATCTTCTTCTTTCTGATTTTGATTCCATGGACCATTCCCATTTTTTCCCCGCACTCCCAGTCCGCATTTCGGAAATCCCGTTTGGCACTTTCGATTTTGTACAAAAAGAAACAAAGATAACCGCACCCTCTCTCACTAAACATTCCCTTCCGGAACTCCATTTCATTAGGGATGACTTACTGCCTTTTGGTTTTGGAACCAAGTGGAGGAAAACACAGGGGATCCTTCAGTATTTGCAAAAGAACCAAATCCAAAAGGTGCTTCTATGGGGTGCCATCCATGGGAATTATTTGGCAAGTTTTACCTATATTCTACGTCGAAGTGGTTTGATCGTAGATACCATTGCCTATACAAGGGATCCCCATCTTCGGTCGTATAATGAAAGGTTAGTCAGGGGGCATTCTAATACTTTGGTCTGTTATGCGAATAGAAAAGTAGCCTATGATGATTGGTTGGCAAAAGAAAAAGAGTATCCGGGATTCTCTTTACCAGAATTTGGAATCCACTCGGGGCAAAACCTAGGACTTCGTTCTTTTTGGCAGGAACTTGAAAATAAAATAAACCAGTCTCTGGATACCTCTCGCCACAAGTCTCACCGAAAAAAAATAAATTCCATTCTCCGAATGGAAATTGGATCTGGGGTCACCTTTCTCTCCGCCTTTGATTTTTTTTATGGAACTTCCCTCCTTGTGCAAGGAATGATGGTAGGAGAAAAGAAAGAAACTTGGCTCACAAAGACCGGTGATTTACAAAAACGGTTGGGCCTAAAAGCCATCCCCATTCCGGCAGAACAAATATTGGAAATTCCCAAAGAATCAAAGCCAACCCACCAAATCCAAACTGGCATCTCTACAAGAGAGAACCAAACATCGGTTTCTTTTGGCAAACAGACTAATTCTCAAAAAGAATGGATTAGAGCGTTTTATCGAAATACAAATATCCTCCTTGAGCCGATTTATAGTGGAATGACGGTTAAATCCTTACTGCGGGAAATTAACAAGATGCAAATCACCACAACGGCCAAGCCGTTGCCAATTTTATCCGAATCATTGCCCTCCGGTCAAAATTCAAACTTGCCCATAGAACCAATTCCTATTTTTTACCTGCACCAAGGGGGCCAAATCCAGCACCTAGATTTGATTTTGGAAAAAGAATCGAAATGAGCAATTTAGAAACACCACTTGTAGCCATCATCCTTCCCACGTTTAACCGAAAGGGAATTGTGGACCGTGCGATTCAATCCGTAATCAATCAAACCTATCCTCATTGGGAACTCCATATTGTGGACGATGGATCCACCGATGATACATGGATGGATCTACTTTCTAAACTTCCAAGGTGGAAAGGAGAACTATCCTCTTTTGGTAGAAACAAAAAATCCATCCAAGTCCACCAAACAGAACATAGGGGAGTGAGCGGAGCAAGAAACTTTGGAATCGAAAGGGCAGAAGGTGAGTGGATGGCCTTTATAGACTCAGATGACGAGTGGTTTCCCGAGAAACTTTTTAAACAATTGGAATTTCATAAATTAAACCCAACATTTTTATTTTCCCAAACCAAAGAAGTTTGGAATAAAAAAGGAAATTTAATGGAACCCAAAGGAAAATACAGGAAACTTTCAGGAATGTTTTTAAAAGAGTCCTTAGAACTTTGTATGGTAACCTCTTCTAGTTTTTTGGCCCACAAACAAACTTTAAATAAGATTGGAGGATTTCGCATCGAACTACCTGTATGTGAAGATTACGATTTATGGAACAGAATTCTTTTAGAAGGTTACCCTATAGGTTTAATCGATGAAAATTTAATGGTCCGTTATGGCGGTAGCGATGACCAACTCTCAAACCAGTACCAAGCTCTCGAGAGATTTCGATTGTATTCACTTTTACTCACAAAGGAAGAATTCCGAGAAAATGGAAAATGGGAATTGTTAGGACTACAGACCAAGCTGCTTTTCCAAAATGCCATTAAAACTCGGATGGAGACTATTCTCCAAGGTCGGATCAAACGAGGGAAGGAGATAAATTGGATGGAACGTTTGAATGATGATTTTTTATCCGAACATTCAATTGCGAAAGTGAAATTAAAATCGTTGTTAGTTGACTCTTTATTTTAAACTAAAAGAAATTGGTAATCCATACCGATTCCGAATAATCATTTTCCCTTGCATTACCTACTAGTTTAGTCAGTCGCCTAATCAAATCTGTTTTAAAGATAATAAAAAAAACCCGACTGATTCCAATCGGGTTCTTAACTTCCTCTCTTGAACAAATCAAATTGGTTTGTTCAAGAAGCAAAAAAACAAAAAGTATTTCTCTTGGGCCAATTAGCTTTAAGAGGAAATATACTCCCGGTTTAATCTTGTGATAAAGTTTACCGAAATTTCTTTCGGGCAAGCAGCTTCACATTCGTATTGGTTTGTACAATTTCCAAATCCTTCTTTGTCCATTGCTTTTACCATTTTACGAACACGGTCTTTCTTTTCTACAGCACCTTGAGGTAGGAGTGCTAAGTGAGAAACTTTTGCAGATACAAAGAGCATTGCCGATGCATTTTTACATGCAGCTACACAAGCACCGCATCCAATACAAGTCGCAGCATCCATGGCAAGGTCAGCATCTACCTTGGGAATTGGTAATGCATTCCCATCGGGAGCTCCACCTGTGTTGATGGAAACATACCCACCAGCTTGGATGATACGGTCAAAAGCAGAACGATCCACCAAAAGATCTTTTACCACTGGGAATGCTTTGGCTCTCCACGGTTCAATAAAAATGGTATCTCCATCTTTGAACTTACGCATATGTAATTGGCAAGTAGTAGTCCCTTTTTCTGGACCATGCGGAACCCCGTTGATTACCATAGAACATGCACCACAAATACCTTCGCGGCAGTCATGGTCAAAGGCAATCGGTTCATCACCTTTTTTGATCAGGTCATCATTTACTACATCTAACATCTCAAGGAAAGACATATGTTCGCTGATGTTGTTTGCTTCATAGCTAACCATACGACCTTTATCGTTTTTATTCTTTTGTCGCCAAACTTTAAGGTGTAACTTCATTGTATCCATTATTTGTAGCTCCTTACGGCTAAGTGGATGTTTTCATACTCAAGTTTTTCGCGGTGTTCTACAGGAGCCTTTCCTTCACCCTTATATTCCCAAGCAGTTACGTGACAGAATTTATCGTCATTACGTTTTGCTTCACCATCTTCAGTTTGGTGTTCCTCTCGGAAGTGACCACCACAAGATTCTTCTCTTGTGAGAGCATCCAAACAGAGTAGTTCACCAAACTCTAAGAAATCGGCAACACGACCAGCCTTTTCCAACTCTTGGTTGAGTTCAGAACCAGATCCTGCTACTTTTACGTTTTTCCAGAATTCTTCACGAAGTTCCGGAATTCTTTGTAGAGCATCTTTTAGACCTTTTTCATTACGTGCCATTCCACACTGGTCCCACATAATCTTACCAAGGGCTCTATGGAAATCGTCTGGAGTTTTTTTACCGTTGATCGAAAGAAGTTTGTTAGTCATCTCACGCACTCGTGCTTCCGCTTCTTTAAATTCGGGTCTGTCAGTAGAAATATTTTTATGACCTTCACGAGCAAAGTAATCACCAATCGTGTAAGGGATTACAAAGTATCCATCGGCGAGTCCTTGCATGAGAGCTGATGCTCCGAGTCGGTTTGCACCATGATCTGAGAAGTTTGCTTCTCCCAGAACATGAAGACCAGGAATAGTTGACATTAGGTTGTAATCCACCCAAAGTCCACCCATTGTATAGTGGACGGCAGGATAAATACGCATTGGCACTTTATATGGGTTTTCTCCCGTAATGCGTTCATACATTTGGAAGAGGTTGTCGTAGCGGTCAGCCACCACTGGTTCACCCAATCGTTTGATGGAATCAGAAAAATCTAAGTAAACACCAAGACGTTTGTCACCAACTTTTGGACCCACACCAAGACCATTGTCACAAGCTTCTTTTGCCGAACGTGACGAGATATCGCGAGGAGCTAAGTTTCCGTAAGAAGGGTATTTTCTTTCGAGGTAATAATCTCTTTCGTCTTCAGGAATTTCGTGAGGAGCACGGAGATCATCTTTTTTCTTAGGAACCCAAACCCGTCCGTCGTTACGGAGAGATTCAGACATAAGAGTGAGTTTTGATTGGTAATCACCTGCTTGTGGGATACAAGTAGGGTGAATTTGCGTATAACAAGGGTTTGCAAATCCTGCTCCTTTTTTGTAAGCACGGTAAGTAGCAGTTACATTCGATCCTTTTGCGTTGGTAGAAAGGTAAAATACGTTTCCGTATCCGCCGGATGCTAGAATCACAGCATCTCCTGCATGTGAAGAAACTTCGCCTGTGACAAGATCACGAACCACGATTCCTTTTGCATGACCGTCGACAAGAACGAGTTCCAACATCTCTGTTCTTGGATACATTTTCACTGCACCACGAGAGATTTGTTTTTCTAATGCAGAGTAAGCACCTAGTAACAACTGTTGGCCAGTTTGTCCTTTTGCATAAAAAGTACGGGACACTTGTGCTCCACCAAAAGATCTGTTGGATAGGGTTCCGCCATACTCACGAGCAAAAGGAACACCTTGTGCTACACATTGGTCAATGATATTTGTGGATTCATGAGCCAAACGATATACGTTTGCTTCTCTTGCACGGAAATCTCCACCCTTTACCGTGTCGTAAAACAAGCGATAAACGGAGTCACCGTCATTTTGGTAGTTTTTTGCCGCATTGATACCACCTTGGGCAGCAATGGAGTGAGCACGTCTTGGACTATCTTGAAAACAAAAAACAGAAACTTGGTAACCAAGTTCAGAGAGTGTGGCAGCAGCAGAAGCTCCCGCAAGACCTGTTCCCACGATGATGACTTTATATTTACGTTTGTTAGCTGGGTTTACAAGTTTAATATCTTGTTTGTGTTTGTCCCATTTTTGTTCCAAAGGACCCGATGGAATTTTTGCATCTAATTTCATAACTTCTCCTAAAAACCCTTAACGGACATACCCGAGTAAAATCGAGATCGGCATGGAACAATTTCCCAGGAAAATGATAAGACCAAGTCCTGTAGAAAGTTTCTGAATGCTTGGGTTGTGTTTTGGTGCGAGGATTCCCAAAGTCTGGAGCATAGATCCCAATGCATGGGAAAAATGAAGAGCAAGGAAAACCATAAAAACAATATAAGTTCCTGAAATGATTGGATCTTGAAACCCAAGAATCACCATCGCATAAACATCATGTACTACATCTCCGTTTTTAAGGATGTATTCAAAACTGTAATGTTCTGGATTCGTGATTCCTAAAGTAAAATGTGCAAGGTGGTACACAAGAAACGTGAGTAAAAGGAGTCCGCTATAAGCCATTGTCCGCGAAGCAACAGAAGCTTGGATGGTAGAACCTTTAGCATAAGATACTGGCCTAGCACTTGAGTTTTCAATTTTTAGGAGGATGGCTGTACATACGTGTCCAAAAAAGGCCACAATGAGTCCAATCCTTGCTACCCATAATAGGGGACCTAAATCCTTAAGAAACTTTGCGTAGGTGTTTAATTTTTCTGGTCCTTGGAAAACTTGTAGGTTTCCGACCATGTGAAGGATCACGAACCCAAACCAGATAAATCCGGTAATGGCCATAATGATCTTCTTTCCAATTGAGGACCGAAAGAAGTCTAGACTCAACGTCATTGAAGAGCTCCTGATAGTGTATAGGTGTAAATTTTTCTATTACGTCCAGGTTTAGACAGAATCCACTTCTCGTAAATTCATAAATCAAATTGGTATATAACTTAGGATTTTGAGTTTGTTTCTCAATAGATTCAGGCCCAGGAAGGGCTGGAAAAGAGGTTGAGTCTGGACCTTTCTTAAGCCATTATTGCAAAATCTTGCAAATCAAACCACAAAGGGACTTACAAATCAAGGATGGATGGATTAGGATTCCTCTTTTAGGTCTTTTTTGGTTCTCCTTTGGGTTTTGTTCCGGAACCAGTGGAAATTTTCCAGAAAACAGAAAGGCCTATTTGCGGGAAGTGGGTTTACCGATTCTTGTTACCATTCGTCCTCGCCATAAAATTCAATCGAAAGAGTTACAACTCTTTATCAAAACGGAAAACCTAACAAATACTAGTATCTCAAAGTTCCAAATTTTATTTTTTGCATTAGATGATCAAAAGCAGATTTTAATACCAGAAGATAAAAAGACACCTGAACTGATTTGTTCAATCGATAAAAAGATTTCGCCGAACGTGATCCTCAAATGTCACGTGGGACCCCATGTGTATGCAAACCTTTGGTCTTCGATACATATTCAATCTATTTCTTTTACCACAGAAGACCAAGTTCGTCATGTCATTAGCGAAGCTGACTTAGACGATGTGACTGTATGGTTTTAAAAATCACATTTTTCGAATCTACTTCCTAAACGTAATCCTTGAAAACGGTGGGAACTTTTTCCATTCGGGTTGACAGTTCCTCACTCTGATTTTAGGATCACCAGACATTTATGTTTTCCAATTTAAAACAAGATATTCCTTCAGGCCTTGTGGTTTTCTTAGTAGCTCTTCCTCTTTGTTTGGGAGTTGCATTAGCCAGTGGAGCTCCTTTATTATCCGGTGTCATCTCTGGTGTCATTGGAGGGATTATAGTTGGAATCCTTAGCCATTCGAGTACGAGTGTCAGTGGACCTGCGGCAGGACTCGTTACTTTAGTGTTAGCTGCGATTGCTAGTTTAGGTGATTATTCCACATTTCTCCTTGCTGTTTTTTTAGCAGGGCTCATTCAAATTGCCATCGGATTATTAAGAGGAGGGTTTATCGCAAACTATATCCCTTCGAACGTGATCCAAGGATTACTTGCATCAATTGGAATTATCTTAATCTTAAAACAAATTCCTCATGCGGTTGGTTTCGATGTTGATCCAGAAGAAGATTTTATTTTTTTCCAGAAAGATGGCGAAAATACTTTTTCAGAACTATTAAATATTATAAAATACTTTTCCTGGGGAGCCGTTTTTATCGCTATTTCTTCTTTAGCTTTAATGGTTGGATACGACAAATCAAAATGGAAACCATTAAAGTTTTTGCCTTCTCCAGTGCTTGTCATCCTCCTGGGAGTAGTATTAAATGAAATCTACCACATTTTTTTTCCAAGTTTCTATCTTTCTGAAAAACATTTGGTAACCATTCCTAATATTAAAAACTGGGAATCCGTATTTTTCTTTCCTAATTTTTCTGCCATTACAGAAACGAAGGTTTGGTACTTTGCCTTTACGATTGCCGCCTTTGCCACACTTGAAACCTTACTCAATTTAGATGCGGTGGAAAGAATTGATCCACATAAACGACTAGCATCCCCTAACAGAGAACTTGTGGCACAAGGAGTAGGGAATTCGTTTTCTGGACTCATCGGAGGACTTCCGATTACATCTGTGATTGTACGAAGTTCAGTTAATATTTATGCAGGTGCTCGCTCAAAATTATCCACCATCTTTCATGGAATTCTATTGTCCATTAGTGTTGTTTTTTTTGGATCGTTTTTGAATTTAATTCCCTTATCTTCTTTAGCTGTCATTTTAATTGTGACAGGTTTTAAACTTACAAACCTTAATCTTTATCAATCGATTTACAAAAAAGGATTTTACCAATTCCTACCTTTTATAGCGACAATCTTTGCTATTATTTTTACTGACCTGCTCACAGGCGTTCTCATTGGACTTTCCATTAGTTTTATTTTTATCTTAAAAAATAACTATAAGAATCCATTTTTGGTGGAAACAGAAACCTTAAACATTGGCGAAACGGTACGAATTGAATTACCAAACCAAGTTTCGTTTTTAAATAAAGCTTCAATAAAAGATACCCTTTGGGCTTTACCAGAAAACTCCAAATTAATCGTAGATGCATCAAACTGTAATTTCATTGATCATGATATCTTAGAAGTGTTAGAAGAATTCAAAACCGTAGTTTCAGTCGAAAAGAAAATCCAACTGAATTTAATTGGACTAAAAGATTCCTACGAACTCAGTGACCAAGTGCAGTTTGTCAATATTCTAGATAAAGAAGCACAACAAAAACTAACTCCAGATGAAATTTTGGATTTTTTAAAACGGGGTAACGAACGGTTTATGAAAGGAAAATGGTCTGAAAAATATTTCAAACACCAAGTGAATGCTACCGCTTTTGGCCAAAATCCCATCGCAGTCGTTTTGTCCTGCATTGATTCAAGGACAAGCCCTGAAATTATCTTTGATGCTGGACTCGGTGATATCATTTCCATCCGGATTGCAGGCAATATCGTAAACGAGGAAATTCTTGGAAGCCTTGAGTTATCTTGTGACAAAATTGGAACTAAGTTAATTGTAGTGCTTGGACATTCCAATTGCGGTGCGGTTTCCAGTGCCTTATATGCACTGAGAGAAGGAAATATCGCAAGTATCACAAACAAAATCCAAAAAGCAATCGATGAATCAGAAAAGATCATCCATCCCATTCAAAAACAAAATGAACATATTTTTAATCACGTAGTGAAGGCGAATGTAAAAAATTCAATTCATGAGATTCTAACAAATAGTCCTAATTTATCTGACAAAGTGAATAAAAATGAAATTAAAATAGTCTCGGGATTTTATGATACTTCCTCAGGAGAGGTTCAATTTTTCGATAACCTTGAATCTTAATCTTAATTAGGCTAAGATGAATAAAAAATAGATAAAGAGGTAATACGTTTTGACCCAGACAACGATGAATTTTAACACGCGTTGTCTGGAGAAGTAGTAAATAAACTATTTGTATACAGCCACAAACAGTGGTTTGTATGCATTTCGATTGACATAAGCAAGAAATGCATTGGCCACTACCACAAAAATCCCAACCGGGATTCCTTCGGGAGCAATCATCAAGTGAACCAGTAAGATATTCACAACGATAGGAGCAATGACAATAGAAGCGAGTGGAACAAATCTACCCGACAAAAAAGCAATCGCACAAATAAGTTCTGTTACTTTGATCAGAGTCATTAAATAACCGGAAGCTTTGATTCCGTCATTGAAAATCTTTAAATCTCCAGTTGTTTCGGGTTGCTGAACCAAGTTGAACAGTACAACCACTGAGGAAAAAAGGAATAATGCACCAAGCAAAATCCTGACTAATAAATAAGCAATTTTCATACCAATTTCCTTTTTATCACTGAATTTCCAATGGAACTCTATCGGGAAAATTCCGTGCGTTTTCTGAATTTTAAAGCAAACAAAAGGAAAGTCACTTTGTTTTCAAAGGATTCTAAATTTTGGACTTTAAAATTCTAACACCGTTTTCCTTGTTTTTCCCGACTGCCTTGCAATAAACTCATTGTTTGGTGGAATTAGTGATTAGGTCTACCTATGAAACATGGATTTCGATTTACTACCTTTTTGGCCTTTTTGTTGGTTCATTGTGTGGCAACCTCACAAACTGAGACAACATCCCCAAGCGAAAGATCAGAAAAATCACTAAGGTTGCAGTATGCGGAAGACCTGGAAAGAAAAGTTCTAAAAGTTGGACCGTCCCAAGAGATCTCCATCGGACAATTTGCACTCCAATCACTAACGAATACAAGTCCTCGGTATTTAAGCGTTAGTTCGTTATCACCACTCAAATCGAACGATCCTCTAGAACCTGGCGCCATTGTTTTAAGAAAGGTTCAAGTGGACCGTTCATTAGAATTTGAAGAAGGAACTTCCAAATTTCGTCAGGCAAATTTTGCCTCCATCGTGGAATTTTTAGTGGTAAGTCCTTTGGGAGAACAAGAGCGTATTTTAGGTCATTCCGAACAGATTACCTCTCATACCATTCCATTTAGTTCCGATGACACAGAATCCAAGGAAAAAATTGCCTCAAGCATCCAGTCGGCCATCGAAGAAGGATTGAGAAAGATCGTTTCCATGAAAAGTTTTCCTTCTATTTTCAAGAGCCAGAATATGTTCCAAAGGTAGGATTCCTTTGGTTTTAGGTTTACCTAGAATCCAACTTGGAGCATGTAACATGTGAGTGATCTAAAGTGTTACCGATGTGCCTTTCTATACAAAAAGTCCGATCCGTAATGCGACATAATACTAATTATGGGAAGTCGCTCAATGCATCACGTAATAATCTACTCGAAACGCTAGTCGTTGCATCATCTTAAATAAGGTTCGAATGAAATGAATTTGAGGCATGTCTTTACTTTCCTTTGAAGTTACGAACACGGTTATTGGCAAAATCACTTACTTGAATAATTTACCGACTATGTACTCCAAATGGAATATAAACGTTCTGGCCGTTGGGGTAACGCCAAAAACTCTGGTCTGCATGCAAATCGCCACTTACTGCACCTTATGGTTTTGAAATCCTCTCCAAATACTTCGCAAGATTTCCAATATGCTGTTTTCCACCTTCAATAGCACCGTATTTTTTATTCACTCTTTCTAACTCTTGTTTGTCTGAAAAAATCTGTTCCATGATGAGATTTGTTCCTTCTCCGGCTTTTTCAAAAACAATTCTAGATTGGAAATTTACATCTTCATCGCCTTCACCGTCTCCCAAATGTTGATACAATATGAAATGAGGTTTGCTGATCTCGATAAATTGGATTTTGTTTTTGTAATCATGTCCATCGGGACCATGCATCACAAACTCCCAAATACCACCATTGGAGAAATCTAAACTTTTAATCGTTAAGGTAAATCCATCCGGACCCCACCATTCAGAAAGATGTTCTGGTTTGGACCAAACTTCAAAAAGTAAATCAACATCTACATCAAAGTAACGTTTATAGGTTACTTGATTATCCTTTATCCTTGTCTCTGTGTTATTTTTTATCATTAGCTCTCTCCGCTTTTAATTTCATTACATATCTGTCCAATTTATCCAAACGTTTCACCCAAAGTTCTTTGATCTCTAAAATCCAATCTTCCATTTCCTGGATTCCTGATTGGTTCAAACTATAGATACGTTTTTGTGCGTCCTTTTTCATAAGAAGGACATTTGCCTCTTTTAGTACTTTTAAATGTTGGGAAATGGCTGGAGGACTGATTTGAAAATTTTGGCAAATTTCAGAAGAAGTCAGTTCTCCATTTTTTGCCACAAGTCTTATAATATCTCTTCTTGTATCATCTGCTAAGGCAGCAAAAGCATTCATAATTCCTATATTTAAGTATACATTTAATTTAGTCAAATCTTAATTAAGCATATACTTAATTAAAAACAATCCCGCAATCTTCTCGGAACCAAAAATTAGGATGGATCCGAATCTAATCTGGGCAAATGTTTCTGCAAAGGGAAAGATTTAGGGAATCATCAAAAGAAACCTTTCCTTTTAATCTCGGTGGACTTGAGAGTCAAAGGAAAACCAGGAGAATGGCAATAAAAAAACTAACAATATTTAGGTGAAAACCCAATTGAACAAACCAGTGCCGTGTTCAATTGGAATATTTTTAGAATCACTATGATTCTAAATCAAAAATTTGTTTTTCCTTTTTTATCACACATATGTTTTTTTTATTGCAAACAAATCCCAAACCGATGTCATTCACTCTCAGTTGCGAATTTCGGAACAATGTTCTCATAAGAAAGTTCGAACAAATTACGAAATGAGGAAACAAATGACAGCACCCATCCTTAGAAATCCTTCTGTTGTGGTCATCGGTGCCGGTATGACCGGAATCCTGCTTGCGATTGAATTAGAAAAAGCAGGGATCACAGACATTACCATCTTAGAGAAAAAAAGTGATCTTGGTGGTACATGGAGAGAAAATACATATCCGGGTGTTGCCTGCGACATTCCTGCTCATATGTATACTTATAGTTTTGAACCAAATCCTGAGTGGAGTCACAGGTTTGCTCACGGAGATGAAATCCAAGCTTATTTTAAACGAGTCAGTGATAAATACAAGGTTACTCCCAAAATCCATTTTAATGAAGCAGTTTCGGAAGCATCCTATAACAAAGGTAAGTGGACCACAAAAACAAATCAGGGAAAAACTTACGTTTCCGATTTTTTAATTTCGGCTACGGGAATTTTACACCACCCTGCCCGCCCCAACATTCCAGGACTCGATACTTTCCAAGGAAAATGTTTTCACACAGCTGAGTGGGATCATTCAGTGGATCTAAATGGAAAAAGAATCGGGATCATAGGCACAGGTTCCACAGCGGCCCAAGTCATTCCCGAAATCATGAAACTGGGAAAAAAAGTTTCCGTTTTCCAAAGAACTCCGCAGTGGATTGTTCGTGTTCCTGACACCGATTACACTGAAAAAGACAAAGAACGTTGGAGAAAAGACATTAACATACTCAAACGTTTTCACAGATGGTATACTTTTGCTGTAGAACAAACTTTTTCCAAAGCGGTGATTGGTAAAAAAATTCCTCATTTGCTAATGAGTTTTCTTTGTAAAAGAAATTTAAAAAATTCTGTTAAGGATCCAGTTTTACGCGCAAAATTAACACCTAATTACCGTGTTGGATGTAAACGTGTGATCGTTAATTCAACATTCTATGATGCCATCCAAAAACCTAATGCTGATTTGGTGACGGAAGGGATCGAAAAAATTACGGAGAAAGGAGTTGTGACTAAAGATGGAAAACTCCACGAACTGGATGTTTTGATTCTTGCCACAGGATTTCATCCGTTTAATTTTATGCGACCCATGAACCTCACTGGAAAAGATGGAGTCTCTATTGATACTGTTTGGAAAAAGAAAGTCCAAGCCTATAGGTCTTTATTTATTCCACATTTCCCCAATTTTGTTCTCATGCTCGGACCAAATACTCCTATTGGGAACTTCTCTGTCATTGCGATGAGTGAAGTACAAACCAAATATATTTTGAAAATCATAAACGATTGGAGAAAAAAGAAATTTGATGAAATTGAAACCACAGAGGAAGCATTAAAAGATTTCGCAGCCTACCTCAAAGCTGGTATGAAAAATACTGTTTGGCTCGGTGGATGCCAAAGTTGGTATTTAGACCCAGATGGTGATCCTGCGATGTGGCCTTACACTTGGAGTCGTTGGGAAAAGGAAATGAAAACTCCCGACTACAAAGACTTTGCTCTGCATTCTTTCTAACTTTTTTAAAATCCTAAACAACATTTCTGCCGGTATTGAATTTCAATGCCGGTCTTTTTTTTCACTGACCAACCAACCTAAAATCGATAGTTGCAAATGATTTTAGTCTTTTCTCTTTTTTTTGCGCCTCGCCATTTGTATCCTTTCACAAAAGTTCCATTAAAAAAGCGATCCCGCTCTCCGTTCCAATCTTTGCTTTCGCAAAGGATTTCCACTACGATCGGTGGCCAAAGTTTTTTTATTCTAAAATTTTAATTACTAAACTAGGATATTTTTTACCGTCTAACTTAGACACAATGGTTTCTAAAATATCTTTAGAAACTCCCACACAACCAGATGTGGGTTTGTCCTCATTCCACGGATGTAAAAAAATCATACTTCCAAAACCGGGTACTGCAGGTTTTGTATTGTGCTCAATCACAACAAATAATTCGTAAATTTCAGAATCCCATAGTGAGACCGCACCCTTCTCTTTATGTTTTATAAGTTGGTTATAATGTTTTGAATTAGAGGAATCACTCCAATGATGGTATTTTTGAATTTTAGTGTATTCTAAATTTCGGATTTCTCTTTTATCTCTACCCAAAACCCTTTGAATCGGAAAAATATTTGCAGGAGTGTGACCATCCCCTTCTCTTTTTTTTTCTGCAGGAGTGGTTCCATTTTTACCAAGTTGCACAGGAATATTTTCAAAAACGGGTATCCATTCCCCTTCCTCTACCGTGTAAAAATGTAAATTTCCCTTCGTTTCCCCTGGACTAGCCGTGATAAATAAAATTTGTTCTGATTTCAAAAGCAGAGTATTTGTGTCTGGTAAAACCCCATCACTGGCTGACAAACCGAGGGAGGTCCAGGGAAAACCCGTAAAAACTAGAAAAAAACAGATTGATAATGAGAAATTTGGTGAAAGTTTGAGGGAAATATCTAAGATTTTCGGGAGTTTTAAAAAAAAATTTTTGGTAAGGAAGGAACTCAAAATGAGAACAACCTCGAGACCGCTCCCCCTGCTGGGCTCGAACCAGCGACCCAATGATTAACAGTCATTTGCTCTACCGACTGAGCTAAAGGGGAATCTCGAATCTGTGACCATGCTACGTAGGAAGGTCGCTAGGTCAACGAAAAAAAACTTTCAGAGCCTACAGAAATTTTGAAAAAATTCTAAGAAACGAGGGAACCTCAAGAGAAAAAATGGATGTTTCCAACCAAAGATACCTTCATTGTGACATAATCCTCTCCGCTCCTGGTAGAGGAAAAAATAGAAATTGTATATGTTGTTGTAGATGGGGTCTGCATGAAAATTGAGAGGCATTTTACCAAAGGGAATACGGGTCTTTACCCGAATTTAACTTGGGTCCGTAAGGATTCTAAAATTACGAATACGGACGGGTCAGTTGTATTTGAGGCCAACGGAGTGGAAGTTCCGGATTTTTGGTCGCAGGTGGCAACAGATATCCTCGCGCAGAAATACTTTCGAAGAAAAGGTGTTCCCAAATATTTAAAGAAGGTAGCGGAAAAAGGAATTCCTGAATGGTTACAACGTTCGGTTCCTGATGATGAAAAACTTTCCGCTCTCAATCCTGAAGACAGATTTGTGGGAGAATCAGACTCCAAACAAGTGTTCCACCGCCTTGCGGGATGTTGGACGTATTGGGGTTATAAACACGGTTATTTTACCGATGAAGATAGCGCTCGTGTTTTCTATGAAGAAGTTATTTTTATGCTCGCAAGCCAAATGGCTGCACCCAATTCCCCACAGTGGTTCAATACAGGACTCCACTGGGCGTATGGAATTGATGGAAAATCACAAGGCCACTACTATGTGGATCCAAAATCAGGAAAACTAGTAAGATCAGCCTCTTCTTACGAACACCCACAACCCCATGCCTGTTTCATCCAATCTGTGGATGATGATTTAGTCAATGAAGGCGGAATCATGGATCTTTGGGTTCGCGAAGCACGTCTTTTCAAATACGGATCAGGAACAGGAACTAACTTTTCTAACTTACGTGCTGCCAATGAATCTCTCTCTGGCGGTGGAAAAAGTTCTGGGCTCATGTCTTTCCTTAAAATTGGGGACAGAGCTGCAGGAGCCATCAAATCAGGAGGAACCACTCGTCGTGCGGCGAAGATGGTTTGTCTTGATATGGACCATCCAGACATCGAAGAGTTCATTGATTGGAAAGTACAAGAAGAGAAAAAAGTGGCATCCCTTGTTACAGGATCCATTCTCAATAACCGCCTCTTAAACGATATTATGAGCGCTTGTTCTTCCGCCAAACAAACACTTGGTGAAGAAGCGGCTTACGACCCAACTGCCAATGTAGATCTCAAAAAAGCGATCCAAAAAGCAAGAAAAGCATTTGTTCCAGACAACTATATCAAACGAGTGATTGACCTTTCCAAACAAGGTTACAAAGACTTACTCTTTGAAGAATTGACCACTGATTGGCAATCCGAAGCTTATAATACTGTTTCTGGACAAAACTCCAATAACTCCGTGCGAATCACAAATGAGTTTATGGAAGCAGTGGAAAAAGACCTCCCTTTCCACCTTTATAACAGAACGGAAAAAGAAAAAGCAAAGGCCGCAAACAGAGAAGCAAAACCTTCTAAAACTTTACGTGCGCGGGATCTTTGGGAAAGAATTGCGAATGCCGCTTGGAACTCTGCAGACCCAGGAACACAATATCATAGCACCATCAACGAATGGCATACTTGTCCAGAAGACGGTGCGATCAATGCATCGAACCCATGTTCTGAGTATATGTTCCTCGACAATACGGCATGTAACTTAGCGTCAGCAAACCTTGTTAAATTCTTAAAAGAAGATGGAAGTTTTGATGTCGCGGGATACCGTTACTTAAACAAAATTTGGACCATCATCTTAGAAGTATCTGTGCTTATGGCCCAGTTCCCTTCCAAAGAAATTGCAGAACTCTCTTACAAGTTTAGAACTTTAGGACTGGGATATGCAAACCTTGGTTCTCTTCTCATGATCATGGGTATTCCTTATGATTCACAAGAAGCGATGGCTGTGACTGGTGCGATTACTTCCATCATGCATATGACTTCTTATGCTACTTCAGCGGAGATGGCAAAAGAACTCGGACCATTTGCAGGATACGAAAAAAATAAAAACCACATGCTACGTGTGATTCGTAACCACAGACGTGCTGCTTACAATGCACCAAAAGAAGAATACGAAGGCCTAACCATCACTCCAGTGGGAATCAATCCGTCTTTTCTTCCTTCCTACTTACTCGAAGCAGCGAAAGAAGATTCCGACAGAGCCTTGGAACTTGGTGAATTGTACGGATACCGTAACGCACAAGTGACTGTGATTGCACCAACGGGAACCATTGGTCTTGTCATGGACTGTGACACCACAGGTATCGAACCAGACTTTGCTCTCGTGAAATACAAAAAATTAGCTGGTGGTGGATACTTCAAAATCATCAACCAATCCGTTCCTGCGGCTCTTAAAAAACTTGGGTATAGTCAAGCAGAACAAGATGCCATTGTGAACTACTGTAAAGGCCATGCTACTTTTAACGGAGCACCTGGTGTCAACACAGCTCGTTTGAAAGAAAAAGGTTTTACAGAAGATGTATTAGAAAAACTCGAAAAACAACTTCCATTTGTTTTTGATATCCAATTTGCGTTCAACAAATTCACGTTAGGTGAAGATTTCCTTTCCAAAACTTTAGGAATTGACCCTGCAGTTTATAACTCTATGGGTTTTAATCTTTTGGAAACTCTTGGATTTACAGCAGATGAGATTTCGCAAGCAAATGATTATGTTTGTGGAACCATGACTATTGAAAACGCACCTTTTATCAAAGAGAAGGATCTCGCAGTTTTTGATTGTGCAAACAAATGTGGAAAATACGGAAAACGTTTCTTATCTTATCAATCACATATCCGAATTATGGCTGCGGCACAACCATTCATTTCGGGTGCGATCTCCAAAACGATCAACCTTCCTGAGGAGGCAACCATCGAGGATGTGAAAAACGCATACCTCATGTCTTGGAAAGTGATGATCAAAGCAAACGCACTTTACCGTGATGGATCTAAACTTTCACAACCACTTAACTCCGTATTCCAGTTGTTAAGTGCTGTGGGTGAGGAAGAGGAAGAACTTCAAACTTCTTCTGCTCCGAAAACGGTAACGGAAGTGGCGGAAAAACTTGTTTATAAATACATTGCGGAAAGAAGAAAACTTCCTCACCGTCGTGCAGGTTATACACAAAAAGCAATGGTAGGTGGTCACAAAGTATACCTTCGCACAGGAGAATACGAAGATGGCCAACTCGGTGAAATCTTTATCGATATGCATAAAGAAGGAGCCGCTTTCCGTTCCCTTACGAATGCGTTTGCGATCGCAGTTTCTCTTGGTTTACAACATGGAGTTCCACTAGAAGAATTTGTCGAGGCATTCACTTTCTTCAAGTTTGAGCCAAACGGTATGGTTTCAGGCAACCCTCATATTAAGATGTCAACTTCTGTGATCGATTACATCTTTAGAGAACTTGCCATTACCTACCTGGGAAGATACGACTTGGCACAAGTATCTCCCGAGGATCTAAGAACCGATGAAGTAGGAAGAAAAGCAGATCCGACAAAGGATCTAGTGGGAAAGCAGGAAAGTAGCGGACTTCGCGTTCCGCTACAAGTTTCGCCCATTTCCATGAAATCTGTTTTGGAAGAAAAACCGGAAGCTGTGGCAGTCGCAGGCGGAACACCACCAACAGCTGCGCAATCGGCAGCGGCAACTCTCAAAATCATTGGAGAAGCGAGAACCAAAGGATATACAGGAGATTCCTGTACAGAATGCGGTTCCTTCCAAATGGTTCGTAACGGAGCTTGTCTGAAGTGTATCTCTTGTGGATCCACAACTGGTTGTTCGTAAAATCTAAACTCCAATCAAAATCCTAAACTCTGGTTGTTTCGATCCGAGTTTAGAGTGGGTACAAAAAGAGATCTTTGGGACAAAAACCCTTAGGTCTCTTTTTTTATCTCTTTTGCCTCTCTGCTAAATTTGAAATCTGAACGAATCCTCCGTGTAGCCCACAAGCACAGTATGCATTTTGCGAGATGAATTATCAATCAATTACAATCTAGAGAATCTAGTTAGGAAATTTTAATATTCGGAGAAAGGATGACGATAGTAATCCATTAAGAGAACAGAATCACATTCTTTCAAGAGATCCGTCCTATCATATCAATTGGAAGATACTAAGATAAAAACTTAAGGGACTGGTGCCGGTTCGATGGAAGTCTCTTCTGCCTTTGGAGCACTACCACCTAACTGATTTAAGTTGGGAAGATCCACTTTAGGAGAAGAAAAAGTTCCACGAATCGGGATACAAGTTTTTCCCCCTTCCTGCGGAAGTAAGGCCACCATTCCCACTAAGTCCTGGCGTTCCTGAGCAAATTTTTCAGTCAAAGTAAAACAAACCTTAAGATCTAATTGGGAATACGATAAAGTGTCTGAGAGACGAATCACACCTTGGAATTGAAATTTAGCTAGAGAAGATTCCAAACTGCCCCGTTCCAAAAGTAACTTTCCAGAACGAATTTTAAATACAATATTCGCCTTACGAATGTCAGTTCCTTTTAAACTTCCTAAAAAAGGAATTTCAGCAGACTCTTTGATCTTTCCACCAGAAAGTTCAATCTCCCCTTCTCCATTCCATTTCGTAATTTTATCGTCAATCGGAGAAAGACGAAGCGGGATGTCCAAAGTTTGGATACTCATAGCCCATTCACTCCCTTCAAAACTAAAATAACCAATATTGGCATCACCTTCTAATTTTGACTGAAGAAGCCCAAGTAGAGAAACACCTAAACTGATTTCCTCTGCTTTGACCGAAGTTCCCGAAGGAAAACTAGCAATAAAACTATCAAAAGACTTACGTCCGATCACAGGAAAATGAATCTCTTTGGCATCCAAAAAAATTCCAGTTTCTTTCCCCGTTTTGATGAGTATAGAACGCACTATTTCATTTAAAGGAAAAATAAATAAAGTAAATACTAGAAAAGAAACAAAGGCAATCCCCACCAAAGTTAACACTTGTTTGCGGTTTACTTTAGAATGTTCTTCGTCACCATCCTCATCAAACAAATCATCATCGTCTTCTAGAAGACTTTCTTGAATTTCATTATCTTCTTCTGTGAGGAAATCTTCTTCCAACTCTTCTTCTTTTGGCATATTATTTCCCTTTGGTCAATCGGCTATACGAAGAAACTTTTAGATTCACATCGTAAATTTCTTTTTCAGCAAATGGTTTTCGAAAACTTAGTAAGTCTACTTTTGCTTGGATTTGTTTGTTTTTTTCGATATCGTAAACAAGTTTAATTACATCTTGCAAGAGCACTGATCGAAAGGATACATCAATTGTAATTTTATTATAGTCCTTTTGGATGACATTACTTGTATCCTTCATGGTTTGGACTTTATCTTTGAGGTTGTATCGAACTAAAATTTGATCCAGTTTCGAATACATCACACTCACATCTTCTTCACTTCCGCCCGATTGTAATCCACGTAAATAATTATACTCACGAATGATGCGATCTAGTTCTGTTGCTTGGGATCTAGTTTCAAAAATTTCTTCCGTAAGACTATTTCTTAAATCAGAAAAAAGAGTAATAATAGTATAAATCCCAAGAAGTGCCACAAAGCTAACTAAACCTATGACTAAGACACGTTCTCTCTCATTCAAACGATCAAACATTATGGTTCATCCTTTGGAGTCACAACATCCATTTTGATTTTAAAGCTAACTTTGAATTTATTGACCCCGGTGATCAGTCTTTTGTTTTGAATTTGTATATTGGTAAATTTTTCAGACTTTTCGAGTGCTGATTGGATGGTACCAATTTCACCAAACTCGTTCACACGACCGTAAATTTGAATTTCCTTTTCCTCAAAGTTAAATTGATCCAAAATGAAAGGCAAAACTTCTGGAGAAGGAAACTGTTCGGTGGCTTCATTCAAAACATCCAAAACACTTTCCTGAGAAAGAAACAAACGGTAAATTTCCGTTTTTTTACGTTCGGCTTTTAACTTTTTACTGGCCTCTGCTAGCGGATCGTCGTCTTCCCCTAGTTCCCCACCAATTCCATTTTTGTACTTTTCTATTAATACTTTTTTGTTAGCAGAAATCTTACGTTTGTCTAAAATAATTCCGATGACAAACACACCTAAAAGTAAAACCAAAGAAATACTAACAAGAATTAAATGTGGCTTAAAAGCTGATAATTTAAATCTGTTGGTATGAATTCTTTTCGCAAATCCAGTTTCTAAAAAATTGACGCGGTTACGAGATTCAAAGTGAGTTCCCGTGGCAACAGCTGTTACAAAACTTGGATCGGCAATTCCTAAAAATTCATATCGCCCCGTTTTGATACCTAACTTTTCTTCCAAATAAGCAGTAAGCCCTGGGTATAAACTCGCTCCACCAGAAAGAAGAATCAAACTTGGCCTTTCCGTTTCCGGAAGAGAAAAAATACTGTTTTCTACTTCATGGATCAGTTGTTCGATTTTAGCCAATATAAACTTTCTAAGAGATTTCCATTGTACTTGTGAAATATGAAATTTGGTAAGAAATTTAGTTTCTTCACCTTTATCTACGTCATCAAAAAGAAAACCTGATGGAAGAGATTCCTTAATTTCTCTTGCATCTTCTAGTTCGATTTTTAGCGAATTAGCTATTTCTAAACTAACATCTTCTCCACCGATATAAATTTGTCGGGTGTGACGAAGTTTGCCCTCGAATAATACATTAAGAATGCTGTATCTGCCGCCCAGATCCAACTGTAATATTGTTTTATCGGCAACTAACAATGGATAGTTCTTTGTTACTAGAGAGGATAAAACAAAAGAATCAAGAGATAAACAAGATAAGGAAAGGTCACCCTTAGCAAATGGTTTCAAAGCACGGAGAAGTTCCGAATGGTGAACATTAAAAGAAATCACATCTGAGTTTTCTTTACCGACCCTCCAAGTTTTCCCAATTACCTCTAATTCTTCCATGGGGTAAGGAACCAGGTTTTCGACTTCAAAGGGCAAAACTTCCTGAATGGCTTTTTCCGAAACCAAGGGGACAGTTAGGTCACGAACAAATAGATTATGGATTCCTAAATTAAGAAGGAACCTATTTTCTTCCGGAAAAAAACTTTGAATGAAACGAATGATATTGTATTCGAAGGGGTCCCCTTCTGATTCGTCAAGTTCCACAACGGGAAGGCTTTCCGTACGAAGGATCACAACTTTCCCGAGTACTTTTTTAAAAAGTACACCCTTTAGAAACGTGGAACCATAATCGATAGCTAGGTATTGGTCAAATGATAACATAATTAATCTTCAGTATAGTATAACATTTGGTTGTTGGTTAGGTCAAAAAGCCCAGAAACCTTACGAACCACTTTATCCTTTATAATTCCAACCCCTGTAATTTTATACACTTCGCCTTTGGTTTTGATACGCCCACCAGAGACATCGGTTCCTTCTCCTGCCAGTTCCTTATACAGAGTTAGATCCCCCGTAGTTTTCACTTGGAATTCCGGTTCGGTCTCCAGATCTTTCAATTCTTTAATATAGCCTCCTTTCTGCAACTTGAGTTTCAAAATTTTCATGGCGGCTTGTTTGGTCATAAAGTCAGAAAGGGAGATAAGGACAAAATAGGGTGCCGTATTGATATTGATTCGGTCATCATAAGAATCACCCGCAGGCAAATAGGCTGTGATATTATTGGAGAGCACATAATCTTTATCGGAACGAAGGGCTCTTTCCTCCTCCGTCATAAAGTCCTTGGAGTTATTTTTATCATAATCTTTGGGCTTCAAACTCTCATAAACAATAGAACGATCAAATCCCTTTACGCTAAGAAGTTCTGAGAGGGAATAAAGGGGAGCGTTTTTGATTTTTCTAGGTGGAACAAGTCTACTGTAGAAATACTGCTCGGCACCTCCCCCCGTTTCCTGGTGGTTTTCATCAATCCAATCCAAAATCGGAAAAATCATTTCCCGCTTTAAACCAAATTGGTAAAAAAGTCTCGTGACCATCTCTATCGTTCTTTGGTTCGGTTGATCATCATAAATTTTCACTAGGGAGTTAATGTTGATTTTGCCATCTTCAGGACTCATGGTGTAATAGATCACACCACCCCCTAACGGAATCGGAGGAGGGTCCATCGCCAAACCCGATTGGTATAATACCTCTTCCGGGATTTTTTTTAAGGCGCCCACGGCTCCCATAAACCCTGCTTTGGCAAGCATATGTGCCTTAAATCCATCTGCCTGCGAACGAGCCACTCGGTATTCCGTCGCAGCATCTTCAAAGAATTTTGAGGCAGTAAATAAAGAAGCGGTACCTATGGCCATCACAAGCAGATAGACCATAAATCCCTTTTTTATTTTTTTATTTGAAGAGAATGACTGGATGCGCAAGCGATTCATATTTAACAAAGGCATTCCCCACTAGTGATATAATTTCAAATCGAATGAGCCTTGGAATTTTTTTTGCGGTCCTAGAATTCCAATCGTCTACCCATTTATCTCCACGTTCCGAAAATTTCATCTGAAAACTTTTTACATTTTCAAGTAACACATGTTCCACGCCACCTTGCGTAGGAAAGGTGTCGATCATTTCGTCTTCCCTGCGAATTAAATAAGACAAACCTTCCATTTTTGGATTAGGCATTTTACGCAAATAAAAAGAAACTTCCCTGACAGAAGCTTGTCCTTCTTCTTCCGAATTAGGATTCGATGTAGCGAACACAACTCGATCATTCCTTGATCCAGTCACACCGTCTTGTTTCCCTACAAATAAAATTCGCTTTTGGTTATCGATAAAATAAGTACGGGCAAGAGTTCCTCTTATGTTCTCCATAGCGTATAAAATGTCCTTTCTATTGGCACCTTTATTGGAAGCACCTTTTTTGGAGATTTTATTGGCCGTATAAAAAACAGAAAAAATTCCCGTGAAAATCACTGCCATAATCATCACGACTATGGAGATTTCTACCAAGGTAAACCCTTTGCGGAATTTTGATTTCCCCTGATCGACAATGTTGAAACACAAAGCTGTCATTAGTATTTTGTACTCCTGAATGTTTCCACACTATAGGTTTCTTTTTTATTCCCATCCATATAAAAGATAGAAACCTTAACTCTAAATACTTTAAGAACTCCCCCGGTCTCAAAACTTTTTTTCTGACCTCTTTTTTTCATAAGATCACTGAATCCAACGTCTTTATCACCTAACATATCCTTAGGTGCTTTTTTTCGAAGTTCATCGGCATTAGGTCCGCCAGCAAGTTTGAGAAGATCCATTTCTTCTTCTTTAATTTCAGTTTCGAAGGTATATCCAGGAAAGGCATCAATTGAGCCGCGAGTTGTATCCGTTTGCATAGTGGTGGAGGAATCCACTTGTGCCATTTTTATTTTGGCAAGGTGTACTGCATTCGCCAGCAAAACTGCTTTTTTCTGATAAGAGATTCCTTCCGCAATCAAAGAATAGGTATAAGTCATCACCATCGCAGCCATAGCCATAGCGATTGTAACTTCAAAGAGAGTGAATCCTCGTGAATTTAGTTTACTTCGACTGAGGTTTTGCATTGGAATCTACTTGTTCATCACGTTCATCGAGGCCATAAGAAACTTTTTGAATGGGAGTTGTTTCTGGTTCTGGAAAATATTCTGTTTTATGGATTTTGAATTTTCCACCATACCGGTAAATTTGAATGGTTCTTTTAATTTCTGTATCAGATCCGACATATAAAAATAAATCGGTCGTGGTACCTTGCGGGGTAAAAACAATATGTAATTTTCCTTCCGACCTAGGTTTTCCATTTAAATCCCGCACTTTCACAATTTTGGAATAAAATGGGAGTGTGGATTTTTTTAAAATTGGTTCTTCTTCCAGACCACCTTCTTCTCTCTTTAAAAGAAAAAATTGGTATTCCCTTTTCTCAAAATCGTATTTGAAAAGAACTGCTTGGTTTGTTAACTGAGCTTTGTTGTATCCGAATTTAAAAGATTCCTGTAATTTAACAGCAATGTCTTCTGTTGATGGAATGATTAGGTTACGAAGAGATCCTCCGACAATCACCATAATCAGACCAAGGATGGAAATTACCACGGCAATCTCAATCAGAGTGAGACCGTCGCGTAATTTCCGTTTGGTTTTCACAACCGAAATTTTATCGGAAGGCTGCCGGGTAATCATCCGGTGAAAGGATATTAAAATCTTTATTTTTTCCTTCTCCACCTTCTTTTTTATCTTCACCTAATGTAAGAATTTGAGGGACGGCTCCTTCAAACTTTAATACGTAAGGAGTTTTCCACGGGTCCTTTAAAACTGCTTTTTCACGAACAATAGGTTCGTAATCATCGCCAATTTTATCATCATCCGGTTTTTCAATTAAAGCTTGTAAACCTTGTTCTTCGGATGGATATTTATCATACACTTCTAAATATCTTTCCAATGCAGTTTTTAGAACCGCACTATCATTTTTCAGCTTCAATTTTTTTTCGCCTTCACCCCTGTTTCCAATACTGGAGTAAAGAATTGCCATAAGTGATCCTAAAATGAGCATTACCACGGTAATCTCAATTAGAGTTAATCCCTCACGAATCTTTCTGTGTTTCCCTTTAGTTTTCATAAACTCTACATCCCCTGGATTTCTTGAGTTAGTTTGTACATTGGCGTCATAATCGCCGCCATAATGGTAAAAATAATTCCACCCATTACAATGATCATCATTGGTTCTAATGATTGGGTCAAAGATTTTATTGCCGTATCCACCTCGGATTCATAGATTTCCGAGAGTTTATTCATCATTTCGGGGACCTTATCAGAGGCTTCCCCGGCACTGAGCATCCCAAGAACCATCTGCGAAAGGACTTGCGACCCTTGTAAAGAGTCAGAAAGTTTTCCCCCCTCTTTAATTTTGACGATGGCAGAGGCAATTTCTTCCTTAAAAACAGTATGGCCCACAACATCAGATACAATATTCAAAGACACAATGAGTGGCACTCGGTTTAAAAGAAGGATCGATAGGTTTCTTGCAAAGTTAGAAACTAAAATTTTTCTAAGTAAAGTTCCAATCACGGGTAATCTTAAAAGAAATTTATCCCAAGTTTTTTTCCCTTCCCCGGAACTTTTCCATTTCATAAATCCAAGAAAACCAGCAGCAAGGGCTCCCAAAATAAAAAACCAATAATTGGTTAAAACATAAGATAAAAATATCACAGCTCTTGTGAGTAGAGGAAGTTTCGCATCAAAAGAAGCAAACAACTGTTCAATTTGCGGAATTACTACAACGAGTAGGAAGATAGATACACCAAGTGAAAGTAAACCCATAATCATGGGATAAATCATCGCCACTTGGACTTTAGATTTTAATTCAGAGGATTTTTCTTCTAGTTCCGCTAAACGATGTAAGGTGTTTTCGTAATTTCCTGTCGATTCACCAACAGAAATCAAACTGGGGTATTGGTCAGGAAAAACAGTTTTATGTTTTTTCATGGACTCAGAAAGACTCATTCCCTCTGTGATGTCCGCTCGCATCTCAATCAAAACTTTTTTGAAGTAAATATTCTCTACTTGGTCAATGATCGATAACAAACATTTATCTAGAGGAATTCCGGCACCAAGAAGAGTTCCTAACTGTTTACAAAATAGTCCCACTTCTTTTCTGGGAATCCGATATAATAATTTAGATAAAAAAGGAAATAGTTCCCTCTCTTCTTTTTCTCTATCTTCCTGGATTGATCGAACGTAAAGACCTTTCGCCTTTAGTTTGTTACGCGCCGCTTGCAAATTTGGGGCGTCGATAATATTTTTTTCTTCTTTGCCCTTTTTATTGAATGCGACGTATGTAAAGAGTGGCATAAAAATTAAGAAACCCGAAGGACCTCTTCTGGAGTCGTAACACCTTCGATCACCTTAAATTTGCCGTATTCCTGCAAAGTCGAAAGACCATTTTTCAAAGCGATTTCTTTAATTCGATTGGCATCTGCCCCTTGCAAAATGGCACGTTTGATTTCATCGTTCATGGTGAGAAGTTCATACAAACCAGTTCGGCCTTTGTATCCGGAATTTAGACAAGAAGCACAACCCTTTCCCCTGTATAAAACACCATTTTTTAATTCTTTTCTTTGGATTCCAAGACCGGCTAGGTCTTTATCGGTTGGTTTGTATGATGTTTTACAATCCTTACAAATGACCCGAACAAGTCTTTGGGCCATAAAACCTAACACAGAACTTGTGATGAGATATGGTTCAATCCCCATATCCACAAGCCTTGTGACAGCCGATGAAGCATCGTTGGTGTGTAAGGTGGAAAACACTAAGTGACCTGTAAGGGAAGCTTGGATGGCAATCCTTGCCGTTTCCTCATCACGGATCTCCCCCACCATCACAACATCCGGATCTTGACGAAGGATCGAACGTAAACCAGCAGCAAAGGTAAGCCCAATTTTTTCATTCATTTGCATCTGGGAAATTCCATCCATTTGGTATTCCACCGGATCTTCGCAAGTAATGATATTTCGTTCTTCGGTATTAATTTCAGAAAGTGCAGAATAGAGTGTCGTTGATTTACCAGAACCTGTGGGACCTGTTACCAAAATAATTCCATAAGGTTTATAGATTAAATGTTTAAAATCATTTAGGATTTCTTTATTAAAACCCATAGTTTCAATGGAATACTTTTGGTCTGTTTTGTTTAGAATACGCATTACAATACGTTCTCCAAACTGACAAGGGATGATAGAAACCCGAACATCCACATCTTTCCCAGCTAACCGAAGTTTAATCCGTCCATCTTGCGGCAAACGGTTTTCCGCAATATTTAAATTCGACATGATTTTGATACGTGTAGAAATACCCGCCAAATAAGACTTAGGTGGACTGAGAACTTTTTGTAAAACCCCATCTACACGATAACGAACCACAACGGATTTTTCAAAGGGTTCCACGTGAATATCGGAGGCTCTTTCCGATACTGCCTGTGACAAAATTACATTCACCATCTTGATGATGGGAGCTTCATTGGATAAATCTAGTGCATCGGACTCAAAAGCATCGGAGAGATCCCCAAAACTTCCATCCATCTCATCCATCATCTCTTTGGCTTCGGCAGTAGTTTTGTCGAATTGAGAATGGATGATTCTCATAATTTCGTTTTCGGTGGCAAGAACGAACTGGATTTCGTATCCTTTTAGGAAGGATCTCATATCATCCATTGGATGAAGATCTGTCGGATCACAAGTGGCAACTACCACCTTTTTGCCTTTGACTGAAACTGGTACAATTTTAGAGCGTTGGACAAGTTTTAAGGGAATTTTGCCAAATACATCTTCGTTACCAACAAACTCTAGTTTGTCGATAAACTCCATACGGTGGAGTTTTGCAAGTGCTTTTAAAATATCAGTTTCGGAAGCGAGACCTTTTTTTTGGATGATATGAGTGATGGGAAGATTTGTTTTTTCCTGTTGTTTGGAAATATCTTCAAGATCCTTAATGGTAAGGATCCCATCTTCTAAAAGGATTTGGCCTAAACTCTTTCTCATCGTAGTTTCTTTTCTCGTTCGTCGACCATCCTTTCTTGTTCATTTTTCTTTTGGATGGTAATACGATCCGATTTATCACGGTCGTCTAGAATATGCGGTGTTAAAAATACCATTAAATTGGTTTTTCGGTTTTGATTCGTAGTCCTTCGGAATAGTGTTCCTAGTAACGGAATCTCCCCTAAAATTGGGATCTTTTGCACTTTCTTTTGTTTGTCATTGGAAAGTAATCCCCCAATCACGATGGTCTGGATATTATCCACAACGATCGTAGTTTTAATATCTCGTTTGTTAAAGGTTGGGTTTCCCCCTGTTGCTTCCGAAGAAATCCCTGCTACGTTTTTGATCTCTTGGTAAAGATCTAAAGTGATACGATTGTTTTTATTGATATGTGGGGTGAACTTTAGTTTAATTCCTGTAGGACGGTATTCAAAGTTTGCCACAGTGACCGCATTGTCACCACCGAGACCAGCGTTACGGTTTTGAGTTCGCACAGGAACATCTTGACCCACGTTGATCTCTGCTTCTTGGTTGTCCAAAGTCAAAATCTGAGGTGCTGACAATACGTTAAAATTCTCATTGGTCGAGTTCGCATTTAAAATACCAATGATTTGTTGTCCCCCACGACGTATGAATCCAAGAGAGAAACCTGACAAAGTATTTACGTTAGTGGGTCGACCATTTTTATCGATGACCCCCCCTTGTGCCGCAAGACCTGTGTTAAACTGTCCATACGCAAGTTCTTGGTAACGCCAATCGATACCAAAATCGTTAAGGTCAGTGGAACTTAGCTCAACAATCAGCACTTCCAGTAACACTTGTTTTCTGGGTGTATCCAGAATTTTTATGATTTTTTTAATTTCTTCCCATTCCTGGGGAGAAGCTGTGACAATCAGTGAGTTAGATTCTTTATGGGCAACTGCTTTGATTTTATCTTGTTTGCCAGGAATTTTTTGCGCTTGGGCTACCGGTTGTGGAGGAGGATTTGGTTTTCCATCTGGGCCAGGTTCTCCTGGTTGTCCACTTTGTGTCGGCGCTGTTGGTGCATCCGGCATATCTAATTTTACCAAAATGGCCGCCAACTTTTCTGCTTCATTGTATTCTAAAGTATAAATATGAATATCACCTGCAGAGGAAATGGATCCTGGGCCATCCACTCGTACATCCAAATTATCAACTAACTTCAGTAATTTGTTAATATCAGAGGTTGAACCTGAAAAGATCAAAGTATTTTGGTTTTTAGGAATGATGATATCAGTATCTGGAGATGTGACTCTTTTAAGAATGGGTTCGAGTTCAGCAGCATTCGAATATTCTAAAGGAACGATTTGAGTGATGGTTTTGTTGAGAGAAACTTCAGATTCGGAAACAGGGTCTTTTCCTATACGAACAATGGGAGACTTTGCAAGAGCATCTTTTATTTTTACCACTTTGATCAGATCATTTTCTTCAATCAGACCAAACCCTTGCGTTTCTAAAACGGATTTCATAAACCCGTAAGCATCATCGATTTTCACTCGTTTTTGAGAGATGATCGTTATCTTTTTTCCTTTTACCGCATCATCAATCAAAATGTTTCTTTTGATGATGGCACTCATCCCCATTAAAAAGTCTTTGAGTTCTGTATCTCTCCAATCTGCGGTAAAACTGGCGGGCTCTGGCGACGTCGCTTTGGCCTTTGGTTTTCCTTTTTCTTGAGAAAAACCAGGTGTCGCAAATACATAAAGGCAAATACTAAGTACTACTAAAGGAAGACGATTTCTCATTTTAATTCCGAATGATAAATTCATATGTGATTATTTTGCCTTGTCTTTCTAAATCCACTGTAATTTTCGGGGCCTGTTTGATCGATCCCCAAATTTCCAACATTTTCTCTGTTTCGTTGAGTGGCATTCCATTTACCCTTCTGATGATATCGCCACCGCGTGCACCGAGAGCATAAAAGACATGGTCTTTTGCCACCTGATAGATCTTGTAACCCTCGATCTTTCCGTCTACCAAATGTGGGCCAAACCTTGCATTTTTATAGATAGTATTCGGATCTTTGAGTTTGCGATTCACGTCCTCACGGGAAAGAACTTTTTGGACGGTTTGGCTAGAGGGTCCCAAATTGGCAACAGCTGCTGCATCTTTTGGTCGAATTCGTTCTTTGGCTTGTGCGGGAGTTTCCCCGATATTGACTCGAAGGCTTAAACCACCTTTTTTCAATACCACATAATGCTGTTCAATGGCCTGGACTTTATAGCCACCGACCATCTCCCCTGTTCCATATTCTTCGGAATCATTGTTTTGTTTTTCGCGGATGGTAACACGAGCAAAGGACCAATGGCCAGACAAAGTCCCTGTGATAAGCATTTGGTCATCGTCTCCATTGTCCTGAGCAATTTCAGGATCAAGGGGTGTGCCATCTGCCCCGCGTTTGGTGGCATCATTAGGATCGAATACTTGGCCCCGAATGAGGTTTCCTGTGACTATATCTTCATAGGTACTCACAGCCAAAATCACTTCTTGGCGCATTTGTTTGGGTTTGGCACCCGCGACACTAATTCCTGTTTCTGTAGAAAACAAAAGAAGCAAAACCAACTTTAAAAGATAGGCAAGAGAAAAGGAAAAAAGTAAAACCGCCGGAATCAATGTCAAAAACTGACTCGATTGGATTCTTTGAAGGATTAAATTCATGCTCCCCACAAACCGGAGGTCGGCTCCGATTACATTCCAGCTACTTCAGATTTAGGGAGCCTAGTGACTTGTTTTTCCGTGATGCTAAGAGCCGACTCGGGATTCATAATCTTCCCGTTTCGAAACACTTCAAAATGCAGATGTGCTCCTGTTGCTGTTCCTGTCCTTCCGACAAGGGCAACCACACGACCCATCTTCACCGTTTCCCCAACCTCAACTAAAATCTGAGAACAGTGGGCGTAAACTGTTTTATAACCATTTTTGTGTTGGATCGTAACGGAGTTTCCATATCCCCCATTGCGACCAGTAAATACAACTTCCCCATCTGCTGCCGAGAGAACTGGTGCTCCCACTTTAGCGGCAAGATCAAGTCCCGTATGATACACACGATTGTATTTATTAAAAGGATCTACACGTCTTCCATAACGAGATGTGACTCGGCTTTGTGGAACGGGCATAATGAAAATCTTTTTTAAAACGACTCGAGAAGAGGATGCATTTTTCACTTGGACAGGAACTTCCAAAACTTGGCCAATCTTCAACTGGTCACTAGTGAGTCCGTTATGTTTTTTAAGTTTTGCCAACTCAATAGAAAAGGATCGTGCAATCTTTGATAGATTGTCTTTTTTTTGGACTGCGTATTTTTTGATGATGATACCAGATTCATGGACGACGGTGTTACTCACAACTGGCGATACATCTATGTATTTGGGTAGATCCAAAGAAGCCAGTTCCACCTCTTCCTCTTCACCAGACGGGTTGACACCCACGGAAAAAAGTTTATGAATTTCTGATTCTTGGGATTGGGAACCAAAAAGACGAAACATGGCAGATTCATTTCCTGGAATGGACTCATTAATTTCGGAATGAATTTTTTGGAATGGGTTGGCCAAAAGCCCAGTTGTAGAAAGGGCTAAAAGGGAAATGATTACCAACCGAAGGATCTTCACAGATAAAATATCGGGAATTAGGGGGAGAAATCTTGAACTAGAAACAAAGAAAGAATGAAAACGAAAAACTTGCAACAATGGAGACTTCCCAAACCTTTATTTCTTTGTTTTTTTAACACCGGTTTCAACCAGAGTGAATTTTTTCGAAACCCACTCTTCGACATCTTCCAGGTCATACTGCTTTTTTTTCACATCATCATTGATGATATAGGCAGCCAATTTTCCCACAGAAGATTCTCTAGACTCGGCGATTGGATACACCTTCAATTTCAAAAGTGAGGGGGTGGATTCGATATAAATCTTCACCAAGGTCCCTTTCTTCCAAACTTCTGTTTCCGAGAACTTGATCTCTTCTTGTAAGGAATAGGTTTTTCCATCATAGTATTCATTGATTTCCCTTAATCTTTCCTTTTTAATCAACCTTTGGGAACAATGGCTGAACACAAGGAGAAGGACGAGGGGAATTACACGAATGACACTACAATTCAAAGCAAACTCTGAGGAAAAGTCACCATGATGCCTCAATTATGAAAAGTCTTTTTTATTTTTTGGCCCAAAAGATAAGAAACATACCCCTATTGGTTTGTGAGTCCCAAACGAGCTGAAGTTGGCAGTCTGTTATACGAATGGAATGGAACCAAAGAAATCCAGGTAGAAGTCGGAATCCGAAGAGGTCTCCCGAATTTCCAAATTTTAGGTTGTGCCACTTCACTCACAAAAGAGTCCAGAGACCGCATCCGTTTGGCTTTAGAGGCATCTGGCTACCTATTCCCACTAGAAACTATCATTATCAATTTAAAACCCACCCATATCCCCAAACGGATGGTTTGTTTGGATCTGGCCATTGCCGTGGGAATCTTAGAAGCAACAGAACAAATCAAAATCCCAGAGGGACGTATCTTTTTTTTAGGTGGACTTGGTTTGGATGGATCGGTCCTCGGAGGCCAGGAACTTCTCCCTTATCTCTGGCAAAACCGGGACAACCAAACTGTTGCTTTTTGTCTTCCCACTTCTTTACGAAAAGAAACCCTGCCGGAAGGCCAATATTATTTTTTGGACCATTTAGAAGGCCTTAGATATCTAGGCCAGTCTTCCCCTCACAACCAAGAGATACCCCCTCCCGTTTCTGAATCGAAAACCTGGGAAAAAGTTTTTTTAGACCCTTACCAAATGAAAACCTTTCAAGGTCTTCTGTATGCTGTTCTTGGCAGACACCATAGCCTACTCCTCGGAAGTCCTGGTTCTGGAAAAACCATGTTGCATAGAATGCTAGAATCTTTACTTCCTCCGAAAGAAACGAGAGATCCAAACGAGCAAGGCATTTGGACTTCCGCAGGAGACTTTGAAATTCCCAGTCGCAATCGCCCTTTTCGCGCCCCACACCATTCCGCAACAGAAGTAGGACTTGTAGGAGGCGGTTTACCTTTCCAACCTGGTGAGATATCCAAAGCTTATGGTGGAATTCTTTATTTAGATGAAGCCTTAGAATTTAAAGATCGAATTTTGGAAAGTTTACGAATGCCTATGGAAGATTCCTATTTAGAAATTGTTAGGATGAACGAAAAAACTAAATTAAAAACGGATTTCACCTTAATGCTCTCCGCAAACCCCTGCCCTTGCGGAAACTACCATAGTCACCATACCTGCCATTGTTCTTTGCAAAAGATTCGTTTGTATTTACAAAAAATTAGCGGAGCTTTTTTAGATCGAATTACCATCTTTCAAACGTTATTCGAAACGACAAATGATCGTTGTATTCAATTAGAAGAACATAAAATGAAAAAGATTCTACTAGAGCGTGTAACCTTTCAGAAAACTAGAAAAAGTCCTGAGGATGAAGAAATCAAAATTCAAAAAATTTTAGACACAGAAAACCGAACCAAACAACTGTCCTTACGAAAGAAAAAACAAATCATTTCTCTTGCAAGGACCATTGCCGATTGGGATTTATCCTCCCGAACCAAGGAAGCACATATCTGGGAGGCTGTTGAATATTGTATAGGTTACCAGTGGATTTATAGCCTAGGGTAATTACTTCGAAATAAAATGCGAAATCTCCATCGCGATTTTATTAATCGCATAATCCATGTAAGCTGGATCATCGATCTTTTTTTTGTAATTTTCGAATTTTTTCTGAACGGTTGAGGCCATTCCCCTTTTCCGGAGTAAAACCGGATCTGGACCAAATTCGTCGGTTTCTGCCAAATTCCCAAAAATACTAAATTGACTCATACGGTTACTTCCTTGTAACAATCAAACCCTCATCCTTGAGAGCGTTTTCCCTTTAGGGATACAAAACCAATCGGCCCAGTACAAAAATCCCTTGATGAAGTATTTTAGAAGATTGACGAATAAAAACGAACTTCCTTTTTTTCAGTGATATGGATCAAATTAAACGAAGGTGTTAGGTGGCAAAAGGCAGGAACTTCTTTTAGTAAATAGTAATATACCTTCCGCATTCTTTTGCGTTTTGTCTCATGAAAACATTCTAAAGGATGAAATCCACTGCGCATGTCCCATGTTTTCACTTCAGAACAATGAAGTGAATCGTTCTCGAGGCTAATTATGTCTAATTCCCCAAATGATTTTCTGAAATTACGAAAGAGGATGGTATGACCCAATGAATCCAAAAATTCCGCTGCCAAATCTTCTCCCGACCGACCTAGATCCGTTTTTTTCCGCATATCGCAGATCTCCAAATGAGAAAGGATCAGTAAATCTGTGAAAATGGAATTGCTTGTTGGATGTAGAGATTGAGGTCTTTCATGAGATCCACAAATTCTAGATGTTTGAGGCGTTTTCCTTCAGCATCTTTTGTGACTCGAATAACGGGACGAAGTGGTTTGTCTTTATTTGATTCAATGACCATACCCATTCTTAGGTCAGAAAGAACCACACCGGACCCCACAGGAAACATAGAAAGTTTATTTAAGAATAACCTAACCATTTTTAAATCAAAACGGTTCACGTTTTCACTGATCATAATCTTCATTGCTTCATAAGGTAACACAGCCTGTCTGTACGGTCTTGGATGGATCATGGCAGCAAATTGGTCACCGATCATAAACACTTTGGTGAGTTCTTCAATTTGGTTGGCAAGAATTCGCTGCGGATACCCGGATCCGTCCACCGCTTCATGGTGTTGGAGAGCAACAATGGCGAGTGAGTTTTTTAATTTTAACCTTTGGGTGAGAATTTGGTAACCAGTCACAGGATGGCGTTTGATAGTTTTTAAATCTAATTCAGAAAGGGCACCTTTTTTCTCGGATACTTCTTCAGGTACTGTTACCATACCAATGTCGGCAAAAAGTGAAGCCAAGGCCAAATCGATCAGTTTGGGTCTGGAAAACTCTAAAAAGTTTCCAAGCATCACTGAAAAAAATGTCGCATAACAAATATGAGTGTATAAATAATAACCTGAATGAGAATGGGATAAAAGTAAAATGGAAATTTGGGAGTTTGCTTTTGTATGGTCTGCGATACGTTCCGCAATTTCTCTAAATTCCCTAATTTCCGTATAACGACCCTCAGATGCAGAACGATAAGTTTTTTGAACTAAATCAAAACAATCTTTAAATACAGCGTTAAACTCGACCTTAGCGGTATTGGCTTTTTCCAATAGATATTTATAGCGAGTGGAGTTTTCATCATCTTGGTAAAAAGGTAAGTTGGTATCGAAGTAACCAGGCCCGGCCCCTGCAGAAGTTTTATCCTGTCCATCGGCCGTAACCTTTTCTCCATCGGTTAAAACAAAGGTGATTCCAAATTGGACCAAACGGTCTAAGTCTTGTTGTGTGATCGGTTGGTCGGCACCAACAAAAACAGTATCTTTATCCAAATAAATTGACTTTGTGAACTTGGATCCAGGTTCTAAGTCACGTATGGAGATTTTCCGCATAATTGCGTAAATCCTAGTAAGAAGCGTAGAAACATCAATTGTTTTTCTTTTGTCTCTCTAAAACAAGGATTCGAAACACTGAAGCTACGGCTTCATACAATTCCCTGGGAATTTCTTTTCCATTAGGGAGATGATCTAAGGTTTGTATCATCATTTCATCTCGAATGACTAAAACTCCCGACTCTTTGGCAAGCCGAATCAAATTTTCAGCAAACCTCCCCTCTGCCTTAGCCACAAGTTTCGGTGCCACATTCCGGGTTGGATCATAGGCAAGAGCTGCCATCTTTTGTTTCATCTGTAATCTCCGTTAAATGCGTCTTCATTCCAGGTTTCGATTTGCACCGATTGTATTTGGGGAAAGTCCCGAACAAGACCTAATAATGATTTGCGAATACTCTCGTTTTCGAGGGAAGTTTCTGTTGTGATATGAACAATTACCGGTTTCTCTTTTTCAGGATCATAATGAAACTGAATTCCCATGGCTCCAGTCTCCTTGGATTCCCAAAACACATAGAGAACCAAACCTTTGTTTTTCGGTTCTACCACCATTTGTAAAAATTCATTTGCCTCTGGATCCAAAAATGAAAGAAGATCGGTAAATCCAGTTTCCCCCAATAGGTAATTCCAAATGGGTTTTAATTCAGAAACCTCAAATGTTTTCGATTCAGATTGGGTAGAGATCCACTGAGACCATCGAAAACGATTTTCCACTTTCCTTATATTGGTTTGCAGTTCCGGATCGGAACCTTTTGCCAGAAGAGAAATCATACGGTTTCCATCGTTTGTTTGTGTGGCACTTATTTTGGACTTGGGATAACTTCCTTCCAAAGGGAGTAACCCTTGTCCGGATTTGTTGGTTTCTTTTGAGAAAAAGTGATCCTTACTCTGGTGGGTCAATTTTCCCAAAGAAAAAATTTGCGGGAGAGAATGGAAATTAGAAAAGAGAGGGCTCACTCCCTTCTCTTCGGAGAAATTTACAAAAACTCAACCTGTGGATCGGAGAAATTCCAAGTTTCAAAAGAGCCTCCCTATGTTCTTCGGTTCCGTATCCTTTGTGTTTGGCAAACCCATAACCTGGGTATTTTAAGTCCATTTTTTCCATATATTCATCTCTATAGGTTTTGGCAAGGATGGAGGCCGCAGAAATAGAAGGAATTAAATCATCCCCTTTGGGAAGAGAGAAATAACCTTCTATAGGTTTAGTAATTTTTAGTTTATAATTTCCATCAGCGAGGAGATAAGCCTTAGTATTTAACCATTTGTCTTCATTGCGATTTGCCTCTCCATCGTAAGTAGAATTGGACAAATGTAATTTTTCATGCGCAGTAGTTTTGGATTCAAATGGTTGTGGGTTTGTCGGCAAACAGCGGTTCATCCCATAAAAAATGGCTTGGTTGATATTAAACTTATCAATGAATTTGGCACTAACAAACGTCACACGAAAGTATGTTACATACTTTAGGATTTCTGTTCTAAGTTCCAGACGTTTGGGTTCGGGAATTTTTTTAGAATCGCGAAGCCCTTTTAGGATTTCGCCATTTTTGATTTTCTCTAAGGTAGGGAGATCAAAGGAAACACAACCCACAGAGACGGGGCCAGCAAGCGTACCACGACCTGCTTCATCTAGAGAATAGCAGGTCAGGTGTGGGATTTGGAATTCAGGAAAGAACGGCCGAGTGACGACCGTTTCAAGAGAAATTATGCGCTAGGTGCTTCTGCAGCTTTTGCTTGTGCAAGAGCGGCTTTAGAAGCCTCATCCTGTCTCTTTTTGTCTTTGGCAACAATCGCTTGTCCGCCTTTTCTTTCTTTGATACGTCCTGCTTTTCCTTTTTTATCACGGAGATAGAAAAGTTTCGCACGACGAACAGATCCTTTACGAACGAGTTCAATCTTTGCAATGCGCGGGCTATGAAGTGGGAAAATTCTTTCCACTCCGATATCATAAGACACACGTCTTACAGTAAAGGTTTTACTTTGTGATTTGTTCGCAATGGAGATCACAATACCTTCGTAAACCTGAACACGTTCTTTTCCAGATTCAACGATTTTGTAGTGAACTTTTACAGTATCACCAATTTCGAAATTAAGTTCGTTCTTTGCTTCGCCTGCGAGTGCTGTTTCTAGAATCTGATTCATGGCTTCCTCTAAGAATGATTTCTTGTTTTGCGGTTTTTTTGCCGCCATTTCCGGATCTCTTCATGATGTCCACCGAGGAGCACATCAGGAACGGTCCAACCCATAAAATCATAGGGTTTTGTATACTGAGGGTATTCTAATTCTTCTGTTTCATTGTGCGATTCTTCGAGAAGGCTTTCTTCTTTTCCTAAAAATCCCGGAACAAACCGAGATAGGCAATCAGCAACAACGAGAGCAGCTAAATCCCCCGATGAAATAACATAGTTTCCAATGGCCACTTCCCTGTCAATTAAATGCTCCGTGACACGATGGTCGACCCCTTCGTAATATCCAGAAATCAAAGTGAAAGTCTCAGAAGATTCGAAAATCTCTCGGGCCAAAGTCTGGTTAAACAGTTCCCCTGAAGGACTGAGGAGGATGACCTTCCCTTTATTTTCTCCGAGAGATTCTAAAGCCCTGTAAATGGGTCCCACTTGCAAAAGCATCCCTGGTCCACCACCATAAATAGTATCATCTACCTTTTGGTGTTTGTTATCCGCAAAGTCACGGAGGTGGACAGTATTGATTTCCACAACCCCTTGTTTTACGGCTTTGCCTGGAATTCCTGTATCAAAGTAAGAGGTAATTTTTTCTGGGAAAAGAGTGATGAAATTAAACTTCAAACCACTGCTCCCAATGAATGATTTCTAAGGTTTTGGATTCTAAATTCCAATCACCGACAAACCGGTTGAGAAAAGGAATGAGGATTGTTTCGCCTTCGCCTGATTTTGGTTTTAGTTCTAAAATAGGATGCGCTGGGTTGTCTATGACTTGGGTCACAACATAATGCAGCGATTGGCTCGTTTCTTTGGAAATGGCAAGAAGGCCGACTAAATCTTCGGTGTAAATTTCGCCTTCGGTGGGTTTCGGTAAATCTTCCCTTTTCCATAATAAAGAGAATCCACGGTATTTGATGACAGTTTCCGGAGTTTCAAAACCTTTTAGTTTGACTAGGAAATGATTTCCGTTAGGTTTGATTTCCTCAATTTGGATGGTAGACTGATTTCCCCGAGGGTCTTCGACGGTACAGGTAAACGGTGGTTTGACGGAATTTAAGGTATCACCTTCAGTGAAAACTTTGATGAACCCTTTGATTCCATGTGAGGATCCAATGACCCCCACTTTCACTAAACTTGGTTTAGTCGACAATTTCTAAAGTATAGTTTTTGCCTTGTTTGGTTCCGGCTGCTTGTAAAACAGTACGTAAAGATTTTGCAATCCTTCCGTTTTTTCCGATCACCTTCCCTAGGTCTTTTGGTGCTACCCGAAGTTCGATCACTGTTTCTTCCTCTCCGGGGACTTGGTTGACAGCCACTTGTTCTGGTTGGTCAACGAGAGATGTAACGATATAACGAACTAAGGATTCCATGTATCAATTAACCTTTGAATTTTGACCAAACGTCGTCTTTTTTCAAAAGAGCAAGAACTGTATCAGTAGGTTGAGCACCTTTTTTTAACCAAGAAAGAGTTTTTTCTTCGTTGAAAGTTGCTTTTTTCACAGAAGAAGTAGATGGATGAAAATGTCCAATCGCTTCAATGAACTTTCCGTCACGTGGAGCACGGATGTCTGCTGCTACAATGCGATAGTGCGGGTCTGCTTTTGTTCCCGTTCTTTGTAATCTTAATTTAACCAAGGAAAAATACCCCTTTTATAGCGAGTTTTTTAAATAAGGACGATCTGTCAAGAGCGAGTTCTAGCACTTGCAGCGAGTTCTTTTAATTTTTTGCCCTGTGCGTTCGGATCTCCTGTTTTATAGAGACCAGATCCCACTACCGTAATGTCCACACCGAGTTTGGCAAGCTCCTCTATATTGGATTCATTTACTCCCCCATCCACTTCTAGTTCGATATTATAGGGTTTCGTGAGTTTACGCACTGCTGCGATCTTTTCAAATCCTGATTTTACAAAGGACTGCCCGTAAAATCCAGGGTCCACAGTCATGAGTAAAACAAGATCCAAATACGGAAGGATTTGGGATATGGATTCCGGTGGAGTTTGGGGATTGAGAGAGACCCCCACTTTGATTCCTGCTTTTCGGATCTCTTCTGCTAGTCTTACAGAGAAGTTTGTGGTTTCAATATGGAAAGTGATACAATAAGGATTGAGCTCAAAGTATTTGGGAACGTGGAGTTCTGGGTTACTCACCATCAAATGTACATCCAAAGGAATTTGGGTATGTGATTTGACTTCTTTTGTAAAGGCTTCCCCAAAAGAGATTTGCGGGACAAAGTTTCCGTCCATCACATCAATGTGAATGAGGTCGATATTTTCTTGTTTGTAAGTCGGAAGCTCCGCTGAGAGTCCCGTAAGTTTTGCAGCAAGGATCGATGCTGAAATTTTCATATTAATAAGTTCCCTTTAATTTCCAAACCTTGGCCACACCGGTTTCTTTACCGAAAAGTGTAACCTTTACATTCCCGGCTCGATGGATGAGAAATCGAACTGGTTCATCTTCATTTAGTTTTTGGTTGGTGAAAATTTCTTTTTCGATTTCTGTATCATCCCCAGGTTTTGTATAAGTGATTTTTGCTGAGTAAAGATCATCATCATCCACTTCATATTCCAAAAATTCATAATCTTGAACAAAAGTTTCAGAAGGTTTCAAAAAGAAAGCACCCACTTCCGCACCGGTAGGTTTTAATTCAAAGGTAGAAGTAAGACCATGTTCTTCACGAAACTCTGGTTTGGTGGCTTCTTTAATTCGATAAGGGATTTTCTTTCTTTGTAAAAAATCGACTAAAAAAGGAACAGGAGTTCCCACAAATTTTGTGGAATCCAATGGTTCATTTGCCGATTGGGTGGATTTTTTTTCTATATTTGGTTCTGTAACAAGTAGGTAAATTTTTTCTCCGGAATGAGTTTCTTTTCCAGGAGCAGGAATTTGGTCAATGATCGTATCAGCGGGTTCATCACCCACAGCAGGCACATAGGTGATCCCACCAATTTGTAAAGGGACATACACTTCTCCAGAAAGTACCTTTTCTAAAATGGCTTTGGCACGTTTTAGATCTTGTCCTTTGACATCGGGAATGGTCACCCGATCAAATCCAATATTCACTGTCAGATAAAGTTTGGATCCAGCTTCGACTTCCTTACCGGGATCAATGGATTGAGCAAGAATGATCCCATCTGTTTTTTCAGGGATTCTTTGGGTTTCTAAACGGACTTTGAGTTGGAGTCTTTGTAATTCGTTATGAACCTCGATGTAGTTTTTGCCAATCACATAAGGCATCATTACCTTTTGTTCTTCTTTGGTTCGAACTACGACCACAAGAAAGGCTGCGACAAAAAAAACAAGGAGTCCCAAACTAACAAATAGAACATAACCACTGTAAGGTAGGATTTTTAGAAACTTTTCTTTCACGTAAATGATTCTCCGGCTAAAACCCGCGCCCCATTAAAAAACTCAAATCCTTTCATGGGTTTTTTCCCTTCGGGTTGTAAGGTATCTATACCAAGCAGGTTTCCGTCTCCACAGAGACAGAAAAGCCTTTTTTTCTGGTATAGGAAAAAGGAACCCGGTCTGAGGCCCTCCGGAATGGGAATCGGCTCACTTTCGGAATCCAAAAGAAAAGAAGAAATAAGAATCAGTTTTTTGCCTCGAAAGTCGGTCACAGCCAAGGGATCTGGATACAAGGCACGAATGCGGTTGTGGATGTTTTTGGCAGGTTCCGACCATTGGATGGGACGGTCGTTTGCTGTGATTTTTTTGCAGTGAGTGGCCTCATTGGCATTCTGCGGCGTCGAAGTCCAAGCGGTTCCCGTAGATTCCAGTTCCCTTAAAAGCCGAATGAGCTCCTTTCCCCCTTCCTTCGTGATGGCCTGCAGAAGAGAAGCCGTGGTTTCTGATGTTCCCACCTTCCAAGATTTTTGGGAAATGATATCTCCCGAATCCACTTCCTTAGCTAAAAACTGGATCGTAAATCCGGACTCTTCCTCCCCACTTAAAAGGAAACTTTGGACGGGAGAGGCCCCCCGATACTTCGGTAATAAACTTCCGTGGAGATTGATACTTCCGAATTTTGGATCTTGGAAAACATTTTCTGGAACAATCGATCCGTAAGCATAAACAATATGAACGGGGGAACCATAGGACAAAATCTGTTTTTGTGCCTCTTCATCGGTCCTTAGTTTCGGAGATTGGATGACAGGAATTCCCTTGGCAATGGCCAGTTCCTTTACAGGTGTGGGTGTGATGATTTGTTTTCTTCCCACCGGTTTGTCAATATTGGTCACAACAAAATCCACTTGGATTCCGACATCCAGTAAGATAGATAGTAATTCTTTCGAGTGATCCGGGGATCCAAAGTATCCAATTGAAAGTTTCATAATGTTTCCTATTAAACAAGTTCTAAGGGATCCAAATCATATTCAATATAACATTTGGAATCAACGTTAAACTTTGATTTTGTTTCGCGTAAAAGATTTCGTAAGCTAGTGATGGATTTTGATTTTAAAAGAATATGATAACGAAAATTATTATCGATTTTGTAAAACGGACATTGGCTTGGCCCAAGAAGGGTAACAGATGCATCCATATTTTCTTTTAAAGTTTCCGCATAAACCACAGATTGTTTGTTAGCAACTTCTTCATATTTAGACCTAAAAACGAGTCTCGCCAAACGAGAAAAAGGTGGATAAAACAAATCTCTTCGAAATGTTAACTCCCAATCAAAAAAAGCAGGATAGTTTTGTTCCATCGCCATCTTAAGTACTGGATGTTCGGGATCATTGGATTGGATGAGGACTTCCCCTTTTTTTTCACCCCGGCCAGCCCTTCCTGCTACCTGCGAAATCAGAGAATAGGTTCTTTCGCTACTACGAAAGTCAGGAACCCCTAATCCATGATTGGCATTTAATATTCCCACAAGAGTGACATTGGCATAATCAAGACCTTTGGCAATCATTTGGGTTCCTGTTAGGATATCTAAATTTCCTTCCCCTAACTTTTCCAGTACGTCACGAGTGACTTCTTTATTTTTGGAACTGTCTTGGTCCAAACGTTCGATCCTTGCTTTTGGAAAATGAGAAAGTAAATACTCTTCTAATTTTTGAGTTCCTGCACCAAACAAATCCAAATCATCTCCATGAATTTGTTTTAAGTTACTAAAAGTCGATTTATACCCGCAAAGGTGACAACGAACGGTTTTATCTGAGTGATAACAAAGTGTGGCGGTACATTTTGGACAATGGATGAATTCTTTTGTGGTTGTAGAATAAATAAAAGGATTATACCCCCGGCGATTGAGAAGGATGATGGTTTGTTCTTCCTTTTTCAAACGGTCTGCCACTTTAAATTGTAAATCTCCTGAAAGAAGTTCACTATCCTCTTTTTTCTCTGTGATTTCCACAGTGGGAAGAGTGGCGTGCGGATTGGCCCTTTCTTTTAGTTCCGAATAACCAAGTTGGCCTGCTTTTGCTAAGTAAAAAATTTCAAGGCTCGGTGTAGCAGAACCTAACAATAATTTACCGTTAGTTTTTAAAATTCTTTGTAATGCAATTTGGCGGGCATGGTAACGAGGAGCTCCATGTTCTTTGTAAGATCCGTCATGTTCTTCATCTAAAATAATTAAATCGATATCGGACAAGGGAGCAAACACAGCAGAACGAGTTCCAATGCAAATCCGTTTTTTTCCCTCTTTTAAATCCAAATAGTTTTGGAATTTTTCCGAAGTTCTAAGATGGGAATGTAAAACCGCCACTTGACCTGGAAAAATTCTTTCAAACCTTGTGATGGTCGGGTAAGTGAGTGAAATTTCGGGAACAAGAAAAATCACAGATCCTTTGGGTTTAGAAAGAACCTCTGCCATCAGGTGTAAATAAACCTCTGTTTTCCCACTTCCAGTAATTCCATATAACAAATGTGTGTTGGATTTTTGATTGGACCTTATTTCATCCAAAGCCTTTTTTTGTGAAGTATTTAAAGTATGTAATAAATCCGATTGGATTTGTATGGGACTTTGTTTATCCTGTTTTCTTTTTTTTCCTTTCGGAACCATAAGAAACAGGGCTTCACCGAGCGAAGACAAATAGTTTTCAGCCATCCACTCAGCCAAATCCAATTGTTCTTCTGTAAGGACTGGTTCTAAATCAATTTGTTTTAAGATAGATAAAGTTTCATAATTAGGTTCATTCGAATGAACTTCGATGACAACCCCTTCCCATTCTTTTCCATTGAGAGGAACAAGAACACGAACTCCCCTTTGTAAACTTTCCATTGGATGTGGAACTTCATACGTTAAAGTTCGACTTTCCCAAGATAAATTGAGGGCGACCTCCACAAATTGAATCATATTAGAGATATGGTTTCAAAAGAGAAAGGTGGGAGATAAAACTATCTTCCAATTCCTGTTTTTCTTTTCCATATTGGAAAAGATTACTTTCCGAATCAGTTTTTTTAGCCTTTTCACCAAGGAAAACAAGGGCTTCTGGGGATCTTGTGGTGACAATCGGAATGGAAAGTCCAGACAAATCCCAGTTTATTTGTTTCCCAAGAAATTCTTTTGCTTTCTCAGCACCGAACAATAATTTAGCGGAAGATCCTAAAATCACAATGAATTGAATTCCAAATTCTTCCACTGTTTCCTTTACATGCAATTTACAATTTTCTACTCTAGTTTGCCAATCGATTTCCTTCGAATCGGTATTAGAAAAATTACAAGCAGGATATTCTTGGTAATAAAACTCTTCAAAAGAAAATCCAAACACTTTCTGAATGAGTTCACTCCAGCTACCTTCAGTTAGTTTATCTTTAAATATTTGGTTTGGTTTGGTTTTAGTAAATGGTTTTTCTTTAGGACCAGTTGCCCCAGAATAATGAAGAACCAAAACAGGTTTTCTTCCTTTATGAAGGAACTGACGGACTCCACTGAGTTTCCCTTGGCAAAGCGTACATGAAAAATTAACAAGGTCTCTATTTTTTCTTTGGTTTTCTTTCTGTAGTTTCTTTTGGATTTCGATGGATTCGGGTATTTTTGATTTCCAAGGAAAAACAAAGTCGTTTGGATCTTGTTCCTCTTGAAATCGGTATACAGAAACGGCCTTATTTTGGATTAAAAATTTTGTTTCTTTAAGAATGTCAGTAAAACGTTCTAAAATCGATTTTTGATCCATACTAACCTTCGTTCAACTGTTCCACAGAAATATTTAAGGAACGTAATTTCCTATACAAATGAGTTCTTTCAATTCCTAAAGCTTTGGATGTTCTTGTCACATTCCCTTCGCAAATCTGTAAGGTTTTGATGATATATTGGCGTTCAAACTCTTCTTTAGCATGTTTTAAATCCCCACGGGCAACCATTTCATTGGCTTTTTTAAATCCATGAAGAGCTTCCTTTACATCTTTGACACGTATGGTTTCTCCTGGAACCAGAATACTCAATCTTTCTAAAATATTTTTTAATTCTCTCACGTTTCCTGGCCAAAAATGGGAAGTGAGAGCATCCAAACCTTCTCTATCAATGGTTTTAGGAGAAAGTTGATTCTCCGAAATAGATTTTTTTAGATAAAACTCTACTAACAAAGGGATGTCTTGGTTACGATCTCGGAGCGGTGGCATTTCTAAAGGAATCACACTTAAAGCGTAATATAAATCTTCTCGAAATCTACCTTCCCGAATTGCATCTTCTACATTCGAATTTGTTGCTGCAATGATGCGAACATCAACGGGTACAGAATCATTTCCACCCACACGTTCCAACTTATGTTCGAGAATAATTTTTAAAACTTTGGATTGGATAGAAAGAGGTAAATCGCAAACTTCATCTAAAAACAAGGTTCCATTCTGTGCCGATTCCCATTTCCCAATTTTTATCTCGTTTTTTGTTTGGGCTTCGCGTATTTCAACACCAAATAACTCTTGTTCTAAGGTCTCCTCCAAAACAGACGCACAATTAAATTCGATATAAGGTTCATTTTTCCTTTTAGAATTTTGATGGATGGACCTAGCCGCTAACTCTTTTCCTGTTCCATTTTCACCAGAAATAAAAACACGAGCATTTGTTTGGGCGGCCTGGTAAATGGCAAATTTGACTCGTTTGATTGATAACGATTCCCCTAAAATTTCATCTACTTCCAGTTGGAATTCTGGAATCTCATAATCTTTGGTTTTTGCAAGCGCCGATTCAATGGTTTGAATTACCTTTTCTATGGAGAGAGGTTTTTCGAGGAAATCAACTGCACCTTTTTTAGTGGCACTTACGGCAAGTTCAATGGTCCCATGACCAGAAATCATCACAATTGGTAAACCAGGATAAAGTTTTTTGCACTCATCAAGAATGGTAAGTCCGTCTTCTTTATCAACCCATACATCTAGTAAAACCAAAGACGGTCTTTCCTTTGCCAAAGCTTTCAATAAAGACTTACCATTAGCAAAATCCTCAACGATATAATCTTCATCCTCAAGGATCACTCGGAGTGATTTTCGAATTTCTTTTTCGTCATCCAGTATATAAATGTTTTTTTGCATTATTGGTTATCCAAAGGAAGTTCAATCCGAAACTTACAACCACCTAACTTCGAATCCTCGACAATTATATGTCCATGATGATCTATGATAGTTTTTTGAACAATCGCAAGGCCAATTCCTGAACCATGGTTTTCCTTAGTAGAGAAATACGGTTCAAATACTTTATCCTTCCATTCTTGTTTCAAACCAGGACCAGAATCATCAATTTCAATGACAATGGATTTGCGAAGAGCTTTCTTCTGTAATTTAGACATGATTCGAATTTTTTTACGTTTGAGACTTAGAATATCCATTTCCTCTTTGGGATTTTCTGCTGACTGGATAGCCTCAACTGCATTTTTTATCAAGTTATTAATCACACCAAGAAACAGTCGTTTATCGAGAAATACTTCCGGTAAATTTTCAGCCAATTTTAATTCAAATTCTATATCGGTGGTATCTTTAAATAAGGCCACTGCTTCTTCTAAAATTGGATTTAGGTTTTGGTTGATAAGCACAGGAACTGGCATCCGTGCAAATTCACTAAACTCTTTTACAAGATGTTCCAAAACCCTCACTTGTCCAATGATAGTTTCTGTAGCATCAAAAATAACCGATTCTAAATTGACAGACTTTGGATTTTGAAACTTTCTTTGAATTCTTTGTGCTGAAAGTTGAATGGGGGTTAGGGGATTTTTAATTTCATGGGCCATTCTCTGTGCCACTTCTTTCCAAGCAGCAATCCTTTGGGTATGCATTAGTTCTTCCGATTTTGCATTTAAATCACTGACCATTTGATTAAAACTATCAATGAGGATCCCCATCTCCCCTTCTTCTGTTTTTTCCAAACGAATGTCGGATTCACCCAGAGAAACTTTTTTTGTTGCATTCGCTAAATTAATAATAGGTTTGGAAATCCTACGAGCAAACAAAAATGAAAATAGTATGGCAATCAGAAACATTGCCGCAGAAAACGTAGCAATAGTAATGCGAACACTGAACGGTATTTTTTCTTTCCAAAGGCTCACTTTTTCATAAGTGGATGTTGCATTTACTATATTTTGTACATCTGCCTCCATTCCTTGGTGGATTCGCTGACCTATATAAACCTCGACTCCATCTTTTAAATAGAATTTAGAAAGTATATAGGCTCTATCCCGAAGATAAAGCCTACTCACAAAAATACCTTTATATTTTGTATCTAAAAACTCAAGTTTTTCGATACTACGAAATAGTCCCCTTGACTCAAACCTGAGTTTGTTAGATTCTACATATCCAAAGTAGTATTCATTTTTTTCAAGAATTCCGTTTTCTATCCCTTTTTGAAATACAGAATACCCATCGTTTTCTTTACCTTCTAACCTTGATCGTAGAATATTTACTTTTTTTAAAAACTCAGATTCAATATTTTTTTCTTCATTTTGTATGATTAAATTAGCAGAACGAAGAGCATTAGATATATCAACTCTATAAAAACCTTCAATGAGTCGTCCTGTAAGATTTGAAGACAAAATAAAAATTGGTAAAGAAGGAACTAGAGCCACAAATAAAAAAGCAAGAGTTAGTCGGTAACGAATTGAACTTCTAATTTTTCCCGTTTCTCTATTACGGCGATTCCTATAAACATAACTTAATATAAGGGAAAGGATAAAAAATGGAATAAGGATGAATAAATAGGTGTCTAGTTTGGAGAAAAAAGAGATATCTTCTTCCTTTCGAAAAAATACCAACTCAGAAAAACCGACAGATATTGCTATAGTTAGAAAAAATATAAATATATCTCGTAAGTAATAGCGGTTTTCATCCGACAAACGGGGGAAAAACTTATAAAATTTAATTGGCATTAGTTTCGAAGTTTCTTTCAACCAAAGCTTCTAAAGCAAGAAGTGCCTCCTCTTCTCCTTTCCCATCCGCTTTTACAGAAAAAATCGATCCAGGCCCCAAGGCTAACATCATAAGCCCCATAATCGACTTTCCGTTGACTTCAATATCATCTTTGACAACAAAGATCTCGCAAGGAAAACTTGCTGCCATCTTTACAAACAAGGAAGCAGGCCTTGCATGAAGTCCACTACTGTCTTCTTTAATCTTTAATTGGATTTGTTTCAATGGTACTCTGTTGGATATATGTATTTAGTTTATTCGAAAATTCTTTCGCACTATTTTTCCCCATTTTACGCAAACGTTGGTTCATAGCTGCTGTTTCCACAATGATAGGAATATTTCTTCCGGGTTTCACTGGGATTTCAATATAAGGAACGGAAACACCCAGAATCTCTTCCATACTTTGTTCGATTCCAGTCCTTTCATATTCTCCTGCCGTTTGTTCTTCCCATTCTTTTAAATTGATTATGAGTTCAATGAGTTTATGATCTCTTACAGAACCTACACCAAACAAATCTTTGATGTTTAAAATTCCAAGTCCCCTAATTTCCATATGATGACGAAGTAAATCAGAACAGGACCCAATCAAATAACTTTCACTTAAACGACGAATTTCCACCATATCATCGGCAACAAGTCTATGACCCCGTTCGATGAGTTCCAGGGCGGTTTCACTTTTCCCAACACCAGATCGCCCCGTAAGTAAGGTTCCGATTCCAAATACCTCAATGAGAACACCATGACGCATCGTACGTGGTGCGAGAGCCCGGTCCAAAATTTGGGAGATCAGAGTGATGAATCTATGTGTGGCAATTTCTGTTTTAAAAAGAGGAATTCCTTTTGCTTTTGCTCTTTCAACAAAAGGTTTCTGCGGTTCATTCCCGTGTGTGTAGATGATACAGTTCAAATGGAACTCAAAAAATTTATCAGTAATTTCTTGGAGTTTGTCTTCTGGTAATGAGTTTAAGTAGGCCCATTCTCCCTTACCTAAAATCTGAATCCGATCATTGGCAAAAAAATCAAAAAAACCAGTCAGCGATAATCCGGGTCGGTTGATTTCCGCATTGTTGATACGATTGGTGAGCCCTGCTTCACCAGTGATCAAAACCAGTTGGAGATCTTCATGATCTTTTAAAATTGTGTCAACAGTGATCCCAGGAACTGGCATAGGTTTACCCCTTTAGAGAACTAATCCGCTTTCTTTCATTCGAAGGTAGAATTCTTAAGACTTTTCTATACTTTGCGACTGTCCGACGAGCAATTTCAATTCCTTTTTTTTCCATAAGTTCAACGATATCTTGGTCAGACAAAGGATTGTTTTCATCCTCATCTTTTACCAAATTACGAATGATCTCATGAATTTTTTTCGAACTTTCCTTTCCGCCTTCTGCCGACTTAACTCCAGAAGAAAAAAACCATTTGAGTTCAAATATTCCCCATGTGGTTTGAATATATTTATTCGTTGTTATGCGAGAAATAGTAGATTCATGTAAATTTAATTTTTCAGCCACTTCTTTTAAAGTAAGCGGTTTGATAAACCCAATCCCACCGCGAAAAAAATCTACTTGAAAATCAATGATACAACTTACGACTCTTTGTAAAGTTTGCCTTCTTTGTTGAATGGAACGAATGAGCCACTGGGCTGAACTAAATTTCGATTGAAAATACTCTTTTTCTTTGGGTGGGAGTTTATGATTTAAAAGTTCGCGGTATTCTTCTTGGATGGTTAATTTAGGTAACCATTCATCGTTTATAAAAATATTAAACTCATTTCCAACTTCTTTCACAACAACATCGGCTACAACATAATCAATTTTTCTACCTTGGTAGGTTGTCGCCGGATAGGGCTCCAATTTTTTAATGAGCCTTGCTAAGGTAAGGATTTCTTCTTCGGTAATCTTAAGGTTTTTAGCAATTTTTTTATAATCTACCTTCTCTAAGTCCGAGAGAAATTCTCCAATCAATTGGTGCAAAAGTGTATTATCTGGAAAAAGAATTTTTCCTTGGATGAGTAAGGTTTCTTGCATATCACGAGCTCCAATCCCAATGGGATCAAGTTCATTGATTACCTGCAATACTCGCCTAACTTTTGATTCTGGAAATCCCATTTCTTTTGAAACCAAACTCAAATCATCGGTAATAAAACCCTTATCATCGATCATACTAATGAGGACTTCCCCAATTTCGAATTCCAACTTAGTTAGTTTGATCATTCTCAATTGACTCAGCAGATGTTCTTCTAAGGTTTCCCCGCGAGTGGATGATTCTATGTATTTTTGGTTTCTGTCACTCGCTTCCGTGTCATAAGAACGGGGGCCTTCTAAGGAATAAGAATCTTGCCAATTGACATCTGTGCTTTTTTCGTGATTTAATTTTTCTAAACGTTTTACCTCATCGATAGAAAAAAGTTCGGGCATCTTTGTTTTTTCATCGGTACCCATTTCATCTAAGAGAGGGTTTTCCAATAATTCATTTTGAATTTTATCAGAAAGTTCTAAGGTAGATAAAGACAAAAGTTCTATGGACTGACGTAAGTCCTGGGTCATCACTAATTTCTGCGTTTGGCGATGTGTAAGTGAAGCCCCGAGTTTCATTTAGAGTTTAAAATCCTCACCCAAATAAATTCGTCTTGTTTCTGGATCGTTGATTAAATCATCAGCAGTTCCCGAAATCAAAATCCGTCCACTATACATGATGTAAGCTCTGTCAGTAATTTTTAAGGTTTCTCTTACGTTGTGGTCAGTAATCAAAATTCCCAGTCCCCGTTCCTTTAAGGATTGGATTACATTTTGAATGTCTTTAACCGCAATGGGGTCTACACCCGCAAATGGTTCATCCAAAAGAATAAAATCCGGATTGGTGACGAGGGCCCGTGCAATTTCACAACGTCTTCTTTCTCCACCGGACAATGTGTACCCTTTTTGGTTTGCCACTCGCATGATCTGTAACTCCATAAGAAGTTCATCCCTGCGACGAATGATCTCATCTCCAGGAAGGTTCATGGTTTCTAGAATGGCCTCTAAATTTTCGGCAACAGTAAGTTTACGAAAGATACTTGCTTCCTGTGCCAAATATCCTACACCCATTCTTGCCCGGATATGCATGGGAGCTTTTGTCAGATCTTCGTTATCGATAAAAACATGACCTTCATCTGGTGTGACAAAACCAACACTCATATAAAAACTTGTTGTTTTTCCGGCTCCATTGGGACCAAGGAGACCTACAATTTCGCCCTTTCTTATATAAAAACTAACACCATCGACTACTTTGCGTTTGTTATAAATTTTTACTAAATTTTCCATCCGGAATGTTTTTACATTCGGATCCATTTCATTTTCTACTGATTGCGGTTTACTTTTTTTCGCCATTCGGTATTACCTTGAGTCCATCTGTCAGATAGGCTCTATCAGATTTTGGAAAGAGAATGATTTTTCCTGCCGAAACCTTAGTGCTGTCCTTAACCAAAGTTGGATTTCCTTCCAAAACCAATTCATCTTTTTTTTCATAATAAGTTGCAAACTCGCCAGTTGCGGTTGCTGATTGGGTTTCCACCTGAACATCACCCCGAGCCACAGTTTCAAATCGTTCATCAAACCTTTCCAGAAAAACCGCTGTTAGCTGCCCTTTTTCATTCAGTTCTTTTTTATCTAAAAAAACGATACGTGGATTTTCCGTTAAATAAGAATAACCTTTATCTTTATCGTAAGACAAAAGCCCTCCCTCCATACGATATCCATTTTCTTTATCTAAATAACTTACATTCCCTGTAGCTTTGATATCTTTATTATTACGTCTGCTTTCTAAAGTGTTAGCTCGAAACTCAGAAGTTTTTCTATACATAAAGGCATCCCCGTTCATAGAAGTGACTGTTTCTTTGCCTTTATTCTGATGGGTTAATGTTTTCCCAGTAAAGAGGGTGACTACACGTTCTTTAGAGCTTGTATCCTTTTCTTTATCTTTTTTGTTTTCATACGATACTTGGTAGATTGTGGCATCACCTTCTAGTTGGATGCTTCCTTCTTTTACAAAGTAAGTTAAGGTTTGACCAATTAAAAAACGATTTTCTGAAAAAAGAAATGGTTCACCCGATAGATCCATCCTATCGTCTTTTTCTGAAAAGATTGCATCTTCCCCAAATACTTGAAATTCATCTGAAGTTACCACGACCTTCCCGGCTAAATTTGTTTTGGCTTCTTCCAAATACCTAACGATGGATTCGCACTGGATTCTAACAACCTTCCCATCTTTTTTTTGCAAAAGAACCGGGTGATTCTCAAGGCTCACCGTCCCTGCCATTTTATTATAAATCCCTTTGGATGCAGTTAAGGTAACCCCGTTTTGAAAGTCTTCTACAATGACTTGGCCTTTTAAGTTTCCAACAAGAGCGTCTTCCCCAATGATTTCAATTTCGCGAGCACTGAGTTTTATGTTTTTATGCATGATATAAGCACCACCACCGAGAATAAAAACTTTCATGGGAATTCCATTGATGGTTCTCTCTTCTTGGGTAAGGCTACTTCCTCCCCACATCACAGGTATTTTATCTTTGGTTTCTTTTTTTTTCTCTGGAGAAAAGATAGAATCTTCCTTTTTCAAAAAATCTTCCGATCCAAATAACAAAGGAATAGGAGAAGGATTGGCGTTTAGAAAAGAATATGAAAAAACAAAAAGTAAAATTAGTTTTTTCATGGTTTATCCTTTAAAGGATTACTTCCACCAACCGTGACCGCTTTCGGTTGGATGATGGTAAACTTATTCAAACTTTTATCAGCTCTTAATCCTTTTCCACGAATGGTAGTTCCATCAGAATATACTAATACATCATCTTCCGAAGATAAGGTTTTTTCATCTAAATTGTAAGTCAAAGATTCTGATTCGATGTATTTACCATCGTTTGTTTTTAATTTAACTTTTCCGTTTAAAACTACTGTTTTTGTAGAATGATTGATTTCTCCGCGATCTCCTGTCATCGCAGAAGTCACATTCCCTTTTTCAAACTGTTTAAACTCAAAACCATAAACAATAGTTTTATTTTCCTTTGGAAATATATAAGATTCAGCACCTTTTAATTTCCATTCTAACTCACCTGAATCTTTATAAGAAGCACGAGAAAAATTTCTCATAGAGATCATGGAACCAGATTCCTTTTCCACTTCAATGCGAAGGTATTCCTTATCTTTGCAATGAACCATTGCCAAAACAAAAATAGGAATCATCATCCTTCGCATCATAAAGGAAACTTCAGGCCTCTAAAAATTTGGTTTTAACTAAACGATCGAGTTCGAGTAGTTGTGTTAAAAGGTTTTTGGCTTTTGCTAGTGGGAACTGAGTGGTGGCATCAGAAAGTGCCTTTTCTGGGTCAGGATGTACTTCCATAAAAAGTCCTTCCACACCTACTGAAACGGCTCCTCTCATCATATGAGGAATAAATTCTCGTAAACCGCCCGTGATATTTCCTGCCGCTCCAGGAAGTTGTGCCGAGTGAGTTCCATCAAATACAATCGGAATTCCATGTTTGTGCATCATGGGAATCCCACGTAAATCAAACACCAAGTTACCATAACCGAAACTGGCTCCTCTTTCGGTCACCATATACTTTTCAGATCCAGACTCTTGAATTTTTGTTTTGATATGACGGGTGTCATCCGGTGCCATAAACTGGCCTTTTTTGACATTCACCCATTTTCCCGTTTCTGCTGCTTTTGCAATGAGATCAGTTTGGCGGCTAAGGAAAGCTGGAATTTGAAAAATATCAACAGTCTCTTTTAAAGGATCCACTTGGATGGTTTCATGAATGTCTGTGAGGACAGGTACATTGTATTTGTTTTTGATAAAATCTAGGAGTTTTCTTCCTTCTTCCAAACCAGGTCCTCTATAAGAATTAATAGAAGACCTGTTAGCTTTATCAAACGAAGACTTAAAAATATAAACAATTCCTAAATCATCACAAATGGCTTTCATCTCTCCACAAACTCTGTCGAGTAAGTCTTTGTTTTCCATCACACATGGTCCGGAAATTAAAAAGAAGGGATTTCGACCCCCGATTTTTTTACCGAAAAATTCTCTTTCTTCAATTAAATCGTACATCTTAATCCTCCGTTTTTTTAGCTAGTTTGGATGCCGCACGTATAAATCCGGCAAAAAGTGGATGTGGGTCCGTCGGTTTGGATTGAAATTCAGGATGGAACTGCACACCAACAAACCAAGGGTGGTTGGGAACCTCTACTATCTCCGCCAAACTTCCATCAGGCGAAAATCCAGTAAGATTCATTCCTTTTTTCTCAAAATCATCTTTGAAACGCAAAGTGAATTCAAATCTATGTCTATGTCTTTCAGAAATTCTTTCAGACTTATATTCGGAATAAGCAAGGCTTCCTTTTTTAACTACACAAGGATAAGCACCTAGCCTCATTGTTCCACCCATACGTTCGATTTCTTTTTGTTCTTCAATCATAGAAATTACAGGATATTCTACATTGGGTTTAAACTCGGTTGAGTTAGCATCTTTATATCCAAGAACATTTCTTGCAAATTCAATCACAGCACACTGCATCCCAAGACAAATTCCAAAAAAAGGAATCTGTTTGGTTCTGGCATAATGAATCGCAGCAATTTTTCCTTCAATCCCACGTTCCCCAAATCCTCCAGGAACCAAAACTCCATGAACACCTTTGAGAAGTTCTTTGATATTTTTAGAATCAATATCTTCTGGATTGATTTTAACAACGTTTACTTCTACGTCATTGGCAATCCCACCATGAGCAAGAGATTCATAAACAGAACGATAGGCATCTTGTAAGGAAATGTATTTTCCAATTAACGCTACTTTTACGGTCTTTTTTGTATTTCGAATCTTTTTGACCATATTTTCCCACTGGGAAAAATTTAGTTTACGAAGATCCATACCAAGTGCGTTTAAAACCACTTCATCTAATTTGTCTTCTCTATACATGAGAGGAATTTCATAAATCGAAGTATCAATATCTACGGCAGAGATTACATTTTGTTCTTTTACGTTACAAAAGAGAGAAATTTTATTTTTCATCTCTTTGGACATTGGTTTATTGATTCGGCAAATTAAAATGTCTGGTTGGATTCCAAGAGCAAGGAGTTCTTTTACCGAGTGTTGGGTTGGTTTTGTTTTTGCTTCCCCAGCAGCCGTAATCGTCGGAACAAGAGTTAAATGTAAAAATAAAACCTGGTTTGCACCATGTTCATAACGCATTTGCCTGATGGCTTCAAGAAATGGAACCGACTCAATGTCTCCAACCGTTCCCCCGATTTCCACAATCACAAAGTCTGTTTCTTGGTCGCGTGTTAGGTTATAAATTCGATTTCGAATTTCATTTGTGATATGTGGTACAACCTGTACGGTTCTTCCTAAATAATCACCTTTTCTTTCTCTTTCAATCACCGCATGATAAATTTGGCCTGTGGATACAGAATTTTTTCTAGAAAATTTGGATTTGGTAAATCTTTCGTAATATCCTAAATCTAAATCGGTTTCTGCTCCGTCTTCCGTCACATACACTTCCCCATGTTGGTACGGACTCATCGTACCTGGGTCAATGTTGATATAAGGATCCATTTTTTGTAAAGAGACGGTATAACCTCTGGCTTCTAACAAACAACCGAGAGCTGCCACGGTAACCCCTTTTCCCAAAGAAGAGGAAACGCCACCGGTAATAAAAATATATCTGGTCTTGGACAAAATGGACCTCAAAAAAGAATGTTTTTTACAGACTGGCGGGATTTGGGTCCAAAATCAATACGTTTAGGAAGGAGATTTAGCTTTTTCTAAAATCTTGGTAGTGGATTTTCCACTCACAAAAGGCAAAATTTGAATATCCGCACCCATCTCTTTTAAAATTTGGTATTCCGGCAGGGTTTCCACTTGGTAGTCTCCCCCTTTGGAATGGACAGATGGTTTTACTTTTTTCAAAATTTCGAGCGGGGTATCTTCAGCAAAGGAAGATACAAAATCCACAGATAAGAGTCCAGCAAGAACGAACATTCGGTCTTCACAAGAATTGATGGGACGAGATTCGCCTTTCAGTCGCCTAACACTGGCATCTTCATTCACGCCAATCCACAATATATCCCCTAAGTCTCTTGCTTGGGCTAAGTAACTCACATGGCCAGGATGTAAAATATCAAAACAGCCATTGGTAAAAACAATTCGTTTGCCTTCGAGTGACTTTCTTTTGGATTCAATTTGATCGAAGGGAACAATTTTGGATTGGACTTGATCGTAATAACTCATGTGGTTACATCCAAATATCCAAGAGTTTGCAGGGCCTCTTCAATTTCCGTTTGTGTGACCGTAGCAGCACCTAACTTACCAACTACGATTCCAGCACTCACATTGGATATAAGAGCAGCATCGGCTATGGACATTCCTGTTGCCACAAAAGCAGTGTAAGTGGTAATGACAGTGTCCCCCGCACCGGTTACATCAAAGACTTCTTTGGCAACTGTGGGGATATGATAAAAGGAATCCGTTTTTCTTTCATAAATGGACATTCCTTTTTCTCCGCGAGTGATCATCATGGCATCGGGTGTAAGTTTTTCTGAAATTTCCCGACAGGCAGATTCAATTTCAGAATCACTCAGAAGTTTTTTTCCAAGTGCCTTCCCAGCTTCATGGTGGTTTGGGGTCATGATATGGATGTTTTTATATAAGAAAAAATGACTGACCTGCGGGTCTACCGTCACAATTTTATTTTTTTGATTACAAAGGGCAATGACGGACTGAATGAGGGAAGGTGTGAGATATCCTTTATCATAATCTGATAAAATGACAGCAGAACATTCTTTTAGTTTTATCTCCAATTGATTGAGAACGGAACTTTCTTCCTCTTTTGAGAGAGGAACCACTTCCTCCCGGTCTACTCGGCAAATCTGTTGGTGGGTGGCAATGATCCTTGTTTTTAAAATTGTAGGAAGGTTTTTGGATTTTAATAAAACTAAATCTTCTTTGGAAACTGAATTTTTGAGTAAAAGCCCTTCTAAAGAATCCCCTGCTTGGTCCTCGCCAATCCTTCCAAAGACTACCCCCGAGACTCCGATGGCAGATAAATTCTGTACCACGTTTCCCGATCCACCTAAGGATTGTTTTTCGTTTCGAACCCAAACCACAGGGACAGGGGCTTCCGGAGAAATTCGTTCCACAGAACCAATCAAATATTCATCTAAAATCAAATCTCCAATCACAAGCACTTTGATTTTGTTTAAATCTTCGAAAGATTTACGAAGTGAAGTTTTCTTAATTTTCAACAAAGCCAGATCCTTGAATTGGTTTACAACTAAACATAGAATCTAAAACCTTTCTCTGTGTCAACCTTCCCCTTACCTCTATTTCCCTTGCCAGATGTATTTCTGTTTCCGGGAATGTTTTTGCCTCTCCATATCTTTGAACCCAGGTACCGGATGATGTTAGATTTTTGTATAGAAAACGGTGGGGAAATGGGAATGGCTCCCTATCCCAAAAATTGGGTAGGACCAGGTTTTCCCCCCATTCCAGAAGTGGTGGGATATGGTCATATCATCCAAAGAGAATCTTTATCAGATGGGAGATCCAATATTATTTTAGAAGGAATTGGAACTGCTGAAATTGTCAGTTTAGATTCCACAGAACCATTTTATATCGCACAAATTGTCCGCAGGGAACATCAAAGGAATAAAAATGTTTCGGAAACCTTAAAAGAGAAAATTGAAGAATTACTTGTTCTCACCAAACGAATCTTACTTGCCGAAGGTGCCGAGGAAGATTTAATCCTTAAAATGAATCAAATTTTGGTTCATCCTTATCCCGTTGATTTTATAGCTTCACTCATCTACTTTGATTTTAAAACCAAACAAACGATTTTGGAAACCACCCAATTAGAAACCAAAGCCGATCTTTTAAAGACGGTTTTACTTGGACTTAATTTGGGTGAATAGGTGATTTAGTTTTTAACTCAGCTACTAAAAACAAAAATTCAGGCATATCAGTTGGATTGTCTCGAAAGAAAACCCGAGGGTTTGTTTCTTTAGAATTTAAATACAAATAACTAGAGTTTTCTTTGCGAATATATGCACGTTCCAAGTAGTGATCGGTTTGTGAATATTGCAAAAAATCTTTCATCAAATCACTAATGGCAATATCACCTTCGCTTTGTTTGTTGGTAGCGGAAAAGAAAACTGAAGTTGTGTCTTTCTCCTGTTTTTCCCAGTGAAATTCACAGGACCAATGTCCCTTTCCACCCAACGAAAGTGCAGGGATAGGTGAATCAGAAACTAAATTGGGGATAAATTCTTGAGATTCCCAAGGAACCCCTTTGCCTAAAAAATTTACTTTGGCTAAGTATGTTTTCCAAAATTTGGAAAGTCCCTTCACTTGGAGTTTGGGTAAAGACAAACTCTCTCGTAAAAAACTTCTTAATGTTAAAAATCCTAAAAATCCCAAATGGACTTGGCTCACCGATTGGAAGTCCCAAACTTCTTCTTGTTTCAACGGAGATAAAAACAAGGAATCCATCGCATAAAAGTCCTGGTGTTGGTAGGGGTAAAAAACGCCTGTAGATGAGGAAACTAAAGATCCGTCCGGTCGATTCACAGTTAGAATATCGACGGGAAGGGAAAAAGGGAAGAGGAAAAACCGCCTGTGAACCAGGCGGTTAGGAATTAAATTTACTTAATCGGCAGCATACAAAGCAGCAATTTTGTCTTTGTATTTTTCTGTGATCAAGTGGCGTTTCATTTTGAAAAGGTTGGTCAATTCATCACCCACTTCAAAAGGCTTGGTAATGAGGATGAACGGAGTCACTTGCTCAAAAGACTTAAATCCCGTTTTCGTATTGTTGAGAGCTTTGATTTCCTTTTTGTAGAAATCAAGAACCTTCGGATTTTCAATGAGTTTCTGTTTGTCAGTCTCAGAAATTCCGTTTTCTTTGGCCCACTCCGTCAATTTTTCAAAATCAGGAACCACAAGCGCACCCAAGTTCTTTTGGTCTTGTCCAATCACCATCACTTGTGCAATGTAAGGAGACTCAGTGAGTTTGTCTTCAATTGGAACCGGCTCTACGTTTTCCCCGCCAAGGAGAACCACTGTATCTTTGGCACGGCCTGTGATGGTCAGGGTTTTCTTGAAATTGAACATTCCAATATCTCCTGTATCCATCCAACCATCCTTTAGAACTTTTGCCGTAGTTTCTGGGTTTTTGTAATACCCTTTCATCACTTGAGGTCCACGGATATGGATGACCCCACGTGCTCCGTATTTTCCAGAAATGAGTTTTTGGTTGGCATCCACATGCGTGAGAACCTTTCCCAAATCATCTCGGATTTGCACCGAAGTTTCTGGAGTGATCACCCCAACAGAACCTTGGACTAATTTTTTGAAAGTACGAACCGAGATGACCGGTGAAGTTTCTGTCATTCCATACCCTTCCAAAACATTGATTCCAATATCATTGAAGAAAGCATCCACATGTCTTTGTAGAGCTCCACCACCAGATACGGAAGCTTTTAGTTCCCCACCAGTAGCCTCACGAATTTTGGAAAGTACAACCAAATCCAAAAGGAAATAAGGAATCGCAAGGACAATTGCAACAATTAAGTAGTAGAAACCTTTGAATAAAGAAACAATAGGATTTCTTCCCACGTAATCCACTTGGTTTCCTTTTAAAAACCTTGTAGCCGCATTGAAGTGTTTGGAGAAAAAATAAGCCATATTAAACAAACCACGACGAATCGCAGGAGTTTGTTTTGGATCATTAATTCTTGTATAAATTCCGTTGTAGATACTTTCCCAAAGTCTTGGAGCAGAAGCCATAAAAGTAGGTTTTGCCTTTTTCATGTCATCTCGCAAATCACGGACGTTGGTATAATATGTAGCACAACCTGCAGCGATGGCTAAGTATTCAAATACTCTTTCAAATACGTGCCACACAGGAAGGATAGACAACATTCTTTCGTCTTCCTTAATTTCGATCATACTTCCTAAGATCACAGAGGTTTGGTGGATCATGTTGCTATGTTTTAACATAACACCTTTTGGCATCCCTGTGGTTCCAGAAGTATAAATGATTGTAAAAAGGTCATCAGGAGCAATGGCTTTCATTCGCTCTTCTGCTTTTTTAGAACCTTTGGCGCGAAGTTCTTTTCCCTTTTCAATTAGATCATAAAGTTTTAATACACCAGTTGCTGTGGATTTTTTATCCATAACAATGAGAGTTTTAGCAAATTCTAATTGAGAGCGGTTCTTTTGAAATTTCTCGAGCATTTTATCGTTCTCAAGAAAAATCACCTTTGCTTCACAATGGTTTAGAATATAAGCAATTTCTGAATCGGTAATGTCTGTTCCGCGTGGAACGTCTGCAGCACCGGCCATGAGGATTCCATAATCGGAAACAATCCATTCCAATCGGTTATCGGCAAGCAAGGCAACATTTTCTTTTGCAGCTACTCCCAAATCAATGAGAGCTTCTGCTAAGTTGATACCAAGATCATATACTTCTTTAAAAGTGACGGGTTGATAGGATTTAGATTCGTCTTTACTGACGAACGCGGGGCGGTTCCCAAATTTTTCAGCACTCTGCTGGAAGAGTTCGGGCAAATTGGCTGGCATTATTCTGACTCCTTTCTCAAAAGAAAACGTAAAAAGGTATCTTTAAGGGACTTTTTTAAAGAACATGAGTCAAGACATTTTCAATCTTGTCATTGAAATCAAAGGAAAATCAAAATGTTGTTTCGCATTGCACAATTATGGCAGATCGGACGCAGCCCATACATGAGAACGAATGACAAGCCCCGAAAGGTCCGATCCTACCAATCCATACTGCCGATACACAATCTTACCGGACCTATCAAAGACAAGGAGACAAGGAATTCCTTCGACGTGATAGAAATCTGTCAATTTCCAGTCTTTATCCAGTAAGGTGGGGTAACTCATCTTCAAACGTTCCATATCTTTTTTGATTTTTTCTATAGGTTCCGATGTATCAGTATTAATCCCTCGAAAGACAAAATCCTTTTCGGAAACCGAAGACTTCCACTGGTTGATGGTGGGAACAGCCTTCGCGCAAGGCTCACACCAAGTGGCCCAAAAATCCAAAACAAGGACCTTACCCTTAAAAGTTTCCATACGTTCCGTAGCGCCGTCCACATTGGTCAGAGGTTCTGGATAAAAATCATCAGGTTCTCCTTGTGGTTTACAAAAAAGGAGAGAAAGAAGAAAGATCAGATAAAAACTGGATTTAACGTATCTCAAAGTTTTGGTTTTCCTGTTTGAATTCATTAATTTATAATTACTTTTCCAACTTAGACGAATGGAATGATTACGTAAAGGGAAACTGGAAAGGAAAAGGAATTTCTATGATTCCGTCTACGATCCAACCATACGAATCAGGAGATGAAACAACTGTTATTTGGAAAGCAAATACAAAGGAAATCAAATCCCTTTTCAAACGAGGGAAATCTGAATTTTCTCTCACTTGGATATTGGAATCGGAAGTGCTTTGCGACCGAATCAAACTGATTGCAAAAGATGCCGACTGGGAATGTGAAATCCAAGCCATGACAAAAGACCGGTTTCATTTGCACGTTCTTCCAAAGTCAGACAAATCCAAAATTCTTTATTCAGGCGTGGTCACAAAAAAAAACGGCCTATTCTCCTTCCTCTAAAACTTTTCTAAAAACTTCCTCCGTGATTTTGGCTGCGTTTTCCCAAGTAAATTCAGAAATCGATATATCCAGTGGTTTAGGATTCTCAAAATGTTTTTTGATCGCCTCTGCCCAAAGTTTTGCATCTTCTTTGGTTTTATAAGGTAGATAAGTAACTCCTTGTTTTCCAATTTCGTGAAAAGTGGGAATATCAGAAACAACACAATTCAATCCATGAAAGATTGCTTCCACCATAGGAATTCCGAATCCTTCATATTTACTGGCGAAGGCAAACAAACCTGCTTTTTTATAAATATGTTGTAATTCAGAATCAGATACAGAATCTAAAATATGTATGTCCTTATATAAGGCACGTTCTTGTAAAAGTTCCTCTATAAACTCAGAGGACTCCCAACCAATTTTTCCTACGATCACCCAAGGACGGTAATGATGGGGGTCCAATTTACGATATTCTCGAAATACTTCTAATAAAAATGGATAATTTTTTCTTGGTTCAATCGTCGAAACAGATAACAAAAAATCATTACCTAAGTCCGTCACACGATTAGAAGGTTTTGATTCCAAAAGTTTTAACATTTCCGTAGGATTCACACCGGGATAAGATACACCTGTTTTTTCTATTGGGTATCCGAACTTACGGCACATATCATCGCTCGTTTGTTTTGAGATAGAAAGTATAAAACTTGACCGCCTAACAGAATAACTTTGGAACAGTCTTTGTTGAACTTTAGCGATCCAACGCATAGTTTCAGGGTATAAGTATAAAACTAAATCGCAGTATGTTAAAACAGCACGAAGTGCCTTTGGCAAAAAAGGTGGTAATACCTGTTGGGAACCCCAAAACAAATCAAACCTATGACTGAACAAATAAAAAGGAATGTAAAAATTATAATACAATCCCCCCTTCCATTTTAAGAAACCGCCACCGGATACCCAAGTTACATTAGGTAAATCCAATACGGCTTTATGGTCTTCGTGAATTGGTAAATGGGAAAACAAAATGAAATCATATTCGTCTTTATGAGGAAAAGCCTTTAAGGTTTCTGCAATAAGCCGGCCCACACCAGAAACACGAGTAGAAAGCGGCCTGGCATCAAGGCCAATTCGTTTGGTTCTTACCATCGTTCCTTTACCTTAAGCGACAGTTGATGGAAGTCAATTTTTGATTCCAAATATTGAACTGCCGATTTTTTTCCCGCAACCAAACCATAAGAAAGTGTGTTCTTTTGGTTGAAATGATATTCATTATCTTTTAATGGAAAACAAGTAAAATTCTCTTCATCGAGTAGAGCAATTCCACCACAAATATCCCATTCATTTTTAGGTTTTAAAGAAACAATTAGGTCTATAAAACCGGCAGAAAGTAGCCCTAACTTATAGGCAATACTACCCATAGAACGAATCTGAAAATCATCCTGCCAAAAGGAATCGGCAAATAAACCTTCTTTCATTTCCGATAAGGAAACAAGTAAAACCGGCTTACTTGCGATCGGCACTGCTTCCTCTAACGGATGTAATACGGAAGTACTTTCCACAACTAAAGTTCTAAAATTCTCTTCTGTAGCAAAAGGAGGTTGAAGTTTTGCAAAAAAGGTATTTCGATTTTTAGAAAAAAACTCACCTGTTGCTGGATTAAAAATCACACCCCAAATGGCCTCTCCATTTCGTACAAGACCCAAACTTAGAGCAAACTGATCATTCTTTTTAACAAACTCACGAGTGCCATCAATAGGATCTAAAATCCAAACCCATTCTTTCTCTAATCGAATTGCTGAATCTGTTTTTTCTTCTGACAAAAAACCATGACTCGGAAACCTAGTTGAGATTTTTTCGAAAAGAAATTCACTAGCAAATAAATCAGCTTCGGTAACGGGATCATTCCCACCTTTATCACGAATCTGAAAGTCCGATTTGTAAATGGAAAGAATGGAATCTCCAACAGATAAAACCCACCGCCAAACTTCCCTAAAATCGTTTTCTTCCATTCCGTCCTAATTTATAATCCTAGTTCTTTTTTTCTTCTTTATGAGCGTTGGATCCTAAATCCAAACCTTCAGGTTTTTCTAAAACAATTTCCTCAGAGGGGGAAGTCACATAAGTTTCTGGATCCACAGGGAATTGGTATTGAAAATAATAATTCTTATACTTTACAAAAAATGTGTTAGTGCCTTCTGGACGTTCCGTTTGTAAGTCCTGAAATTTAAGATCTTTTAATTCTTTTTTTGGATTCACCAATCGTTTTGAAAGAGTACTTCGGACAGAACTAACCATATTGGCTTCAAAATTCTTTTTTTTCTGTTCCTCAGTAAGTTTTGGATTCCTAAGATAATCTTCTAACTTTGTAAACTCTTCCGCCAAACCAGAGTTCTGCTGCGCAAAAACCAAAGTTACAGGAAACAATGCAATCATACTTAAAATCCAAAACCGCTTCATAGTCATTCCTCTTCTTGTTTATGAAATTATCTCTAATGGTGTATATGCCAATAAGAATTTTTTATCTAAATGAGAGCCAAATCGAACTTCCACTTTTCGATTGTCTCCGGATCCAGAAATGGATAAAATTCGTCCATCTCCGTAGACTTTATGACGAACCTTGGTTCCCACTTGGAAATCACCATCACCCACTTTCGCCTGCACGGATTCGAATTTTTCTTCAGATTTTTTAAACCTTTCGGCTCTCGGCGTAAATTCGGGTCTTCTCACTCCATAACGATTTTCAGTAAATTCACCATCTATGAATTCACTAGGTAACTCCTCCAAAAATTGTGAAGGAAGCCTTGCATCCACATCTCCAAATTTTCTGGTAAACCGAGAAAAACTAATCTCTAAATTTTTTCGGGCCCGAGTGATTGCCACATAAGCCAACCTTCTCTCTTCTTCTAATCCATCAGGAGAATCAATCGACAGAAAATGAGGAAAGGTTCCCTCTTCCATTCCAGCCATAAAAACATGTTGGAACTCTAGTCCCTTGGCATTGTGAACAGTCATTAGAATCACATAATCAGGTAAATCTTTAGTATTGTCTTCACTTGTGATGAGAGAAATATTAGCAAGATATTCTTCTAGTGTGGCCTCTGGATTATTTTCCTCAAATTCTTTTAGTGCATTTACAAATTCATTTAAATTGGAAAGCCTAGAAAAGGAATCTTCTGTTCCTTCATTTTCTAAAAATTCCCTATACCCGGAATGTTCCAAAACTTCATAAGCAATCTCGGAAGGAGTTTTTTTACCAAGGTCTTCCATTGCCGAATCAAACATTCGATGCAAAGAAGTTAACTTTTGCAAGGTGCCTTTTTTGATTTCTGGAACTGCCTTTCCTAAACACTCAAACAAAGAAACACCTTCATTAACAGAATGAGATAAGAGTCGACTCACAGTTGTTTCACCAATACCACGAGGCGGTGAGTTGATAATTCGAAGTAGAGATGTGGAATCTACTGGATTGACTACCACTGACAAATAAGCGATTAAATCCTTTACTTCTTTTCTGTCAAAAAATCGAAACCCGCCAAAAATCTTATAGGGAATGGCTCTTTTTCTAAGTGCCTCTTCAAAGTATCTAGATTGGGAATTGGTTCTGTAGAATACGGCAAAATTGGAATACTTTTGGCCCTTTCTTACTCCCAATTGAATTTTTTGAACAATCCCTTCCGCTTCTTCCATTTCATTTTGATAAGAAGTGAGTTTGATTTTATCTCCCAAAGGATTTTCTGTCCTAAGGGTTTTATTTGTTCTTTGTTTATTATTGGAAATTAAAGCAGCTGCAGTTTCAATGATGGTTTTAGTAGATCTATAATTTTCTTCTAATTTAACAACAACCGCGTCGGGGTAATCCTTTTTGAAGTTTAGAATATTCGAAATATCTGCACCACGCCAGGAGTAAATGGATTGGTCATCATCCCCAACCACACATAGATTTTTATGAAAGGAAGAAAGTGATTGGACTAAATGGTATTGGATTTTATTGGTATCTTGGTATTCATCTACCATGATGTATTTCCATAACCTTTGGTATTTTTCCAAAATAACTGGGAAATCTCTAAATAAAATCACGGTTTTTAGGATCAGGTCTCCAAAATCCAACGCATTTCGCAATGTTTTTCGTTTTTCATATTCTAAAAAAACAGAAGCGATTGTTTTGGTATAAGAATCATCTGCTTTTTTTTTGGCATACTCTTCAGCGGTTAAAAATGAATCCTTTGCTTGAGAAAAAATATTAGCTAAACTGGAAGGACGAAATTCCTTTGTATCCATATCTTTGGATTTTAGAATTTCTTTGATAAGGGATTCTTGCATATCACTGTCATAAACGGTAAAGTTATTCCCAAGCCCCAGGGCCTTTCCTTCTCGTCTTAATAAATACAAACAAAGAGAGTGAAAAGTTCGAACCAATGGTTCTCCGTTTCCTTCGGGTAACAAACTCCGGCAGCGACTGCGCATTTCTTCGGCAGCTTTATTCGTAAAAGTAACAGCAAGAATTTGGTTTGGATAAACCTTATGATTTAAAATTAAATTTGCAATCCGGTAAGTAATCACTCGAGTTTTTCCCGAGCCCGCACCTGCAAGAATCAGTAATGGTCCCTCTACCGATTCAACTGCTTTTTTTTGCTCTGCATTGAGTCCAACTAACTCCACTTAGAACCGCATATCCCCAATACCAAATACAAATTGGAAACTATTGTTATCGGGATAAAGTCCAAAAGGTCTATCTTCCACTCCCGTATAACGGATTCTCTGCGCAAAATACAAACGAAGAGGTAATACAGGAATTTGAATCCTAAGTCCAAAACCCCAAGAAAATCGGAAGTTTTGCATCGATAGATTTTTACTAGAAAGTACCAAATTTCCTGGATCATTCACCACGAGTGGTGATTCGGGTAGTTTTTGTCCGTATGAATTATAATTTTCGTATAAATAAGTTTCCACTGGTTCCGAAGCCCGCTGTGCACGAACGAGTGAATCATAGTTCTTAAAGAATTCTTTTCTTTCCCCGACGGCCCGATTGATTTGTTCATACATAGCTCCACCGTCGAAGAAAACTACAAACCAGAGTAAAGAAGGTTCGATCGGAAAACGAAGTTCCGAGGTAAAAAGTACCCTACTCGAAGCACCGTCCTTCCATTCATCAGGATAGTATTTATCATCAAAAAACCAACCACGGAGAGATTCATACCCACCGAGGAACAAACGATCTTGCACCTGAATATAAGGAATTCTTTCTTTATCTTGTGCTTTGTATTTCGGTGTCCTTTCAAATGTAAAAACAGAAGAAGTCCTAAACTGTTGAACCACACGCCATCGCCTAAGAGCGTTTTTACGAATAAGGCCAAAAAACGTATAATCAAACCAGGTATGATAATATTCTAAAATTGGACTAAATTGGTCGAAGTGAGATTCTCCACCAAGAAATTGCCCTACGTTATCTACAGAAAAAATTAAATTGAACCCCTGCGTAGAGTTAAATACGTTATCGCGGCTATCATAAGCGATACCATTGGTCAACTGAGAACGAAATTGCCAACCACGGTCCACTTCCGCCAATACTTGATCCGATACCAGCGAGGTAGGCCTTGTCGATGCAAAAAAGGAAGGCGAATAACGATGAAAGTGTGTCCAGTTAATGAGAAAACGGTGCCCAAGACCAGCACTCACACCCACACCCGAACGTTCATAGGAGGCAACTTCTTTAATCCCTTGGTTGTTGTTTTCTGTAATGGAAGTAGCACCCACAAACAAAGTTCTAGAAGAATAAAATGCAGAGAGTGTGAGTGACCAAGGTTTGTCCATAAACCAAGGTTCTGTCCAGGAAATTTGTAAATATCTTCGGATAGGTCCAAACTCCACACGACCATTGATCTGTTGGCCCGTTCCGTTTAAGTTATTTTCACCTAATTGAGTAAAGATAGAAAAACCTGTAATGGTTCCATAACCACCACCCATCGAAACCGTTCCTGTTGGTTGTTCCACAAGTTCGATAATCAAGTTCATTTTGGTTTCGTCGGAACCTGGTCGCATATTAAAGTTTACTTCTTTAAAATACCCTAAGTTAAAAATACGTTCCCTGGATCTGTTTACAAGAGTGGAGTTAAAAAGGTCTCCAGGTTTAAAAAGGAGTTCACGACGAACCACTCTATCTTGCGTTTTTTTGTTTCCTTTGATGATAATATTTTCGATAAACGCTAGATTATTTTCACGAATGGTAAAATCCACATGAATGAATTTTTTTCCTCTTAACTTCGGTTCTTCTTCATAAATCTTTCTGAGTTTGGCAACGTTCAAACGGCTATGTTCTTCATTACAATCAGCAATGGCATCGGCACTACCTCTTTTGTCACAATTTTCATAACGAGAGATAGAGCCTTCACTTAGTTCGATTACCTTTCTTCGCGGAATTACCTGAGCGAATAGATAACCTTTTGCCGAATAAGCTTCGTTAATTGAAGCTCGGTCTTTTTGGAATTTGGTTTCATCAAATACTTCACCCACATCGGAAGGCGCAAATTCAAATTGATCCTCCAAATACTTTATGGGGTAAACCGGAGACCATTCCTCTTTTGGTGTGCCAACAGGGTTATTTTCTTTATTCAAAAATTGTGGCATCCCATTGGGTGCTATGGTCATATCATGACTTGTGGAGTAACCGTTGTAAAAGTATTGTTCACCTTCTATGATTTTAAAATTAACAATAACAACACGTTTGTCTTTCTTTTGTGGATTTTCCCAGCGAATTTCCCAATTAGTTCCTTCGTTGCTTAGCTCAGCATCTACATATCCTTTGGATTTTAAATAAGCGGCTATTTTTTGTTTATCAGATTCAAATGCAGATTCCTTAAATACTCCCGATTCTATAATACCACTTTCTTTTAGATCCATGATCCCTTGGATATCATAAGTATCTATTTCACTGTTTCCAAAGATGTTAATTTTACTGACGGGGATTTCCTCACCCTCATCGATAATAAACTTCACCTTAACAGTATTAGTCTCAGGGTTTACCGGTTCTGTCTCAAAACGAACATAAGCTAAGAAAAAACCTTCATCGCGATACTTTTTCAAAATCACTTCTTTGGAAAGAGTTACTTTTTTCGGCGTAATGACTTCGTTTTCTTTTAATGGAATTTTATCTCTTAAGTCTGAAGGAAATACTTCATCGGCACCGATAAAATCAATATCTTTGACTCGCGGTCTTTCTTTAACTACAACTAAGATTTTTACGCCATCACCATCTGCCTCTCCTTGGATATCAATATGATAAAAATATCCAGAAACAAATAATGCGCGCATATCGGCATTCAAAAGTCCTTGAGAAAGTTGAATCCCTGGACGCATATCCATCAAATCCAAAATATCGTCTGAGGAAGTATTGATATTTCCTTTAAACTCAATTTTGGTAATGACTTTATCTATATATATAGATCGATTCGACCAAAGGGATACCCACTCTGCCGAAACAAGTAACAGGAGAGATAAAACAAAGAAACTTACAAATTTTATTTTTTTTCGAATATTCAAAGAATCACTTAGATGTGCCTTTTACCATTGCTAAGTTAAAGCGACTAACACCCGCAGCATTAACTGCATCGATTACCTTAACCACAACTTGGTAGGACGCACCACCATCTCCACGAATAATGACTTTGTTTTTTTTAGGATCTCTTTCTTTTTCAGGACCAAGAAATCCGTTGATCTTTTCGGTAAGTCCTTCTAGCGGAACCGCTTCCGAATTTTGATCTAAATATATTTTACCTTGTTTATCTACAGTGATCACAAGTTCATCTTTTTGTTTTTCTTTAGCAACACTAGAAGAGCGCGGTAACTCTACTTTCAAAGCAGTGTTTTTCTCTAAAGTTGCATTCATCAAAAAATAAATCACTATAAAGGAGATAACATCAATGAGAGGTGCAAGCTCGATGTTATTAAATGATTTTTGCGTTTTGCGAAATTTCATTTAGTTTGTTTATTTGTTTAGGTGTGGTAACACCAAATCAGTAACGTTTTCCATTTCTGTAATTCTTTCCTCTTTCATACGAGAGAAAAGATTATAAAAAATGTAAGCAGGAATGGCGATTCCAAGTCCCATTGCAGTGGTAATTAAGGCTTCCGAAATACCAACTTCTGCACCTTGGGTTCCGGCACCTTCTGCAAAGGATCGAACAATCCCGATGACTGTCCCAAGAACCCCGAGTAACGGAGCTATGGTGGCAATAGTACCAAGACCTGTTAAATATCTTTCCATTAGATAAATTTGGCGGAATCCTTCTTGGCGAATGTCTTCCTCCCAAAACTGGACTCCACGTCTTTTGAGGTCAAATGCCATTCGCAAAAGAACTGCAGCAGGAGACTGAATGTCTTGACCAAGTATGTCCTTGGCTTCATCCCATTTTTGTTCCCGAGCAAGTTCTCTGACACGACGAAAGTGATCCTGAGGAATCGCTTTCAGTCGGAAGAAATATACAAGTCTCTCCACTATGATCGTAAAACCTACGATGGATACAAAGATGATTAAAATAGGAATGGTTTGCGGAGGAACCGAGGAAATGATTGAATCTGATTTAGCGAAAGGAAAAAACATGAATGGGACCCCATTGAAGGATTACGAATAGAGTTTTCAGTCTTCCCTTTTTCGCCAAATACTATTTTTACGACACTACCCCGCTTTTTTCATCAGTAAATCTGTCGCCGCTTTAAGCACCGCAGAGGTCAGTTGTTTACCACCAATCATCCGCGCCAGTTCCCTTTTCCTTTCCTCAAAGTCAAGGAGTGAGGCATAAGACACTGTCCTACCACCTTCCTGACGTTTTTCGATTTTGATTTGGTGGTGGCCGGTAGCCGCCACTTGCTGCGTATGTGTGATGAGAAGGATTTGTGAGTTTCTTGCTAGTTTTTTAAGCTTTGTTGCCATTGCCTCCGCTGCCTCGCCACCGAGTCCGGTATCCACCTCATCCAAAACTAACATTTGCGGAGAAGGTGCCTGTTTTCCAAGGACACTACGAAGTGCCAGCATGACCCGTGACAATTCCCCTCCCGAAGCAACTTTTCTGAGTGGGCGTGGTTTTTCCCCTGGATTGGCGCTGAAGTAAAACTCGATTTGGTCTAGGCCAGACTCAGAAAGAAAATAAGACTTGGAACCTTCTTCCACCTCACCCTCTGGGTTCTCCTCCCAACGAAGAACTACCTGGAGCTTGCCACCTTCCAACCCCAAATCAGCCATTTCTTTTTGGACATCTTCTTCGAACTGGGAAATCACATTGCGGCGCAACTTAGAAAGCTGAAATCCAAGTTCTTTCAACTCAGCAAGGCATTGGTCTTTTTTGATTCTTAAAAAATCTTCATCCCCAGCTTGTTCATTCCAACGTTCTAACTCTGCTTTTTTCTCTTCTAACAATAGATTGATTTCTGTAAGACTAACGTTGTATTTTTTCTTTAGTTTTTTTATATCTTGGAGTCTGGACTGAACCATATCCAACCTTTCTGGACTAAAAAAAAGTTCTTCTTCTTCCTCCCTGATGACTGATTTCAGGGATTTTAATCTGTCATATACCTCTTCCCATTCTTCTAACATTTCCTTTTTTTCTGGAACTAAAATGGAAACTTTTTGGATGGCGTGGATTAAGGTTGGAAAAACTTTCAAAATGGAATTTTCTTTTTCTACCAACTCCTCTAACACCAAACGATAGTTTTCTGCTAATTTTTCTCCATTTGCTAATAGAGATTCTTCAGTAGATAAACTTTCGTCTTCGCCTTCTTTGGGAGAAACGGATTCAATCTCTTCGATTTCATATTCGAGGATTTCTTTCCGTTTAAGCATAGTCCTTCTGGTTTCTTCAAAATCAATGAGTTTCTGTTTCCAATGTCGATATTGCTGTAAAGCAGATTTGAATTTAAATTTTAAAGATTCCAAATTGCCATAACGATCTAAAAATTCTAATTGGTTGGATTTTTCTAGTAGAAAGAGTTGTTCATTCTGACAATGAATCTCTGCCATAGTTTTCCCAAGCTCACGTAAGTGAGAGGTAGATGCTAAACTCTCACCAATTTTAACCCTTGCTTTTCCATCTTTCATCAGTTCTTTGGTGATTACAATTTCATCTCCTGTATAACGAAAGCCTTGTTCCATCAAATAATCTTTGGCCAAGTTTTGCCCCGCAAGGGAAAGGACTGCCTGTAATGAATAACGATCTTTTCCTTGGCGAATGTTCGCTGTCGAACACCGTCCCCCAAAGAGAGAAGCCAATGCATCGAAAATTAAGGATTTTCCTGCACCGGATTCACCAGTGAAGACAGTGAGACCATCCGAAAGGGAAAGTTCTAAGGATTCGAAGAGTGCAAAATCTTTAATTTTCAAATGTGTGATCATATAGACTCCTGTTTACTAAACATATATCTACTACTTAACATATAGATAGTCAACGAAAATTTTTAGAAACGTATAAAAAACGAAATTTCTCTCTCTTTCCTATCTGAAACTCTGGTGGAAAAGGTCCTTATGAAAGATTTAGAAGGGAAAATTCACCTCGTTTCCAGCTTACCCCTATTCCGAAGTTTATCGAAAAAAGAAAAGGTTTGGGTGGCCGAGGCGGTTCATATTGTCGAATCCGAACGCGAAGAGGTTCTTTTCAGTGCGGGAGATGGAAACCGAAGTTTATTTTTAATTTTGTCTGGTGGGATTAAATTGTTTCTTCCCAAAAAAGGAGAAGGCAAACGCGAAGAAGAAGTACAATACCTGAAAAAAGGGGAGTATTTTGGAATCCAATCCCTACTCACTGGAGAAAAACATAGTCATACAGCAGTTACAGTTTCCGAATCTAGGTTTTTAGTTTTATCCCAAACAGAGTTTCAAAAGTTAATCCAAAAAATACCTTATTTATCGATCACCTTTTCTAAAATGTTAACCAAGTCTCTTCGAGGTGAACTACTTGGAGGAAGGGAATACTTTCGTAATTCCGTCGTTTGTTTGGTGCATTCTGACCCGATGGCAAAAGACCATTTAGCAAAAGATTTAGTAAAATCCATCGAAGAGGAATCAGGAAAAAAATCTGTGGTTCTCCATTTTACGCAAAATGGACAAACTGAAAATCCATACCAAAAGTCTTATAAATTTAAAGATTCGGAACGTATTAAAGAAACCTTAGGAAAACATTATGCCAGTCATTCCTTTATTTTTTTAGAAGTTTTTCCTGATACGGACGAAGAACTCAAACGACTGTTAATCGAAGAAGCTGATCATATAGAAAACTATCTATCAAATGATAAAAAAAACAATCTCTGCGATTCCATTACAAAAGAATCCAAAGAAAACGAAATTTTCTACCATGAAACAAATATTCGAGATATCGTCGATCACGGGAAATGGGAAATTTATATCCGGCGGAAAGCAAGAGAACTTTCGGGAGTCCAAATGGGTGTGGCCCTCGGGGGCGGTGCGGCATTAGGTCTTGCCCAAGTCGGAATCATGAAAGTTATGGAGGAAGAAGGAATCATTCCCGATATGATTGCAGGAACAAGTATTGGTGCAATCATTGGTGCCTTTTGGGCTAGTGGCCTAGGTTATAAAGGGATCTTACCACTACTTGGTGAAATTGATAGTATATTCAAAATGTTTAAACTTGTGGACCTGTCTTTTCCTGGCCAAGGACTTTTACATGGAAAACATGTTAGGTCACTTCTTGAAAAATATTTGGGGGATTTATATTTTGAAGACCTGCCGATCAAACTAAGACTCATTAGTTGTGATATTTCCACAAGACAAGAGATTGTCCTCTCCGAAGGAAAGGTATTAGATGCAGTGATGGCAAGTATCTCAATCCCAGGAGTGTTTGTACCCCAACCCCAAGAAAACGGAAAAACCTATGTAGATGGTGGAATTGTGAACCCTCTTCCCGTTTCTGCTCTTACCCAAGAAGGAATTCAGAAAATCATCGCCATCAATTCCATGCCTAGTTCCAAAGATGAGATGAAAACAAACAAACTATTGAATTTGAATGTTCTCGATATTATTGTAAATAGTTTGTATTCCCTGCAGTATCGAATTGGAAAATACAGTGCACAGGAAGCAGATGTGTATTTGAATCCAATTCTACCCAATTCCAATTGGTTTGAGTTTTGGCGGAGTGCGGAATTTATCCAATTAGGCGAAACCGTAGCAAAAAGTTCTCTTGAAGAACTAAAAAAACTGTTTAGCGAAAAACCTTAATCCCGATCAGGGGATAAAATCACGATATTAAAAGGATTTCTTTCGTTTCTTTCGGACTCAGGAATAGATTCCGAAAACCTAAGAGCTCCTGTGATGACTGTCCCCGTGGTAAGTCCTGCAAAAATTCCTTCCTTTTCGTAAAGGTCAGCTTGCAGGTGTAAGGCTTCATCTTTCGTCACATGAAAATAATGATCAATTAATTTGGGATCATAAACGGCAGGAAGTTGGATTCTTTCTCTTTCTTTTGGATTGTCAGTTTTTCCATATTCCATAAAAGGCGAGTTTTGTTTTCCCGCAATAATGACTTTCACCCGGCGGTCTTGTGATTTTAAAAATCGCCCAATTCCAGTGATCGCTCCACCGGATCCCGGTGCCGAAATCACAGCTCCCACTTTCCCTTGTAAGTCTCTCCAGATCTCAGGACCTGTCGTTTTGAAATGAAAATTGGGATTTGCTGGATTGGATGCTTCATCAGGAATCCATCCACCTAACTTTTTAGCTTTATCTTCTGCAAGTTCAGAAAGACGGCCCAAATCTGATTCATTGGTGACAGTCACTTCTGCCCCGTAACTACGTAATAACTGGATGCGCTCTGGGGAAGTTTGCAGTGGAACCAAACAGAATACAGGATATCCTTTTACTTTTCCAATCCAAGTGAAACTAACCGAGGAAGATCCAGCACCAACAAGCACTACAGACATTCCTTTTTTTAGTTTCCCTCTTTTTTCGGCATCCAAATACATCGCAATAGCAGTTCTGTCTTTCGCAGAGCCAGTAGGATTTAAAAATTCAGCTTTTAGATAAAACTGAACCCCTGTATATTCAGAACCAATCCGATTCAACCGAATGAGAGGGGTATTGCCAATCAGTTGGAGGACATTGTCTACAATGGGTTTGGCAACAGAAAGTTCCTTTCCAAAGATACCTTGTACATTGTTCAAAGCCTGAAGTAAGCTGTTGCCTAAGTCATCGATGCCTTTGGAAATTGGATCTATCATTTATTTTACTTTAATCAGTTCCACATCAAATACAAGAGTTGAGTTGGCAGGAATGGGACCAACTGCGCGTGCGCCGTATCCATATTGTGGAGGGATCGTCAGTTTTCGTTTCCCACCTTCTTTCATTCCCACGATGCCTCTTTCCCAACCTTGGATGACTTGTCCTTGGCCCAATTGAAAACTAAAAGGTTCGCCGCGATCAAGAGAAGAATCAAATACTTTTCCATTGGTTAACTTTCCTGTGTAATGAACCACAACCGTAGTTCCGCGAATGGCTTCTCTCCCTAACCCCTGTTTGGTGTCCTGGATCAAAAGTTCATCAGCAAAAAGACTGGTTGATACGAGTAAAAATCCGAGTAAAATTGAAAACAGTTTCATACGGCGATTATACAGTCTTTGCATACAACCAGGGAACTTCTTTTTGGTTCTTTTCCTCAAATTTTTGAATAAAATCTGCTTTTTGGAGAGTCAGTCCAATATCATCCAAACCATTGAGCAAACAGTGTTTACGAAATGCATCCACTTCAAACGGATATTTTTTCCCTTCTTCGGTAATGACCACTTGGTTTTCCAAATCGATTTCCAAGTTGGCACCTGGTTTTTTATCGATGGCCTGGAAAATTTCTTCTACTTGGCTCTCCGATAAAACAATGGGTAACATTCCATTTTTAAAACAGTTATTATAAAAAATATCTGCATAGGAAGGAGAGATGATGGAACGGAATCCGTAATCTTCTAAGGCCCAAGGAGCATGTTCTCTGGAAGATCCGCATCCAAAGTTATCTCTTGTGACAAGGATATTGGCACCTTTGTATCTTTCTGCATTCAAAACAAATTCTGGATTTGGTTTTTTACCAGCGTCATCCAAAAATCGCCAGTCATGGAATAGATGTTGGCCAAAGCCTGACCTTTCAATTTTGCGAAGGAATTGTTTAGGAATGATTTGGTCTGTGTCTACGTTTGCCTTATCTAAAAGAGCCGCGATTCCTTTTAACTTTGTAAATGCTTTCATCTTATTTCCACTCCCGAATGTCTACAAAATGTCCTTCCACTGCCACGGCCGCTGCCATTGCTGGTCCGACTAAATGGGTGCGTCCCCCTTTCCCCTGTCTTCCTTCAAAGTTTCTGTTGGAAGTGGAAGCACAACGATCACCTGGCGATAAAACATCGTCATTCATGGCAAGACACATAGAACAACCAGGATTACGCCATTGGAATCCAGCTTCTAAAAAGATTTTATCTAGGCCTTCCTGTTCGGCTTGTCGTTTCACGCGACCAGAACCTGGAACAATGATGGCTTCTACATCTTTACTGACTTTTTTACCTTTGACTGTATTTGCTACCACACGAAGGTCTTCGATCCTTGAGTTCGTACAAGAACCAATAAATACTTTATTTACCTTAACATCCGATAGTTTTTGACCCGGTTTTAAATCCATATAAGCAAGAGCGGACTCTGCTGATTTTTTTTGCACAGGATCTGTGAAATCAGAAGGACTTGGAACTACGTTTGTTACAGGAATGACTTGGCCAGGTGAGGTTCCCCAAGAAACCATAGGTGCAATTTCACTCGCATTGAGTATTACTGTTTTATCAAACTTAGCACCAGCATCAGTAGCATAAGCTCTCCATTTAGCAGCTGCTACTTCAAAGGCATCACCTTTAGGAGCAAAATCTCTTCCTTTAATATAATTAATAGTAGTGTCATCGGGAGAAATGAGACCGGCACGAGCACCCGCTTCAATCGCCATATTACAAATGGTCATACGACCTTCCATACTGAGAGAACGAATGGCCTCTCCTGTAAATTCAATCACGTATCCTGTTGCCCCATCAGTGCCAATTTTACCAATGATGGCAAGGACTATGTCTTTTGCAGAAACAAGGGGAGATAATTTTCCATCCACTCGAATCTCTAAAGTTTTTGGTTTCTTTTGGACAAGAGTTTGTGTTGCCAAAACATGTTCTACTTCTGAGGTTCCGATTCCAAAAGCAAGAGCTCCAAAAGCACCATGAGTGGCTGTATGGGAATCCCCACAAACAATGGTCATACCAGGATGAGTTAAACCAAGTTCTGGTGCCACCACGTGGACAATTCCATTGTCCGGATGGTTGATATCAAATAATGTAATTCCGTTTTCTTTACAATTGTCCATAAGAGTTTGCATCTGAAGGACAGAGATGGGATCTACAGATTTCCAATCCCGAGTTCTTGTGGATACGTTGTGGTCCATCGTAGCAAAAGTTGCGTCTGGTCTACGCACTTTTCTGTTTGTTAGTTTTAAACTTTCAAAAGCCTGTGGGCTTGTTACCTCATGGACAAGGTGTCTATCAATATAGATGAGGCAGGTTCCATCTTCCTCGTGAACCAAATGGTCATTCCAAATCTTCTCAAACATGGTTTTCATAACTAGACTCCCCCACTTCCAGTCATAACTCGGACATGGGGTGGTATGTCCAGGGAATTTGAAAAAATAGATAAGTTCTAAGGGGTTTGGATGGTAGCCCCATCCACATAGGTTCCAGAAAGACCAGTGCAATTGGCAGCCGCAGTTCCCCCACCTCCACCAGTCAGAGGAGCTGTATACACGCTAATGATAAATCCTACACTGGACTGAGTGACTTTACAAGAACCGACAGCACTGGTTTCTGTACATTTGGATGTTTGTTTCGTTCCCGAAAGACAGCTTGTCAGAAACCCGTAGTAATTCTGACAAACTCCCGAACCCAAATTACAGGCAAACTTAAATGTTTTTGTGGAACCTCCATTCAGTATGTCCGTCAAATCCGAATCGGAAATCGCTTGGACGGGTGTTCCATCGGTAAGAACGGTCAACGGGTTTGTGGTAGGATCTTCTTTTTGGTAAAGATAAATTAAATAACTTCCCGATTTTGTAAAATTGATGATGGTAGCCGGTGAGTCTACCTTAGTATATTCTGTACCTTCTTTAGCTAATACTGCTGAGGATAAATCCAGAGGACAACTACTCGAAACATAAATTGCAACTTTCGCATAACGTGAAAGTACGACTCTTGTGGCAATTTGGGCACCTGCAATTTGCAACACCGCATAGTGAGTATCACCCGAAAGGGAAAAAGATACTGTTTTAGCTGTCGTAGTAATTCCTGTATAACCTGCTTTGATTTGAGTTCCAAGTCCTGCCACAGTACATCCGTTTTCACCTGATTCTTTGGCAAGTAATAGAGAAGTTGTGGCATCGTTATTTGCTGTTTTTCCCGAACAAAACAGAGTAGAAAAAATCAAAGAAACAACCAAAAGGAAAACGAGTCTCATTTGTATCATCCGAACCATAACTCTACCTGCCTCGAAACGAAAGAATCGTTTTCCCAATTTGAATTTCATCTAAATTATGAAGAACTTTAGGACGAAGTAATTTTTTTCCATTTAAGTATACCCCAGTTTCGGAGACACAATCAAACAATATATACTTTCCCTTTTTATTTTTTATCTTTGCATGAATTCCCGCAACATTCGGATCATCAAGTACCAAGTGGTTAGATTCCCAACTTCCAATGGTCACTTCATCAAACTGCAATACGTATTGAATCGGATTATGATTAGAATCTTTTCGCATAAGGACCGCATAGGAATAGGATACACCTGGAAGTGATTCTTTTTCTGCAATGGCAACAGCGATTTCTCGATCGCGCGCGGCCTTCTCCATGGTTTCCCCATACATCCTGTCATAAACTTCGAGTTCTTCCTTCCTTTCCGAAAAATCAGACTCTTGGTTGGGAAGGGTTACCAAACCTGGGCGTGGTTCTTCATACCCACGCAAATAATACAATGCCGCCAAACAAAGAAAAATGAGAAAAAAACTAACAGGAAAGAAAAACAAAGGATCAGATAAATGTAAATATAAACTTTTTAAAAAGGAAAGTTCATATTGAAATTCTAAGCGAATGCCCTGGTCACCTGTAGCAAATCCACCGGAAACAAAGTTTGTTTTCCACCTAGAGAGTTTCCAAGGGGAAACATAAATTAGTTCGTAATCTGTTTCACCCAAAGCTCGTAAATACGAAAACAACTCAGAATAACTATTCGGTTTAGAAATAGGATAATGCCTTCCATTCGCATAACTGGCAAGTTTAGTCGCTTCCAAACTGCTCGGTGCGAGCACTATCAATTGTAAATTCTTTTCGCGAATTCTTTTGGCAAGTTCTGGAATTTCAAATCGATCTTGCCATTCAGGTGAAAAACTTACAAAAACTAGGATATGATCTTCCGTGGTTTGGTTTTTCTTTATCCCCGCAAGGAAATTTTCCCAGTTTCGAATGGGATAGTTAGGCGGGGGAACTTTTGGAAAAGGAAAGGAAATATCAAGTACGTTTGAGCGAATACGTTCAAAAAAATGTTTATTTTCGTCCGACTGAATTTGTAACTTGGATGTTCCGCCACTTTGTTCACTTACTTTCACCAATTGGTTTGCTAATTGTATGAGCCAACGACGATCTTCTGCATTGGTATAACTTGGAATCGAAATGTATAAATGTACGGGGTTTTTCACTTCTGTCTTGTGAAGGTGAAAGGAATCAGTCAGGCGAGAATTGGAACCCATCTGCTCTGAAATCACAAAACCTTGGGATTCAAAAGAATGGTTGGAGTGGAATCGAATTTTGACTTCTGGATACGAACCCGTATCCACTGACCTAAGACTTAATCCAGGTTCTGCGAAAAGAACTGAGGGAATTAGAACTAAAAACAGAAAAGTCCAATTACTGAAATAGTAGAGAGGCTTCCTTAAGTTGTTTTCCATATTCTGTATTTGGCTCCAGGTTGTGGTTTAGAACCGAAATGGTTTCTATGACTTCCCCTTGTTTCATTATCGTAACTTGAGAGGCCAGACTTTCGACGATCCGAAGCTCGTGTGTAATAAAAACAACTGTCATCCCCATTTTTGCAAGGTTTTGGACGGTTTCCAAGACAATTTTTTCCGAAAAGGCATCGAGTCCCGTGGTAGGTTCATCTAATACCAAAATCTCTGGGGTTCTTAAAAAAGCTAAGGAAAGTAGAATTCTCTGTTTTTCTCCACCAGACAAAGTCCTTGCATAGACTTTCCAATGATTTCTAGGAATCGATAACTGATCCCAAATCAAAAACAAAGATTCATAAGAAATATTTTCAAAACCCGATAATTTAAAAAAATCTTGGACCTGTGCTTTGATGGTGCGAAACGGATGGAAAGCTGAATTGGGATTTTGCGGAACCATAAAAAGTTTGGTTCCCAGGTTTTTAGAACGAACATCTTCCCCAAGAACTCTAAATCTTTCATAGGATAAATGACAACCCTTCGGCACCATCCCAAACAATGAGAATCCGAGCGTTGACTTTCCCGAACCCGACTCACCGATAATGCCGTGGATATAACCTCTTTGTATCTCTAAAGTAATTCCCTTCCAAATCTTTAACCCATCCTTTGTTTCGATGGTTGCATTTTTGATTTGGATCACATTTGAATCAATCGAGGCCAAAGAGTTCCTTTTCAATGATGCTACAAAGGATATGTCCAATCAGGATATGGCATTCTTGGATTCTTGCAGTAACCTTTGAGGGGACAATGATTTCCACATCGGCTTTACCCTTTAGTTTCCCACCATCACCACCTAAAAATAGCACTACCTTCATTCCAATTTTTCTAGCTTCCTCCACCGCCAAAATGATGTTTTGCGAATTTCCAGAAGTGGTAAGTCCTACAAAAACGTCAGTAGGTTTTCCAAAGGCTTGTACTTGTCTTTGAAATACATATTCGTAACCGTAATCGTTAGAACAAGCAGTGAGAACAGCCTGATCACTATTTAAGGCAAGTGCGGGAATTGCTTTTCTTTCATTCCCAGACTTATAACGCACCACAAGTTCTGCTGCAATATGGGAAGCATCACAACTGGATCCTCCGTTACCACAGAAATATAATAATCCATTTTGTTTCAAAGAATTCACAAGAAGTTTTCCCGCAGATTCAATGGATGGTAAAAGAAGTGGTAATAACTGTTGTTTAACAGCAATCGAATCCTCAATTTGTGTTTGTATGAGTGATTTATGATCCATGATTATTTTCCTTTTCCCTTCTTTCTTTTACGGAATTGATAGTATTTCCAAATTCAATTAGTGCAGAACCAAACCCAAATAGGTTTTTGGCTTTTGTATAGGGATTGTTCTCTGTCCCATTTCCTAAATTTAAATAAAATAACTCATCTCTCACCAATCGTTTTTGTCTCTCTGTTGCCACAGATTCAAAAAACTCACGACACTCTTCACCAATTGCAAGCATTGCAAGAGCCATAGAATTTGGTTTCATTTGTAAGATAATTTGTTCTTTCCAAAATCGTTCGAAGGAAAGGACAACTTTCCAATCTTCTTTAGGAGCATCTGCCTCTAAAAATAAATCTGTTTTTGGAATGGAAAGTGAAGAAAGTAGTCCATCGAGTCCAGAGAGATCCTTTGAAAGATTTTTATTCAATTCCCCTTCGTCTACAAAAAGGACCCCTCCCCACTTATCTTCCTTATTTTTGTACAAATGGTTTCCTGTAACCAAAATCAATGAATAGTTTTCGCCTTCTGCACGGAACAGTTTCTCGTTTGTTTTTGTTAAGCGAAACTTAGGAGTTTCAACCACGATACCGGAACTCACTTGTTTTGTGCGGAGTTTCTTTTTCCAGTTCTCTAATGCAGCCGCCCATTCCAAAGAAAAAGATTTGGGTTGTTTTTTTCTTTGGACAGAGTCCTTTTTATTTGTCTTTCGTTTGGATCTGAAAAATGCAAGGATCCGAAAAAACAAACTTCCTTTGGACGTTTTTTTAGTTTTTGCCATACTCTTTTCTTATATTGGACGGGCGATCAATCTGTTTACGATCCAGTTCATATAATTTTGCGTATTTAAGAAAGGTTGAAAACGATGAGGCTATAGCAATCCAAAGGCCAGGAATTCCATCCAAAAACCCAAATTTAAAAATATAAATTTCTAAAAATTTCCCAAATGGTTTAAAAAAAGTTTTAAAAAGAGAGAATCTTTCTCCCTTCGCATAACGAGTATAAGCAACAATACTTGAGAACTGATTGATCGTCGTGATTTGGTGACTAAAATCTGTAAAACTATAATGAAGGATATCTCCCTTCATGACTTTGCCAACAGAACCAGATTTTAATTCGATGTAATCATGTGGGTTTTCTCCCACCCAAGTGGCGGCATTTTTTCGGAACAAACGATACCTACGAAGCGGATACCAACCACTGTGTCGAATCCAACGTCCCAAATGATAGGTCAATCTTGCAATTTTATAACCATCTGCCAAAATATTTTCTGACTCTAAAAAGGTTTCCATCGAATGGACCAAAGTTTGGTCTGCTCGTTCATCCGCATCCAAAGAAAGAATCCAATCATGGGAACAAAAACCTATGGCCTTATTTTTTTGTTCTACATGCCCAGGAAATGGAGATTCAAAAAATTTAACCTTGGAAAAGGAGGTAGCAATTTCTTTTGTACGGTCTGTACTTAGGGAATCTAAAACAATAATTTCATCTGCGACCGATTCGATGGAGCGGATGCAGTCCCCAATATTTTTTTCTTCATTGAAGGTGATGATAGCCACCGACAATTTTCTTTTTCTCTTGCCTTCCATACGAGTTAAAACCTATTCTTTTAACCAAATATGATTGGGAAACAAACATTTCATAAGATTTCTATTGTTTTTCTCTACCTTTTCTTTGTCCTTTCACCGTTTTCGATTAGCCTTTCCCAAATTTTTGCCGGTGCCTCCCTTTTCTTTTTGTTTTTAGATTTCCTTTGGCAAAAAAATATTCCGAGGTCTGAATCCTTTTTCTTTTTTTGGATCCTTATTTATTTGGGTTTTTTGATTTACCCTCTCTTCCATTTTGAATTTTCTTTTTGGAAACAAATCATTTTAAAATCAGAATTTGGGGATGTATGGATGGCATTTTTATTATTACACCATTCAAACCTCACTGAACAAGAAAAAACAAATTTAAAAAAAGCAGTATTTCTCGGAGCCGTATTTCTTCTTCTTTCAGGAACCATATCGCTTTTTTCCCCTTATCGCTTGGCCCCATTTGTGATGGATGGTTTCCAATACGTCGAAGGCCGACGTTTGCCCCACCAGTTGGGAAACCTTTTTGGCATTTTCCCTTTTTATTTACCAATTGGCTTCCAAAGCACTCACCTAACCTACGGAGGGATGTTAGCACTTTACCTTCCTTCTCTTTTTTTAAAAACATACAGGGACATTCCCTCCTTTAAAAAGAAAAACAAATCTAAGTTTCTATTTTTTTCCTTATTGATCCTTTCTTTTTTAGGACTGGTTTTACTTTTTCTCAATCAAAGCAGGTCCGTTTGGTTTGGGTTACTCTTTGGATTTTTCCTTCTATCTTTCCAAAAAAAAATATCTTTAAAAAAATATTTACCTTGGTTAGGAATTGGTCTCTTTCTTATAGCGGTTCTTCTGACTCTGTTTTACCACAATAACTGGTTATTCCAAAGAGCTATTGATGATTTATTCGCTAAACGTTCGTTAGAGAATCAAAGAATATGGATTCACAAAATGAATTTTGCAATTTTAAAAGATTCATTTTTATGGGGAATTGGCAGTGGAAATTACACAAAAGAATTCATAACCCAAGCAATTCCTTTGGTGAAAGTTTTCCCGGAGTTATATTATGATTTATCGATTACACCCAAATCCCATGCACATTTTGATTTTCTGCATTTTTGGATTTTAGGTGGGATCACCTCTGTAACCGCTTATCTTTGTTTTTTGTATTTGATCACAAAAAAAATTCTACAAGTTGGCAAAAATAATCTTTTTTATTTAGGTTTTTTCAGTGTGATTTTTGCAGGTAGTTTCCAATGTTTTCTGTTAGATGACGAGGTATTACTTCCCTTTTTAGGTCTTTTAATTTTACTTCCCTCGGCTTACCAGGGGAAAGAGAATTCTACACAAAAGTTCCCAACCAAAGTATATGGAAGTCTCGTTTTTTGGATTTTGATTTCTAGTATTGGGGCTTTTTACTTAACAAAAACTCCATCCAAAGACCTTTTTTTTCATAGGGCTCGCACAGAACACAACTTCCCAATGGCCCTGGCTCAATCGGCTATCAATGCAAAAACAGCTGTACCTATGCCGAAAGGCACGAATGAAATTTATTTTAAACTCGCTGGTTGTTTGGATCATGAAATGAATTTTCATACTATCCCCAAGGTTCGAGTTTCCCCCATTCAGTTTTTTATCCATTGGGAAGAAATTCCAGAAGGCCATCTACCGCAAACACTCATCCTTGAAATTCGAAAACGAGAGAGTTTTGACCAGGACAAAGAATACCGAGTGCAGGGGGAACAAATGGTAAAAAAAGAAATTTTTACCAATCCAAAACAAATCCAAAGAGTCCAAGTCAATCCGAATGAGTTTCTGGAATCTCTAGGACAGGGGATTGAATTTGTTGATTTTGGATTTTTATTTTCTTGGAAAAGGGAAAAACCATTCCTTCCGCGAATCGAAATTTCTGGGAATTGTGAATAAGTGCGCGGGTACTGTGCTTGAGTCGCCAAAAGTAAGAGAGGCTTGAATTAAGTTTGATTTGATTGGAACGTCCGCGGGAATCGCTTCGATCTTCGGCCATCCTGGCCTTTCGATCTCAGCCCGTCTTGCTCGTCACCGAAAGGCGTCCTGCCTTCGGAAAAAACGTTTACGCTCCATCCACCCTTGGCCTTACGGCCAACTTCGCCTTCGGCTTTTATAAAGCCTACGCGGGGTCGCTACGTTTTTTTTTGACTCGCAATCGTTCGATTCATACCTGGAGCGGGAATCGAACCCGCACGGGATTACTCCCACAGGATTTTAAGTCCTGTGTGTCTACCAGTTCCACCATCCAGGCGAATTTTCAGTGATAGGCGTCGGCCGGATTCGAACCGGCGGTCAAGCTTTTGCAGAGCCATGCCTTACCACTTGGCCACGACGCCAATCGTGACTTTGGATAGGCTAAAATACGAAGGTCTGGTGTCAAATGGAAACTGAATTCACTTTTCATCGGATTGTAACATTTCACTCAAAAATCAAATTGCCTATCCAATTCTTAGGATTGGGCTGTAGATATGAACGTAAAGACCATCCTATCCTTATTCATTCTATTGATTTTTTCTCATGTTACTTTTGCAGACACAGTCACTGTGAAGGCAACCAAAGAGGTTTTGGAAAACGTAAAAACATCTTCCCCAACTGCAAATTATGTTCTGGTGGAATCGAAAGACGGCACAAAACAAGCATATAAAAAAAATGCGGTAGAAGTAGTTTCTCTTCCTGTGGTTTGGGAATCACAAAAAGAAGAAGAGAAACCTGGTTTTTTGGGTACACTATTTTCTTCCAAGGAAACCAAGGATACGCCAAATACAGAAGTAACAAAATCCGAAGAGCCGAAAGAAAACCCAGAAAACCAAAGTTTTTTCAGAAGAAAACTACCTGAACTAGCTATGGGGGGAATGGCCCTTCTCTGGCTCCTTTTGCCTTAAATCCAACCTAACGTTTAGGATTTAAAAAAAATCTAAACGTTATTCCCATTCAATGGTTCCCGGCGGTTTGTGAGTGAGATCATACAACACCAAAGAAATTTGAGGTAAAGCTAACAATTCTTTGGTGATTCGTTCTAAAATCTTTCTGTCCATCGCATAAAAGTTGGCAGTCATGGCTTCTGTAGATTCCACAGGGCGTAACACAACTCCATACGAATTTGCGCGTAAACCCACAGGAACAAGAACCACAGGCATTTGCCAGATGGATGTATGGATGGCCTCTTCGTAAAGAATCCGGTTCACGATAGCATCTGCTTCTCTTAAAATATCCGAATGTTCTTTATCTAATGTCAGTTTGGTATAATGAAAAGATCCAGTAAATTGACTGATCCCTGGAGCAAAAACCACACGGTTGATTTCTTTTTTAAAATTAGTGATTTCTACAGAACATTCATCTAACTCATGCCAGTTGGTAGTAAAGTCATTTAACACAGCACAGTGGGCGTAACTTCTTTGGTCACCTTGGACCCCCACAGAAAGAATGGGTAAAATTTTGACTTCTGCCTTTTTTTTAGAAAGTTCCAAATCTGAAAAATCGATGACCGGTGGTTTTGATTCTGGACTGGCAATCATTCGCACCACAAGTCCTGGACCCGGAAAAGGATGTCTTTCGATCCAACGTTCGGGTAGTCCAAGAAGTCTTCCCAGTTCTCTCACTTCATCTTTATACAAATCAGCGATCGGTTCGATGATTTTACCTTCTTGGATGAGTTTTTCAATTTGAGGCACACGGTTGTGGTGGGTTTTGATTTTATGAGAATGTTTGGTTCCCCCAGATTCGATGGTATCAGGGTAAATGGTTCCTTGGCCAAGGAGCCAATGTTCCGAATCCAAACCAAGGGAATCGGTTGCTTTCCCTTGTGCTTCTAAAAATAAATCACCCACGATACGGCGCTTTTTTTCAGGTTCAAATTCTGATTTTAGATGTTTGTAAAAAATTTCACTTTCATCGCAAATGGTGAGGTCGAAGCCAACGTGGTGGAGGTTGTCCATAAGGTCCTTCACTTCGTTTTTACGCATAAAACCTGTATCTACAAGTAGGCCCTTCACCCGGTCTTTCCCAAGAGCTTTGGCAAGAAGTAAATAAGCAACAGAAGAATCCACTCCCCCCGAAACGAGCAAAAACACATTTTTACCTGGTGGGACTTTCTTTTGTAGGGAGACGATTTGTTCTTCTAAAAATTGTGAGATACTCCAACTAGAACCAACATTACATAGATTTACAAAGTTACGAAGTAAAACTTCCCCTTCTTCCGAGTGAGTGACTTCTGGATGGAATTGGATTCCAAATTGTTTTTTAGACTCATTAGAAACAAACGCATAACGACAATGATCCGAGGAAGCAACGATTTGAAATCCATCAGGCATACGAACCACCTCATCCCCGTGGCTCATCCAAACTTTTGTTCTAGGGGAAAGGGATTTCGAAAGTAAGGAATCTGAATTTTGAATTTCTAAAATGGCAGGTCCATATTCTTTTGCATTAGAAGAAACCACCTCACCACCGAGGGCCTTCATTAAAAGTTGGTGTCCATAACAGATCCCTAATATTGGAACAGAAATTTGAAAGAAACCATCTGGTAAAAGTGGTGCACCCTTTTCATACACACTGCTTGGGCCACCCGAAAGAATGATTCCCGCATAGGATGCGTAAACAGAGAGAGGTTCTTCATTGGAAAGGATTTCTGTATAGGCACCAAGCCTACGAATCCGGGATGCAATAAGGTGAGCGTATTGACCGCCGAAATCGACGACTGCAATTTTTTTATCACTTTTCATGGGATGATTCCAAAATAATTTTGCAATTGTCGGGGTAAACAAATGTCGGAAAAAAAATCAGAATCTTCTTACGAGGACAAACAAGACCATATCCCGTCCTGGAAAACCCCGGAAATCGAATGGTTTGCCAATGTTTATGCCGGAAAAGAATACAATATCGAATTCACCATCCCCGAATTCACTGCCGTTTGCCCCAAAACCGGTCTTCCCGACTTCGGAACCATTTATATCGATTATATCCCAAGGGATAAATGTGTAGAGCTCAAATCACTGAAAGAATATATGATGTCCTACAGAAATATTGGAATTTTCCATGAAAACGTTGTAAACAAAATCCTCGAAGACTTTGTTTCAGCTGTGGATCCCATGTATGTCAAAGTGGTAGGAGATTATAATGTTAGGGGTGGTGTAAAAACCATTGTGAAACGAGAGTACAAAGCCTAAATGGAAAACCTCATTGGCTACGTAGCAGCTTTTTTAACCACAGTTTCGTTTCTTCCGCAAGTATTACGAGTGGTCATGACCAAACAAACAAGAGATATCAGCAGAAACATGTACATCATGTTTTTTTTAGGAGTGCTTTTGTGGTTTATTTACGGAATTTTAAAATCTGATTTTCCGATCATTCTGGCAAACGTTGTCACCATATTTTTTGTATCCATTATACTATATTATAAATTGAGAGAGGATGTAACATGAGAAAGGCTTATGTAGATAAAGACAATTGTACTTCTTGCAACCAATGTGCTGATAATTTACCTAAATACTTTATGATGGATGAGGATGATGTTTCTCAAACTCATATTGGAGGAACTTCAATCAACGATGCCATGATTCCTGATGAAGACGAAAAAAAAGTGCAAAAGGAAATGGATGAGTGCCCCGGGGAATGTATCCACTGGAAAAAAAACTAACGAAATCACCAATTCATTTTTGAATTAGGGTTTTGTGGGAAAACTGGGCCCTTTGGATTTCCTTTCTTTTAAACCTAACATATCTTTTACGATAAAAAACACATCTTTTACTGAGTGAAATTGGTGTTTTTTCCCCGTTGGGTCGTACACAAATCCTATGGTTTTCATCTCAGGATTTTGATTCCAATACCCATGTACATGAATTTTGGATTGTGATTTGGTATAGACTTCCCCTTTTCTTGTTCCACTAAAAAATAGTGGTCCCTTTGTACGAAACATTCCCAAAGCCTGCGGATGTATTTTTTTTGGAAGGATACGATTTTCTTCGGATTCTGTAGTGGAGTTAGTAACTCCACCTAACTTTTCGTTGGTGGAAACGGGAACCCATTCCGCTCCAGGACAGGCAGTTAAAACTTCTGAAACAATGAAATTCATTTCTTCGGTAGAAACATTGACATTGGTTCCAGGCAACAGGATGGCAGAACCACCAGAACTTTTAAAGGTTAACTGGAACGTGCCTGTATCGTCATTGATATAACCCTTTTGTTTCAGGAGCACATTTGGTGCACAAACTGCTTCAGCGGAATGAAATCCGTGGTCAGAGACAATGACAACGGCCGGCCCTTTGGGAGTAAAGGCTCCTACGGATTTTAGGAATAAAAAAATGGCCTTGTCTATTTCCACAAGCCGCGAAAGCGCTTTTTCAGACCCAGGTCCAAATCCGTGGTGGTTGGTATCCAAATCGGTGGTGTACACAAACATCAGGTCGGGCTTTTTTTTCTGAAAGAGCCAGGCGGCAGTGTTCAGTTTCACTTCATCTTTTGAAACATCGTTTAACGGAGTTCCTACCGCAAGTTCTGCTTCTTTATGAAGGTTTTTTGTGGAAAGCACTCGAAGGAGTTTGTCATCTTCTGGGATTTTTTTTCGCCAGTATTGGGGAAGGTTCCAATCAATCCCGGCACCCACTGTCACGGGCCAAAAAACATTCGCGGTCGTTTTGTGATTTTCTTTTGCCAAATCCCAAAGAGTAGGCACTAAGATGTCTTCTGCATACCACATCCATCCCCCATCATTTTTTTCAAAAGGATCGGACAAAGTATTGTTGTAAATTCCATGTTCGCCTGGGTCTTTTCCTGTCACCATCGAAGTGTGAGCTGGATACGTAACCGAAGGATTGATGGTTTCAATTTCAAAAACCCCGAATTTCAAAAAGAGTTCGCTTAAATGCGGAAAATAGGAATGGTATCTAGGATCAGTCCAGTAGTAAGCAGGAAATCCATCAATGGACAAAACAATGGTTTGGCGAATCTTTACGGATTTCCCCTTCTCTTTTGCCAATGATTTAGTAGGTTTGGCATCAATCGAAATGATTGAGAAACAGAAACAAAGAATGGCTAGTGGAGTGACAAAACGTGTCAATATTGGAAAATGAATAGAAACCTTCAGGGAAATTCTACTAATGGAAGAGAATTTATACCGATCATTCTTCGAAAAGAAAGATTTGTATAAATCAAACTTTCCCAATCGGTAAAAAAAATTCTCAAACGTTTGATTCTTTCGCATAAACTCTGTTTAGCGAAAATCTAGTATTCTTGTTCCGAACGTGTGGAACCGAGAAGTTCGTCTGGAATGTCCTCAATGCTATCCCCAATTTGGATGGCAAGGCGGTTTCCTACGCGGCCTGGTGTGGCTTTGAACTTACTACGATCTCCAACTTTTACCATAAGGTCGGTTTTAATTGGTGTGTTTTCCAGTTTGATCACATCACCCACATGTAAGTTCATAAGATCATTCAGAGAAATATCTACACTTCCCACTTCGGAAATGAGAGGGATTTTGACCTGGTCGAGACGCTCTTGGATGACGGCCCGGTTTTCATCGACTTCCCCTTTACGAATCGAGGAATACCAATACTGGGCAGAAAGTTTATTGATGATTGGTTCGATGGTGATGTAAGGAATACAAAGATTTGTCATCCCTTCCACTTCCCCCACTTTGGTTTCTAGGGTAATTAATACCACCATGTCATTGGGAGGAACTACCTGTGCGAATTGTGGGTTAGTTTCGATGTTACCAAGTCTTGGACGTAGGTCAATTACCGTTGACCAGGACTCTCGTAAGTTTCCAAGAATCCTAACAATAATCCCTTCCATTACCGATAACTCGATATCAGAAAGTTCGCGGTTAACCTTGGATGATTCCCCCTTACCACCAAACAAACGATCGATGATGGTAAAGGAAATCGAAGGGTCAATTTCTAAAATCGCAGACCCGCGAAGAGGGTCCATATTGATCACCGCAAGTGTAGTAGGATTGGGAATGGAACGAATGAATTCTTCGTAAGTTAACTGGTCAACTGATGCCACGTGCACCACAACCAGGGCCCGTAACTGCGCAGAAAGTCCTGTGGTTGCCAAACGAGCAAAGGTCTCGTGCATCATCTGGAGTGTACGAATTTGGTCTTTTGAAAATTTATCGGGACGTTTGAAGTCGTAAATTTTGACTTTCTTCTGTTCCCCCACCGATGAATATTCATCCTCGGAAACTTCTCCCGAGGAGATGGCGTTTAACAGGGCATCAATTTCGTCTTGGGAAAGGATTTCCGTCATTTTTTTACCTTTACGAGTAAGTTTTTAATCTGCCAAAATCCAACACGGCTTCCTTCTTCTTGTCGCAAGGTATATATATATTCGTACCTTGTTTTGAACCGACCCATCATTCTTTCCACATAGACCTGGACCCTTGCATCTCTTTTAGAGGGATAGTCCACATTCATCACTTTAAAGTATTTTAAAACACCAGAGGGTGTCTCCGTCAAATACTCTTTAAAGTCCTCAATGATAGTTTCTCGTTCTCCTACCCCCGCTTCGGTATAAGCACTGCTGAAACGATCATAAGCTAAAATATATTCCGAAAAGTCGATCCACTTAAAATGGTATTCCCAATGTTTTTTCATCTCGGCACCGAGAAATAAGAAGATTGTCTCTTCTGGGGAGAGCCCGCCATTCTCTGTGATTTGGCGAGTGACCGTTTCTTTTCTCTCGGCTTTTGGGTTTTGAAATAAAAACCCCACTGTATTCTGGGAACGAAGAAAGGCGGATTTATCTTCTGTATAATTGGGATAAAAATAACCAGTCACAAAAAACTTTTGGTCTGGCAAAAAGCTATAATGTTCATCCAAATAAATGGTTTTGGAAAAGGATTCATTACGGTGAAGGCTTACTTCCTTATTTTCATCTCCCACAAGGTTCACAATAGTGGTCCTACGTTTGAGAATGGGATCTGGAAATTCAGGATCTTCGATGGGAGTCAAAATCCGATCATTTTCATCCTTTACGATGATTTGAAAGGAATATCTGTAATCAAAGGAAGGGAAAATGCGGACCACTTCCTTCCCAGTATTAGTGATGGTAAAAGTAAGCGGAACTCTTTCTCCGGATTGGTAACTTCTTTTTGTCAAAGAAAGACTGATTTTGGATTGGAGGGAGACAAAATTATCAATCCTTTCCCCACGCGCATCTCGATCCGGAAAGGCAACAAGGGATCTGACCAAAAGAATACCTAAAAGAATAAATGTTCGGAAAGACCACATACACTTAAAGATTTCGGCAGGACTTGGGTTTTCCGAAAGAATTTTTAGGACATAAAAACCCTATCCGGCACCCATTTTGGCTTCTGCCAAAATGTAATCGGCGATCCGAATGAGTCTTGTCATGACAGAACTTAATTTTTTGTATTGGTAATAGTTTTCCCTTTGTTTGTCCAAATGCGGTTCAACAAGCGCCACAGTTTTGGAGGAAACTTTTAGGTTTTTGATCTCATTGTCTGTGACACCATAAAGATTTGCCTCGGAAACAAACCGGTTGAGTTCCTTCACCAAACTCTCATCTGTTAAATCCTGAATTTCAAATACCTTCTCGATTTTTAAAATAAAGTCAGTTAAGGTGCGTTTGATTTTCGATTCTTCGTCGGTTGGTCTGCGTTTGGCTGTGACCTGGTTTAAGGATTCGTATCGTTCCAGGGCCGTTTCATAAAGTTGGTTCATTTTTGACTTTTGGCCCAGGATGAAACTAATAAAACTAAGAAGACCCACAAAGGTATCGGGATAACGATTGATTCCCCCGATTTCATCCAGTGCGTTCGCAAAGGCTTCTTCATTATGAGGAACTGTCATAATAAATTTTAACACTGGTTCCACGGAAGAACCAGATGTATATTTCTGTATGACTTCAATTCCTTCTAAGTAGTTCATTGGCGTTTGTCTATGATAACAACTTTACGAATGGTTGTCTGCAAGTTTCCTTTTTCAATGATTCGGTCAAGGACATCATATCCCGAAACCAAAAATCCAAATACAGTATGGAGTCCGTCCAAATGGGGAGTGTCCACTTGGTTGATAAAAAATTGTGATCCGTTGGTATTGGGCCCTGCATTAGCCATAGCCAATGACCCGCGTAGGGCTTTTTTACTCGGAAGGACTTCGTTATACCTATATCCCACTCGGTGTAATACTTCTAACACAGGCAATTCCATTGCTTCTTGGTAAGCCTTTTCCACCTCAGTTCGTTTTTCCTCAAACTCGGCCCTGGATTGGATTTTAAATTCCGCAAGGACTGCCCTTTGCAATTGAGACTGGTATTGGGGGGCATCTTTGATTTTAAGTTTGTCTAAACCTAAGGCCTTGGCATTGATTTCATCTTCTGTTTGGTATCCAGGACCACCTGTTCCGTCTCCCCTAGGACATCCGCCTTGTGCCATAAAATTTTCGATCACACGGTGGAATTTAAGGCCATCATAAAATGGTCTTCTTTCGGATCCTTTGTCTGTTCGGAATTCTTTTTCCCCTTGGGCCAAATCGATAAAATTCTGAACAGTTTTAGGAGCCGCTGTATCATAAAGTTCCAAAACTAAATCCCCGACGCTGGTATTGAATACCGCATAAATAGCAGGTTTCTCAGGAAGTTTGACTGAGGTTACATCTTGTCGTTTGACAATGACCTTTGTAGGCGAATACGAAATCGGTTCATAGGTGATCTTTTTAAATCTTTGCTCACTACATTGGATGGTTTGCGAAACAAACAAAAAGAGAATGGAGAAGAAAACTACTTTATGGATCAACTTTGAATTCATATTTACTTTTTAACCTTAGATTCTATCGATTTTAGCTTTTTGGTCAATTCGTTTACTTTTGCCTTGGCACGTTTGATTTGTTCTTTTTGACGAGGGAATGCAGTTCCTCCCATCACATCTTTTTTGTCACAAGATGTTTCGAGCGAAATGGCAGCTTCATATCCTGGATCAGTAAGCACGGCGTGGATTTGGCCCCTTTCCCCACTTGGAATGTTAAACAAATCATAACCTTTGGCAGAACAATTTTTAACTAACTCACCTACAATTTCATGTGCGGTTCGGAATGGAATTCCCTTAGCACTGACAATCCAATCGGCAAGGTCTGTGGCCGTAGAAAATCCAGTACGAAGGCTTTTTGTGGCATTTTCAGGAAATACTTGGATTCCCTTTACCATATCCCGAACACCTTCAATACTCAATTTAATTTGTTTGACAGTATCAAATAACGGGAGTTTGTCTTCCTGGAAATCCCTATTATACGATAAGGGAGTTCCTTTTACCATCACAAGGAGGTGAGTCAAACTTCCGATCACACGTCCTGCCTTTCCTCGAATGAGTTCTGCCACATCGGGGTTTTTCTTTTGTGGCATAATGGACGAACCTGTAGTTAGGTGGTCCGGGAGTTTAAAATAATTAAATTCTTGCGATGTATATAAAATAATTTCTTCACAAAATCGCGAAGCATGGATCATAAACTGTGAGGCTGCAAAAAGAAACTTAAAGATATGATCTCTTTGGCTTACGGCATCCATGGAGTTTTCCGAAATCCGAGACAGAGATAAATCTTTTTTAAGAAAATCTCTATCTGTGGAATAATTGACACCGGCTAGTGCACCAGATCCTAGTACCAGTTCATCAGCCCTTTCGTAAGCATCTAAAAAATCTTCAAAGTCACGAACATTGGCCCAAAAATGAGATAAAAAATAATGAGAAGCTCGAATGGGTTGGGCGATTTGTAAATGGGTGTATCCAGGAATAATGGTTTTTGTATGGGCTTCTGCTTTAGTGACCCAAGCCACAAGTAAATCCAGAAGGTATACTAAAATAGACCCCACCTCTGATTTGATATACAATCGCACATCTTGGGAAACCTGATCATTGCGACTACGGCCAGTATGTAGTTTTTTTCCCAAGTCTCCCAAAAGCTCTGTTAGGCGAGACTCTACAGACATATGAATGTCTTCGTTTTCGATTTTGAATTCAAACTTTCCGGAATCGATTTCCTTTTTGATTTGCCCTAGCCCTGTTTCAATTTTTCTTTGTTCCGATTCGGTAAGAATTCCAATTCGTTTCAACATTCGAGAATGAGAGATAGATCCTTCGATATCGTGAGCATACAGTTCTTTATCAAAACTGATCGATTCCCCAATCCGAATCATAAGAGAAGAAGGTGGCGCTTCAAAACGCCCTCCCCATAGTTTTTTTTCTTTCATTCCGATTCCTCACTGAAACGGTCCGACCATTGTTTTAAAATCTCTTTATCTTTGTCTGATAACTTTGAGTTTGGATGTAACAACAAATAGTCTTTGGGAGGCATCTCCCCTTCATCCACTTGTTCCCAAATTTCATAGATTTTTTTGTTTTGTTTCTTTTCTGCCAGAAGTCCAAACTCTGAAAAATTTAATTCATCTCTTCCTTCTTCCACATGGTGAGAAATAAGCAAAGAGGCAGGAAAAATATATGAGTAAGCCGGCCAAACTGTTTCGTTCGAATGACAATCATAACAACTTCGTTTTAAGATTTCTTTGATCTCTGCACTCGTTTGGATCTCCGATTTGACTGGAGGATTGGAACGATCGATAGGGAAAAATTGGAGGAGGAGAAAGACTCCTAGTAAAATAAGGAAAATTCGTTTCACACAAGACAGGTTCTATGCCTTCCTCCGAAATCAAAGTATTATTTTTCTTGCCTTATCTAGAATTCCATATTCCTTTTCTTTAGAGGTTCCCTTTGGATTTTATTTTTGCAAACTCACCCTATCTCTGGATTTTCCTTGGAATTACTTTATTGTTTTCTGAATTTCTTCTCCCAGGAACCTTTGTGATGTTTTTAGGAATTGGTGCCATATTTACAGGGATTTTGACTCGTTTATTGCCCATTGAATTTTATACCCAAGTGATGGTTTGGGTCATTTCAAGTTTTGTATCGATCCTCGTTGGTGGAACTGCCATAAAACGTTTTTTTAAATCCGAATCCTCTGTGGATCCTTTTATCCAAGATGATTTTCTAAATCAAATTGTACCTGTAGAAATTGATATTTTAGTCGGGAGACATGGAGGAAAAATTCGATTCCAAGGAACCCTTTGGGATGCAATTTCCAAAGATTCCAAAATTCCCAAAGGGAATTATGTGCGGATTTTGTCTCGAGAAAATCTTACCTTCACTGTGGAACGTGTGGATTCCTAAGAAAGAATTCATTTTTTTCGAATATAAATAAAAAAACCCTTTTCTCTTTTTCCTCAAATTGTAGGCTCAAACGTCACAAAGGAGAAACTATGGGCGCGACTGTCATCGTTGTATTTTTGATCGTTGTATATATCATCAAAAAAACAATCATCATTGTTCCAGAACAAAGTGTTTATGTTAAAGAAAGATTAGGTGTTTTGAACGGAGTTTTAAAATCGGGATTTTATTTTATGATTCCTTTTGTAGATCAAATTCGTTACCGCCAAAACCTAAAAGAACAAACCATCGATATTGATCCACAAGTTTGTATCACAAGGGATAACGTATCCGTTGAAGTGGATGGAGTATTGTATTTAAAAGTCATCGATGGAGAAAAAGCATCCTATGGAATCGATAACTTTATGTTGGCAACAACCCAACTTGCCCAAACCACTCTTCGCTCCGAAATTGGAAAATTAATTTTTGATAACTTACTTTCCGAAAGAGATGAAATCAATGGTCGTGTGGTTTCCAACATTGACAGGGCAACCGATCCGTGGGGAATCAAAGTCACAAGATACGAAATTCGCAATATCACTCCGCCCAAACAAATTTTACTGGAAATGGAAAACCAAATGAAATCCGAAAGGGAAAGACGAGCCGAGATCACTATCTCCCAAGGAGAAAAGGAAGCTCGTGTGAATCATTCGGTTGGGGAAAGACAAGAATCAATTAACATTTCCGAAGGGGAAAAAATCAGATTGGTGAATGAAGCCGACGGACGTGCCCAGGAAATTACACTGATTTCGAATGCGACAGCAAAAGGTTTACAACTCATCTCGGAAGCCATTAGCAAAAAAGGTGGGAAGGAAGCTGTGAGTTTACAAATCACCCAAGAGTATTTGGATGCCCTTGGTCAAATTCTGAAAACATCAAAAACGACAGTGGTTCCAGAAACTTTAGCAAACATCGGTGGAGTGTTTGAAGGCCTTTCCAAAATCACCACAAAAATCCCACAGGTAGGAGAATAGTATGGAATTTGCATATTTAGGTTTTTGGTCTGTCATTGCCATATATTTGATTTATAAAATCTTTCGCTGCATCCGCATCATTCCGGCACAAGATGTTTTAATTGTGGAACGATTGGGAAAATATTCTCGTACTTTACGAGCAGGATTTCATATCCTCATTCCTTTTATTGATCGTGATGCGTATTACCATACTCTCAAAGAACAATCCATCGATGTACAACCACAAATTTGTATCACACATGACAACGTACAGGTGAAAGTGGATGGAGTGATTTATTTAAAAATCATTGATCCAGTTCGTGCTTCGTACGGAATCGAAGACTTCCAATTTGCAGCGATCCAACTAGCACAAACGACGATGCGCTCTGTGATTGGAACGATGGAACTGGACAAAACCATCGGGGAAAAAGATTTAATTAACTCAACAATTGTAGCAGCGATTGACCAAGCATCAGAACCTTGGGGAATCAAAGTCAATCGTTATGAAATTTTGAATATTGTTCCACCGAAATCGGTTCTTGATGCAATGGAAAAAGAAAAGAAAGCACAAATCGCCAAACGTTCGCAAGTTCTTCTTTCCGAAGGAGAAAGAGATTCACGAATCAACCGCTCCCTTGGTTTTAAAGAAGAAGCTGTGAACAAATCGGAAGGGGAAAAACAAAGAAGGATTAACTCTGCCGAAGGGAAAGCAACAGAGATTGAAGCCCTTGCTGTAGCAACAGCAAAAGGGATTGAAGCCATTGCAGGTGCTATCTCTGACCAAGGGGGAGCTTCAGCGATCAAACTCCAAATCACAAAGGCTTTTATCCATAACTTCCTGAGTGTTGCCAAAGAGAATACGGAAATCCTTATCCCGGCCGATGTGATGAATTTACCGAATCTCATTGCCAACCTAACCGAAGGGAAAAAACCAAAAGCATAGTAGAACAATCCTAGTATGCCTATACAATAGTTTAACATTCGTCATCCGGTGGAACTTCCACCGGATTTTCTTTAAACAATCGAAAACTTGGTTTTGCCATCGCTTGGGCAGCAAGAGAAACAAGAAGTGCCTCATTGTCATCTGGCCCAATTCGATTGGCATGGATTACCCCACAACCTTTACAGCGGTGTAAAATCACCCATTCGCCCTTTCTCACCCAAATGGAAATCGCTTCCATCTTACTTCCACATGTGGCAGCACGGTCACCCGGAGAATTGTCCAGATGCAAACTCGTCAAACAATTCGGACAATGGTTTCTCTGGTCGGTTCCAAACCCAGGAGGAAACACCATTTGTTTGCATTCCACACAACGGAATTCCTCTATATCAGAACGATACCTGTGGGATTTGATTTTTAGTTTTTGCGATGAAAAGTCTTCGTCTTCATCATCAAAACGTTTTTTCTTTGAGAACTTTTGAAATTTAGATAGTTCGGATTCACGTACCATATCCAGTTTTTGCGGCAAAACAAAAAAAGGAACCAAAACAGTGGATGAGAGGAATAGACCGCCTGTGCGAAGATAGCCGCCTCCTAATTGAATTTAGGCGGGGTATCCAAAACAAGTTCACCGTTTTGGCGGTCTACACAATGGCTAGAGTTAACATGTAGAACAGATTGGAAAGGATGGGATCGTTGTCAAGGAGATTCAGATGTCAATTTTTTGCAGAGGAAATAACAATTTTGCCCTTCCGGGTAATTGGAAATCATCCCTACTTCTTCATATCCCAGTTTTAAGTAAAACTTCGGAGCTTGGAACCCAAAAGAATATCCAAACACAAGCGTTGCCCCAAGAGTTTTGGCCTCTTCTTCGATTTGAATAAGCAATTTGGTTCCTAAATCCATTCCCCGCTTTTCTTCTGCGACCCAAAGGAGTTGGAGGTTGAGCCCATTAAAAAATAAATAACAAAGAGAGGCAGCAACAAGAGTTTTTCCCTCTTTGACAAGGATGGCAAAAAATTCTTTTTTTTCAAGACTTGGATCACCTAACTTAGATATGCTGAATTCGTGCAAAAGATTCCAGAGTTCAGATTGTAAATCTTCGGATGGATTTGTAATCCGTTCCAATTGATATGATGATTCAAAATTCATTTGTAATTTGGTTGAATTTAAAATGGAAACTATTTATAAAAAGGCAGGTCCACCTAGTCTTTCCATCGGATCTACAATTTGAGTGATTTGAACTCCGTAATAATCATCTAAGATAATGAGTTTTCCTCGGCCAACCAGTTTGCCATTGGCTAAGATATCCAACTCTTCCCCAATATTTTTATCTAACTCCACGACTGTTCCTTCCGTGAGTTGGAGAACATCTTTAATAAACATTGTGGTTCGACCAAGTTCAATGGTTAACTGAAGAGTAACATCTAATAGTAAGTTGAGGTTTGCTGTATTGTTGCCGGAACCAGATTGAGTCTTTGCTCCCGATCTTGCCGGTGCGGGAGTGGCACTTGGACCTAAGGCAGCAGCAATATCAGCAAAGGAAGGACCATTGTCGTCACCTCCTCCACCACCAACGAGGGCATCCAAATCATCAAGACCACCGCCGCCGCCAGAACCACCACCAGCAGGAGTACTCGCTCCGCCACTAAAACCGCCAAGTAATGCGTCTATGTCTTCTTGCGATAGTGAACCTTCACCCATTTGAATACAACCTCTCCAATGTATTCGTCGGTGGAAATCAAAATCCTTCCTTGAAAAAAAAGGGAAAGATCCATATTTTGTTCCTTATGTCCAATTCACAATCCCACCTGGATTACTTCAAGGCCAAGGAACTCTTCGCTTCTGAACTAAAGAATGCGAATTATCAGTTTGTTCAGGAAAAAGAAGAAACCCTATTTCGATTCCGGACTGAAAATGCGAGTAAAGACAAAATCCTCGACTGCCTAGGAATTGTGAGAAATTATATCGAAAATTTCCGGATCTATAATTTTGAAGAAGGATACATCAGTATCCAAGCATTAAATGAAAATCTATTTGAACCCCAAAAGAACCTTTCTGGTAAGTTTCGGATTCGGTTTTCATTTAAATCGGATTTAAAAGTAGAATGTTCCAAACAAGGTGATTTTTCTACCAAAGAAATCCAGACCATTCTTAGCCTCTATTTGTTTCTAAAAGCGGAAGGGGGCGAAGCCAAAGATCCAAAAATCATCCTTCACCAACTCGGAGCTGAAGTTTACGATCCCCTTATGGAAAAAGCCAAAGGAAATGATTTAGGATTTGATTCTATTTTTGGTTATGATGGGGTGAAGGCCCAAATTTTAGAAAGTTTGGTATTCCCCATTTTGAAACCAGAACCTTTTTTTGAAATCACCAAACTCACCCGTAAAAAACCAAGCCCCAACCTCCCGCGTGCTGTCCTGTTTGAAGGCGAACCGGGAGTGGGAAAAACGAGTATGGCCAAAATAGTTTCCCATCTCTGCGGGGTTCCTATGGTTTATGTGCCCATTGAATCCATCTTAAGTAAATACTATGGAGAATCCTCTCAGAACTTAGCTATGGTTTTTGATGCAGCGGCGCTTTTTCCGAAATGTATGCTCTTTTTAGATGAAATAGATTCCCTTGCTACATCCAGAGAGGACGGGTTATTTGAGGCGACTCGAAACTTACTCAGTGTTCTCCTTCGGAAACTAGACGGATTTGCCGAACGAAGTGGAACCATTACCATTGGTGCCACCAACAGAAAAAACGATCTAGACTCTGCCCTTCTTTCCCGATTTGACAGAAAAATCTATTTTCCTTTGCCGAATGGAGAAGAAAGGGCACAGATTTTGGAAGGATATGCCAAACAATTAAGCAAAAATGATCACAGGAAATTGGCAGAAGCCTTAGAGGGAGCTTCGGGAAGAAACCTGAAGGATTATTGTGACTATGTGGAGCGGCGCTGGATCACTAAAAACTGGGAAAAAGGCGAAAATTTACAGGCTCCAGAAATCTCCTTTTATTTAGAATCCCTGCCAGATTTTGGATGGAAACGCTAAAAAGTAAGAGTTTCGGCTTCAATCTTCTAGGTGAAATACCGATAATTTTTACAGGATAGTTGTTTACGACCATCGGTCGTTCCTTGGTATCCTCAAATTAACCTTTTAGGAAGATTCGGACATGAAAATAAAATTAATTCTCCCCATCCTTTTGCTCAACTTTGGGGTTTTCGCTCAAACTGGTAGCTCGGAAACAGGTTCCACCTCTGCTGGAATTGATCCTACCCAATCCGGTAAATCCATTACTGAGACGGAAAAAGAACTAGATGATAATATTTCTGAAGTGAACAAACGTCTTCGTTTGCACACAGTTTTATTTAAAATGAAAGTGAGAACTCTTCCTCACCGCACTGTCCTTTACAAAGGAAAACCAAGTGCTGATGGAGAAAGATGTGAAGCCGCTGATAAACAAGAAGCACAAGATAACACTTGTTTGCACTTAGAAGTTTTTGACTTTGTGGGAAGCGAAGATGGACGATCCGGAAAAAATCTTGGTGCCAAATTCAAAAAGATGGAACTCTTTTTTGAAGGGGCTAACAATGCGGATCCAGATCCAAGAAAAGAACAACCGCGTAACCTTACAAAAGTTAGAACATATATTTACCAAAACAATTTTGTTTTAGAAGATAAGATCATTTCTGTCATTGTAGACGTTGCACCTAACGGAACACCTGCACATGATGATAAAATCGAACTCTTCTACCAACATGATGACTATCCAGTTTGGGGAACTCCTGAAACTCCATCTGAAAAAGGTGTTGGTAAATACATTCTTGCAAACGTAGAGAATACAAAAACTAACCCAATTCGAAATAATTTCAAAAAACAATTCTATTTCAAGAACTTGGACTACTTCGACAAACTCTTTACAAAGGTTTTCGATTATAACGACCGAGACTCGAATAAACACTACAAGAAAAACGTAGAAGCATTGAAGAGTTCCTTAAAATACTAATAACGTAGGTTCTTCATTGAATCTCGTTAAACAATGTCCGAATTGTTCCACGATGTTACGGTTCCCTGCTACCCAGGGAACCATTTTGGTACAATGCCCTGTTTGTTCTCATCGTTTTACTTATGTACCCGATTTGGAATCGACAGAAGAATTTCAAAACGTCTCAGAACCAATCCCAAACTTTCAGTTTAAACCCTCTTTTCAAAGTTATAAAGAACTGATCCTAGATTTACTTTATGCACCTATTGATTATTTAAAATCAAAACAAGGTCCCAAAAAAAGAGAAATTAAACTCATACCTATACTTTTAATTACTATCTTACTTCTTTATTTTTGGAAATGGTCTTCCCTGCCGGAATCTCCTAACCCGGAAATAAAAGAAGAACTCCAACTTCCATCCCCAATGATCGGTCCAGACGAAGAACATACCCCAGAAGATTCACAAGAAGAAAGAGAACCAAATACCAAACCTAGTTACGAGATTTAAACTTTGAATTGGATTCTAATCTATGAAAATGAATTACAAGAAAACCTTTTTGTAAACCTAACAGACCAAAGACATACACATATCCAAACGGTTTTAAAAAAGAATTTGGAAGACCAGATCCAAGTTGTCATTCCTAGTTTAGGTAATTTTCTTTTTAAAATTAAAACCTTTTCTGACTCCTCTACCACTGTAGAAAAATTAAATTTACTTCCTGATGTGTTAGAACCACTCCCCATCCATACTTTCTTTTCCTTACCCAGACCTCAGACGGGAAAAAAACTTCTCCACTTGGCAGGAGCGTATGGAGTATACTCAGTTTATTTTTACGCTACAGAAACAAAAAATAAAGAATACTGGACCTCACCAGTTTACACAAAAGAAACCCTATCACATTTAGAGACAGGCCTTAGCCAAACAGGGAATTGTCGGTTACCTTCGGTCATTCAGGAAAAGTCTTTTCTTTGGAAAAATTTTTTAAAGGATTGGAAGGGACAAGTTTTGGTATTAGACCGAGAAGGGACCAATTTCCATTCCCTTTTAAAAGCAGAAACTGAGCTTTTGGATAACTGCCTGTTTGTATTTGGCCCAGAATCTGGATGGAAACCAGAGGATATTCTCTTCTTTCACGAAAACAATTTTCCACTGATCAGTCTAGGGAAAATCAACTTAAGGACAGAGTTTGCTTACTCTGCACTTTTACACCAATTGTTTTCGATTAGAAACTCATTCCACCTGAAACTAAAAATCTGATTTCATCAATGCTTACAAAAGATTTTTCACTGCTATCTAAATAATATTTTCGATAGTTTTGTAATCGCAATACAATGGGACCAAAAGATTTAGAAATTTCCGCAGCAGCTTGTGTGTTATTGTCTAAATCAAAGGCTTTTCCTTGAGATTCGAACCCTTTTTTCGTATAGTAAAATGACATTAAAAATGAAGATCCAAGTGGAATATAAGCCGCAGCAAACACACGTTTGTTTCCTTTTACACCATAATCCTCTAGTGCAAATTCAAAACCTAAATGATAAAAATTAACATAAACTGTATGATAATAACCTGTTACTTTGGAATTGGACTGGTTTTCTAAGTATTCATATTTAGGTCGAAGCGGGGAAGAAACCGGAAATTTTTGAAACCTTTCCACTTCATAAAAACTATCAAAATACATGGGAGCATAGTTTGCCGTCATTTGGCGAAACTCAGGTTTTAAAATGATATTTAGGTCTTTTGTACCTAATCGGAATATACTTCCATAATGTGTTCCTTGTGCTCCATCAAGGCCTTTGATTTTATTAAAGTCTAAATAGGGTGTAAATTCAACAAAAGGTAAATTGAGAAGACGATATTCAATATCCATCCCTTCGATAGAGGCACGAGTCACTTGAGCCGTTTTTGGATTGTCCAAGTTTTTTTCAGTCACTGGGGATCCATTTGTATTATAGGACATTTGAACAGGAGCTGCCCTGTCCCAAGCTTTCGTATAACCAATGGTCAGACGGTTGTACCAAGGATCGTTGTCTACCAGTTCCATTCGAGAATCTTTACTAACGGGACGAATTTCCTTTTTTCTTGCCTCTTCTGTTTTTTTGTTTTTTAATTCTTCGTTTCCTGCTTCTTCCTCAACACTGAGTCGTCCTGACTCATCTAAAACATTTCCTCTCAGATTCATTAAATAAACCAAATCCGATGATTTATCAAATAAAGAAAATAAAGACCTACCAATCGCTAAAGGTTTTATATACACCCTTGCTGCATTGACTTCAAAATTTACCACAGAATTGGCAAAGTATTGAACACCAACATAATCCGTATTCAAATCAGCCATGACCCCAGGATTGTAGGCATCAAACCGAGAAGAACTTTGGTATTTATTGACTATGGTTCCGTGACCAATGTATCCATCGACCATCTTACCTGTATAAGCGGAATAAGTCACCTTTCCTGGAATCTGTTGGTTGTAAGTTCCATAAGAAATGTAATTCAAAACACGTGAATAATCATTTTTACTGTTATAATCCATCTCCCGAATTTTGCCCGCTTTGGTATCCAATTGCAAAGGGTCTTTATCCACAGCAAGTGCGTTGATCGGAAGAGAAAAGGAATACCCAAAGTTACTTCCATGGTTGTAGGTAAAATTCGGAGAAACATACCCATAGTAGTCTTTCTGAAAACTGGTTCCACCAGCATCAAACTGTAAGGCGGAGGCACGTCTGGACTCAGTCCCCGTGGGTACCCAAACTTGGGCTTCCAGAGTAAGGATTGGCAGCAGGAAAAAAATTCCCAGACCTTGGAACAGACGGTATTTTATCACGATACGATCATTATCGTAAGGTTTTACCCTGAAAATAAGAAATTATCTGAAAACAGGCCATCCAATAAAACAGAACAAGTTTCTATTTTATTGGATATTTTCTTGACGAATGGGAGAGGAGCCGCACATTAGGTCAGACCATTTGGGGGAATCTATGCCACGTAATTTTAAACCAGAAACCATCGCACTTCACGGGGGACAAGAACCGGACCCGACGACTACATCAAGGGCCGTACCTTTATACCAAACTACATCCTATGTATTTAAAGACACTGATCATGCAGCAAGGCTATTTGGTCTTCAAGAGTTTGGAAATATCTATACTCGTCTCATGAACCCAACCACTGACGTTTTGGAAAAACGTGTAGCCGCCTTGGAAGGTGGTGTCGCGGCTCTTGCAACGGCTTCAGGACAAAGTGCAGAAATGTTAGCCCTCTTAAACATTGTGGAAGCAGGCCAAGAAATTGTCGCCTCTTCTTCGTTATATGGTGGAACATACAACCTTCTCCACTATACATTTCCCAAACTCGGAATCAAAGTTCACTTTGTTGACCAATCAGATCCAGAAAACTTTCGCAAAGCTTCCAATGATAAAACAAGAGCATTTTATGCAGAAACTCTTGGAAATCCAAAGTTAGATACTCTCGACATTGCAGCAGTGAGTAAAGTCGCAAAAGAAGTGGGAGTTCCTCTTGTGGTTGATAATACAATGCCATCTCCTTTTTTAGTGAACCCACTCAAACATGGTGCAGATATTGTAGTGCACTCTCTCACTAAATTTTTGGGAGGACATGGAACTTCTATTGGAGGAATCATTATCGATGGCGGAAGTTTCAATTGGGGTAACGGAAAATTCAAAAACTTTACAGAACCAGATCCATCTTACCACGGATTAAAATTTTGGGAAGTTTTTGGGAAGTTCGAACCCTTTGGTGGAGTGAATATTGCGTTTATTTTAAAAGCAAGAGTGCAAGGTTTAAGAGACCTTGGTCCTGCCATTTCTCCATTCAATGCATGGCAAATTTTACAAGGTGTAGAAACTCTTCCTCTTCGTATGGAACGCCATTCTGCCAACGCATTAAAAGTTGCTGAATTTTTATCAAAACATCCAAAGGTGGAATGGGTCAACTATCCAGGCCTACCTTCAAACAAAAACTACGAAACTGCTAAAAAATACCATGAACGTGGACTTTTCGGTGCCATTGTAGGATTTGAAATCAAAGGTGGAGTGGAAAAAGCCAAAAAATTCATTGATGGTTTGGAACTTTTTAGCCTACTCGCTAACATCGGTGATGCGAAGTCTCTTGCCATTCATCCGGCTTCCACAACACACCAACAGTTGACAGGACCTGAACAAATTTCTGCGGGAGTCACTCCAGGATTTGTTCGATTGAGTGTAGGACTAGAAAACATTGATGACATTCTGGTAGACTTGGAAGAGGCATTAAAAAATATCTGATTAAGACTATGCCTACCTCCGAACAAAACGAGTTTTTCCGCGGATCCGTAGGTGTCGTACAGACGCAAGTTGTCAGATTTGACTCTTTTACTTTAGAGGGGGGTGAGTCCATCACTCCTCTTGAAATTGCCTATGAAACCTATGGCACACTGAACGAAAAAAAGGACAATGCGATCCTTGTTTGTCATGCACTATCCGGAGATGCCCATGCTGCTGGATTTCATGAAGGTGACAAACGTCCAGGCTGGTGGGATTTTTATATCGGCCCAGGTAAAGCCTTTGATACCAATCGGTATTTCATCATTTCTTCTAATGTAATCGGCGGTTGTAAGGGTTCTAGTGGTCCATTGACAACCAATGCCAAAACGGGTAAACCCTACCAATCCACCTTTCCCTTTGTCTCCATTGGAGATATGGTAAATGCTCAGGAAAAACTGATCAGTTCTTTTGGAATTCATAAATTATTTGCAGTCGCAGGTGGTTCGATGGGGGGAATGCAAGCCTTACAATGGTCAGTGGCATATCCTGATCGATTGAAAAATTGTATTGTGATGGCATCATCCTCAGAACACTCCGCCCAACAAATTGCCTTTAACGAAGTGGGAAGACAAGCCATCCTTTCTGATCCCAACTGGAACCAAGGATTGTACACCCAGGAAAATAGACCATCCAAGGGACTAGCTCTTGCACGTATGATGGGCCACATCACTTATCTTAGTGATGAAATGATGAGAGAAAAATTTGGTCGTAAACCGCCCAAAGGAAATATTCAATCCACTGATTTTGCTGTGGGAAGTTATTTGATTTACCAAGGGGAATCCTTTGTTGATCGTTTTGATGCAAACTCTTATATTTATGTAACGAAAGCATTAGATCATTTTAGTTTAGGAACAGGAAAAGAATTAACCAAAGTTTTAGCAAAAGTGAGATGCCGATTCTTGGTAGTTGCCTATACTTCAGACTGGCTATATCCGCCTTATCAATCGGAAGAAATTGTCAAATCTTTAGAAGTGAATGCAGTACCTGTTAGTTTTGTGGAACTCAACAATCCGGCAGGTCATGATAGTTTTTTATTACCAAGTGAACAACAAGACTCGATCCTAAGAGATTTTTTAGGTTCTACGGATGAAGGAGTTTTCCTTTGAACATTCACACAAATGAAGCCCTTGGTTTGGATTTAAAAAATAGACCAGACATTTCCTATATTGCGAATTTAGTCAAACCAGGTGAGAGAGTTTTGGACCTGGGTTGTGGATACGGCGAACTTATGTTAATTTTAAAAAACAAAGGAGTCAGAGTCCAAGGTATCGAAAAAGATGATAAATGTATCATCCAATGTGTAAAAAAAAGTTTATATGTTCATCATGGTGATATTGATGATGGCTTAAAACATCATTTGGATCATAGTTTTGATTTTGTAATTCTGAACCAAACCATCCAGCAGACCTTAAATCCTGGGGAGATTATAAAAGAATGTTTGCGTATTGGAAAACAAGTAATCATAGTGTTTCCCAATTTTTCACATTGGCAAATTCGTGCTTCCATCCTTCTCAGCGGGAAAACTCCTGTCACTGATCTTATGCCTTTCCATTGGTATGACACACCTAACTTACATTATTTATCAGGAAAAGACTTTGAGGATTTTTGTGAGTTTGAAAGGATAAAAGTTTTACACAGAGCTTTTTTTAATCGAACCAGACAGATTAAACTGTTTCCAAACTTATTTGCCACATTGGCTTTGTTTGTAATAAGAGCTTAATGGAAGTATCGCTTTCTATTTTCTGATTCAAATTCTTATAGAATCGTTTGAATCAATTTTAACTTTCCATCAATCTATAAATCCGAAACGCAACGAACAAATGCATTCAAATCTTTATTCAAATAAGATTCATTCCCAGGGTCAAAATTTACAGTGATTACTTGGACATCTCCTAATCCCGGAAACGTTTGTGGACCCCAATAATGAGCTGGTTGTGCATTGGGAAATAAAATTGGATCTGCTGTGGCTCCTGGGTATTTAGTAGCATTACCTACGGTTAAACACCCGTCTTCCCCTGTAATTTCTCCCGTGTTAGTTTCACTACAACGAATCACAGAAAACATTTCAGTATATAAAGGAAGTCTCCAGTTTTCTCTTTGGTAGGCTTTTGAAGTGTTGCGACTAACACAGGAACGATACACGGCACCAACACTAACTAACTGTGAATTGATTCCTCCATTGCAAGCATTAGGATTTGTAGCAGAATCATAACCGTCTGCTGCGGTACAAAACTGTAATGGCTCGGGATTGCCACGAGAGCAGTCACCTAACCCCTCTCCAAGACTATTCCCCAATGGATTCCAAGAAGAACCATAAGTACAACGATCCCATAACAGAGTTTTCCCAGAAACAATGGTTTTAGCAAATGGGCAGGAAATTTGAACATTGACGAGACTGAATCCGTCCCAATTTCCACGGTCCCAAACCATACAATGAACATTGGAAGGTTGTGTTGGGAAAGTCAGTTGCAGATATTTGGGAGAGGCAAATACAAACATCTTAAATGGTCCATTTCCATTGACAGTGATCGAACTTCCGTCCGATGGAGAAAGAATGGTGAGTGGGGTTTGGTTTAAACCAGTGACCAGTCCTTCTATGAAGAAAAATCGAGGGTAAGCAATGATGTCATTTTCTAATAATCGATTTTCCCAATATGTTTTCGTAAATGGATCGCCTGAATTGTGTTTCCAGTCGGGATTACAAAAAAGATTTAATAGGAAAATCCCCAAGATCAAAAACTGTTTTGATCTATAGAAACCAAACGTATCAAACAAAATGTCTCCCTCCAAAGTAAAACTAATCTCAATTTGTTTGATTACAATTAAAGTTTTTTTTGACAAATAAATAGGAGAATAATGATTCTTAGCGGTGGTATAAAATTGTATACCATCCCCGCCCTGATCGAACTGGGAGGGGTAATCCACCCGCCACCCAATAACGCCTGTTTATCACAAATTTTAATAAAAAGAAATTTAAATTCTATTTGGATGGTTTTTTAATTCAGAAAGTTCATAGTTATACAAAAGCCCGGCAATCACTCCGGGCTTTTAGCTGTACGACGATCATTCAATCAATATAGATATCGAACTGTTTTCAGAATCCTTTAGGGAATCCATTGAAAAAATTAGAAAATTGGGACCAACGTTAAAACTAAAAAAACCAAACAAATCTTAGAACAAACCAAAGTTATGTGAACAGAAATTAAACCAAATATTCGAATAAATTCTCATCCTGATTGACTAATGTATAATTTAAATGAAATACGTTCATTCGTTCTAACAAAGATTGAAAATCGTCTTTCGATTTTAACTCAATACCGATCAAGGCAGGTCCAGATTCCTTATTATTTTTTTGAATGAATTCAAAGCGAACAATATCATCATTTGGACCAAGAATTTCATTTACAAATTGTTTTAATGAACCAGGTTTCTGGGCAAACCGAACAATAAAATAATGTTTTAAGCCTTCATAAAGCAGTGATCTTTCTTTGATTTCTTGCATTCGATCAATGTCGTTATTCCCACCGCTCAAAATACAAACTACTTTTTTCCCCCGGATTTGATCTGCATACAAATCCAAAGCAGAAATGCTAAGAGCACCTGCAGGTTCTGCCACGATCGCATCTTCGTTGTACAATTTCAAAAGAGTGGTACAAACTTTCCCTTCTTGAACGAGTAACATATCAGAAAGGACTTCCTTACAGATTGGAAAAGTTTTATCCCCCACTTTTTTGACTGCAGCACCATCGACAAATTTATCAATTTTGTCTAAAGCAACGGGTTTCCCTTGATTAAGAGCTTCAGTCATAGAAGGAGCACCGAATGGTTCGACACCAATGATTTTGGTGTTGGGAGATTTATCTTTAAAGTAACTCCCTACACCTGCACATAATCCGCCTCCACCAATGGGAAGGAAAACATAATCGATTCCGGACTCTTCCTCTAAAATTTCTTTAGCAACAGTTCCTTGTCCTTCCATAATTTTGATATGGTCAAAAGGTGGAACAAATACCATATTATGTGTTTTAGCATATTCTAAAGCAAGTGTCTGGCAATCATCAAAAGTGTCGCCAACTAACACAACTTCAATCCATTTATCACCAAACATTTTGACTTGCTTAATTTTTTGTTTAGGAGTGACTTCTGGCATGTAAATCACACCACGAAGATTCAAAACTTTACAGGAATACGCCACACCTTGGGCATGATTGCCTGCACTTGCACAAACAACTCCCTTTTGTCTTTCTTCAGCAGATAAATTTTGAATTAAATGATAAGCACCTCGAATTTTATAAGAACGAACTATTTGTAAGTCTTCTCTTTTGATGAATATGGTTGCACCGAATTTCTCTGATAATTTTGAATGCAATTGTAATGGAGTTTTTGAAACAACCTGATGGATCGCTTTGTAAGCAGATTCGATTTCTAATTTCATAGAGGAAAACAAAGGAAAGAATGAAAATTACAATAAAAAAAGAAAATCGAGAAACCAAAGACGGGGCCCCAACCACCCTGCCCGGCCTTTAGTTTCTCTTATCCTATTACTGGAGCAATCTCATCACTGACTGAGACTTCATGTTCGCTTGCGCAAGCATTGATGTAGCAGCCTGAGTTAAGATTTGGTATCTCGTGAAGCTGGTCATTTGTTCAGCCATGTCAGTGTCACGGATACGAGACTCAGAAGCTTGTGTGTTTTCATAAGCATTCATAAGTCCTTTCGCAGCATGCTCCATACGGTTGTAATAAGCACCTAGGTCAGCTCTTTGTTTAGAGATCACTCTTAGGGCATCATCACAAAGTCCGATTACGGAGTTTGCTTTACCTGCAGTCGAAAGAGAGATGAAAGTAAGAACCGTAGGGTTTCTTAATCCTAATGCCGCAGTGTTCATTGTTTCAATGTACACGCGCTCTCTTTGGTGCATGTTAGCTCCAATATGGAACCACATACTAGCAGTTGGGTTGAGACGAGCAAAAGCTCCTGTAAGCAGTTTCATTTTGTTGAATTCTGCTTGAGAAGCAATACGATCGATCTCGTCCACTAGCTGTGAAACCTCGACTTGGATCTGTTGTCTATCTTCTTCCGAGTAGATACCGTTCGCAGCTTGCACCGCGAGTACACGAACACGTTGAACGATTTCGTGTGTTTCTTGAAGATATCCTTCCGCCGTTTGAATGAGGGACATACCATCTTCAGTATTCTGTTCTGCACGTCGAAGACCAGCAATCTGAGTTCTCATTTTCTCAGACACTGCAAGTCCAGATGCGTCATCTCCTGCTTTGTTAATACGCATACCAGAAGACAACTTTTCGATATCTTTGCTCAGATTCGCGTCGTTAGACTTCAAAGTTCTGTGTGCAAAGATCGCACTTACGTTGTGGTTGATAATCATCCGGGTTCCTCCTTGAATCCGTTCCCTCGCCACTTCAGGTTTTCGCCTAAAGCCCGAGAAATTGATGAATTTTCGAAGAGGCCATCCTTGGCCTTTTCAAGATAAGGATCGGTCATTCTGGGAGGGAGGATAATAGGGAAAATGAAATAAAAATTGAATAAAAATAGAACTTCCCCTTTTCTAAAATATGTCCTAAGATTTCTATGGAATTGGATTTTAGAAAAAGGCAGGCTTTTTTAAGTGTTAGAGACAATATATTTGGCGAACCCCCGTGGATTTTGTGCAGGAGTGAAATATGCCATCTCCTATGTGGAGACAGCCTACCAAGAAAATCCAGAGACCCCACTTTATGTTCGTAAAGAAATTGTCCATAACCAAAGAGTTGTGGAAGAAATGAAAAAAAAAGGGATTCAATTCATCAATGAGCTGGGTGAAGTCCCTGATGGTGCCACCGTTGTTTTTTCAGCTCACGGCGTTTCCCCGGAAGTGGTAAAAGAAGCGACCCAAAGGAAAATGAAAATTGGCGATGCGACTTGCCCCCTTGTCACAAGAGTACACAAAAAAGCTCGTAATATCAAAGATACACACCAAATCATTTATATTGGCCACAGAGGTCATGACGAGGCCATAGGAACTATGGGCGAGGCTGAGATGTTTCTTGTCGAATCGCCGGAAGATGTAGAAAATCTAAAAAATAAAATTACTAGAGAAAAACCACTTACTTATCTTATGCAAACCACTCTTTCGGTGGAAGATACAAAGAATGTGGTTAAAAAAATTGAAGAAGTATTTCCCTATGTAGAACACCCGCAAAAAGATGATATCTGTTATGCGACAACGGAAAGACAGGAAGCAGTACAGTCCATGTTAAAATCTGTGGATGCCATGCTTGTCATTGGAGCAGAAAATTCTTCCAACTCCGTAAGACTCTGTCAATTGGCGAAAAAAACAAGACCTGCCAGTTTCCAAATCTCTCGGAAAGAGGATGTAGATCCGAATCATATTAAAAATTCTGGAATTAAAATACTAGGAATCACAGCTGGAGCCTCAAGCCCCCAAGTTCTTGTGGATGAAATTGTGGGTGAAATATTAAAACATTTTCCTGATGCAAAGGTGTCCTTATTTCCAGAAAGCCGAGAGGATACAATGAGTTTCAAACTGCCCAAAGAGTTACTGAAACAATATTAAAATGAATCTGGATCCCTGGTCATTACTAAAGGCTTCTTTTGAAGGAGATGACTCGGGAACAGCAATTCTTTCTATTGATCGTTCCTCAAAAAAATTTGAGATCATTTTAAAAAACGAGAATTTTGCATTTTTAGAAAAAGAAATTGATTTAAAGGAATTTCTTTCCCAAAAAATAAATAACTCAGATTATACGACAGAACTCATTTACAAAACAAATGGAAAAATTCTTGAAACCTCTTTTGGTAAGTTTCAATTTCCAGAAGGTCTCAAAAACAAAGAGTATACTAAGTTCTTTATAAAAGACATTACCACCAAACAAAGACAAGAGGAAGAAATTGCTTGGCGATTGCGATTTGAATTGGGTGTAGCGTCTTCTATCCAAATTCTCATCCAACAACATTCCATCCGGGAAGGATTACCACAAGCGCTCTACCAACTACTTTATTTTACGGAAATGGATTCGGTTTTTTTTCTCAAATACGAATTAGAAGGAGAAAAAGACAAATTTCAGATTTGGGCAAATGAAAGAAAAACAACAAAGTATCCTCTTATCCCCAAGAAATGTGAAAATGAAAATTGGTATGATTTGGGACTAGGTCGTTGGTTTCATAAACTAAAAAATGGAAAAACCATTTATCTTACTCCGAACAAGGCACTACCTAGAGAGAAATGGTTTTTAACGGAAACCAAAGCCGAAATTCTACTCCTCATACCCGTTTTATTTGAAAATAAATTCTTAGGCATCATGGGTTTTTTAAAATACAAAAAAAATTCACCGATCCAACACGAAAATCTATTAATTTATCAGACGGTTAGTCGTTGGATGGGATTGTTTGTCCAAAGAGATTTGGATTTAACTGAGCTTAACCGATACAAATCCAGTTTAGAATCTTTAGTTTTAGAACGAACCTTAGCACTTACAAAAACAAAAGAGGAATTGGAACGCGCCTATAAAGCGAAAACAGAATTTTTGGCCCATATGAGTCATGAACTAAGGACACCATTGAATTCCATTATTGGGTTTTCGAAACTAATTCAATTACCAGAGACTGATGAAACAGGAAAAGAATATTTAAATTACATCTACACTGGCGGAACAAGACTACTAAATATGATCAATGAAATCCTGAACTTAATGAAAATTGAGTCGGGACAGATCAAGATCCAAATAACAACGTTTAGACCAGAAGATATATGTCGCCAAACCTTAGAATTAATCCAACCTCAGGCAAATGCTAAAAAAATGGAGATAAGGTTTCGCCCGCCAATAGAATCAAAACCTGTGACTTCTGATTCAGGAAAAATTCTACAAATCCTTTTAAACCTCCTTTCCAATGCAATTAAATATACAAATCATCCATACATTGAGCTAGATTGTGAATGGATTGATGGTTCATTAGAAATTTCCGTTAGAGATTTTGGACCAGGAATCTCCATCGATGACCAAAACCGCATTTTCCATACCTTCACCCGGTTAAACGACGATGGAAATATAGAAGGGACTGGCCTCGGACTCACTATTTCCCAAGGACTTGCCATCCGTCTTGGAGGTACCCTGGAGCTCCAGTCCCAATTGGGCCAGGGCTCCGTATTTAAACTCAAGTTACCTGAAATAATAAAATAAAGGAATTGAACCCTATAGAATTCTCCCCTAAGATTTCCGATAATCTATATGGTGGAATCGAACGTAAATCCAAATCCAATCCCCTCTCCGGCTCGGGCCAAGGAACGTTTAAGGCGTCCCAAAGAACCAATCCTTATCATTGAGGACAAAAAGGAAAACCAGGTTCTATTAGAGGCAATTTGCAAACGAATCGGCATGGAAACCGCCATTGCCTGCGATGGAAAAGTAGCTTTAGAAATGGCAGCCAAACAACCATATAGCTTATATTTGGTGGACTTGATGATGCCAGTTCTTGACGGAAAGTCATTCATTTTAGAACAGAAAAAAAGAGAACCTAATGCAGTTTTCGTTGTCCAAACCGCCATTGACCAAACAGAAGAAATCATAGAAATCATGAAGTTAGGAGTTTATGATTACCTTTTGAAACCTCTTCATATCGAAATTGTGTCAGATCGTTTGGAAAAAGCATTAGAATACGTCTATTTAAAGAGGATGGAATCTCTCCTAATTGATGAGGAATCAAAAGAATTAAAAAGCCAATTGGAATGGCTGAATTATAAAGAATCACACCGGAAAACAAACGAAATCAATTCAGAGCTCCATTCAATTCTAAATTTAAAGACCACTTTAATGCAAGGCTCTGGGCTTGGCGCCATGTCGACTATAATCGATTCAATCCAACAAATGAAAATAGATTCTGGCAAGGATTACCTAATTAATAAAGAATTTTGGGATTTATTGTATGAGAACCATGAGCACAACATGAGCATGATGAAAGGATTGGATCTTGCTGTTGATGTGATTCAAAAGGAAACTACCCTAATCAGAACAAAAAGTGAAACCCTACTTCAGCTTCTTCCCACACTCGTAAATACGTTTAGCGAGGAAATAGAAGAAAAAGAATTAAAAGTGAATCTTCCTGTTATTAAACAATCTGTTTATTTAGATCTCGACATGGAGACTATAAAATTAGCCCTTTATGAAGTCATTACAAACGGATTAAAGTATTCCAAAAGAAAATCTCATTTTGATGTTTTTGTAACATTCGTAGATGGATATTTTTGTTTATCTGCAAAAAACAACATTATTGAAGACGAATATGCGAAACAGCTAACTCATTCTGAAAAAAATCTCGTTGAGCCATTTTACCGAATCCATCCACCTGTTGAAAGTTTTTATTCCAAAGAAAAATTCAGTTTAGGTCTTGGCCTTTCAATGGTAGAATTCATACTTCATCGGCACAACGGAATGTTTTTTATTAGAAACGCAATCGATCACACAACCGAAGTGAAAGCTGACTGCATCATTGCAGAAATATTTTTGCCAATCCAAAACACAAAGGAAAATAAATATGAATAGAAAGATCTTGATCATTGATGACTCTGCGGTTTTCCGCAAAATCATTTCAGTGCATCTAAAAAATGCAAATTTTGAATTGATAGAAGCAGGCGATGGACTGGAAGGTTTAAAAAAATTGGAATCTAATGAAGTAGATTTGATTGTTTCTGACATGAATATGCCTAATATGGATGGAATTAGTTTCATCAAAAAGGTCAAAGAAAATTCAAAATATAAATTCACACCGATCATTATGTTAACTACGGAATCTCAACCGGAAAAAAAGCAACAAGGAATGGACGCCGGCGCCAAAGCCTGGCTCACTAAACCATTTTCACCGGAAGAGTTATTAGATACTATTTCGAAATTATTACCTTAACCATGGAACCTGTCCAAAATTTAAAGGAAACAAATTCGAGTTTTGAAGTTACTTGGAATGGGTATTTAACAGTACCTTTTATCAAAGAATGGAAAAAACAATCCGAAATTTGGACCGTCTCCTCCCAAGGAAAAAACATAGAATTAGATTTAAATGGAATTGAGAGAGTTGATTCAGCCGGAATTCAACTTTTAATATTTTTAAAAAATTTGAGCCAAAAAAATCATTTTTCGATCAAATTAAAAAATCATTCTCTACCGATTCTAAAGATACTCGATTTACTTGGGCTTGTTAGTTTTTTCGGAGATAGAGTTAAAGTAAAAAAAGAACACTCTAATGAAGTAGAGTTCCGCTACGGCACAAGGAAAATCAATTAATGGATTTAACAGAGGTTATAGATGCCTATTTAGTTGAATCTGAAGAATTTCTTCGTGATATGGAGGCAATCCTCCTACGTACAGAAAAGTCTTCACCAACGGAGGATGACTTAAATGCTATTTTTCGAGCAGTGCACACTATCAAAGGTACTGCCGGAATGTTTGGTTTTGATTCCACGGTAAAGTTTACCCATGTAGTAGAAAACCTTTTAGACAGATTACGTTCTCATGAAATACCGTTTCAACAGGATTTAACAGAAATTCTTCTTAAAGCAAAAGATCATCTTTCTTATTTAGTTATCGAAGAAACTAAAGGCAAAATTCCTGATTCAAAAATACTGATCGGTAATTCTATCATCGAATTAATGAAACCTTTCCAAAATCCTGAATCTGAAAATTCTTTAAAAAAGGAAATTCATAAAGATAATGAAGCTGTAAGGAAATCAGATGAATCGCAAGCGATAGTTGAAACAGATAGAACTAAGAATGTAAACAACCAAGTAGATTCTATACCAGGTTACCTGATTTCTTTTCGACCGAATCGGAATGTTTTTTCGCAAGGCCTCGACCCCATTTCCTTTATTGGTTATTTGAAAAAACTAGGAACGATCAAGTCGTTAAAAACAATAACAGATGAAATTCCGACAAACGACGAGTTTGATGCTGAATCTTGTTATTTAGGTTTTGAAATCCATTTTGATTCAGAGGAAGATATAAATACGATTAGGAAAGTTTTTAACTTTATTGAGAACGATTCATTTCTCCATATTTTACCTCCTGGCACTCCAATAGAATATTTAGCAGATCTATCGATGCAACTACCAGAAGAAGAAATCCTTCTAGGTAACCTTTGGAAAGAAATCGACATACTAACAAATTCTAGTTTAATCAGTTACTTCGAGGAGTTAAAATCAAGAAAAACGGGGATTATAAAGAACACCTCCCAATCCATAATACCAAACACTACACAGGAAACCTTAAATCAAGTTCAGGAGAATGCAGATTTAAACCTAAATCTTAAAGATCAAAATAAATCAGCAACGATAAAGGTAGATTCCAAACGAATAGATAATTTGATCAATCGTGTAGGCGAGTTAGTTGTATCTTGCGCTAATATGAATCAACTCATAAGCACCTTGGAAGATTCAATCTTACAAGAGTCGTCAATGCATACGATGCGACTTCTCAACGAAGTACGAGAAATATCTTTAAAACTTAGAATGGTACCAATTGGTGATACCTTTCAAAAATACACAAGAACCGTACGTGACTTAGGAAAGGATCTAGGTAAAGAAATTAATCTGATTACAGAAGGAAATGAAACTGAGCTTGATCGAAACATAGTAGATAAGTTAGGTGATCCCCTTACCCACTTAGTAAGAAATGCTTGCGACCACGGATTAGAAACTACGGAAGAACGCTTAAGAAAAGGAAAACCAAAACTAGGTACTATTAAACTAAATGCCTTCCATGAGGCAGGAAGTGTAGCGATTGAGATTACAGATGATGGAAACGGAATTCAAAAAGGAATAATTTGGCAAAAAGGAATTGATAAAGGTCTTGTATCAGGACCAATACCAGAATCAGAAGAAGAAATATTTAAACTCCTATTCCATCCTGGATTTTCAACTGCAACCAAGGTAACTAACGTATCAGGTAGAGGTGTGGGACTAGATGTTGTCTTAAAAAACATAGAATCCTTACGTGGAACAATCACAGTAAAATCCACAGAAAACCAAGGTAGTCGCTTCACCATTCGCTTACCGCTCACACTTGCGATCATTGATGGTTTTTTAGTAGAAGTAGGAAAAAACCATTTTATAATCCCCATGGACATGGTTTTGGAATGCCTTCACTTTACAGAAGAAAACAAAACCGAAGCCAATCAGTTCTTTCCACTGAGAGGGAATTTAATACCATACCTTCGTTTAGGAGATTATTATCCAACAGAGCCCTCAGAGGAAACTTCCCGTGAAAATATTGTCATAGTCCGCAATGGAGATAAAAAAGCCGGAATCGTCGTAGAACGACTTTTAGGTGAATACCAAACAGTTATCAAACCTATGGGTTCTGTATTTCGACATGTAAAAGGTGTCAGTGGTTCAAGTATCTTAGGAGATGGGAATGTTGCACTCATTATAGACATTCCTTCCCTTTTTGAAAGGACAATCGCTATAGAAAACGAAAAATTATATAAATGAAGAGGATAATATGAAAAACATAAAGATAAGCACAAAGCTAATAGGCTTTTTCCTTACAGGCTTACTATTTGCAATTTGGACTTTAGTTTACTCCTGGGGAATACTTATGGATTCAAGTATTTCGGAGGATAAAAAGAACTTACAGTTACAAAAAACAGAGCACCTAACATCCATTTGGAATCTTAGCCAATCGATTCAATCGGATATCTCTACGGTCCTCCAGTCACAAGAGATAGATAAAACTTCAGTAGCTAAAATTAAATATGATTTAGAAAAACTAAACACAGAATGGGATAAAACTAGTTCTTTTCCATCCTCTAAAGAAGAGTTAAATATCCAAAAAACTACAAAAACAGAAAAAGATGAATATCTAAATGCAATTAAGACATACATAAATGAGCCAGAGGATTCTGCTAAAAAAGAAAACCTAAAAAACAATCTTCAAGAGTTTTGGAAAAAATATTCTAGTTCTATTTCCAAATGGAATTCACAACTTGCTAAAGATAGTATCATTGAAGTTACAAAAGAAATTACTCCATCAAAAGAAAAGTTTTTACCCGTTTTTATTTCAGCAGTAGTTTTTCTGATTATCACAGCAAGCCTTCTTTTATTACTTCTGAGACAAGTTGAAAAACCGCTAAAAGATGCCATTCAAATCAAAACTGCTTTGGATAGTGTATCCACCAACGTAATGATTTCTGATTTAAATTTGAATGTAGTTTATATGAACAAAGCAATCCAGTCAATGTTTGCGAAGTCCGAAACCGAGATCAAATCGCAAATCAGAAATTTTTCATTAAGTAATTTAATGGGCAGTAATATTGACAGTTACCATAAAGACCCAAGTCACCAAAGAAAACTTCTCGGTACGTTCACTTCAGAACATAAATCTAGTATCAAAATTGCAAATAGAGAATTTAACTTAACTGCAAACCCAATCATTACTAGTTCCGGAGAAAGACTTGGAAGTGTTGTGGAATGGGCAGATGTAACAGAAGCGAATGCCAACGCGAAAGCGATTGAAAGGTCGCAAGCAACGATTGAATTTAATATGGATGGAACCATAGTTACCGCTAATGAGAATTTCTTAAACTTAATGGACTATAGTTTAAATGAAATCAAAGGCCAACACCATCGAATATTCTTAGAAACTCAAGAGGCAAACTCGGAGTCTTATCGTCAATTCTGGGCTGCCCTTAATCGAGGTGAATTTCAAACTGCTGAATACAAACGTATCGGTAAAAATGGAAAAGAAGTTTGGCTTCAAGCTACCTATACGCCCATTTTGGACTCCAATGGAAAACCATTTAAAGTAATCAAATTTGCAACAGATATCACAGCTAACAAAAAAATAGTCAGAGAGTATATTGGTCAAATTGAGGCGATTAACAAAGCCCAGGCAACAATAGAATTCAATATGGATGGAACTATCATTACAGCCAATGATATCTTTCTAAAAACTATGGGTTATGGGTTACAAGAGATTGTTGGAAAACATCATAGAATGTTTGTGGAACCATCCATGGTAAACTCAGAAGAGTATCGTCAATTCTGGGCTGCCCTCAATCGCGGAGAATTTCAAACTGCAGAGTACAGACGAATTGGTAAGGAAGGAAAAAATGTTTGGTTACAAGCTACATACAACCCTATCCTCGATTTAAACGGAAAACCATACAAAGTAATCAAATTTGCAACGGATATCACAGAACAAAAAAACATTGCAATTGAAACAGCACGTATTGTGGACGATCTCGTCATTGGTCTATCTGCTTTAGAAAATGGTGATCTAACACAACTCATAACAAATGAATACGATGGTGGATTTGCAAGATTAAGAGATTCCTTCAATAATACTTCAAAAAAACTTGTAGATATCATCAACGATGTGAGAGCAAATACAGATGCACTTGTCAATGCAGCAGATGAAGTTGCATCAACGGCAAGTACTCTTTCGCAAGGTGCCAGTGAACAAGCCGCCTCCGTCGAAGAAACTTCTGCTTCATTAGAAGAGATGGGTGCCTCCATTGATCAAAATGCAGAAAATGCAAAACAAACTGATACAATTGCCACTAAATCAGCGAAAGATGCAAAACAAGGTGGAGAAGCAGTCAAAAATACTGTTACAGCAATGAAAGAGATTGCAGATAAAATTTCAATCATTGAAGACATTGCTTACCAAACCAACTTACTTGCATTAAATGCTGCTATCGAAGCGGCCAGAGCAGGTGAACATGGAAAAGGATTTGCGGTAGTTGCCTCAGAAGTAAGAAAATTGGCTGAACGTTCGCAGAAATCAGCAAATGAAATTGGTAGTTTGGCAGGAAGTTCGGTTCAAATTGCAGAATCGGCAGGAAAACTAATCGAAGAAATTGTACCAGCCATTAATAAAACTGCGGATCTTGTTCAAGAAATCACTGCGGCAAGTCAGGAACAATCCTCGGGTGTCAATGAAGTGAATAAAGCCATGGGGCAACTAGACCAAGTTTCACAACAATCGGCAAGCGCTTCGGAAGAATTGGCTGCCATTGCAGAGGAATTACAAGCCCAAGCAGAAAAACTTCTTTCTTCTATTAGTTTCTTTAAATTAGGAAAACAGGTTGGTTTCCAATCAGTAGTAGAATCAAAACATTCAAAACCGCAAACAAAACCTGGTGGAAGGTTACAAACCCCAAATGCCAGAAAAACGGAACCAGCCGATGAGAATAAAAAGTTCCAAAAGTATTAAGTAGGTTACCAATATGCAGGAACTCCAATACTTAACCTTCCAGATTTCCGAGGAACTCTTTGGCTTGGGAATCTTATATATCAAAGAAATCATTGAATATGAATCAGTGACTCATGTTCCTATGATGCCGGAATACATCCCAGGAGTCATCAATCTCCGCGGCAATGTAGTTCCAGTGATTGATCTCAATATGAGGTTCTACAGAAGAAAAACAGAAACCAATCGCAAAACCTGTATCATCATTACAGAAATCAAATTGGAAAACGAAATTGTGGATGTAGGACTTCTTGTAGATGCAGTAAATGAAGTGGTAGACATACCACCCGAATCTATAGAAGAACCTCCTAGTTTTGGCTCCAAGATCCGATTGGATTTCATCCAAGGTCTTGGAAAATTAGAGAATAAATTTGTGATCATCTTAAAAGTGAACCAAATTTTGGAACTTTCCGAAATACAAGCAATCCATGAAACATCCACTAATGTTACTTAAATGGAAGCACCGAAGAAAGTAATAGACCGTTTTTTAAATCCGGGAGAAATTTTCTTCGGTGGCCCCGAATTTAGAGTTAGAACTTTACTTGGATCCTGTGTTTCTATTATTTTATGGCATCCGAATCGGCATATAGGGGGGATGTGCCATTACCTACTCCCCTCACCTGCCGAAATTCACTCAGAAAAAACTCATAAATATGGGATTGATGCCGTATCCTTTTTTTTAAACGAAATAAAGAAACACAATTCAAAACCTAATGAATATTTTGCGAAAGTTTTTGGTGGTTCTAATATGTTTCTTCATGAAGAAAGAGAAATTTTAAAAGACAATTCAAATTCTCATGTGGGAGCGAGGAATTCAGAATTTGCAAAAAAAATTTTAGGTGAAAATGAAATTAAAATAATTTCTGAAGATACCGGAGGAAACTTATCTCGAAAGATATATTTCACCGTCTGGGATGGCGAAGTTTGGGTAGAAAAAAAGTAATCTTATGAAGAAAATAAAAGTATTTGTAATTGATGATTCTGCTGTCGTTAGACAAGTATTAACCGAAATTTTCAAATCAGATTCTAATTTCGAATTTTTGGGAAGTGCCTCTGACCCCATTTTTGCCTTAGATAAAATGAATAATCAATGGCCAGATGTCATTGTTTTGGATATCGAAATGCCAAGGATGGATGGTTTGTCTTTTTTAAAAAAGATCATGCAAGAAAGGCCAACTCCTGTTGTGATTTGTTCTACATTAACTACTGAAGGTTCTGATACTGCGATGATTGCCATGAGCCTTGGTGCTTGCGATATCATTACAAAACCTAAAATTGGATTAAAAGATTTTTTAAATGAAAGTATAGTTGAACTCACAGATGCCGTACTGGCAGCAGCATCTGTTTCTTTAAAAACACTTCCCTTATTTTCTAATCAAAAACAATTCACTAACAAATCTGACAAAAAACAAGATATCTCCCAACTCCAAGCCACGGAAAAAATTGTTGCGATTGGAACTTCCACAGGAGGAACCATAGCGTTAGAACAAGTTCTCACCAAACTTCCCAGAGATAAAACACCAGGCATAGTCATCGTCCAACATATGCCTGAAAAATTTACCGAAGCATTTGCAAAACGTCTGGATTCCATTTGCGAAATTAACGTTAAAGAGGCGAAAGATGGGGACCGTGTCGTTAGGGGCCTTGCTCTCATTGCTCCAGGAAATCAACATATGACAGTGAAACGTTCAGGCGCTCAATACTTTGTTGAAGTCACAGATGGCCCTCTTGTCAATCGCCACAAACCTTCCGTTGATGTATTATTTCGTTCTGTCGCAAGGCAAGCGGGTAAAAATTCCAAAGGAATCATTATGACAGGTATGGGTGATGATGGTGCTTCTGGACTTTTGGAAATGAAAGAAGCTGGGGCAGATACGATTGCCCAAAATGAAGAAACTTCTGTTGTGTTTGGAATGCCAAAAGAAGCGATTAAGAGAGGAGGTGTGAACCACATCCTCCCTCTTAATGAAATTTACAAAACAATTGTGGGTTACGGTTGATTAGCCGAGACCCAGTTCTTTTGTTACCTTTACTTTTCTTGCCCGAATTTCTTCAGGAGACTCTTCCTTTAAAACCTCATCTGGTTTGATTTTAAAGATAGGTTGTGCTTTAGTCACAATTTTTCCATCCGAATCCACCATTAAGTTTTTAACAATGGTTCCACTCACTGGAGCCAGGATTTTGTTAAACATCTTCATGACTTCAATGATAAAAAGAGGTTGCCCTGCTTGGAAATGATCTCCTTCGTTTATCAGTGGAGGAAGATTGGGAGCTTCTTTTGAGTAGAACATTCCACCCATTGGAGCCACAATTTCATCCCCAGACATTTTTGGTGGAGGATTGAGCATTTTGATAAAGGCATCTCTTGTATCTTTGTTTTTGAATTCATCAGGCACTACCCCGTCCAAGTCAGCATTCACATCCAAACCAAAGAAGTTTGATTTGATACCGATTTTAGGAAGTAAGAGTAGTGTTTCAAGACCAGCTTGAAACCCATTATGGCTTGCCACAGAAGCGTTCCAAAGATCATCTGTGAGAGACTTGGAAGGATTTTTGCCTTTGGTTAAAGCATCTGATAATTCTTTCCATGAACTTAGTCCTGTTCTTTTTGAAAGTTCAGTATAAAAATCTTTTGCTTCACTCAGTAACTTAGCATCATGATCCCAAATCTTTTCAGAACTTGCTTTTTCTTCTGTTGTATCTAGGTTCAAATAGTAATACAAAGAATCTAAAAATTGGATTGGGTTTTCATTGAATTCTACATTAGACCCAGTGCGAGTCCAAAGTTTTCCGTCAAAGTATCCGAGGAATCCACCAAGAAGATGTGGGTTTGCAAGAAGCCGTTCCATAGGACGAATGACAAGAGTCATTTTTTTGTTTAGGATTTTCTTTAGATCAGCATCAGAAGCCTTTGTTTTTTCTGTCCAAAGGTATTCTAAATCCAAATCATTAATGATCGATTGTAAGGCACCAATTCCAGCTAAATAGGAAATCATAAACGCTGTGGATGGTTTGAACATCGCGTCCTTACCTAAAATCCATTGGATGAGTCCATAGTGAACTAGTAAGTTGGTTTCTAGGTTTTGCCCTCTAAGTTCTGTTTTGCGAAGGATATTTCCTAAAATTTCCAAGTTTTCTGTTCTTGAATTTCCATAGGAAACAAGAAGAGCCACGTTTGAATCATACGCACCTGCAAGATTATAATGTACAAAAGCGCCTGTATCTGGGTTACGAGTACAAATTCCTTGGTCGTCCCTGATTTCTTCAGGGAGAGCCTTGGACCAGTTTTGTATGATCCCACCCGCATGTGGTTGGAGAGCTCGGTTTGTTGCATTGATTCGAACTTCTGCCCCAGAAATATTTCGTAAAATTCTTTCTGGTTTTGGAACTCTTGGTCCGTGGATGGAAAGAACTGCCATTGCTTCCACAAGAGAATCGATATAGAAAAAATCATTCGGGTCGTTTGGATTGGTGAACTTCATTTTGTACACCATCTCTGTAACACGGTGCTCCACCTGGATCCTTGTGTTAACTTCCATAAAGAAAAAACTATTTCCTTCTACGATACATTCAAACGTAGAAACGGAATTCAAACGAATGGCCTTACCAAACACTTCCGCTTGGTGTTCCATATCCTTTAAAGTTTGGACATCCTTATCGAGGATGGCAGCTTTTTTGGCATTGGTAGAACGAACGAGATCTGCTTCTTTTTGTAATAACTCCACAGTTTGTGAAATTTCCAAAAGTTTTTGTTCGTGCATTTGTAAGGAACAATCCCGACCACCCAGTGATAAAGACCATTCCCCGTTACCGATGAGCTGGATTTCGTTGTGGCGAGTGTTTTCGATATTAAGTTCGATCAGGAAGTTTCTATTCGAACCAACCGCAGTGACTTTTGATTCAGCAAGGATTTCCATCACAGCAGCATCAATTTCTGATTTTTCGCTGATGACCCTTTGTCCCTTTCCACCACCACCACCGATGTATTTGAATCGGATTCGTTTGCCCGGATATTTTTTCCAAATATCTTCACAAAGGATGGAAGACTCTTTTTGTAAATCAGGGATAGAAGTGATGTCTATGGTTTTTTCATAAGAAAGTTGGAGTAAATCTTCCGCATTGTCTTCCAATGACTTGGAATCGTTGAAAGAAAAGTTTAGATTGTTTTCTTTTGCAACTTTCAAAAGTCCATCTTTTGAATTTCCAGTTTTACGAAGTAAAGCAAGAGCTGTGATATTATCAACACCAGGCGTTACAGATACATTAAGACTTCTTGCAAGTTTCTTTGCTTCATCTTTGGCACCGGCACCTTTGGCAACATGGGAACTTGGTCCCATAAAAATAATCCCTGTTTTTTCAATGGCTTCAATGAATTCCGCATCTTCTGCCATAAATCCGTAACCAGCAAAGATATGAGTGTATCCATTGTCTTTGGCAATACCAATAATTTGGTGAATGCGTTGTTCTTTCTCTTCTTTCCCCGCTCCCATATAATCAGGAACTCGGTGAATGTTTTCTGGGAATCGAAAGTTACGAAGTTCTGGTGCAAGAGCTTTTGGATAAACAATGGAATCTTTTTCAGATAATAAAATTCCATATTCTTTCACACCAATGGCATCAAATACATCCATCGTTTCCTTTCGAACAGGACCACGGCAAACAATGAGACATTTGATCGATTCTACAGTAAAGGAACGAATCCATGCGGACTCGGACTCTTGGAACTGAATGCGTTTTAAATTCTTATCTAACATGGAAATTATTCAAACTCCCTTTGAGGACCGGACATTTCCGCCGGTTTGTATTTTGACATTAGGAAATTCAAGTTTTTCGATAATACGTTTCTTGTATAACCTGGTAGGATGATGGAGGAAACGGAACCAAGAGAAAGTGCCTCTTTTGGATTCATGAGTTCTTTTTCGTATCGTTGTCCAATTTCAAAAAGTTTAGAATCTCGAATGGTGATCGCTTCTTTTTCACTCATTCCCTTTTTCACATTGGCCAAAAATTCCTTTTGAATACTCGTGATTTCATCTTTGTAAACATACTCTTTTCCAGCTGGACCCATAACTGCAATCCTTGCTGTAGGAAGCGCAAACACCATGGATGCTCCCGTAAAATAGGAGTTAAACGTTGCATAAGCACCACCAAACGCGTTACGAATGATGAGAGTGAGTCTTGGAGTGCGAAGGTCAATGATCGAATCTAGAAGTTTTCTTCCTTCGAGAACGATCCCATTGTGTTCTTGGTCACGTCCTGGTAAAAATCCTGTTGTATCTTCTACAAATACCATAGGGATATTGTATAAGTTACAGAAACGAACAAAACGAGTTCCTTTGCGAGAGGCCCCGATATCTATCTGACCTGAGGATACAGCAGAGTTATTGGCAAGAAAACCCACAACATGACCACCAATTCGACCAAAGGCAGTTACGATGTTTCTTGCTCTTTGTGGTTGTAATTCAAAGAACTCACCATGGTCACAGATTTGTTGTAAATAAAGTGTGATGTCAAAAGGAGTGTTCATTCCGGTAGGTGAATTGAATGTTTTTCTAAAAAGAATATCTTCTTCGTAAATAAATCGGTCAACCGGATCTGATGTTGGATAAAACGGCGCAAAACTATGGTTATTGTCTGGCAAATAAGATAAAAGACGAATCGCGGTTCGCAGTGATCCTAACTCATCACCTGTCACAAGGTCAACCACACCCGATTGGCCATGTACTTTTGGTCCCCCTAAATCCTCCGCAGAAATATCTTCCCCAAGGACTGACTTCACAACACCAGGTCCTGTGAGTCCGAAGAAAGTATTATCACATTGGATCATAAAGGATCCTTGGCGTGGAAGGTAAGCTCCCCCACCTGCGTTAAAACCAAACATTAACATGACGGAAGGAACGACACCACTGATTTTGCGAAGTGCTGTAAATGCTTCTGAATATCCGTCAAGTCCACCCACTCCTGCAGGAACATAAGCCCCTGCCGAATCATTCATCCCGATGAGTGGAATCCCATGAGTTCCAGCCATTTGGATGAGGCGAGCAAGTTTACTTCCGTTTGTGGCATCCATGGATCCAGCACGTAGAGTAAAGTCGTGTCCGTAGACCGCCACATCACGACCTTTGATATTTAAAATTCCTGTAACAATAGAGGCTCCATCTAAATTAGGACCCCAGTTTTGATAAGTGATATTAGGTTCTTCGTCAGTTAGGACTTTGATTCTTTCCCAAACCGTCATCCGGTTTTTGGAGTGTTGGACGCGGATTCTATCTTCGCCACCTCCAAGGAAGGGTTTCTCAATGAGTTCCTTTCCTAGTTTGAGTGCATCATCATAAATTCCGGTTTGTGTTTCCGGAGCCTTGGATTCTTTGAACGGGTTGTTTAGGGAATACTGCTTGGTTTCCATAAGTTTTTTCCAATGTTTTGTTTAGGATCACTTAGAAAAGTGATTTTTACTTCAGAGCAGAGCTCAAATCAGGATAAATTGTAAATAGCTGCTGCATTCCAATGATATCGAATACTTTTTCGACCGCGGGTTGCAATCCACAGATAGAAATGCTTATTTTTTGTTCTTGGCAAAGACGGAGTGTTGTGACGAGCAACCGAAGTCCGGCAGAAGAGATAAAAGGCACATCACTTAAATTGAAAACAACTGGTTTTCTTGCGGCACTCACAAGGGCCATTAAGTCCTTTTCAATTTTATGTGTATTGTGGACATCCAAATTGCCTTGGACATGTACAACCACTTTGTCCCCAACCGCTTCTGAATGGATTCCAATTTTTTCTTCGTTCATACAATAGTTTTCTCCAAATAGGTTATGTTTTGTTTCCCGTTGAAGTCGTAGGACACCTTGTCCATCAGAGTCTCCATAAGATAAACGCCAAATCCCCCCTTCCTTTCGCCTTTTAAATTGGCTTCCACGGAAGGTTTAGGAACTTTTTTTCTGTCAAAGGGTTTGCCTTCGTCAATCAGTACAACTTTGAGATTGTCTCCAAGGAGTTCCAACCTACATTCAAAACTAGGGTGGATTAGTTCTGTATCCTTATAACTGTGCATGACTATATTGGTCGCTGCTTCATCCAAAGATATCAGAATATCATCGAATGCAAAGGGTTTTGTGATTTTCCCTTCCAAATGTTCAGAAATAAAATCGCGTAACTGGGGAATTGAATCCGGATGAGCGGGAAATACTTTTGAAATTTCAAAACTCGTTACTTCCGCAAATTTTAGGATCATTACCGTAAAATCATCATATTGGTCTTCAGACCGAGAAAACTTACGGATATCATCGTATACCGCTTCCACTATGTTTTGGGAAGAATCTTTCCGTCTCGCAATAATAAACTCGATAAAACGGTCCAATCCATATTCTTCTTCATCGGGGTTTTTCTCTTCGATGGCACCATCCGTATAAAAAACCAAAATGTCACCGGGTTCAATTTGGATTTCTCCCCCTTGGTAATTGGTTTGTGGCACCACACCTAGCGGGGCCCCCTTACCCTTTAAAAGTTCAAAACTTCCATCCCTACGAATCCAAATTTGGTCGTTATGACCTGCCGAGGCAAATTTTAAAGTCCGCGTTCGCCTTTGGTAATTCACAAGAAACAAGGTAACAAACATCCCGGATTGGGAATCTTCATAAATCAATTGGTTGGCCCGAAACAAAAGTTCGGATGGGGAAATATCTGTAGTCCGAGACAAAGTTCGAATGATAGAACTTGACATGGCCATAAAAATGGCAGCGGGCAAACTTTTTCCAGACACATCAGCAACGAGAAAAGAAAACTGATCCTCCCCAAAGGAGTGAAAATCGTAAAAATCACCTGACACTTCTTTGGCGGCAACCGACATCACACCCAAATCAAATAAGGGAGACTGCAATAAAGAATTGGGTAAAATATTATTTTGGATTTTTCTTGTAATCTCGATTTCTTTTTCGATCGATTTCTTTGTAATGATTTCTTGGTTTAATCGAAGGTTTTCATAGGCCTTTGCCAGCGGTGAAGAAAGTGTTTTTAACATCCTAAGGTCTGTTTCATTAAAAGAATGAGCATTTTGTTTTCCACTGACATAAAGAGCGGCACGTAAATTCCCTCCTCGAGGGGCAATCGGCAAAATCAAAAAATTTTTCTTTAAAGTATAAAACTCTAATTCTAAAAAAGATTCCTCTAACTGTGAAGAAACAACGGCCATTCGCGGATGACCTGACTCCATAAGGCTTAAAAAAAGTCGGCTCTCTTGCATTGGAAAAAATGATTCCCTAACAATACCGAGTTGTCTTGCATACACCTGGATTCTGTTTTTGTTTTTTTCCTCTATGATGACCATTCCTGCATCTTCGCATGACAACTCTTTGGTGAGAATACTTAAAGTTTTGGACATCAAACCCAATTCGTCATGGGATTCGAGTACTGCTTGTCCCAAATCAAAAATAGATTCCAAAGTGCTAAGTTTTTGTTTGAGTTCTAAGTTTGTTTCATTTAGATTTTCGAGTAATCTTGTTTTTTGGATGGCCACAGCACAAGCACTGGAAAAGGACAAAAAGGTATCTATGTCATCTTGGCTAAAATTATTTCGGTCAATGGTATTGATGGCTTCGATGACGCCAATTACCTCATCTCCCACAATGAGGGGACTTGCTAAAATATTTCTAGTAATAAAATTAGAAGCTTTATCTACATCACGAAAGACACGGTTGTCGTTTTGTGCATCATTAATGATCATTGGCTGTTTTGTCACAGCCACAGTTCCTGCAATTCCTTGTCCCACAGGGACCTTAATTTTGGCGACTTCTTCTCTTTTTTCCCCAGTGACCGTATGAAAATTTAGGAACTCTTTTTTTTCATCTAATAAAAGTAAGGAACTTGCTTCGGTTCGAAACACTGATTTTGCAGATTCCATCACCGTTACAAGAACATGTTCTAATTCCACACTCGTGTTGATGAGAACAGCAACCCGAATGATTTCTTCTAAAAAGTACTGCAGTCGATTATTATTGTTATGGATATTGGCATTATCGATAAGAAGGAGAATAGAAGTAGTAAGCGAATTAAAAAATTGTGGTTCTCTTTCCGAAAGGACAGTGTCTTTAAATAAGGCATTGAGATTGGCACTAAAATAGTTGATTAAGTCTAAATCTTGTTCGGAAAAATTTTGGAAATGTTTGATTCCCTCAAGAACCAAAACTCCGAGCGCCAAATCTCCTATCTCATCTCCCACATAACAGGCAATATACGATTCGGCAACAGGTCCGTCCGAATCTTTGATATGAGATCCTTTTTTAATTAAAATACTTTTTCTGGTTTTAAAAACATGTTTTGCAATTGAACCAGCACTCGATTTATCACCTACCAAACCCAAACGGCTTAAGTTTCCCCTTTCATTTCGGAAGTAAAAAGCCGCAGATTTTGCCGAAACTAAGCGTTTTGCTTGACCAAGGATAAAATGGTACAAGTCATCCAGTTCGGACGATGAGGAAAGGTAAAATCCGCCTTCGTTATGTTTTCGAATGATCGGCGGAAGAGAGCTTGGTTTCAATGGTTTAATCTTTGTTAAATTTGAGTGATTCTTCTCTTAGTTTACGATTAGCATCTTCCAAAGACTTGATTTTGTCGAAGGCTGACATCAGCTCGTCTCGACTAAGATTGGATACCATGGAACTGGCTTGCACAGTTTCTTTCGCTTCCCGGAGTTCCATACGTGAATAATCAATGATCTGTTCGTACATACGGATGATTTCATCAGCATTGGCTAATTCTTGTTCATTGAGTCTAAGAACTTTTTCATAGCCTTTGATGATATCCGATTGGATTTTCAATTTTTTAGTCAGTTCTTCTACCGTATCTTGTCCCATAACATCTCTGGTTCCTTAGCCATTTTGGGATTCTGTTGACAGACAAACGCGTTCACTCACCTTGGATTAGCACAAGGGGACGTAGCTCAGTTGGGAGAGCGTTTGAATGGCATTCAAAAGGTCGGGGGTTCGATTCCCCTCGTCTCCAAAATCCCTCCCGGAATTTCACAGTTCAAAGCCTCCCCTGTCAAATTCTTTTTCATTTAGATTGGAGATCACTTGATCAATCAGTGACCTTTTTCAATCTATTCCATATTAGATTATGGCTGTTAGAAAAATCCTCAAGATTGGTAATCCCTTACTCCGTCAAACAAGCGAAGACGTAACTGAAACCGAAATCCAAACCAAGGAATTCAAAAAACTGATCCGCGATATGTTTGAAACCATGCGTCATGCAGATGGTGTTGGTTTAGCCGCACCGCAAATTGGTGTTTTAAAAAAACTAGTAGTTGTTGGACAGGATGATGATAACGGAAGATACCCAGGAACTCCAGAAGTTCCAAACCAAATCATTTTAAATCCAGAAATTACTCCACTTTCTCCTCCAGGGGAAGGTTTTTGGGAAGGTTGTCTTTCAGTTCCGGGAATGCGCGGATTTGTAGAACGACCCAGTAAAATCAAAATGAAATGGCGGGATGAAAATTTCCAGGAACATGAAGAAATCATTGAAGGTTACAGGGCCATCGTATTACAACACGAGTGCGACCACCTATTCGGTGTTCTTTATGTAGATCGCCTCAAAAGTACAAAGTTATTTGGTTATAACGAAGACATTGATACTGCAGGTAAATTGTTAGATTAAAAAGTTTTCTCCTTAAGGAGTTTTATGGGCTCATCCATCGTTCAGTATTTTCTTTCGAAGAGTTTATTTGTAAACCTTCTTACCTTTCTCATCATTCTTGTCGGTGGATTTACGGCTGCCACGATGAACCGCGAAGCATTTCCCAATATCAACTTTGATATTGTTAGTGTCACAACAATCTATCCTGGTGCCGCACCAGCCGATGTTGAAAAATTAGTCACAAAACCTTTGGAAGATGCGATTAAAGAAGTAGATGGAATCAAAGAATTCCGATCGGCTTCATTAGAAAACAGATCTGGAATCATTGTCACTATTGATCCGAATACAAAGAATACTCAAAAAGTAGTCGATGATTTAAAGTCAGCCATTGACCGGATCCAGGATTTGCCAGAAGATGTGGATGATCCCATAGTTACAGAAATCACAACGGCAAGACAACCCGTCATTGAAATTCATTTGTCTTCTACCACAAAAGACGGTAAACCTCTGTTAAACGCAAAAGAACTCAGAGACCAGGCAAAAATTTTAGAGGAAAAACTAAAGGATCTGCCATCCGTTGCAAGGATTACCAAACGAGGTTGGAGAGAACGGGAAATGAAAGTGGACTTAGATCCAGACAAACTAAGAGCACTTTCCCTATCGTCCACACAAGTCATCAATGCACTTCGTTTACGAAACATTAATTTTCCTGGTGGGAATATTAACGAAAAAACAAGAGAAATCATAGTACGCACTGTGGGTGAATTTGATACCGCAGAAGAAATTGAGAATGTTTTTGTTCGTTCGAATGATGCTGGGAGATCCGTGCGAATTCGGGATGTAGCTCGTGTGACAGAAGGATTTGAAGACTCTGAATATTTAGATAAGTCCAATGGTGACATTGCCATTGCACTAACTGTTATCAAAAGAGAAAAAGCCGATGCCATCACTGTGGTAGACGATTCCAAAAAAGTGGTAGAAGAGTTCATAAAGTCTACTGGTGGCACCGTCAAACATGCCTTTGTAAACGATTTATCTAAATACATACGTAGAAGACTTGGGGTTTTAACTTCCAATGCCGTATCTGGACTATTCCTTGTAACGGCTTCTCTATTTGTCTTTCTCGGCTGGAGAATGGCTCTGATGACAGCTCTAGGAATCCCGATCTCCATCGCTATGACCTTTGTTGCCATGAACTATATGGGATTAACTTTAAATTTAATCTCCATGATGGGGCTTATCATTGTCGTGGGGATTTTGGTAGATGATGCCATCATCATTTGTGAAAACGTTTACCGCCATTTAGAAATGGGAGAAGAACCATTTGAAGCAGCCATGCGTGGAACAAGCGAAGTGCTTGCCCCCGTAACAGCGACTGTCACAACAACCATTGCTGCCTTTGGACCCATGTTATTTATGACAGGGATTTTCGGAAAATTCATCCATTCTATCCCACTTGTGGTTATCTTATCATTATGTAGTTCCCTTTTTGAAGCCTTCTTTATGTTGCCTTCCCACTTGTATGATGTGAGTAAAGCAAGTGATATGAAAGGAGAAGTCAAAGAAGAGTCTCATTGGTTTATAAAGTTTAAAGAAAAAACTTATTTACCACTGCTTAGTTTTGCTCTCAAAAACCGTTGGAAGATGGTGGGTCTTCTTATGGGTCTATTTGTATTTTCACTCGCCATCCAAGTAAAATTTGGAAAATTCAAACTTTTCCCTGGTGCGATTGAAACCTTTCAAGTCCGAGTGACTGCAGAAACAGGGCTCAAACTAGAAGAAACGGACAGGTTCATTCGAGCCATTGAAAATGCCGTGGGAAAACTTCCTGAAGGGGAAGTAGAAAATTATATTTCCAGAGTGGGGATCATTCAAAAAGATCCCAATGATCCTTTTACCAAACGTGGAAAAAATTATGCACAAGTTATGGTGTATTTAACCCCCGATGACAATAGAGAGAGGTCAACAGAAAAAATCATAGAAGTGGTGCGACAAAACACCAAATTCATGTTAAACGAAAAGGCACTTCAACTTTTAGAAGAAAAATTAGCCAAAGAAAATCTTGGAAAAAATGAGGAAAACCCGCTCCCTACGTCCGAAATTCCCAAAGAATATATTCCGTTAAAAGGAAAACTCGTAAATTTAGAGTTTGAAAAACTGGCAGGTGGACCTCCTGTAGGAAAACCTGTGGCCATTGAAATCAAAGGTGATGATTTTGCCACCTTACTTAAAATTGGTGCCGAATACAAAGCCGCCCTTGCCAAAATCAATGGAGTCACCGATATTGGAGATGATTTTAACGAAGGAAAAGATGAAATCAGAGTTTCTGTAGATGAAACACTTGCTTCTTTTGCTGGAGTCAGTGTCCAATCGGTTTCTCTTGCTATTAATACAGCTTTACAAGGAACGGTTTCCACAAAAATCAAACGTGCTGATGAGGAAGTGGATGTGCGGGTTCGTTTTCCAGAAGAATACCGTTCCTCTCTAACCCACCTAAACAAAGTTTATGTCAATAACCTAACAGGAAACTTAATTCCAGTATCTAGGCTCACAAGCTATGATAGAAACCCAGGACGAGCCTCCATCAACCATCTTGACGGCAAACGATTGTTAACCGTAACTTCTAATATCGACGAAACAATTTCGACATCGAGACAAGTCAATATGGAAGCAAAAAAACTTACAGAAGGAATTATCGCAAAATACCCTGGGTATTCGGTTCGTTTTTCTGGAGAAAACAAAGATACAGAAGAATCAATGGCTTCCTTGGGCCGGGCCTTCCTTGTGGGACTTCTTATCATTTATATGATCCTTGCCTCCCTTTTCCGTTCGCTTGCCCAACCACTGATTGTGATGAGTGCCATTCCTTTTGCGGTCATTGGGGTGATTTTTGCTTTTTTAATCCACGGACAACCTTTCTCTTTCCTTGCCTTCCTTGGAATCATCGGACTTGCGGGGGTGGTCGTCAATGACTCCATTGTTCTTGTGGATTGTGCCAACCAGTTACGAATCGAAGATCCAAGTAAATCCACTTTTGAGTTATTAGTGGAAGCCGGAAGCATTCGTCTAAGAGCCGTTATGCTTACGACAGTCACAACTGTTCTTGGCCTTCTTCCTACAGCTTATGGAATTGGTGGAAAAGATCCATTCCTTGTTCCTATGGCTTTAGCATTTGGATGGGGGCTTGCCTTTGCTACCTTTATCACACTCATTATGGTGCCGGTATTTTACCTCAACCTTTATATGTTTAAGGATTGGGTAGTAACAAAATTCCAATCAAGACAATCCAGAAAGAAAGGATACGTATAAGATAAATTCGATTCTCTGATTTACTGCAACATGGATGAGAACCGTAGCGCAGTAGATCAAAATCAAAAAATCTAGTTTATGAATGTACCTTTTGAAAACTAAAAAAAAAGAGACGTACGAACCTGCATTTAGAGAGAAAGATAGAAGACTTTAGTAGGATTTAAAATTTAATCCTTTTTATCATTTAAAACTTCAGATAAAGTCACAAACTTATATCCTTTTTCCTTCATTCGTTCAATGAAGGTAGGAAGGATATAAATCAATTTATCAAATTTTCTTGGCCCACCTAAATGCATAAGGATGATGGCACCGTTCATTCCGTTCGGATCTGCTTTTTCCCAGTTGTCTAAAAAGGTTAAAGTTTCCTCGCCCGTTTTGTAATGGGGATTTCGAACCACTTCCTTTTTACCTTTGGATGTTTTTTTATAAAGGAATTGTTTGCTGATATAATCAGGTAAATCAAGAGATCCTTTTGAGTTATTGGACCACATAATATGATCGGTATAACCAAGACTTGCGTGGGCATCCAAAATCAATTGGCTAAGGGCTCCGTAAGGAAGTCGGTAATACTTTTTTAACTCTTGTTTGGTGAGGGAATGGAAGGTATCTTCCACACGTTTTAGCTCTTCTGCCATACGAGGTAGATCCAAAACCGATTTGGATAAATATTCTAGGACCAATCTCTTTTTTAATGAGGTTTCCGTCACAGACCTTTGGTAATTGAAATGGGACCAAGTGTGATTTCCGAATTCCACAGAGCCTGTTTTTGCCATTTTTTTTATATAATCTAAATTATTACGGATAAAAAAAGAACCATTAATATCAGAAGGTCTTTCGTTGGAAAGAAATAGAGTCACTTTGATTTTATGTTCTTTGATATAATTGTATAAAACGGGAAGTTCTTCTCCCGTTGCTAAATCAAAAGTAAGCGCAATTTCTTTTTGAGATTCATTTCCTCGAAGGATGTTTCGACCTTTAGAGTTTTGACTGACTTCTTTTAAAAACTGAATGTTCTCTTCCACTTGTTTGGCAAGTTCTGTATCGGGTTCGGTATCCCCCGCCAAAGCATATTCTTCCCGAAGTTGCTCTTGGTACATAAGAGAAAAAAGAGATTGTTCTAATTCTCTTAAGTTCCTTTCCTTTTCTTTAACTTCAGTTTCGAGTTTGGTAACACTAAGACTTAAATAAAGTAAATACCCACAAAGAACAAGGACAGTGATTCCGACAAATGTCAGAGCAGAGACAAGTGCTAGTTTCTTTAGTTTTTTTGCAAACAACCTGTCTTTCTCGATATCCTGTGAAAGTTCATGAACAATATCTTGAATTTCCTTTTCTTCGTTTGTCGGATCGAGAGACATGCGGGTATTTGGTTTTCCTTATTTTCTAATATCGGATTTTGACCTGTCGTTCTAAAACAGGCGACAATCCTCTTTAAGTCTTAATCTTTAAAAATTTTCCTTTCTTGCCCTGGCGGATGAGGTATTCCTTTCCCGGCTCCAAAGTGAGGCCTGGGTCAGTGATTTTTTCCTCATCCAAATACAAACCACCCGCTTGGATGAGCCGACGCCCCTCCGAAACACTGGGAATGAATTTTAATTGAGATAGAACATAAACCAGAAGTGGAGGTTTTTCGGAAAAGTAAGAAGGATCTAAAGTTTCTGTGGGAATCTCATCCGGTAGTGCTCGGTTTTTTGTATTGTGAATGGCAGTCCACTCTTCCACAGCTTTTCTATTTTCTTCTTCTGGATGGAGTTGGTCCATCACAAGAAGAGCAAGCTCCGTTTTGACTTCTTTGGGATGAAGAGATTTGGAACGAATGCCTTCCTTTCTTTTTTCCATCTCCGATACGGGAAGGTCGGTGAGTAATTCAAAATAATTCCACATCAGATCATCCGAAATCGACATGATTTTTCCGTACATATCAATTGGTTTTTCAGTCACACCAACATAGTTACCAAGTGACTTGGACATTTTTTTCACACCATCCAGTCCCACAAGTAGAGGTAAGGTAATGACAGATTGAGGTTTTTGTCCGTATTCTCTCTGTAAGTCGCGACCAACTAACATATTAAACTTTTGATCCGTTCCACCCAGTTCCACATCCGCTTTCATGGCAACCGAATCATACCCTTGTACGAGTGGGTATAAAAATTCAATCATGGAAATAGGAGTTCCTGCCTTGTGGCGTTTGGTAAAATCGTCTCTTTCCAACATTCGAGAAACAGTATATTTAGATGTTAAAACCAAAACATCTTCGAACTTCATTTCCGAACACCAATGCGAGTTATAAAGGATTTTGGTTTTTTTGGGATCTAAAATCTTAAAAACTTGGTTTTGGTAGGTTTTGGAATTTTCCAAAACCTCTTCTTTGGAAAGACGTTTTCTTGTTTCCGATTTTCCCGTTGGGTCACCAATCATAGCGGTAAAATCACCGAGCATAAAACAAACTTCATGACCTAGGTCTTGGAAGTGTTTTAATTTTCTGAGTAAAACAAAATGGCCTAAATGTAAATCGGGAGCTGTCGGATCAAAACCTGCTTTGATGGTAAGTGCCGGTTTGGATTTGATTTTTTCTAAAAGTTCTGGCTCACTGATGATCTCAACAGTTCCTCGGCGAATGGTATCTAATTCTTGGTTCAATTCTCTTTCAGTTTTCATAACAAATTTAAAAAATTTTCGATGGTCGAAATGGTGACTTTTGACAATACTAACCGTATAATCTCTATAGGCAACCACCAAAGTACGTAAAAAACCTTATGAACCATTTAGATGAAAGAAAACAAACCCTAAAACAATTAGAAACAACGAACTACGATGTCTTAGTTCTTGGCGGTGGAGCCACTGGGTCCGGTACCGCACTCGATGCAAGTTTACGCGGCTATAAGGTAGCACTCCTAGAAAAACAAGATTTTTCGGCAGGAACCAGTTCTCGTTCTACCAAACTCATCCACGGTGGCGTTCGCTACTTAGCACAGTTCCATTTCAAACTAATTTACGAGGCTCTTTCGGAAAGGAAACGCCTTCTTTTAAATGCACCTCATCTTGTAAAACCACTACAATTTGTTTTACCAACTTATGTTTGGTGGGAGAAACCATTTTATTCCATTGGACTTACCATGTATGACATTCTTGCTGGTAGGTCAGTCGTTCCTGGACATGAAAGAATTTCCAAAGCTACCGCATTGGATTATTTTGCTTCCTTAAAAAAGAAAAATCTCAAAGGAGGAATATCTTACTACGATGCTCAGTTCAATGACTCAAGACTTAATGTCACTACGGTAAGAGCTGCCAAAGAAAATGGGGCTGATGTATTATCGAGAGTAGAAGTAACCTCCTTCTTAAAAGATGCAAACGGAAAAATCATTGGTGTGACTGCCAAAGACCTAATCACAAAAAAGAAATTGAATATCAAAGCCAAAGTGGTTGCCAATACCACTGGGGTTTGGATTGATTCCCTTCGCAAATTAGATGATCCGAATGCAGAAAATGTCCTAGCACCAAGCCAAGGAATCCATCTTGTTTTCGACAAATCAAAGTTACCTTGTCGCACGGCCATGATCATTCCAAAAACCGCAGACGGGCGTGTGGTCTTTGTCATCCCTTGGGAAGGAAAAGTTCTACTAGGAACGACAGATACCCCTATTCAAAAAATTGAGGAAGAACCTCTTCCTCTTGCTTCAGAAGTAGAATTTTTATTAAAAACCGGTAATGATTATTTGGATACTCAGTTAACCAAAGATGATATTGAATCGGTATTCTCTGGTCTACGTCCCCTAATCTCCACAGGAGATAAAAAGGATACAAAATCCATCTCGCGCGAAGAAGCCATTCTTGTTTCTGATTCAGGTCTTGTTACCATGTCAGGTGGGAAATGGTCTACCTTTCGAAAAATGGCGGAAGACCTTACAGACAAACTGATTTCAGTCGGGAATCTTCCAGCTAAAATGAATTGTGTCACTGCAAGTTTTGCCTTCCCTGGTGCCGAAGGTTATTCCAAACACTTAGTGGCCAAAATCCAAACGATGTATGACCTTTCCTATGAAACAGCAGTTCGTTTGGTGGATGCGTACGGTGGCGAAGTTTCCTTTATCCTTGGAAAACAGCCCAAAGAAATCAAAAAAGGTACGGGTTACTTTGTCGAAGAAATCAAACATTTTGTAAAAAAGGAATTTGCTCTCTCTGTGACTGATGTTCTATCCAGAAGATGGAGACTTGTATTTTTGGACTTAAAATTGGCGGAGTCTTTAGCAGTTCCTGTGGCCAATGTCCTAACCAAAGAGCTAGGTTGGAAAGAAACAGAGAAAAAATCTTCTTTAAATGAACTACTGGGTCATATTAAAGATTTAAAGAAAACAATCGCTTAACGAAAATATTGCGAGCAAAGTAGATTGGATGTTAATTCATCCCATCTACTTTGGTTTCGGTAGCTCATAATGATAAAAAGTTCTTCCTGATTCCTTTTCTTTTAAAACAAGAAGGTAGTGTGTTTTGGGATTAAACACTTCTGAAAACCGAGTTCCCAGTTTGGTTTTGAAATTTTCATAATCTTCATCCCCCACTTCCGCACGTTTAAAAATCCAAGAAATATTTCTTTCGATACCACCACCATCGTAATAACTTAAATTTAACTCTAGTCCTTCCTCTGAAGACTGGAGGATGGTATAAGTTCCCACAATGGATGGTAAAAAACCTAAAGGATCTCCTTCTCCATACATTTCTGAAAAACTAAAGGTTTGGTCGGCCTTAAAAAAAACAGGAAGGATGGTTCCTTGGTCATAAAATAAAATGGTTCCTTTTTCATTTGCCAAAACTAGTTGCCGAAAGCCGGCAAAATGTCTTTCTGCTTTTCCAAATTGTTCAATGGTTCTTTTGATTTTGTCAAAAGAGACCCAAGGATAAGAAACAAAACTATCTTTCTTTATTTCTCCCAATTGCAGTTCGGAAATACAAACACGTCCCGTTGAACCCAAACCATAGGTTTCTAAAATCTCCAAACGAATCACATTCCCTTGAAACGTGGAATCCAAATCCAAAACTTGAAAACCCGATTTCCCAAATTTGGGTCTGTTTAGTTCCAAATCCATTGTTGATTTGATTTTTAATTTGGATTTTAAGTCTTCCGTTTCCATATCGAATGTTGTGATTCTAAGCTTTTTAATAATATCATTTGATTTTAAATCAACTGCAGACTTATGAAATCCATTTAATATCTGTAAAGCGGAGAACTGCGAATAAGATTGTAAATATAAAGTAAACCCGGAGCCAACTTCTTTTGTATTGGCGCAAAATGCCGTGGTAGTTTTGGTATCCAATGCAAATTCGGGACTGAATTTCCAAGGTTCTTCAGGGCTCACTTGCCCTACACTTTGGGTTCGAGAGTAATCAAACTGTTTTTCTGATCCTTTACATTGGCAAAGGAAAACTAATATAAAGAGGAATGGAGATAAGATTCGAATGGAATTTCTTCTGAAAAGGTTTAAAGAAAAATAAGTGGAGTGGTTCAGACTCATGGACTTTCAAACCATGAATCTGAACGAAACTTCGATCAAGCGAAAAACAATTTCTATTAATCGATATAGTCTTTGAGTTTTTTGGAACGACTTGGGTGGCGGAGCCTACGAAGTGCTTTTGCTTCGATCTGACGAATCCTTTCCCGAGTCACTTTGAATTGGTATCCCACCTCTTCGAGAGTTTGTGCATACCCGTCATCCAAACCAAATCGCATCCTAATGACCTTTTGTTCCCGAGCCGGTAAGGTTTGAAGAACCTGACGGATTTGTTCGGAAAGAATGGAAGACGCCGCTGAGTTGAGTGGAGAGATCACTTCCTTGTCTTCGATAAAATCTCCAAGTTCTGAATCTTCTTCAGAACCCACAGGAATCTCAAGTGAGATTGGTTCCCGTGCCACGTTTTTAACGGCTTTTACTTTCTGGACTGGCCAACCAAGTCGTTCGGCAATTTCATCATTGGATGGGTCTCGACCAAACTCTTGGACAAAAAGACGAGTTTCGCGAATCACTTTGTTCACCTGTTCGATCATGTGAACCGGAACTCGAATGGTACGAGCTTGGTCTGAAATCGCACGAGTGATGGCTTGTCTAATCCACCAAGTGGCGTAAGTAGAAAATTTATAACCTTTTTTGTATTCGAACTTATCAACAGCTCGAATTAGACCAATGTTTCCTTCTTGGATCAAATCAAAGAAATGCATTCCTCGGTTGGCGTAACGTTTTGCGATGGATACCACCAAGCGAAGGTTAGCTCGCACAAGTTCTCTTTTGGCTTGTGCAATTTCTCTTTCGCCTTTGATGATTTTTTCGCCCCAGTCTTTGATTTCACCAACAGGAGAACCAGCTTCCTGTTCCATACGACGGAGTTTTCTTTCGTTGTTGCGAATATCTTTGATGACTTCTCTGACTTCATCAATATCGCAACCCATCATTTTTTCGATTTCATCTAAGTTTTCATTTTTTTCGATGAAACGGTTGAGAGCTTTGATTTCACGAACATCATGTCCGTATTTGGCTTTGATTTTAAGGAAATGTTTTTCGATTTCCTTAACACGAAATACCATTGATTTGATCTTTTGGGAGATCTTTTGGATTTCTTTTTGAGAAACTCCAATTTTACGAATGGCTTCATCAATTTTGCCAGTGGATAAATCGATTTTTTCTTTGAGTTCTTTAAACTTCTTAGAATTTTCAGAATATTTACGAATGCGGTTTGTGGATTCGTTCAGTACTTTTTCATCCTGTTGGATGAGTTCCATGTTTTCAAAAAATACTTTTTCTAATTTGTCCGCTTGCTCTTGGTTGAGTGCGTACATTTTGTCCACTTTTACCAAGTCATAAACTTTGATTTTTTTAGACTTAATTTTTGGAATGAGTTTTGCAAAGTTTTGGCGAAGGATCGAAGAACTTAAAATTGTTTCTTCGATAATCTTTTCACCCTTCTCTATTCTTTTGGCTAAAAAGACTTCTGTTTCCCCTGAGATCAGGGATACTTTACCAATTTCTTTTAAATAAAGGCGAATGGGATCTTCAGAACTAGAGGAAACGTTTGACTCTCTTTTTTTACGTGCTGGTTTCTCTTTAGTTTCTTTCGTTGTTTCTTCTTTGGTAGTTGTGAGGGAACTTGATTCTTCTAAGGATTTTTTAGAATACTCTTCTACAATTTCAATCCCCATCTCGTGTAACAAAGTAAAGACATCATCAATCTTTTCGGAATTTAAAATTTTATCCGGAAGTATTTCATTGATTTCATCATAAGATACCTCTCGATTTGCTTTTCCGATCGAGATGATCTTTTGTACTTCTGGTAGGCTTGCTAGATTTTCCATTCTACCTCTATCCTTCTTTATACTTCTAACGTTTGGATCGTTCGGAGATACACGGATCTCTTATTTTTTTCACTTTTTAAAAGTGAAAGTTCTGACAAAAGATTGTTCTTTTCTTCAATCGTTAAGTCAGGTTTGGCCATCTCTTTGACAAGTTCTTCCATCCTTGCGTCATCCAACAAATCCGCATGGTAAAGAAACATACCCTTAAACAGTCCTGGTGTTGTCGATTCATCGGCCGTAAAATGTTCGGCAATCATCCCCAGGTAATCCGAAGGAATCTCTTCCCTCGAAAGAATTTCTGCAGCTGTTAGGTTCTCATTCTGCAAATACTTCGTATATAAATAGTCCCAAAAAAAAGCAGATACTTCATCTCGAAACTCTAAGCCAAGCAAATCATCAGCGAAACTAAATAGTTCCATATTCTGGATGAGCATTGCGATCATCTTACGTTCACAAACCAAAATGGGAGCTAGTTTTCCCGGTTTGGTCACAGAACGTTCTTTTTTAGTATCGACCGGAGAGGGGGTCGAAGTTACACCCGGCTTGCCCCGAAAATCCTGAAAAAGCGAAGAAAATGAAAGTCCGAGCTGGCGAGCCCCCTCTTCTAAATAGACCTGTTTGTCTGTTTCCTTTTCCATTGGTTTTAGGAATTCAAAAAGTTTTTTGACACCTGCCTGTTTTTCCTCTGCCAAAGAAGTGGGACCTGCTCCCGCAAGGATCTCACGGATCATAAATTGGGAGGCAGGTGCTGCCGATTCCAATAAATCTCTGATTTCTTGTTTGTTATGATGGAGGGAATAATCAAAAGGATCTTTTCCTTCCGGGATATGACAGACTTTTACCGAAACACCTTCTTTCGAAAGGAGATTCACAGCACGGAAAGCACCTTTCGTTCCTGCTTTGTCCGAATCCATCATTAAGTACACTTTGTCCGCCATGTTTTTTAGAATCCGAACATGCCCTTCCGTAAATCCTGTTCCGAGCGGTGCTACCACAAACTCAATTCCTTTCCGGAAAAGTCCAATGGCATCAAACACTCCTTCCACGATGACAGCTTCTCTTGTTTTTCGAATGCTATCTTGGCTCAAATTTAAATTATAAAACGTGCGACTTTTGTCATAAATGAGTGAGTTAGGGCTATTGATGTATTTGGCTTCTTCTGATTCGCCGAGGATCCTACCGGAAAAGGCAATCACTCTGCCCCTTGTATCAATCACAGGAAACATAATGCGATTGCGAAAAAAATCATAAGGATCTTTGTTTTGGTCTTGTCGTTTGAGAAGACCTAACTGTTCGCCAAGTTTTACTTCGGCTTCAGTTTTAAAAAGTTCCGTCCGTAAATTTCCAAACCCAGGAAGTCCAAATCCAATTTTAAAAACCTTCAAATCTTCTGTGTACAATCCGCGAGATTCTAAATACTTGAGAGCCACTTCACCACTTTGTGTGTTTAAGTTTTTTTGAAAGTATTCTAAGGCTTTTTGTGAAACTTGATAGAGGGCTTCTTTTTTTCGTTCTGATTCTTCTTCTTCTTTGGTTCTTTCTACAAGGGGAATTCCAGAGTAGTCAGAAAGAATTTCTAACGATTTGAGAAAGTCCACCTTTTGGTAGTCCATCACAAACCGAAACAAATCACCGGAAGCCTTACACCCAAAACAATGGTAAAAGCCACCTTCGGCATTTACATTGAAAGACGGAGTTTTTTCATTATGGAAAGGACAAATTCCAACGAGGTTTCTTCCCATACGACGTAAAGGTACAAACCGGTTGATATAAGAATCAATGGAGACTTCTCTGCGAACTCTTTCTTTAAAACTTTGGTAAGGATTCACAGTATAACAGTATTAACGGGCGGTAAGTGCTTGTTTAACGAGAGAGGATACCTTGGAGCCGTCTATATTTTGTCCTTTAAATTTTGCCATTACTTTACCCATCACCTTTCCCATATCCTGGGTCCCGTTTGCGTTTAATTCTCCAATGGCTTCTTCTACTGCCTTAGAGATTTCTTCTTCGGAGACTTCTTTTGGAATATAACGAGAGATGACTTCTGCTTCCTGAATTTCTTTACTCGATAAATCAGGACGATTGGCTTTGTCATATTCGACAGCCGTATCCTTTCTACGTTTGAAATTGCTTTTTAGGATCTGCATGACTGCAGTATCCGTTAATTCGGAAGCACCAGTTTTGGTTAACTCATATTGAATTTCCGCTTTCAAGAGACGCAAAGTACCTAGGACGGTTTCATCCTTGGCCTTTAACGCCGTCTTTAGATCGGTATTGATCGTCTCTTGCAGGGTCATTGGAAAACCGACTTAAAGATTAAAGTTTATCTTTTTTAGCGAATAGTCTTTTCTTTTTGTCTCGTTTGCGTTTGGCTGCTTCCACAGCTTTCTTTTTCACAACGCTAGGCTTTTCAAAGTATTCTCTACGTTTGATTTCGCTCATAATACCAGCATTCGCACAATCTCTTTTGAATCTACGAAGCGCCGCTTCAATGGATTCCCCTTCTTTTAAATAAATCCCTACTTGTGGGGTCATAGACAAACAACTGTCCTTTTGTAAAAATGGTCTAGTTTTGACGGTATCGGAAACCGCCCTGATTTGTCAATTCAGCCGAAAAACAAATCAGAAATTTTCGATAAAAATAGAAGAAAACTTCGAATCATCGGCTAAAATCTCCCTGTCGATAGGGAAAATCTTCAGTTTATAGTCCAAAATCAAATGTTTGGAGGGAAAATAAAGGGACCCAAACCTGTGGTTGGCCCCATCCAAAGTTTCCCCTGGGCAGAATAGGAAATAGGAACGAGGGTTCAATTGGAAATTGAATTCATTTTCTTTGGTTTCTTTATGTAAGGTGGCTGTCACTTCCCTTAGGATTTCCCTGCTTTTGACCACACCGAGTGGTTTAAAAAAGGGAGAAAGGTCTTGGAGGTGAAAGAAAGCAATGACACCCGAATGGACATCGCCAGAAAAAGCACGCTCCATTTTTTTTCGAATGGGATCTGTGATGGTATGGAAATCGAGTATGTTCTTTTCTCGCAAAGAAATTCCTGTGGCACAAAACGTAAGGACTTGGTTGGATAGATCTTCCCAATTGCGTTCGGAAAGTTCTGGTTCGACTTCCTGCACCACCAAAACAAAAACAGGAACCTCTCCCTCGGGAAGGCGCATGATATTGATTTTAAAATCTCGTTCCCTTTCTGAAAACGTTCCCAGGGTTTTTGGATCCAGAGCTTCCAAATGCTGCACTAAATCCGCAAATTGGGAAGAAACAAGCTCTTTAAGCCATTCTTCTTTCTCGGATTGGCCAAATTCATAAACAATCTCAGAGGAAAGATACACCCAACCTAAATGAGCTCCCACACTGGCAAAACTGATGCCAAGCCTACGGGAATGATAATCTGTCATTTGCATGGATGGGGATGGATTTACATTTGTTGGATCTATCATCGGATTCTAGGTTTAGTATCGGTAGAGCAAGGCCCAATCAAAAGGAGAAAGGATTGCCCCTGGCGTTATCCCCCCAAAATGGAGTAAAAACGACTCGGGGAACCTGTGAACGCAACACCGAAACAAAAAAAACTCATCTCTCTATCGCAATTCATCCTAGAAGAGCAACTCAAAATCCCACATGCTTCTGGAGAATTTACAGCCCTACTCAGCCACTTAGTTTACGCTGCCAAAATCGTAGGTCGCGAGGTCAGAAAAGCCGGACTTTTAGATGATATACTCGGTGCCACGGACGATACCAATGTCCAAGGCGAAACCCAAATGAAACTGGATCAGTATGCTGACAATGCCTTCAACCAGTCCCTAAAAATTTGTGGCCACCTTTGTGTCCTTGCCAGCGAAGAACACGAACACATCATCCCGATTCCTGGTGGATACAATATTGGAAAGTATACGATGGCAATCGACCCCTTAGATGGATCTTCGAACATCGACACAAACGTATCCATTGGAACCATTTTTTCCATCCACCAAAGACTTGAACCCAATTCCAAAGAACCAGGAACCGAAAAAGATTTATTACAAAAAGGCCATTTGCAACGTTGTGCAGGTTATATCATTTACGGATCCTCCACCATGCTTGTCCTTTCTACTGGAACAGGTGTATCGGGATTTACCCTAGACCCAAGTGTAGGGGAATTTTTACTTTCTCATCCGAATATGCAGATGCCGGAATCAGGAGATATTTATTCCGCCAATGAAGGAAACGCATCGTATTGGTCTCCGGAAGTACAAACTTACCTCCAAAAGATCAAATCGATTGAAGGCGGAAAAAAACCAAAAACAGCTCGTTATATTGGATCTCTCGTAGCTGACTTTCATAGAAACCTTCTCAAAGGAGGAATTTTCCTTTATCCGAATGATACAAAGTCCTCCAAATATCCGAACGGGAAATTACGATTATTGTATGAAGCAGCACCGATGGCCTTTATTGCAGAACAAGCAGGAGGAATGGCGGTGACAGTGAAGGGAGAAAGGATCCTTGACCTCACCCCAAAGGAACTTCATGAAAGAACAACGCTCGTTATTGGAAGCAAAAAGGAAGTAGAAGAATTTCTTACATTCGTTCCGAAGTCATAATTTTCGAAACAAAAACAGAAATTTCTTTCAAAGGAAATCTCAATCTATTAGTTTTGGCAGAATTAAAAGATTTTAGGAGAAAACTTTCAATGAATAAAAAACTACTCGTTTTAATTCTTGGTGTGACTATGGCTTCTGGACTTGCTTTCTGCAAAAAAGAAGAGCCTGTTGTTGAAGAAAAAATCGAATCTGTTGAAGATGCAGCGAAAAAAGTAACTACAGAAGTAGAGAAAAAAGTAGATGCAGCAGTGAAAACTGCAGAAGCAGAAGCTAAAAAAGCAGCAACTGGTGCCATCAATGACGCCACAAAAGACATTAAAAAACCAGCAGGTTTCTAATCATCTTTTCTGTGAAAAGAAAACCAACCGAAAACTCGGTTGGTTTTTTATTTTCTAGTGTTCATTAAAAAAAATTCTTCTAATCCTTCTTCATTACAGTTCAAGTGCGAACAACTAACAAAAAAATACGAAATTTCATTTCACTAACTATCTGTGTATTTAATTTTTGCATGGAGTTCTTCCTCTAAAGCACATTTAGGATAGGTTCCCACATCTAAGGAAGTCCCAATATGGCCAAAAGGATCTTGGGGGGAGATGATCCTTAAATCCCAACCATTCACAATCCAAGGGCATTGGTAATTTTTATCGCGACAAAGAATTTGTGCAGCTTTTGGTTTGGGATAGGCCCAAGCAGAAGTTTGGAACTTACATTTGTTTTCGATTTCAGCAATGGTTCGGATGCGTTTGATCGCCTGGTCAAATTCTTTAAACCGACTGGTCATGGGATCAGCCAAGTCTTTTCGGAAAAGCCCCTTCTCTGCATTGTAAGTAAACATCACAAGGAGTTTTTCTGATACATGTTCTTTCTCAGTGGATACTTTCAAATTCTCCATGATATAACGAGCAATTTTAAGTGCTTCCAAAGTAACGGCGGCAGTATCATCTGCATATTCGCCTGCCTCTTCCTCATCGTCACTGGCATCATCTTCCATGCCACTTCCCGCCAAAAGATCTATATTCAATTGGTGTTTTCGAAGGTCTTCTACATTAACAGTAGCAGGAACAACACCTGGAATCTCAAATCCAGTCGAACCATGATTGTTAATCGCACTGATCACTTCCTCTGGTAAGTTTAGTTTTCTGGCAATTTCCAAAGAAAGATTCACTGCAGAAGTTAAAGAAGGACCAAAAAAACTTTGTTTGTACAATCCTTCTTTCGATACAGAGATATCGGCACAAAGACCAGCAAGGAAACTGAACCTGTTCACCATTTTAAAACCATATTGTTTTTGAATGACAGATCCTAAACTTAAAAGACCAAAATCAGCTAAATGATTAAAAAATTCCTTATGAACCAGTAAAATTCGAAAAAAAGACAATGCCAAAGATTTAGAATAAAATGAGTTTTGAATGATCCCTTTGAGACTTGCCATTCGTTCCGCATTTTGTTCATACAAATGATAAATGAATTCGTTGGATCTGTCTTCGATTCGACTGAGGATTGCTTTGGAAAGAACCATCCGAAGCATTCTCATCAAATCCTTGGACATAGCGAGTTTAAAAGAAGGAATGTAGTTCCCTTCCATACCTTCCAGCTTCTTTAAAATATTTTCCTTGATGGCAACTTTTTCTTTGATGAGGATACTACCATTTTTATCAACTACAGGTTCACTGAGAGAAACAGAACCTAACAAATCATAATCAACGGCAAAATTTTTAAATTCATTGAATTCTAAGAATTCGATTCCAGCATTCGTAATTTTCATAAAGGTCCTAAGGAAACTGTCTTTTACGATCCTTCTGAGAGCAAGATTTTTGCTTTCCTTCTGCGTCTAAATAGTGTAGTTTTTTAGTCGTTTTGGAGGTTCTAGTTGGTTTCTTCTATCCCAAAAGACTCACAATCTGTGAGCGAGTTGAAAGAGTTCTACAGACAAATGGTACTTATACGAAAGTTTGAGGAAGCCGCTGCCAAAGCCTATAGCGTAGGAAAGATTGGTGGTTTTTTACATTTGTACATCGGCCAAGAGGCAGTGGGAGTTGGTTCCATTGCGGCCCTCACCCCAAAGGACTATATTGTTTCGACATATAGAGACCATGGCCATGCTTTGGCAAGGGGCTTAAATCCCAAACCATTGATGGCAGAGTTATTTGGAAAAGGCACAGGTATTTCAAAAGGTAACGGCGGTTCAATGCACTTTTTTGATCGTAACGCACACTTTATGGGCGGGCACGGAATTGTGGGTGGGCATATCTCTCTTGCCGCAGGGATTGCATTTGCCTCTAAATTTAAAAAAGAAGATTCTGTGACGATTTGTTTTTTTGGAGAAGGAGCTGCCAATATCGGATCCTTTCATGAGGGTTTGAACCTCGCTGCCATTTGGAAACTCCCCGTAGTATTTATTTGTGAGAACAACCATTATGCGATGGGAACTCCTGAATACCGTGCTCTTGCTGTCAAAGATGTATCTGTGAGAGCATATGCTTACGATATGGCTCGCGATCATATCGAAGGTGATGAAGTGAGAAAGGTAAGAGACCATGTTCAAGTGGCAGTCGAAAGGGCACGTCGCGGCGAAGGACCAACTCTCATCGAAGTTTCTACATACCGTTTCCGGGGCCATTCCATGTCGGATCCTGCTAAATATAGAACGAAAGAAGAATTAGAAGCCTATAAAAAGAAAGACCCTCTGATGCGTGCAAGACAGGAACTAGAGTTAGGTGGGATTAAAACAGAAGAATTAGACAAAATGGATTTAGAAATCCAAAACCAAATTGATGAGGCTTACCAATTTGCGGAAACTTCACCTGAACCTCCCCTTTCCCAACTACACAAGTATGTGTATGCGGAGGATAAATAAATGGCCATCCTCACTTACAGAGAAGCACTAAACCGGGCCATGACAGAAGAGATGGAAAAAGATCCGTCCATCTATTTAATGGGAGAAGAAGTCGGACATTACCAAGGAGCTTATAAAGTTTCCCAAGGAATGTTAGATAAATTTGGGGAAGAAAGAGTGATCGACACCCCTATTTCCGAAAATGGATTTGCGGGGATTGGAGTGGGTTCGGCGATGGTGGGCTTACGTCCCATCATTGAATTTATGACTTGGAACTTTTCCCTTGTTGCCATTGACCAAATCATCAACTCCGCTGCCAAAATGAATTATATGAGTGGGGGCCAATTCCCCATGCCGATTGTCTTTCGTGGTGCCGGTGGTGCGGGAGGAAGACTTGGGGCCCAACACTCCCAGGCCTTCGAATCTTGGTATGCCCATTGCCCAGGCCTTAAAGTAGTTTGTCCTGCCACACCAAAAGATGCTTACGGCCTACTCAAATCTTCCATCAGAGACAATAACCCCACCATCTTTATCGAATCAGAAGTGTTATACGGATCCAAAGGAGAAGTTCCCGAACAGGAATACACCATCCCTTTAGGTCTTGGTGAAATCAAAAGAAAAGGTACAGACATTACCCTTGTAACTTGGTCAAGAGCCCTCGGGTTTGCTGAAGAAGCGGCGGCCATTTTAGAAAAAGAAGGTATCTCTGTAGAAATTGTGGATCTTCGCAGTTTACGTCCGTTAGATGAAAATCTCATTTATGAATCCGTAAAAAAAACAAACAGAGCCGTCGTCGTGGAAGAAGGATGGCCAGTTGCCGGATTTGGAGCTCAAATTGCTTATCTTATCCAAAAAAATGCCTTCGCTTACCTTGACCACCCCGTGGAACGAGTGACACAAATGGATGTGCCTATGTCTTATGCTGCCAACTTAGAAAGAATGAGTTTGCCAAACGCAACAAGAGTTGCCGATACCATCCGAGAGATGTTACAGTAGGAGAACAAACAATGGCAAAAATTCAAGAAATGACCCAACTTTCCCCTACGATGGAAGAAGGAACCATTGTGAAATGGTTAAAAAAAGAAGGAGATTCCGTCTCTCCCGGTGATATCATCGCCGAAGTGGAAACAGACAAAGCCGTAATGGAAATGGAAGCCTTTGAATCGGGTGTACTTTTAAAAATCCTACATACCGAAGGAGCCAAATTAAAAGTGGGACAGGCTTTGGCAGTCATTGGAAAACCAGGCGAAGACATATCTTCTCTACTCGCAGGTATCCCGAAAAATGAACCTAACCAAACAAAGGTGGAAACGGCACACTCCAAGGAAACCCAAACGAGCCAACCTTCCGTTTCGGTATCCACTCCACCTTTACCATCTTCTAATAAATCAGAAACAAAACAAACCTCGATAAACTCGGTTACCGCGGTTGCCGCGGTTACCTCAGGTACATCGGTTTCCTCGGTTGCTGAGTTCATCGAGGCAAACCGAGGAGGACTTCGTGTTCTTGCTTCTCCTCTAGCCAAATCAATTGCCATTGAACACGGAGTTGATTTGCATACCGTGATCGGAACAGGGCCAGAGGGAAGGATTACTAAAAAAGATGTTTTGAATACTTTAAGCCAAGGGTCTCGTTCAACTCAATTTGCGAGTAAAGGCACAACGCGCGCAGATGAAGTTGTGACTTTGAATGGAATGCGAAAAACCATAGCAAAACGTCTGACCGAATCCAAACAAAATCTCCCCCACTTCTATTTGAATGTGGATGTAAATGCAAAAGCGATGGAATCTTTTCGATCAGAGCTTTTGGAATTTCAAAAACATCTAGAACCAGAATTACAAGTCAAAGTCAGTTTAAACGATATCATCGTCAAAGCCACTGCTGCCGCCCTAAGGCTTCATCCCAAAGTCAATGCCAGTTTCCTAGGAGATTCTATTTTACAATTTGGTCGAGTGGATGTAGGAATTGCAGTTTCTCTGGATGGAGGTCTTTTAACACCCGTTATCCGTGGTGCAGATGGGAAATCCATTTTAGAAATTTCGAAAGAGGTGAAGGAACTAGCAAAACGTGCCCGAGAACGAAAACTTAAACCAGAAGAATTTTCGAATGGAACCTTTACCATTTCTAATCTAGGAATGTATGGAATCAGTCGGTTCACAGCCATCATCAACGAACCAGAAAGTGGGATCTTAGCTGTTGGTTCTGTGGAAGACAAACCTGTTGTGGAAAACGGGGCCGTGGTAGCTGGCCGGGTTTTGTCTTTGACCCTTTCCTGCGACCACCGAGTAATCGATGGTGCTGTCGGGGCCGAATTCTTAAGGACTCTCAAGAGTCTTTTAGAACAACCGAGCCTTATGGCCGGTGTGATCTGACTCTTGTAGTTGATTCGTGATGTTTAAGTTTTATGCTGCGAAAAAATCGGCACTTTGGATGTCAGCGACGGGAATGCGAACCACACCACTAGCTAAGTTCCCGATCACTACATCGTCCATCATTTGGCGATTTTTATCAAGTTCAATGCTTTGTCCGTCTTTCAAGTGGAGAACGATATCGATTCCTCGGTAGTGGATGTATCTTTCGAGTGTACTTTTAAATTTGTGAGCTTTGTCCATCTGGTTTTGTTTCCCTTATCTTTGTAACTTACAAAGGGTATCGTACGATTTTATGAGACCTTTAGAAAATTTTGTCTCATTAAGTAAGTTTTTTTTGACAGTATCAGGAAACTGGGAGAATTATGTCACATGAAGCCTGAGAACAGTACATCCGCCACTCCTGGCGTAAGAAAAGCCGCCCTCCTCCTTTTATCCCTTGGCAAAGAAAGAGCAGCCGATGTTCTGAAACACCTGGATGATACAATGCTCGAAGCAGTGATTTTGGAAATGTCCAAAATCAGGTCCATCTCGAAAGAAGAAAGAGAAGTCATCTTAAAGGAATTTCATAATACCATTGAAGATTTGAATGAAACCACATCTGGTGGCCTCTCCACTGCCAAATCTCTTTTGGAACATACAGTGGGCGCTGAAAAAGCCAATGTGATCCTAAAAAAAATCCATAAAGAAGAAACTAAAAACGATTTTGAATTTTTAAACCAAGTGGAACCAGGAGTTTTACAGGGAATGCTTGGAACCGAGTCTCCTCAAATCATTGCTGTGACCTTATCGCATTTGGATCCAAAAAAGGCAGCCGATGTTTTGAAACTCTTTCCAAAACCAGAACAGGCAAAAATTGCCGTAAGACTCGCCACCACATCCAAAACCCATCCCGATGTGATCCAAAACATCGCAAGGATCCTCAAAAAACGCTACGAAGAAAGGGACAAACAGGAATACTCCGAAGCTGGTGGAGCTCATGTCCTTGCGAACATTTTGAACTTTATGGAAAAAGGGGCAGAGGAAACGATTCTATCAGAACTCGAAGAATCTTCTCCCGATGTGGCCGACCAAGTTCGCGAAAAACTTTATACCTTTGAAGACATTCTTTCATTGGATAACAAAGAAATGCGAATCCTCATCAATCGTTTGGCTGATGATACGGCCATCTCTCTTGCCATCCGTGGTGCCGGAGATGAAATCAGGAAAAAATTCCTAAACAATATGAGCCAAAACAGGTCAGAAGATATTTTAGATGCCCTGGACATGAAACCACGAGTCACCTTACGAGAGATAAACGAAGCAAGAAGTAAAATTGTGCAAGTGGCAAGAGTTTTAGAAGAAGAAAATCAAATTCTATTCAAAAAAGAAAAAGAAGAATATATTGAGTGAAAGGGAAAAATAAAGAAATCCGATGGCGGAGTTGACGGGGCTCGAACCCGCGACATCCTGCGTGACAGGCAGGCACTCTAACCAACTGAGCTACAACTCCATCGGAATAAAAACCAAACTATAGAATCGACTCCGAGAGTCAACACAGTTTTCATTTGTTTTCTTGCCTTTCGTTAGAATTTTTAGAATCTGGTACTGGTTCTATGCAAATCGAAGAAAAAAAAGCCAAAGACCTTTTCCAGGATCGTATCTTTACCCTATCCAATTTTTTATCTGTATTTCGGGTGTTGTTACTCCCCTTTTTTTTCCAAAGCACTTATGCTTATGCACATGATCCAGCGAACTTACGCGCTTTTTCTGCATCGATCTTTTATGCATTGGCTGCCGTTGTGAGCGATTACCTCGATGGACTCTTTGCTCGTCTCCTCCACCAAGAAACGACTCTAGGTAGATACTTAGATCCAGTCTGTGATAAACTCGTTACCCTCGGTGGTCTCTTTGTGGTTACCATTCATTTTGATTTTCCGAGTTGGATTCTTATTGTATATTTTATCAGAGAGATCCTTGGTGTTTGGCTTGGAGGGTATTTGTATTTAAAACGTGGATTACAAGGTCGACCTAACTGGTGGGGAAAATTTGGTGTGGGAATTGTGGCAGTATCTGTGATTTGGTATATGTCATTACCTTACTTTTTACAGTTTGGTGCTCCTTATTCTTTTTTACTCCATCCTGTCATCTCCGCTTATGTTTTACTTTTTGTACTGACTGCAGGTGTTGTTGCCTACGTGGTTCGGTACTGGAATATTGTGTTTCATCCTGAAGCCATCGAATTAGATCCAGAAAACAAAAAACAAGCAAAGAAGTATCAAAAAATTTAATTTGATTTCTACTGATGATTTTATTTGTCAAAACTTTCTAAGTCAAAAACAAAGAACCAAAAGTAGAAATCAAAATTTCAAATACTCTGGACTAAAATTTTATTTCAAAGTGCCCGTATTTTTTCTGCGGAGTAAATACCACTCATATAAATTTTGTCCCGTTTCTGCCCAAACAAATTCCGCATAATGGTAGTAAGCTCCATCGGCAGCGTTTATTGTTAGTGCTGAATAATTTTTAGGATTTTCATACACACCTTTTGCAATATCTGCTGGCATTTCCGTGACAGCTCCAGTGGCAATGTGTTTGTATTTAGTAAGGATTTTGCCATCCGTTGTTTTGGCTTTGGCATCTGTAATTTCAAGTTTTTTCATTCCTTTGGATTGTAGGTAAGAAAGAAATTCTGGTTTCCCTTGGGATTTTCTAGCTTCTGCCATTTCCCAAATGCTATTTTTGCCAGACTTGTTATATACATTTGGGTTAGCTCCGGCTTCTACCAAAACCTTTACTAGCTCAAAATCAGCGTTACGTACCGCATTCCATAAAGCAGTGTCGTAATCCGGGCCAAAAGTATATTCACGATATCCTGCAATGTTTGGATTGGCCCCTTTTGCCAAAAGTAGTTTGGCAATTTTTGCATTGGCCACTCGGTCAAGGGCTGTCCTTGCACCCCAACGAAATTTCATACGGAACGGTCCAATTCGATCCGTATAATCACATTCTTTAGAGCGATTATCGACCTTAGCACCTTTATCTAACAAAAGTTTCACGAGACCTTCATCACCTTCCATAGCAGCAATGGTAAGCGCATGAAAACAATCAGACGTTTGATTTACATCGGCACCTTCTTCAATCATTTGTTTAGCTTTGTCGAATTTACGATCTTCGATTGTGTAGGGCAAACTTGAACAAGATACGAGTGCCCATAATAGAAATAGAGGAATGAGTTTTTTCATCCTTATATCTTATAGGTTTTGATTCAATCGCAAGCCAAAAACAGCGATTAGATGTTACAAAAAGCTACATCCTCACAATTAAAATCCAAACGAGTGTTTGTATATCAATTTCACTTCTTCTTTTGTTTGGATTTTTCTTTTGCTAATTTTTCAAACTCCCTTAGCCTTAATTTTAGAATCTCTAGAGTTTCCTTCATAACTGCTTTACCATGATCCACTTCAATTTCCCGAACAAACCTGATGATCATACCAATGGTGTGACTGAAATACAAAGCAAATGGTCTGACTTCTGATTCTTTTAAGATAGGTAGGCAACGTAAGGTAGTTTTTACAATTAATTCCGCATTTCTATATGTATCACGATTGTCCTCGGATACTAATTCCGGAATGGCCCTAGCACCTGCCCAAAGATTGGCAAGGGCCGGGTCTTTTTGAAAAATTGTTATAAATTGTTTGAAAGCAATTTCAGCGGCAACTTCTAATTCAGCAGTGGTTCGCACTGGCTCTAAAATTCTTTTTGTTTCATCATACAATAAATCGTAATATTGATTCATGATTGTTAACAATAATACACTTTTTCCTGGGAAGTATTGGTATAAAGAGCCAATTTGAATTCCTGCTGTTTGCGCAATCTCACGCATACTCACAGCATCGATTCCTTTTTCACCGATCAATTCCCTAGCAGTTTTTAAAATGAGTTCGACTCGGTCGCGACTTCTCGTTTGGACAGGGATTTTGAACTCAAGACTCATAAGAAAAGGAGAAATTTCTTATCATAATTTGCACTTCTTTTTTTCCCAACCTACTAAATTTGGCCTTGACTGATTCTAATTTATGATCAATGATCTCATAAATATGATCATTGATCATATTAGGAATGTGAGGGAATATGGATCTCGTAAAAAACAAACAATCTGGTTCTACTGGGACCATAGATAAATCGGATACAATTTGTATCGTGGGTGCCGGACCCGCAGGCCTAACAATGGCGAGGTCCCTATTAGCAAAAGGGATTCCTTTTCAAGTTTTTGAAAAACATAACGATGTTGGAGGAATTTGGGATATCAATAATCCAGGTTCTCCCATGTATGAAAGTGCTCACTTTATTTCTTCAAAGTATTTATCTAGTTATTTTGATTTCCCGATGCCTGAAAATTATCCAGACTATCCATCCAACCTACAAATTTTAAAATACCACCGAGATTTTGCAAAAACCTATAATCTCTACCCATTGATTCAATTTAACACTTCGATAAAAGAAATCAAAGAACAAGATGGATGTTGGATTGTTGAAACAAGTTCCAACGAAAAGTATTTGTTTGGCGGAATTGTTTGTGCCAGCGGAATCACATGGTCACCAAACCAACCAAAATTAGAGGGTGAAAGAAATTTTACAGGAAAAATATTACACAGTGTAAATTATAAATCTCCTACTCTTTTTCATGGAAAACGAGTGCTTATTGTAGGCGCAGGTAACTCAGGTTGTGATATAGCATGTGACGCAGGAGCCAACGCCGAACAAGCATTTATCAGCGTTAGACGGGGATATCATTTTATACCAAAACATATTTTGGGGCAACCGGCAGATGTTTTTGGAGATGGTGCGCATTGGATTCCCAATTGGGTCTCACAGTTTGTATTCGGTAGGTTATTAAAATATCTTGTTGGTGACCTAACGAAACTGGGATTACCAGCGCCTGACCATAAAATATTTGAAACTCACCCTATCATCAACGACCAGTTAATCCATAACTTAAGACATGGCGATGTGATTGCAAAACCGGATATAGAAAAACTTGAAGGTGATTCAGTTGTTTTTAAAGACGGATCCAAGGAAAAAATAGACATTATCATTCTTGCAACCGGATATAACTGGTCGATTCCGTATATGGATAGTAAATATTTCGAATGGAAAAATGGAAGACCTGACCTCTACTTAACTTTGTTTAATCGAAATTTCGAAAATTTATACGCTCTAGGTTATATGGAAACCGATGGTGGAGCCTACAAGATGTTTGATGAAATGGCAAATTTAATTGCATCCTACATTGAAGCAAAACGGAAGAATCATCCTACGTATCTTCGTTTTGCCAACCTAATCAAAACTGATAGGCCCTTATTAAATGGTAAAATTCAATACTTAAATACGGGACGCCATTCCGTGTATGTCAATCAAGTAGCCTATAAAAACTATAGATCTAAAATACAAAAGAAAATGGGTTGGTTAGAACTAAAACCTGGACAATTTAACTTTCTAAAATCCCCCATTGTTTCCTCTGGAACAGAAAATCGGTTACCTACATCAGGAATTTCCCAATGAAGAAGAACCTAGAGAAACATAAGAAAAAAATTGCCTTGATTACCGGCGGTGGCGGTGCCATTGCGGAAGCCATTGCAATTCGTTTGGAAAACGAAGGATACCAATTGCTGCTTTCCGATATCAGTTTAGAAAAAATGTCTCAGGTAAAAGAAAAACTAAATGGGAATCCTCGATTCTTTGTCTGCGATCAAACAAACCCAGAGGAAATTCAAAATCTAATTCACTCCATTCAGAAAGATTATCCAGAAATCAGTGTTTTAATCAACAATGCTGGATATACCAAAGAAGGTCCTTTTATTAGCCAATCCATCGGTGACATTCAAAGACAAATATGGATTAATTTAATCAGTCCCATTCATATTACACATGGAATCCTTCCACTGATGTTAAAACGAAATGAAGGTGCTATCGTATCCATTGTTTCGATTGGAGGAATTATTGCTTTAGCAGATTCTTCTCTTTACTCTGCGGGAAAATTTGGACTGCGCGGATTTTTGACCGCACTTTTCGAAGAGCTAAAACATACGAAAATTAAAGTATCAGGGATTTATCCGACAGCCGTGGATACTCCCATGCTCCTACATGAAGCTTTAAATGGTGGCACGGCACTTAATTGGGTGAATCCAGTACAATCTCCAGATGCAGTGGCTCGTGCAGTCATAAAGGGAATCAAAAAAGGGACATTGGAAATTTATGTTCCTTACTCGGATGGGCTTATCTCTAGGTTGGTTGCTGTTTTCCCTTGGCTTATGGGAAAACTGTCACCGGCACTTTTATGGATAGGAAAAAGGAACCAACAAAAATGGTTAAAAGGAAAAGGAATCACGAATACTAATACAATTCATTAATTGGAATTTGTCTTTATGACATTCGATATGAATGGGAAAGGGTAGAAATCAGGAACTAAAGAATTTAATTCCTTTTAGAGTGGGATAATAGGTTCAAAGGAAAAGCCCAATCATTTGGGCCAAGTTCGAATCTATTACCCCAAAGGGAGTTAACGTCTTTTTTTCTTTCTTGCGACTTTTTTCTTCGCTGCTCTTTTTTTAGCAGTTTTCTTTTTCGCAGGTCTCTTTTTAGCGAGAACTTTCTTAGTTTTTTTCTTTGCCACTTTTTTCTTTTTAGCAGCTTTCTTCTTCGCGGCCTTTTTCTTTTTAGGAGCCGCTTTTTTCTTTGCTGCTTTCTTTTTTGCGGCCTTTTTCTTCTTAGGAGCTGCTTTTTTAACCACAACTACTACTTCCGGTGCAGGTTCTTCTTGAATCTGTGGAATTTCTATTGTTTCGTTTTCTTCCATACATGTAACCTTATGAAGATAGTATCAAATCTTCCTTCTGGAAACGATAACAATGTTTGGATTCTTAAAAGTAAATTCATTTTTGTTTTCATCAATAGAAGATAGGAGAATTATTAGAAAATAATCTGATTTTTCATAATATAGAAGATAAATCTTCCCACTAAAGGTCTATAAAGGTAAATTTCACCTAACCCAAAAGATACGAATTCCAATCTAATTTTCTCCTTAGGAGTCTAGAGAATCATTTTCTAAACGATGAATTTCTTCTTCATATTCGCTTGCCCTCTCAGGTCGATTAGACTTTTTATAAAGTCTCACGAGGATTTTGATCACGGGAATTACGTCAGGTTTACGACTATAAATCCTTTCTGCCATATCAATGGCTTCGTCAATCAAACTTGCTTTGGCATATTGGATTGCACCTTCCAATATCATTTGTAAACCAGAAGGGTGATTGTTGGAAAATATTTCTGCCGCTTTGCCCGCTTCTATTGGTTTTTCCAATTTTCGATATACTCGGTACAATAATTTCCACACAGCAGGGTCGTATGCATAAGAATCTGCATAATTTTTCAACAAATTTAGAGCTTCCGGGAAGTTGTTTCTTTGAATTAGGCGAATTGGTTCTTCCAAACCGGATTCTCTGGTTTTTATATCGATTGTAGTTTGAGGTTGGAAACGAATGCTAAGTAAGGAAAGATCATCCGTCAGTTCTCCAATATTTTGAAGTCGAAGGCCTAGTTTTTCAATATCTCCGTCACTTTCTTCCACCTGAGTTAAAATTGAAGTGTGATCCATATTAATCACACGATTGGATTTGGAATCAAAACCTATACTTAAATCATCACGCCCATCAGATCCAATGATGATCGTATCTCCTGGACGAATCCAACAAGTTTCGATGAGAGCTTTATCCTTTTGCATTCCCAATTTAAAGTTAGTGGCTTTTTCCGATAAAAAACTTGCCTTTCCTTCACGAAAACGAATGGGAAATGGGTGTTCTGCATTTATATAATATAAAAAACCATTTTCCTCATCTACCAAACCAAGAAGCAATGACATAGACATAGAACCATCAAATCCTTCAAATATATCGTTGAAATCATTGAGAGCGGTATGTAACCAACGTTCAGGGAAGTATCCAGAAAGAATTCCTTCTCTATGGGTCCTTTCAATGAGTGCTCGGAATGCTGTCCCAAAAACAAGCACACCCCCTGCCCCTTGCATGGATTTTCCCATCGCATCTCCGTTCGCAAAAACACAGTAACTACGTCCCCTAAGAACAATTTGGTCAGCGACACAAATATCCCCACCCAATTCATATTCCCTATTTTTGAATTGGAACGATTTTTTTTGTTTGATGTAAGTTTGGAACAAAACGGATTTCGATCGAATACGAATTCCAGAAAGTGGACGTGTGAGAAGAGAGGTAAGATAATAATCTCCGTCTTGTTGGTATTTCAATCGGCTCACTTCACCAATCGCATCTTCATAGGACCTGTTGAGAGTTCTTAACATCAGTCCCAGTAAAAATAATATAGAGACACCTGTGATCAGAAAATCTTCACTTCTTGCTTTTTCAGAAGAATAATCATAAAACCATTCAGGATGGATGTTTTGGACGTAATTAACTACAAACAATGCGCATACAAAAAATACAATGGCGATCCAATCATATTTATTTCCGAGGATGAGCATGTTTAATACTAGGATCGGAGCAAGTAACATTACATTCGCACTGACAATCCCACCACTGTATTTGATCTGCAAAAAAGCAGTTAAGGAACTGATGATAAAGGTAGGTAAAATCAAGATCTGAAATAAATGGCGGAACCTAGCTAAATAATAAAAGACACATGCAAAACCAAATGCCATCCATAAAGCAATGAGCCCACCCATCTCAAAACCTTCGCGGAAAAATTCAGAAGAAAGGCCCACTCCCATAGCGACAATTCCAGCAAGGAGGGTTCCATTCAAAATTCTGTGTCTCATCACAAAACGATCCGTTGATCCCAAAACAGAGGATACAAACTCAGACAAAATCTTTTTTAATTTCCTGATGATGGAACGACCATTAGCTCCTAACATAAACCTTCTCCCTTTTCGCAAATGTACAAAACCTCAAGTCCTTCTTCTCAAAAGTAGAAAATAAGATCCCGCACTAGTGTGTTTTTTGGCGTAAGGAGTAAATTGACAAAAAACCGACTACTGTCGATTATTTTTTAGAAAATTCAGAATTCCCGCTTCGGTCTTTCTATTGGCGGTAAAGTAAGTATTCTGGGAAATAAAAACGTAGGTAGGCAATGGCCGCCCTGGCTGCTTCGTTTACCATCTCCTCTGTGATTTCACCTTGTTCCCGAAAGGAATACCGAAAGACGGAATCGATCAAGGAAACAGCAATGCCCACCTTACGATTTAAATCAGGGAAATCAGGGAGTAAAAAACGAGCCTCCACTTGTGATAAAGCCAGTTTGGTAATCGATGAATCTAAAACTTTTCCCACATGCATAGTTTCTTCATTCCGTACCCCATAAACCACGCGCATCAATGCTTTGTCTTCCCTCACCACTGCTGCCGCCTCTCTGGCAAGAAAATGGACATAGTCCTGCCAAGTTTTAAAATCGGAAGTGTCTACCTTTGCCAATCGCAATGAAACCATTTGGGAATGCACCATACGAAGTCCGAGATACAAAGCACCCATATTGGGAAAAAAATGATAAGCAGAGGCTCTAGGAATTTTTGCTCGGGCACAAACTTTGGCAAAAGTGATGGAAGCAGGTTCCTCTTCTCGTAGTAATTCCCTTAATGATTGTACGAGGAGAAACCTGCGGTTTTGGTCCTCTGTTTTCTCTTTTTCCTGTCTTTCGTTGGATATTGGCATACGAGTGACCACTAAAAGTCGACGAAAGCCGAGTTTTTGAAAAGTTTCAATCCAAAAAACTAATAATTCATTAAAAATTAGTCGACACATGCCCATCAGAATCTAAATTAAAATCGACAAATGTCGGGTATTGATTTACTCCATGCAGTTAGAAAGGAAACAGTCGATGATCGAATCAAAAATAAAGTCAGTAAAAAAGTCAATGCTTGCCGCCTGTGTTAAGTTAGCTGATTTGGGTTTTTTAGCAGGAGTAGGTGGAAATTTAGCCGTTCGAATCAATTCGGAATTGATGGCAGTCACGCCTTCCGCAACCGATTATTATACAATGAAACCTGATGATCTTTGTATTTTACAAATTAAAGATTTAAAGATGGTCGAAGGAACCAAACAACCAACAACCGAAAGTGGAATTCACGCATCCTTTTTTAGTTTGAGACCTGAGATTGAAGTGAGTTTACACACACACCAACCACTGGCAAGTGCTGTATCTTTACTTGGTTTGGACATGGATATTGAATCCCAAGAAGGAAAAAAGAATATTGGATATTTTGTACGAATTGTATCCTATGCTCCTTCTGGTACATCCTTTCTTGTCAAAGCTTTTCGTAAAAGAATTATCAAAGAGACCAATGCCTATCTTTTGCGTAACCATGGTTTGGTTTGCGGAGCTTTGACTTTGGAACAAGCAATCACAAGTGTAAAGTTATTAGAAAAGGAAGCGGCACATTTTCTAAAAACAAGAATCGAAAAAAATCCAAATGTTTCCCTGATGCCAAAAGAAATGAAAGCCCAGTTAATGGAGGCTCTCTAATATCAATTTGCGAATTTGATATAAGGAAAAAAAATGAAATCATCTACAACCAAAAAACAATATTCAAAATCAGAGATACAAACTGATGCTGAGGAATTAAATCATTTATGGCACCGCTTAGATTCCAAAGGTTTATTACAAACTCATAAAGCCGATCTTTCCTTTCGTCTTCCGGGCAAAGGAAGTTTCCTTCTCATCCACAGGGGAGAAGGAAAAAAATCAAACGTGGAAATAAGTGAATTCCCAATCGAAAATCCAACCGCAGCGATCAAAATCCAGTCGAAGAACGAAGAGACTCTCCATCAAATACGCTTTCATGCCAGTTTATATGCTTTAAGGTCTGATATCGGGGCCATTGTTTCCTTTCAGCCAGAGTGGAGTTCTTTATTAAAGACACTGAACCATCCTCTCCCATTAGTATTCGATGAACAGTGCCGCCAATTAGGAGCACCCGTTTTTCCCATTCCCAAACGCATTGATGGAACCGTAGAAGCTAGTTCCATTGTCCTCGGAGGAGCCAATGCTTTTTTGGATGAAGAGGCCGTGGTCATCACCAGTGTCACTCGAGAGAAAGCCATATACAATTGTGAGTTGATTGAAAAATGTTCGAAAGCTTATCTTTTGGCTCACTCCACAGGAAGTCCGATCAAAAACATTCCTTGGTGGGTACGTTTCATTGCAAAAAGTAGGCTCCTTAAAGACGAAAAAAAAGCAAGTGCCGCCTATGCCCGTGGTGAAAGGCCCACGGGATTTAAGGCCTACTAACACTAGTTCAATCAGAAAAGCACACTAACGGATTCCTAAGTAAATATCAAACTGGGAATGGTTGGGGTCTTTGGCATTGGTACCGTAAATTTCCAAATCCGTTTTGTAAGACCGATTTTTGCGGTATGTTTCTTCCGACCAAATTTTTTTCCAGGTGTTGATTCCAATTTCAGAAATGGGACCCCAATCTGTGGGAACATGAAGATAATCAGATGCGGCCACACGGATGGCTGTTAAATGAGGCGGAAGGGAATCTAGAGTGCTGACTTTTGTACCAATTAAAATGGTGTATTCCCCGTTTTCATCCGTTTCAAATTCGGTGTAAGCCACTACAATTTCGGAAGAGACCAAAGGATTTGGAATTTGGGAAAGAATCCCCTCTTCCCAAAACCTTTGCCAAAGGGCGGCAATTTTTCCTTTTCCAGCCATTTCTTTGGCATTAGAAGTTCGTGTTGTGATCCCAACTAGGACCATTGATTCTAAATGAATTTGGTTTGTTGCAGTTTGTTCCATAAATAAATCCTAACGCAAACTGGATTTGGGTTCTTGACTATTTGTGCTTTTTTATAAGGAAGTAGAAGGAAAATGCAGCAAATTGAAACCTAGTTCCTCCAGACAACAGAAACTAGGATGTTGAAATGATATTTACTGAATGGGGATGTAAATTTCTGATTCTGGATGAGTATTTGATTGGAACCGGTCATCGAATAAATCGAAATCGTCACTAAATTCTCTTTCGTATCCAGTATTTGGCATCCAAGTTCCATAAATATATTTCCAACCATTGAGGATGTCTTCATTAGTATTTCCTGGAACAGTAAAAACCATATACTTTGCTGGTTTCATCCTGTGAGAAACAAATCCTTCAGGTATTTTCGTGAGCGAATTCACTTGCGCACCAATGATCACATCAAAATTTTCCGCATAATCCCAGTTAGAGTAGATTCCCATTAAGGAATGATCAATTCGGTTAGGAATAGATTCCATAAAACCATTTCCCATAAATTCACCCCAAAACTTGGGTATGTCAATTTCATTCTGACATTTTTGCATAGTAGTCCGATGAGGTTTTCCAATTAGAAAAAATTCGTTTTTGGTAATGACGGTAGTTTTGATATTTGATCCATCAATGCGAACTTTATTTCGTAAAGGTTCTATTTCCAGTTTGGGAAAATTGATATGATTTGCTGTTTTTCGATATTCTGAAGGATTGATTCCGTATTCAGTACGAAAAGCACGGAGAAAAGATTCAGGGGTTGTATAATGATATTTTAAAGCAATATCAATGATTTTTTCTTTTCCCAAAATCAAATCATTACCGGCTTCTGTTAACCTACGTTTTTTTAAATATGTATAAACAGAATATCCTGTCACATAACGAAAAATTCTTTGAAAATGCCATCTCGATTGGAAAGCATTTTTAGATACATCCTCCACTCGGATGTTTTCTGTTAAATTCAACTCCATAAAACGAATGGCAAGTTCTATATGATCATAATAGTCCATAGGATTACCAAATTTTGAATAAGACTAAATTTTGTGAATTGATTAAATTTCCTCTGGCCACTGGTTTTTGATTTCAAGAATCTTCGGCAAAACCGAGATAAACTTTTGGACTAAATCAGGATCAAAATGTGATCCAGATTCTTTTTTTAAAAAATCCACAGCGTCTACAACTTCCCATGCTTTTTTATAGGGACGAACAGTAGTTAAAGCATCAAATACGTCTGCTATTGCAATGATTCTACCTTCTAAGGGAATTTGTTCTCCTTTCAATTGATACGGATATCCGCTTCCATCAAATTTTTCATGATGGGTAATGGCAATGGATCTTGCTAACTTTAATAAACTTGAATGATGATCTCCAATAATTTCAGCCCCGATCTCGGGATGTCGTTTCATAATTTCCCATTCTTCAGGTGTAAGTTTTCCCGGTTTTTGGATGATGTAATCAGGAATTCCAATTTTTCCCACATCATGCATAGGTGCTGCATTGAGAATCTCTTCGGCGGCTTCATTAGAATAACCGTGGGCCAATGCTAAGGTTTGGGAATAATGACTCATTCGAATTACATGCATACCAGTTTCATTGTCTTTGTATTCAGATGCCATTCCCAAACGTTGTACAATTTGTAATCTAGTGGCCTTAACTTCATTTACATCAACTAAAGATAAATGGTTCTTAACTCTAACTTTCACTATAGGGGGACTTACTGGCTTGATAATATAATCAACAGCTCCTAACTGAAATCCTTTTTCCTCGTCACCAACTTCCGTTAATGCTGTCACAAAAATCACCGGAATGAATTTTGTTTTTTCGTTGGATTTCAGGATCTTACAAACCTCATGTCCTGTCATCTTTGGCATCATTACATCGAGTAAAATGATATCTGGCAATTGTGATATAGCCAGCTCAATTCCCTTCTCTCCATCTTTAGCAAAAAACAAAGTATAATCATTTTGCAAAATATCATTTAATATCTGTAAGTTAGCAGGTTCATCATCTACCACTAATACTTTTGGTTTCGTATTCATTTCCCTATTATTCTCCAAAAATCTGAATTTCCAAGTGGTTTAACTTCAAAACCGTAGTGTCGAAATCAAACTGACTGATGGAAGATTCAATTTCTAAAATATGCTGATTAAATTTTGTATTTCGTAATAATTGCGAGAGTATTCGCCATTCGTCCTGAAGATAAGATCCTTGGGAAAAAGATATTATTAATCTTTGTATCCTTTCTCTAATCTGATTTAGATTTTCGTTAGGTATTTCTTGATGAATGTTTTCAACTTTATGGTCCTCTTTGAGAGGAAACGAAAATTGCGATTGAAACTGAAGGTAGACCTCAGAAAAAACTCCTTTTAAACTTTCAAAATCTTCCGTGTTAAGTTTCGAAACTAGTAGTTTTTTCTCCAAACGATTGGTTTCCTTGGCAATCGGAAGAATTCCCAAATTGGAAGAAACACCTTTCAATCTATGTAGAAATGTTTGTTGGTCTGTTGGAGTTTGGGAGAGATCGTTCCATTCTTGAATTTCTTTTTGAAAATCTAAAAAGAAACCATTTAACATTTTTATATATTTTTTTATAGATCCAAAAAGTTGGATTCCCCGATACAATTGAAAAACATCTTCTTTTTGCATTTGGTTGGACCGAGAAATTACGTTTGGCAAAGGATGGTGCGAAATGACCTTTTTTATTTCTAAAAATAAATCATGAATGTCTATTGGTTTGGATACAAAACCATCCATACCGGCTTCCTTTGCGGACAGCCGATCTTCTTCAAATACACTCGCAGACAAAGCAAGTATCGGAACACGATTACTTTTTTCTTTTTCATACAACCTGATTTGCCTTGTCGCCTCCAATCCGTCCATCTCCGGCATCTGGATGTCCATTAAAACCAAATCAAATTGTTTTGATTTAAAAACTTCTAACGCTTCTCGTCCATTATTTGCAATTTCGACCTCATGTCCGTTAGCTGCCATAAGTAACTGAATCAACTCGACATTTTGTTTCACATCATCGACTATCAGAATTTTTAAATTAGGTAACTCAAAATTTAACTGAATCGTCTCATTGATATCTAAAACTGGATTTCCCATTTCTAAGGGTATAGAAACGTAAAAATGGGTCCCTACTCCTTGTTCACTCTTTACCCAGATTTTTCCTTTCATGAGTTCGACTAATTGTTTTGAAATTGTTGTCCCTAGACCTGTTCCACCAAACTTTCGACTCATCGACACATCACCTTGCGTAAAGGGATCAAATATTTTTTCTAATCGATCAGATGCGATTCCAATGCCACTATCTTCGATATGAAATAAAATCTCTCCATCCATTTGAGAAACATTCAGTTGGATGAATCCTTCTTTAGTAAACTTAATCGCATTTCCTATCAGATTGGTTAAAATTTGTCTAATGCGAAGACTATCTCCCTTATAATAATCATTGATACCTTCCGAGATTTTGTATTGAAAACGTAAACCTTTTCGTTTCGCTTCGATACTCATTGCAGAACAAACTTGGTCAACAAGAGATACTAGTGAAAAGTCAAAAATCTCTAGTTCCACGGCACCTTTGTCTAATTTTGCCGAATTTAAAACATCATTCAATAAACGTAACAATGATTTTGCGGAATTTTTAACTGTCTCCAGTTGTTTTTTTTGGTTACCTATCAAATCACCAGAAAGGAGAATCTCTGTGAAACCAAGAATCGCATTCATAGGAGTTCGAATTTCATGACTCATATTTGCTAAAAAAGTTGTTTTGGTTATCGCAGCCATTTCTGCTTTTTCTTTCGATTCAATTAGGGCTTCTTCGATCATCCTTCTGTCTGTATTATCTAAGATCACCCCATCTAAAAACTTTACTTTTTTGTTTTCATCCAAAACAAGTCCGCCGTATTCTAAGACCCAACGAATGTCTCCCGATTTTTGGATGATACGATAGTTTAAAACAAAAGTATCGGATGTATCGACGGCATTTTGAATGGTATTGGCGACATGAATCCTATCTTCAGGATGGATAATATCGTTAAACGAACGTTTACGGTTTGGTTCAAGGAAGTCACTTGCAGGGTAACCTGATAAATTCAGAATGGAATCACTGATAAAAACAGAAGTCCAATCTTCATCCACTAAACAGCGATACACAATCCCTGGAATATTTTGTATAAATGATTTTAGCTGTTCTTCATTTTCCTTAAGAGCATTTTCGATCACTACTCTTTCCGAAATATCACTAATCAAACCAACAAAGACATCATCTTGGGGAAGTTTTGTATGTCCAATGGCCAAACGAATGGGAAAAGTTGTCCCATCTTTTCGAACAGCAATCGTTTCCCTACCAATTCCAATGATTTTTGCCTCCCCTGTCCTTAAATAGTTCGAAAGATAATTGTCATGGTCTCTCTGAAAGGGATTTGGCATTAGTATCTTAACATTTTGACCAATTACCTCTTTTGCCTTCCAACCAAACATCTTTTCAGCGGTAATATTAAACTCTTGTATGATACCTTTAGTATCAATCATAACAATGGCATCAGCTGCCGTTTCAATGATCGCACGTAACCTAGATTCACTTCTTAATAGATTATGAAAAAGATCTTTATAACTGATAAATGCAATGGTAACGACAGCAGATCCAATAACAAAAATACTACCAAAGCTGACAAGGGCGGCTAAAAAAAACTGATCCGAGTTTGTTTGATCTAAAACCTGATTGGATTCAACGACAAAGCGAGCAGCAGCCATTCCCGTGTAATGCATTCCAGAAATGGCACTTCCCATGACAATCCCACTAATCAAAGTTAAATACTTGGTTTTTATTTTTAACTTAGTTTCCTTCAATCGAAACTGAATCAAAATAGAAAGGATAGCAAGGGAAATTGCAACAATGAGTGAAATCAAAAACAAATATGGTTCATACAGTAATTTTGGGCGCATTTCCATAGCAGCCATTCCCATATAATGCATAAATCCAATTCCTGCGCCAACAAGGATCCCTACTGAAACCAATTCCATTTTAGAAATACTTTTTTTATTTAATGTTCGCAATGCGAAATAGGAGGCAAACAAACTGGGAAGGATAGAGAGAATTGTAATTAGTTTATCATAAGTCACTTTTGTGCATAAATCAAATGACATCATTCCAATAAAATGCATGGACCAAACTGCCCCGCCCATCGACAAACTAGATGTGAATAAAATTGCTAACCGTGAGTATTTGCTCTCCACGTTGGAAAAACGGCTGAGCATATACAAAGAAATCCAAGAAGCAAAAATAGAAATGAAAATAGAAAGAAAAACCAACCAATAATTATAGGAACCTTCCACAAAGATCAATTGATCTGCATCTAATATAAAAAAATGTCTTAAAGATTCGAGTCCCAATGTTTGATTCCTATACGTTACTTAATCCTATCCTTTATTTGAGGATTCTTTGGATACTAGGTAAATTAGATAGATTCTAAAAATTTTCTTTTCTTCTAAGTACTATTACTAAACGAAAAGGAAATAGGAGAGATATTTGTAAAATTGTGGCATTTTTCACTATCTCTAAATACTTTCATTGGAATTAATATTTGCAATTTTTGTAAATATCAATATTATAATATTATTATTTACATGGATATATTCCACTTCTAAGAAAATAGACCATCAAGGCTACCGAATATTTATATGAAAAAATAGAACGATCGGATCACTTTAAACAAATTTTCAAAGATGCAAGTTTAGATATTTACTTGCCCCTTTCTCTCTAAACCAAAAAAGTTTGGTATGGAAAAAACCTTACAGCAGAAAAATGTGATCGTTACCGGTGGTGCCCTTGGAATTGGGAAGGAAACCTGTTTGTTACTGGCAAAAAAGGGTGCCCACGTGGTTGTTTCTGATATCAATGTAGAGGAAGGTTCACGTGTTGCCAAGGAAATAGAAGATTTTGGTGGGTCCGCTGAATTTATTAAATGTGATGTTACCGTTGAAGAAGAAATCATTTCCCTTGTAGAAATCTTCAAATCTCGAAACCAAAGATTGGATATTATGGTAAACAATGCAGGGATCGCTAACAAACCCACATTTATGCACAAAGTGACTACAGAAGTTTGGAACCGGTTGTTACTTATGGACCTAACCAGTGTATTCTGGTGTCAAAAATATGCCACAAAACTGATGCTTGGTGACCGTTTAGGAGGGTCCATCATTAATGTTGCCTCCATCGCAGGACTTGGGGCATCCCCTTCTCTTGGGCCGTATTGTGTGGCCAAAGCTGGTGTGATTGAACTCACTACAACGGGGGCAATGGAGGTGGCAAGGTTTGGGGTCCGGATCAATGCGGTTTGTCCCGGTTGGACAGAAACCGCCATCTTGGATGTGGCCGGAGAAAGAGGAAAGGAAACTATGGAAAAAAATATTCCAATGGGAAGGCTTGGCAAACCCAAAGAAGTGGCAAACCTCATCGCTTTTTTAGCCTCAGAGGAATCCAGTTTTATTACGGGTTCGGTATACCGTGTGGATGGGGGAACCAGGAGTTAAGTTCTCTATTGTCTCAAACGGGAAAGGGATACGAAGGGCTTGGTCTGACAGATGTCAGACGGGAGCGTTAAGCGCACCCCGGAGTAGCCCGGTCCCCGAAAGTTGACAGGTCCAATAATATCTAGAAAAACATCAGTCCTATAACCAAGAAGGAAGTCTTTCGGGGATTCCCCCCTCCCCAAAAAAAAATCCTATCGCATGATTTCGAATAGGCGACCAAGTAAACTGTCTTGGGTTTGCATGGTTTTGGAATTGGCTTCGTAGGCGCGGTTGACTTCAATCATATCTACCATCTCAGTCACCACAGAAACATTTGATGCTTCGAGATATCCTTGTAATACTTGTGGGGCAAGAAGTTCAGGAAAGGCAGTGGGTTCGCCGGATTCAGGAGTGTCGGAATAAAACGAGTCCCCTTCTTTGTCTAGGTGGCGTGGGTTTTCGACCGTGCGAATTTTTAATTTATCGAGTAGGACCGGGTCTTCGAATCTGTTTTCGCTGAAATTGGTTCCGTCTTTGGGAGCGGTTCCGAGTTTGGCATTGATATAAATTTCCCCATTTTCTTTCACAAGGAAATTTCCTTGGTTTACTTGGATGGGACCTTTTTCGCCGAGAAGAGGAAATCCTTGCGGGGTCACGACAAATCCATTTTTATCCAAAACAAAACTTCCACTCCGAGTGAGGCGTTCGCCACGGTTCGTGAGGACAGAAAAAAAGGCAGGTTTTTCCATTCCGGGTTGGTCTTGGACCATCAAATCAAAGATATTATCAGTTTTTTTGACAGCCCCTTGTTCAAAGCGAGTGTAAACTTCGTTCACTTCGGCACCAAACCCTAGTTTACCGACCACTGGGGATGTATCAAAGGAACCCATGGGAGTTTTTCCAATCCCATCTTCAGAGTAACGATGGAGTAACATTTCGGGGAAGGTTTTGAAGACTGTGGTATCTTTTTTAAATGCAGTTTTATCAACATTGGCCAAATTGTTGGCAATTACATCCATTCGCACTTGTTGGGAAATCATCCCATTGGCACCAGTATAGAGTCCTCGTAACATAAAGTTCCTACCTATACTTTCTTTCGACAAGATCTGCAGATTCCCCAAGAGAAAATGCGACATAGTCAAAAAAGAGTTGAAGTTTTCTTTAATTTTTAGGAGAAAAGAAGGACATGAAGTTATCCATCGGAAACCTACCCCAGTCTCTCACTGAAGAAGCACTCGAAAAACTTCTTTCTGCGCATGGAAAAGTGGAACACCTCCAAATCAAACGGGACAAAATCACAAAGGTATCTTTGGGATATGGAACCGCGGAAATGGCAGATGCCGATGCTTCCAAGGCGATTTCTGCTCTGAATGGAAAGGAAGTCGAAGGAAAGGCCATCGTCCTCGTAAACCAGGAAGAACTAACAAAATCGCAAAATGAAGCTGCCAAAAAGAAAGGAAGCCCTGCGGTCGCAAAACCTACCTTCGGTAGAAACCAAACGACTGGTGGCGGTAATACGGGCGTACAAAGGAGAGGCGGTTCTCGCGGTTCATAGATGAGACAACTGACCGGTAGTTACCTCTCCATTGGAGCCGGAGAGAACCAAATCCCTCTCATCCAAGCAGCAAAAGCAAGAGGACTCAAAGTCATCTCCGTGGACACAAACCCTGAAGCTCCAGGTCTTGTGGGATCGGACATTCGTATATTAGAATCGACTCATGAGTATAGGAAAATTCTACATGCGATGAGCCGAGTCCCGCTACCTTTCAAACTGATGGGAGTGGGATCACGGTCATTTGGAAAGGCCATCTATACCGTTTCCTATTTAGCAGAAAAATTAAAACTCCGTGGAAACCCCCGAGATACAGTGAATTTGTTTTTGGATAAAGAAAAATTCAAAAACTCCGTGCAGAAGTATGGAATCCCTCTTCCCGCATCACTTCAATCAAGTGTATCTTCTAAATCTAAAGAAAAAAAATTTGAGTTAAGTTTTCCCCTCATCGCCAAACCCAAAGAAGGTTCTGGGAAAAAAGGGATTACGGTCCTTGAGTCAGAAGCGGATTATAAAAAATTTACACGTTTAAAAACTAGCGAAAGTTACCTTTTAGAACCATTCATCCATGGAGATGAAATCACGGTGCTTGGATTTGTGATTGCTAGACGATTTTATTTGGTTTCCCTCACAGATAAAATCACAACGGGAAAACCTAACTTTATTGAGGTGGCCCACGTAGCACCTTCCCAACATATCGATATGGCGGGAGAAATCAAAATGATCTGTCAGGCAGTTGTCACGGCAACCAAACTAAAAACGGGACCTTTTGTTGCGGAATTCAAAATTACAAAAAATAAAGAATGCCTTCTCATCGAATCTGCTCCAGAAGTGGGCGGCGAATTTTTAGCCGATGTATTAATCCCCGAACACTACGGATATAAATACTTTAATGATTTACTTTCTGTGACCATTGGTGAAAAAACAAGGCCTGGTTTTTTAAAAAAAGCCAAAGATGGAATCACCAAATCTGCCCTAGTGTTCACTCTCCCCCCAGAACGCCAAAAAAAAATGGGAGAACCTGTCGTCTTAGAACCAAACGCAGGTGAAACTGTCTTTTTTCAAAAACAATTAGTCAAAACGGGTGCGACACTCGATAAATTGGAAGGAAACCATAAAAGAACCCAAGTGTTTGGAATCTCTACCAAACTATCCATTTCCACCAAAGATTGGTTAGATTCCATTTTTCAAAGAATTGACTCATGAAAAATGTCTGGGATGAACACTATGAAAGGCCCAAATCCAAACTGGCCTTTCCTGATGAAAATTTAGTCCGTCTTTTATCCCGGATCCAACCAAAAAATAAAAAAGCCCTAGACTTTGGATGTGGATCAGGTAGACATTCCTATCTTTTGCAAAATGAAGGTTATTTGGTCACGGCCTGTGACACAGCAAAAACCACCATTGACCTGTTAAATGAGGAAAGTTCTTCCATTCGTTTTTTACATACACCAGGTATGAATCTCCCCTTTTCTCCAAATGAATTTGGGCTCATTGTCAGTTGGGGAGTTTTTCATTATAACCCAAGAGAGGATGCCAAAAATCTTTTATCATCTTTATATGAATCACTAGACGAAGGTGGTTATCTTTTGGGATCCATTCGTGCGGACGGAGATACTCATTTAGGTCTCAGTCAAGGCAAAATGAATTTGGCAGATCTAAACGGTGGTTATGCAGAAACCTATTCCCTAAAAGATTTAAAAAGTTTTTTATCCATTTTTTCCAAAGTATCTATTGGTTATTCGGAAAGAACTCCCCTGGGAAAACTAGAGGAACGAATTTGCCATTGGTTTTTCCTTGCTGAAAAGTAATGAATCAAAATCTTTCTTTATCTGAAGAATGCCCATTAAACCAAACTTGTGATTGGAAACCACTTTATACTACAACTGGTAAGTATTCAGGATTGTCCATAGTTGAATGTAAAACTTGTAAACTCCAAGCACTCTTCCCTCGACCCAATCAAAAAGAACTTTATTCCAAAGATTATTACCAAGGGAAAGCGGAGTATACATACATTGATGAAAGGGATCATAAAAAATATTTTCAATATGTTTGGAAGGCAAGGATTCAAAATATAAAAAAGTTTATAGGAACCGGCAACTTTTTAGATATAGGTTCTTCCTTTGGTGGATTCTTAGAAATGGCTAAAGAAGAAGGATTTTCAATCCAAGGTGTTGAAATCTCAGAGTATGCCGCACGTTATGCGAATGAAATAGGAATTCCTACATTTAACGGAAGACTAATGGATGCAAAATTTCCAAACAATCATTTTAGTGTCATCACCCTTGTTGAAGTGATTGAACATATTGAAAATCCCAAACTTTTTTTTAAAGAACTCACAAGAATCCTAAAACCGGGTGGCCTCCTTCTCCTCCAAACCGCGAATTTTGACGGATGGCAGGCAAAATCAGAAGGTTCAAATTACCATTATTACATGCCCGGTCATGTTTTTTATTACTCAGACACCATCCTAAAAAAAATATTGACTAACCTTGGATTTGGTCGTTTTGTATCTTACTTCGGAGTAGATTTTCCATTGTTAGCAAAGCTAAAAAAATCAAAGGGTTCTTTTCAAAACTGGAAAGATTATTTGCAATGGATTCGTATTTCGTATTACCACATTAAGTCCAAGTGGAAAAAAAACGGATACCCAATCACCTCTAGTTACGTTTTGTACGCTTTTAAAAAACAGGAAACATCATGAACACTCTAACAAAACCATCCTTACTTGTCAGACTGACAGCCATTCCCGAAGAAAATGGTTGGAAACGAAAACTCATCCTAAGTATTCGCGTTTTGTTAGTTTCGGTTCACAGGTTTATGAAAGACGATTGTCTCATCATAGGATCAAGTCTTGCGTATACAACTATTGTGACACTGATCCCCACTTTAACGGTAGCCCTTGCGCTGATTACCGTGGCTTCGGGAATCCAAACTAGGCAAGGGGAAATGGTAGATGACATCAACGCCTACCTACTTAGAAACAATATTCAATTCGATATCACTCCTTATCTAGAAACGTTGACGGACATTATATCGACGGCATCTCAAATTGGAGCTGTAGGTTTTGTTGTTTTTATTTTTTCCGCAACGGCAGTTTTAAGATCCCTAGAAAAAGCCTTCCATATCATTTGGAAAATTGACCTGCACAGAAATGTGATCAACAAATTCGTTTTTTACTTTTTCCTAATTTCTTTTGGTCCCCTTCTATTTGTTGTCGGGAAAAATATCACAGATAAAATTTCTGATTCGGTTCGCCCTCCTCACTTAAAGTCAATTGTTTCCACCAAACAAGGAGAACTATGGGTGGCTGGAGAAAAAGGTAATATAGGAACCATCAAAGAACTCAACAAATCCATTTCCTTTATTCCTAATGCAAGCATCGATTTTGAAAACATGCTCTGCGTTGATTTTGATACTGTGGAAACCGGAACCTGTAAAAAACCAGACATCTCAAAAGAAAATTTTTTTAGAATTCGAAGTGTTGGTAATGATTTATTTACTATTTCCGAAGACGGAACTTTTTTATATTCCAACGACTTAGGAAAAACTTGGAAACTCCATTCATTAAAAGGGATTACAATTGCAGATTTTGGTGCTATCGATTTTGACACTTTATTCATTCTCACCAAAGACACTCGTACACTTCGCTACGAAATTGGAAAAACTTTAAAAGAAATCAAACGTTTCACAGATCCGAATATAACACCAATTCGTGTTAGGTTCTTTACGGAAAAAGATGGGTTTATCTTGGACCGGGAAGGTAGATTATGGAAAACAAGCGATGGAGGGACCACTTTTTTCCCACAGGAAATTTCTCCCAAACCTTTGAATGACATTGCCTTCCTCACTCGAAATGTTGGTTTTCTCGTTGGTGATAACGGAGCTATATTCAAAACCACTGATGGAGGTTATACCTGGACTGACTTAAGCCACAGAAAATATTCTTATGAAAGAGTTTGGGTTTTTACTTCTCCCAAAAAACAAGATTACGATATATTCATCTTAACTTCTCTCGGTGATATTTTATTATCCGAAGATGAAGGTGAAAATTGGTCTACGGCTTACAAAGGAAAAGAGGGTATGATTCTAGATATGATTTTACTCTCGAAAAAGACAAAAGAAAAGGAAGTTTCCTTAGAGGAATCCACTTTGCAAAGGGATGATGGCATCGAAATCGAATCTCAAAACGAAGCAGAAACACTCAATGAAGGAATGTTAGGCATTGTTGGTGTAGGTGAATTTAATAAAATCATTCGAGTTGAAGAAGATGAAAAAGGCCAAACCATTTGGAAAAAATACCAAGGCGGAAAAAGATTTTTCTCCATGTATTCCATTTTTCAAATCCTCCTACCACTCCTTGCACTTTGGCTTTTCTTTTTATTAATTTTTAATATCATCCCCAATACTAAAGTTCCCATCAAAGCCTCTTCGATTGGAGCTGCGGTGACTGGAATCATTCTTATCATTTTCTTTTGGGGGTTTATCAACATTTACCTAACATCCTTTACCGAAAAAACAATGTTAGTGTATAAAGCACTTGCGGCCATCCCCATTGCCCTACTTGCCATTTATTCCATCTCACTCATCATTTTATATGGTGCAGAAGTCACTGCCACTTTACAATTCCCTGATCGTTACATCCTTCCTAAACATCCGTTTGAAGATACTGATAATAATCTATCGTATGAGTTTTACAAAACCATCCAAGTATTGGCTCTCACCTATGACCACCAATCCAAAAAAGGAGAACTCATCAAATTATCAAATCTCAGAAAAACACTTTTGATGCCAGAAAAAGAGTTAAATGAGATTCTAGAAAAGTTAAATGGAGCTAAACTTTTGGAAATCACCGAAGACAAACGGATAGCGCCGGTGAAACTAAAAGAACAAATTGATTTGGTAGCTTTATACGAAGAAACTTCTAGTTTCAAAATGGGGGCACCGAAAGAACTAATGAAAATTTCACCCAAACTGAATGAAAGCCTAAATGTGTTGGAAGAAAAACTAAAAGAAGAACTTAAAAAAATCTCGTTTAAAGATTTGGTTTAAATAAAACCAAATCAAACGAAAGAATTTGTTGATTTAGTTATTTTCTGAGTTTTTGAGAAAGACTGACTTTAGAAATTCGCTTTAGAAATATGGATTTTTTTTCACAGGTGGGAGAGAGGCTGACATTTGTTTGTAGATCTCTTCGGCAAGTCCCATCGATTCGTTTTGGGAAATGTTTTTTGCATACTCGTCGTATAACATGTCTTCAAAAATTTCTTCCGCATAACCACCATCAATGAGTTTTTCTTTGTGAATGGTGTTTTTCATTTCCTTTAACATCATCTTCACAAATACAGACTCAAATTCTACGGATGCATCATACAGTTTTTTTCTATAAGGATCTTCTTTGATCTCCTCACGAATATTTTGTGGGACTCGTAAGGAAGATGAACTCACCTTCCCCATAATTTCTTCGTGGTTTTCTAGTAGATTCTGAAAATCAGAAATTCCATCCTTTTTCGATGGTTTCATCTCATCCGCATAGGACTTCATCCGGGTGAGGATGGATTCATCCTGGGAGCGGCTTAGGCGATTCGAATAGTCTTGGATTTTGTGAATGTCCATATTATGTCTACTAAATCTATCGGCAGATTTTCCAATTACTGAATCACAAGTTCTGCTTTTAAAGCCCCTTGTTTCTTTAAAGCCTCAAGAATCGAAATAATGTCCCGGGTAGAAGCCCCCACCTTGTTGAGAGCTCCCACCACATCCGAAACTTGGGTGGTTTCTTTTAAAACAAAAACAGATTCGCCTTTGCCTTCTTCTTGGATGGGAAAAAAATACCGAGCCTTGTCTCTACTGGCAATTTGAATGGTCAGACCTTGTTGGGAAATGGCCACCTCATCAATGGCAATATTTGCTCCCATCACGATCGTCCCTGTCCTTTCGTTGATCACCACACGGGCCACAGGCGAAGAATTGATCGTTAAATTTTCTAACTTAGCAAGAAAGGCCAAATCCAGTTTAGGTTCTCCTGTTGCCATTTCTCCGGCGGAAGTTTGGCCAGTGGTTTTTAGAGGAAGGGGAACCAGGACTTCTGTGGGAGAGACTACTTCTGGCACAACTTGAAGTTCAGCAGTGATGGCATCCACAATGGCTCCCATCGTTGTGTAATCTTTTTCGAGAAGTGTGAGTTTGACTGATTTTGTCACAGGGGCATTGGGAACCGATTTTTCCAAAATCGCACCCATAGGAACAAGAGCCGTATTGGATCCTGATTTTTTATCAGCCCCACCACGTTTTTTCTCTTTTCCACCAAACGCGAGTACGCCGGAAGCAACAGCAATGGTTTCTCCATTCCCTGCTTTGAGTGGCGATTGCAAAAGCACTCCTCCTTCCAAAGAACGTGCATCCCCAAGAGACGAAACCAAAACATCAATTTTATCCCCTTCTTTTAAGTTGACAGGAACGTTGGCTGTGATGAGCACCGAAGCTGTGTTTTTGGCATCTCTTAGATTCTTTTTGGTATTCACACCAAGACCTGCGAGGTAATTTTGTAAGGCTTCTTCTGTGAGAGGATTTTTAGTATCTCCTGTTCCATTAAGACCAACCACAAGCCCAAAACCTGTGAGTTGGTTTTCGCGAACTGCATCAATCCGCACTAAATCTTTGAGTCTCGTTTCTACAGCAAAACTAGGGAGAGTTCCCAAAAGGAAAATTACACTTGCTACCAATGGTTTTGAGAAAAATCGGAAAGTTTCTTTTTTAAACTCTAGGTAAGTTTGATTTTGATTCATGGATAACATTCTATTTACTCACTTTCACCTAAGAGTCGTTTGATATTCTTTAAAATGATTTCTTGTTTTTCTTGTTCTGATAGTTCTGCTTTTTCCGTTACACTTCCATCGGGATTTGTGATCCGTTTCATTTGGATGTTCGGATTAGTGAGTTCTTTAGGATTTAAAGTTCCTTGGTATTCCACTCTTAAGTTGGCAATCAGATCACTCGAAATGAATCGATTTTTGTCTAAATCTTCAGGAGAAATAGTTCCCGACAAACGAAGGTTAATTCTTTCTTCCGATAAATTAAATACCTTACTTCCCTCAAGTTCCAAATTCCCCGTACCCGGATCAATCCCTGTAACAAGGACTGCCATGACACCTACCACTTTGCCTTGAGATTTGGACTTACCAACTTTGGAACGCATGTATGTGGAATTCGAGTTATAAGTTGGAAGGTCAGGAACTAACTTTTTATCGGGAACCGTTTTGATATCGTTATCAAAAGTAGCTTTGTATTCGGACTCATATTCCACTCGAAGCTCGTTTTTTAAAACTACCTTTACCACAGTCCCTGGTTGGATGGTTTTCGGATACGAATACGGATCCTTGTCTTTCCAAAGAGAATCCGCAAACAAAGTAGAAGCAGATGTAAAGAATAACAATAGAATAAGTAGAAATAAAAAAGAAAAAACTAACGTTGGAATCTTTGTAAGTTTATCTTTCAACATGATTCAGAAGTCCCCTTAAATTTCTTCCAGAAGGCAGATCCCTTCATTTTGGACTCTAGCTTTTATGATTTTTTGGGAAGCCAGATTGAGAACAGGGATTTCATCCCCTTTGTTTCCCGATGCCAGTGCCCTAGTTTTGATTTTTAAGAATAGATTCCCAGTGGTATACACAAGTTGTACTTCTTGTCCTCTTTCAATGGTGTGCAAAGTTCTCACCTGTTTTTTTTCAATGGTAGTGTCACTGGCGAGTGCTCCAAGGGCTGTTTTCCCAACAGGACTTTCTTCCACATACTCCCTGTTATGATCCGCGGTAAAAAAGGAGCGAAGTTCTACATCTTCTTCTGTTAGTACAGTTTTTGCCGGGATTTCTTTTGTTGTAAAGTAAGCCTTTTTCTTTTCTTCAATCAAAAAAGGAACCGATTCCGAATGGATCATCTTTCCCTCAAAATAATAATCCAATGGGAAAAGCCTTTTCCCCCCGTGGAGGGTGCGACCCGTATTTCTCCAAACGAGTTTCGTTCCAGAAATCGTAAGGATAGAATCTTTTTCGGAACTCAACCGAAACAAATCTCCTTCTTCACCAATCGTCTGTTCTACGGATTCTTTCAGATCCATCCAAAGAGAACGTTCCAATTCTTTTTTTGAAACTGTAGCGGTTTTTGGAAGTAAGATCCCCTCTTTTCCCATCACTTCAAAGGAAACAGATTCACCTGTTCCTTTTGTTTCTGAACTATAACGAGAATTTAAAACATCTACCAATTGTTCAGGAGTCAGAATTTTTGGTGATTGTAAATTTTGAAAAATGACTGGGTTCCAATTTCCTTTCCAGTTGGTAAAATCAGAAAGACGAATCTCCCCTGCACCCACAATGGTTTTGGGTTTTAAGTAGAGTCGAAAATCTTTTTCCTTTGCCACCATTGGCAAAGAAAGAATCAAACTAAAAAATAATAGAACCCAAAGTTTCATTAACGTTTGAGTCCAATCGCCGTAGAAAGCATGTTATCTGAGGTTTGGATGGTTTTGGAATTGGATTCATAGGCCCTTTGTGCCACAATCATATTCACCATCTCTTCCACGATTTTTACGTTACTCATTTCCAAAAATCCTTGTAAGACACTTCCGTATCCCTCTTGCGAAGGCATCCCTGGAATCTCAGGACCAGACGCCACAGTTTCACGAAACAAGTTTTTCCCCACTGCTTGGAGACCTGCCGGGTTTACAAACCGGTAGAGTTCCAATTGGCCAATGGTTGTGGGTCGAATGTCGTTACCGATTTTTACAGTCACTTCCCCTTCCTCGGAAACCATTAGGGTATTGAGAATTGCATTTTCAGGTAGGATGATCGGTGGTTCGAGTAAGTAACCGTTAGAGGTCACCACTTGTTGGTTCGAATCAATTTTAAAAGATCCATCTCTTGAGTAAGAGAAAGTGCCATCGGGCATTTGGATTTTAAAAAACGCCATCTCGCCAGTTAGAGCAAGGTCTAGTTTATTTCCTGTGGCTTGGAAAGATCCAATTTCGAATAACTTCTGTGTGGCGGCGACTTTTACCCCGTGCCCCACATTCACACCAGTAGGAATTTCGGAAACAGAGGTGGCTGGAGTTCCCGCAAGCACTTGGTGTTGGTACACTAAATCTTCGAAGTCCACACGATTCTTTTTAAAACCAGTGGTGTTTACGTTGGCAAGGTTATTGGCCACCGTATCAATATGGAATTGTTGGGCAATCATCCCGGTAGCACCGGTCCAAAGGGATCGCATCATAAAAAGGCACCTCTACAGCTTCCTATCGGTAGAGTTTAAAAAAAGCTAAGTGTCTTTTTTTTCTAATTATGTCTTATTTTCCCGTGCTCCCAAATCCGCCGGCTCCCCTTTCTGTAGCCGAAAGTTCGGCCACAACTTGGATGGGAAGTTGGGCTACCGAGTGAAGGACCATTTGGGCCACCCGAGTACCCGGCTCCAAAACAAAGTCGGCACCACTTAAGTTTAAAAGTGGGATAAGGATCTCTCCCCGATAATCAGAATCGATGGTTCCGGGACTATTTGGCATCAAAATCCGGTTTTTGGTAGAAAATCCACTCCTTGGACGAATCTGGCCTTCATACCCTTCCGGAATGGCCATCGCAAGACCTGTCGGAACAAAAACCACTTCGCCATGGGGAAGGATGAGGTTTTCAGTGAGGCAAGCAGACAAATCCATCCCCGCAGCCCCTTGGGTTTTATATTCAGGGATGACAGCTCCTTCTTTTAAGATCTGAATTTGGATTTCAGGTAATTTCATTTTGTCCTTTGTTTGCTTTGTTTTCTTTTTATTGGTTCCAGGCCAGAAGGTTCTTGCCAAAGATCCTACCTGCTTCGTATCTTCTTTGTGAAGTTTGTTTTTTTCCAGTCTTCATTCTGGCTTCTTTCCGGCCTTTTTCACCTAACCACCAAACTGGACAGGGATTTTGGCAAACTGAGATTCAGACATATCTCCCACACAAGACAAATGCACTTTCTTTAAATCAAACAACTGTTTAGCGGTTTCATTGATTTCCTCTAAGGTCACAGACTTGATGGATTTCATTCGGTCTTCCAAAGAAAAATACTTACCATAATAAATTTCTTGGAGACCAATATTATTCATTCGGTTTTCGGGAAGTTCGTATCCTATGGCAATCGAACCCATTTGGTTAGATTTTGCATCGGCAAGTTCCGATTTGGAAAACCCATTTTTGGAAATACTTTCGAGTTCCTTTAGAATGAGTTCCACACAACGTGCTGCCTTTTCTTTGGAAGTCGCAGAAGAAATAGAAAATAATCCCGTAGTTTTGTAATAGGAAGGAAAACTATAAATGCTATAACAAAGTCCTTCTTTTTCTCTGATGTTTTGGAAAAGACGAGATGCCATTCCCCCACCAAGGATTGTCGAAATGAGTTGGGTGACAGTTACGGTTCGGTAATCCCGTTTGTTTCCATTCACACCAAGCATGATATGGAACTGTTCGATTTTCCGGCGCTCCAAATGCTTCGAATAACTTTTTTTAGGTGCTGGAATGATAAGTTCCGTCGGATTTTTTCCCTTTGGATTTTCAAAAGAAAAATATTTATTAGTTAGGTCCAAAATTTTTTCCCAAGTAAAATTTCCTGAAACGGAAATCACCATATTTTTAGGGAAATAGTGTTTTTGAAAGAATGTCCGGATGGATTTTTCACTGACCCCAGTGACAGATTTTTTGGTACCTATGATATCACGTCCGTAAGGTGACTTTTCAAAGATATTACGAAAATAATAATCATAAACAAAGTCATCAGGAGCGTCTTCATAAGAACGCATTTCTTCCATAATGACACCTTTTTCCGTATGGATGTCTTCTTTGCGAAAGAGAGGACGAAATAACATATCGGAAAGAATATCAAAAGCAAGTTCTGCTTGGTCTTTGATCGCGACCACGTAGTACTGTGTGTATTCACGACCAGTCGAACCATTTAGAATTCCACCGACTCTTTCGATGGATTCCGCAATTTCTTTACTCGTTCTACGTTCGGTATCCTTAAAGAGCATATGCTCTAAAAAGTGAAAGTAACCATGTTCGGAATTAGTTTCGGCAAGACTGCCTTGTTTTAAAAAAACACCCACCCCCATAGAGGATGCGTGTTTCATAGGTTGAAAGAGAACCGTTAACCCATTGGGTAAAACGGTTCGTTTACACTCGATGACGGATGCCATTGGTTTTACTCCCCCCAAACAGTTGTTTGGGGACTGTTTAGTTGTCTAAAAGAACATCCTTACGAGAAAGATCGATTTTTCCCATTTTATCAACGGAAATTACCTTTACCTGGATTTTGTCCCCTTCGGAAACAATATCACGAACCGATTGCACTCGTTTCACATCCAATTTAGAGATATGACAGAGACCTTCTTTACCAGGAAGAATTTCCACGAAGGCACCAAAATCAGCAATTCGTTTGATGACGCCATCGTAGATTTTTCCTACTTCGATTTCTTCAAAAATCCCATCGATCATGGCGATGGCTTTTGCTTTAGACTCTTCACTTGGTGAAGCAATGGTCACTTTACCTGTGTCATCCACAGAAATTTCTGATCCAGATTGTTCGATGATCGCACGGATCATTTTACCACCTGGGCCAATGAGTTCACCAATTCGATCTTTTGGAATTTGTTTTTGAGTGATGCGTGGTGCATTGAGGCTCAAATTACCTTTCACAGAAGAAATGGCTTTGTTCATCTCCCCTAGGATATGGTCACGACCTACTTCTGCTTGTTCGATGGCTTTTTGTAAAACTTCCAAACCAAGTCCGTTGACTTTTAGATCCATTTGGAAAGCAGTGATCCCTTTTTTGGTTCCTGCGAGTTTGAAATCCATATCTCCAAAATGATCTTCGATACCGGCGATATCGGAAAGAACTGCAAAACGACCTTTTTCATCACTGAAAAGACCCATGGCAATTCCAGACACAGGACCAGAAATCGGAACTCCCCCAGCCATTAGGGCTAAGGTTCCCGAACATACGGATGCCATTGAGGAAGATCCATTGGATTCTAAAATTTCAGAAACTAGTCGAATGACATAAGGGAAATCGGTCTGAGAAGGAAGGACTTTTTTGATCGCACGTTCTGCTAGGTTTCCATGTCCAATTTCACGTCGGCCAGGACCTGAGTTACGTCGCACCTCTCCCACAGAGAAAGCTGGGAAATTGTAATGCAACATAAAGTTCTTCTCTTTAGAACCTTCCAAAGTTTCGTATCTTTGGTTGTCGGAAGTGGTTCCGAGTGTCATGACCCCAAGTGATTGTGTTTGTCCTCTGGTAAAAACTGCCGAACCATGAGGTCCAGGAAGCACATCGATCTCACAAGAAATTTGACGTATTTCGTTGGTTTTACGACCGTCAAAACGAATTCCTTCGCCTAGCACAAGTTCGCGGACTACTTCATATTCTAATTCATGTAAAAAATGTTTGATATCTTTTGATTTATCTTCTGGAGCGAGTAGAGTTTTAAAATGTTCTACTGTTTCCTTGTTAATGGCTTTGATGTCATCGTTACGTTTTGCTTTGTCTGCATTTTTGTTAGCAGCAGTCAAACGATCAAACGCGAACTCACGAATTTTTGCATGGAGTTCTTTATCAGGAGCTTTTAAAACAACTTCCTTTTTGACAGTTCCATTTTTCTTAGCCAACTCTTCTTGCATTGCCACAGCCACTTTCAACTGTTCTTGTGCAAAACGAAGGGCTGCCATCATATCTTCTTTGGAGATTTCGTTTGCTTCCCCTTCGATCATGACGATGGCATCTTTAGTTCCCGCAACAACCAAATCCAAATCGGATTTTGTAATTTCTTCGTTCGTTGGGTTTAAGATAAACTCACCACCAATTCGACCGATACGAGCACCGGCAATGGGACCCGCAAAAGGAATCGATGATACAGAAAGTGCCGCCGAAGCTGCGTTAATCGCATGACCTTGGACAGAAACTTGTTTGTCTGCTGATAATACTTGTACGAGAAGTTGAACTTCCGAGAAGTAACCTTCAGGGAACATAGGGCGAATGGGACGATCTAAAATTCTAGAAAGGAGAACTTCGTGTTCTGCCGGTTTTGCTTCACGTTTGAAGTAACCGCCTGGAAAACGACCTACCGAGTAAGCTTTCTCCGTGTATTCGCAAGTGAGTGGGAAAAAATCTTGTCCTTCTTTTGGTTCGTCAGCTGCACAAACAGTGGCAAGCAGGACCAAATTTCCGGTTTTGTATACAACCGACCCGTGAGCTTGTTTTGCCCACTTGCCGGTCTCAATGGTGATAGAGTCTCTACCCCAAGAACCAGTGAACTCTGTAGCCATAGGAATTACTTCCTAAGGCCGAGTTTTTCAATCAGCTTTTTATAACTTTCTACGTTGGATTTTTTCAAATATTCCAACAAACTCTTTCTCTGGTTCACCATTGCGATTAGACCGCGGCGAGAGTGGAAGTCCTTCTTGTTCGCTTTGAAATGCTCAGTAAGGTCTTTGATTCGAGAGTCGAGAAGAGCGATTTGTACTTCTGCAGAACCTGTGTCGTTTGGTTTGCTACCGAATGTAGCAATGATCTGCTGTTTTTGTTCTTTTGTGATCATACTAGTGTCCAGATTTTAATAAGGTCTCATTTAGAAAACATAATTTTTGCAGAAGGGTCAAAAAATACTTTCCGATACCGGTAAGGAATGTGGTCCGGTTTCCCTTCGTAATCACACCAAGCAAGGATGGTTTTTTCGTCTGCGTCCACGATATAAAAACCGTTTTCGACAGGTTTTGGAAGTTTGTCCCAGATGTATCCTCCGTGGATCACAGCTTTTTTTTCAGTTTCATCCACGATGCGTGTGGGAAGCGGGAACACTTCTTTCCAATTCTTGAGGTCCTTGTCAGAAATTTGGTCGAAGGTCTTCACCCCGTTCAAATCGTATTCACCAATGGATTCTCTGACGAGTTTCCCTAGAGAAAGAGGTATTCCCCATTTTTCAGAAAGGTCTAAGATGATTTTGCGGATATAGGTTCCAGAACTTACATGGATTCGAAAGGAAAACCCCTCTTTCGTCCTTTGGATATCCCTTACGGAATGGATGGTTATGGCACGTTCTTTTTCCTCTACCACTGTACCTTCTCGAAAAAGGTCGGACTGACGTTTTCCTCCGACTTTGAGTGCAGAAATTTTCGGGGCTTTTTGCGTCTTTTGTTTGGTGAGAGATTCTAGTTCCGCATCCAAACGATTGATCGGAAATTCGGATTCAAAACGAGGTAGGATCGTCTCCCTTTCATCCACTTCCACAACCCCATCTGGGTCACCTGAATCGGTGCGAAGTCCCACGATTACCTCGGCCAGATAAGTTTTATCTTTTCCGAGAAATACTTGGGAGAAAGCAGTATAGTCCCCACATGGTAAAATGAGAAGTCCTTCTGCAAACCGGTCAAGGGTTCCTGTATGGCCCACGGATTTTTGACCTAAGATCCGTTTGGTTTTCAAAACCAAATCGGAACTTGTGATTCCAGGTGGTTTATAAACAAATAAAAATCCAGAATGATAGGGTTTAGACATAAGAATTGTCACCAAATCAAAGTAAGTTGCAAGACAACAAAAACGTTAAAAAGAATTCTTTTTTTACGTTCCTTAACTTTACTCTTGGTTAATTCCATCACCATCAGATTTTGTTTGGGATGAAAAGGATATTTAAGTATCCGAATCCTCTTCTAAATCCGTATTAGATTCGGACTGGTCTGGATGGAGTTCTTCAAAAAGAGTTTTCGGAGCAGACTCATCAATCAGACGATTCACTTCCAAACTTTTGATGTAATTATTATCCCAGACAAAACTAAATTTTGGATTGGTATGTAAGTGTAAATTTTTACCGACAAGCGAAGATAAAAAACCAGCACAAGAGACAAGCCCTTGTGTGAGTTTTTTTCTTTCGTTGTTATTACAAAGAGCAGTAAAGTATACTTTCGCATACTTTAAGTCTTCACTAATTTCGATTCGGTGGAAACTCGGCAAAAAAACCCGAGGGTCTTTTACCTTACCTTCCAATATGGCCGTGGAGATAAGGCGAATGATCTCCGATTCGAGTTTTTTCATTCGAATAGGATTCATTTACGCTACCTTACAGTTTACGAGCAATCTCGCGAATCTCGTATGCTTCGATTTCGTCACCCACAGAGAAGTCATTGAATCCATCGAGTAAGATACCACACTCAAATCCAGTCAGAACATCAGCCACATCGTCTTTCATACGTTTGAGGTTTTTGATCTTACCTTCCCAAGTGATTTCACCGGTTTCGCTCGAAACAACTCGAACATAGGCTTGTTTGGTTACCTTACCAGATTTCACCATACAACCTGCAATGTTACCCACTTTGGAAATTTTGAATACATCTCTGATCTCAACTTTACCAATGATGTTTTCCACTTTTTCCGGTTCGAGCATTCCTTCCATGGACGCTTTTACTTCGTTCACTACATCGTAGATGATACTGTAGTATTTGATTTCGACTTTTTCTTTCTCAGCAAGGGAAACCGTTTTTGGATTCGCACGAGTATGGAAACCAATCACGATTGCATTCGATGCGGAAGCGAGAATGATATCAGAATCCACAATCGCACCTGTTCCCGCATGGATTACATTGAGGCGAACGTCGGCAGTCGAAAGTTTTTCTAGTGCTTCTTTCACCGCTTCTGTAGATCCGCGAACGTCTGCTTTGATGATCACTTTGAGTTCTTTGAGAGCACCTTGTTTGATGATCTCACTCATATTGTCGAGTGTCACACGAGTAGCCGCATTCTTTGATTGGCCGAGTCTTTCATAATCTTGACGGCTATGAGAGATGGTTCTTGCTTCTTTGTCGTCAATCACCACATCAAAGGGAGCACCTGCATCAGGGACCCCATCGAGTCCTGTCACAAGAGCTGGAAAGGATGGGCCCGCTTCTTTGATGGAACGACCAAGGTCGTCATACATCGCACGAACACGTCCCGCATGCACTCCTGCAACAAATGCATCACCTACACGAAGAGTTCCGTTTTGGATAAGAACCGTAGCCACAGCACCACGACCTGGATCGAGTTTTGCTTCCACAATGGTTCCTTTTGCTTTTCGTTTTGGGTTGGCTTTGTGATCCAGAAGTTCTGCTTGGATGATTAACATCTCAAGAAGTTTATCAATACCAATATTACTTTTAGCAGAGATATCACAGAAGATGGTTGTTCCACCCCATTCTTCTGGTTGTAAACCGTAGTTAGAGAGTTCTTGTCTTACCTTCTCTGGGTTAGCGGCTGGAAGGTCAATTTTGTTGACCGCAACAATAATTGGCACTTCTGCTTCTTTGGCGTGGTTGATGGCTTCAATCGTTTGAGGCATCACCCCGTCGTCGGCTGCAACCACTAACACAACAATGTCGGTTACGGAGGCACCACGTGCTCTCATCGAAGTAAAGGCTTCGTGACCAGGTGTATCGAGGAAGGCGATTTTTCCGCGTTCTGTTTCTACTTGGTAAGCACCGATGTGCTGAGTGATTCCACCCGATTCTCCTTCTGCCACTCGAGAAGATCGAATGGTATCAAGGAGTTTCGTTTTACCATGGTCCACGTGACCCATAATCGTCACAACAGGAGGACGTGTGATATAATCTGCTGGATCATCCTTTTCTTCTTCGATGACGGTTTCATCGTAAAGGGAAACAATTTTCACCTTACAACCGTAATCGTCAGCAAGGATAGAAGCAGTTTCTGCATCGATCACGTTATTGATGGTCACCATCATCCCCATTTTCATGAGTTTACTGATGACTTCACCAGGTTTTAAATTCAATTTTTTAGCAATCTCTCCCACTTGGATGTTTTCCAAAATGGAGATTTCTTTAGGGACTGCTGCAAGCGCAGCTGCTTGTGCCTTTTGTTTGCGGAAAGATTGTTTGAAAAACTTTGTGTTTTCGTTTTCTTCTCTTCCGCCCTTTTCTTTATCGAATACTTTCTTTTTGGCACCGCTGGCACCACCGGCACCGGGAGGTCCACCAGGTGCACCAAACGGAGCATCGCCAGGAGGTCTTCCCGTGCCACTACCAGGTCCACCTTGGCCGATGGGTCTAGCTCCACGGTTTCCTTGGTAACCACCGGGGCCACCCTGTCCAGGTCCACGATTTCCTTGGTAACCACCGCCACCTTGTCCAGGTCCGCGATTTCCTTGGTAACCACCGCCACCTTGTCCGGGTCCGCGATTTCCTTGGTAACCACCGCCACCTTGTCCAGGTCCGCGATTTCCTTGGTAGCCGCCACCACCTTGGCCAGGCCCGCGATTTCCTTGGTAACCGCCGCCCTGTCCTTCCGGTCTTTGCGGACGCGGAGTCGTAGGACGAGATACAATAGGGTTACGATCTTCTTTTCTAAAATAACCTTGGTTTCCTCCCCCTTGTTGGCCACCTTGGCCGGAACCACCGCCGGAACGGTAGTTAGGGGAAGAAGTATCACCAGAAAGGATGGATTCGGGTTTACGATCCATCGGAGGTCTTTCTCGTTCTGGTTGTGGTTCCGGTTTTCTTTCTGGCCGGGACACAATAGGTGATGCTTGGGAAGGAGCTTGCGGACCGGAACCGAGTCCCTGTCTTTTAGCTTCCTCACGAATGAGTTCATTCAAATCCTTCTTTTTGTCCGAAGTTTGCGAAGGAGTCGAAACAGGTTTTGCTGTTTCTTGTGCTTGCGTGTTCGCACTGGATTCTTTTTTCTCATCTGCAGGTGCCGCTTTTTTCTTGATGACAAGTTTTTTCTTGGTTTTGTCACCACTGGCTCCCTGCTGGAGGGTTTCTTTAATCGATTTTTGCTCTTCCATATTATGCCTTAAAACTTAACCCTCTTCTACCCATTCGATAGATTCACGAAGCAGGCGTAAAATTTGCTCTGCTGTCGTTTTCCCGATTCCGGAAATTTTCGAAAGTTCCTCTTGGCTGAACTCGAGAAGGGTTTCCACATTTTTGATCCCGCCGGCTTCGAGAAGGCCAACGATCCTTGGGGTAAGACCAGGAACTTCAGAAAGTGGAGTGAACTCAGAGTCCTCATCACCTTCTTCTGAAGCACCATCATATTGGTCTTCTGATTCTTCCATTGCTTCTTGTTGGGCATTGAAGAGTCGATCCAGTTTTTCACGAGCTTCTGGTGAAGCTAGTTCCTGGTTGTATTGGGATACGGTTTTGATGTCGATTTTGAAACCGGAAAGTTGGGATACAAGTTTTACGTTGGACCCGTTGATTCCGATGGCAAGAGAAAGAGATTCATCAGGAACGATGACAAGAGCATCTCCTCTTTTTCTGTCCACATGTACCTCGACTGGTTTTGCCGGTGAGATCGCATTGGCGATGAATACACTAGGTTCATCTGAATGAAGGACGATATCGATTCTTTCGTTTCCAAGTTCACGAACGATGGCTTGGATCCGAACCCCTTTCATTCCTACACAAGCTCCCACAGGATCTACATCAGACTTACTTGTGGTAACAACCACCTTGGTTCTGTAAGATGGAATGCGGGCAACATCTTTGATTTCTACGATGCCGTCATAAACTTCGGGAATTTCCATTTCGAAGAGTTTTTTCACAAAGTCACCCGAAGCACGAGAGAGTGTGATGACAGGCATTGGTTCGCGGGGACGAAGTTCTACACGAGAAATGATGGCTTTCAGACGATCCCCTTGGCGGTATTTTTCCCCAGGGTTTTGGTCTTTTTTTAACATGATCCCTTCTACCTTACCCAGGTCGATGGACATGATGTCTTTTTTCCAACGTTGGAAGTACCCGTGAGTGAGTTCCCCTTCTTTGGATTTATACTCTTGGTAGAGTAATTCTTTTTCCATATCTCGCAAACGTTGGAATACCATTTGTTTGGCTTGGCTGGAAAGAACCCGAGAAAGGTCTTGAGGTTTTTCAAACACTCTCATTTGGGTTCCCACTTCTGCTTTTGGGTCCAATTTTTGCGCGTCTTCCAAAGAGATCTCTAGAGGGTTTGTTGTTTTATCTTCTACCACATCACGTAGTACGGAGATGATGATTTCGTTTTTGTTGTCGGATCCAAAGTCGACTTGGCAACGGTCATCTGTTTCCGCTTCTAAACCGACTTTTTTGCGATAGGCGGCAAGAAGGGAGTCGCGGATGACACCGTATACGAGGTCTTTATCAAGAGATTTGTCCTGACAGAATTGTTGGATGGCTTCGAATAGCCCAGTTTCTTTCGTTGCTTGTTTTGTCGCCATAGTCTTAAATTTCTAAATACAAATTTCCCTTTCGTATTTCTGCGATGGGCATCAATACCGATTTTTGGTTCTTTTTGTGTCGAGTTTTACGATCGTAAAGCGTAAGCTCAACAGAATCCCCCGAAACCGGTCCCAAACGATACAATCGTTTGTCCCATTTCCCTGTTTCCAGCGGTACTTCTAGTTTAACTAAAAGTCCTTGGAAACGACTTAAATCCTCCGGCAGGCGCAAAACACGTTCTGCTCCCGCGGAGGAGACTTGGAGAGTGAAATCAAATTCATCTCCCCATAAATCCAGCTCCTCTTTGAGTCTCCTAGACACATTCTCACAGTCTTCCAAACTAGCAGAGCCAGTTTTGTCTGTGAGATGATCAAGTTCTATCTCAATGAGGGCGTGGTTTTTCCGATTCTGTACTTGGAGCGAAAAAAGCGCTAGAGGTGGAGCGAGAACGCGTAAAATAAGTTCTCTGATGTTTTCCTCGGTATATACCAAACCATTTCCAAAAGATTCCCAAAGGAATCTGTATAAGAGACCCAGCTCATGCTAAAATTTAACATGTCTACTGTCAAGCTAGGAAAAGCGAGTTGTCCTGTAAATAAAAAATTAGGGAATGGATGTTGCACCATGCGAACCTTTTATTTCCTTCTCACCCTATTCGTTTCCACTTCCTGCCTTAGATTCCGAGTCGAGAACCTGAAAGAAGAAATCCTCTTTCGAATCCCCCTCGGTGGGACCAATGAGAGTTTTGAAGGTGTGGTGGTAAACCAAGTACTGACCAACGTCCCCTTAACCATCCCTAATTCATCAAATATTAGCGCACTTGCTGACAATAAACAAGCGGTAATCAAACTTTTTGACAGAAACGGAAGGCTCGATGCCACCATAGGAAACCCCGATTTTAAATCCATTTCTGGAATTCCACATTATCCTTTCCGATTTGGTGGGATCGGCATTGTCGCCATGAATGAGGACGGCGACCTGATTGTACAAAACCGAATTTCCACCAAGGGAATGGAACTTCCTCAAGGGTCGGAAAATCTCTATAAAACCTACAGTGGTGCTTTTTCTACCCAAGGGACAACGGTGCTTCCATCGTTTCTTGTACAAATTTCTCAAAAAGGTGTCGTGAAATTTATGTTAGGGGCCTCTGGAAAAAATACAGAGCCATTTCGTTATATTGAGTATATTTTACCGGGAGATGGAGACAAACTATTTGTTTACCATCGGATTGCCGAGGAAATGCGACTTTCGTATTTTGAAGAAGGAGAACTCAAAGGAAATCTAAAAGAATCGGGACTTGATATATTTGCAAGTAATGATGCCAAAGAATTTGATATCACTCTCGATAAACTCCTTCCCCATCCAGAAGGAGAGTATGTTCTCGGCTCTTTTAGTTATTATTCCAAAAAGGACAAACGATTTAAATTCCGAAGGATTTTTCGTTTTGTTTTTGATTCCAAAAGTTCGGAATTTTTAAAAGAAATTCAAGACCCATCTGAGATTTTATTTTCCATTCGTAACAACGGAGAGTTTTATATTTGGGAAACAGAGGACGGAGGGAATGCGGCAAGGCTCCAAGTCCATGACAAAGATGGAAACCATATCAATAACAAACGAATTCCTTTTTCTAGTCCACGCGGTCAGTGGAGAGAAACCTACACCGATGCCTTTGATAATATTTATTCGGTACGGATTCGTGCAGGTGCTCTCGAAGTTTATCGTTGGATCTAAATGAAACAGAAACCCCTATTCACCAATATAGAATCGAAACATTTAGATTCCCTTGCCATAAGAGACCTTGGGTTTCATGAAGAGACCTTAATGGGGATGGCAGCCCTTTCTGTTTTCCATGCCAATGAAGATTTATGGAAAACTGCCGAATCCATTTGGATTCTTTGCGGCACTGGCGGAAACGGCGGGGACGGATATGCCCTTGCCCACACCCTTTACCAAGAAGGATATAAAGTTAAATGTTTTTCCACAGCACCAAACAAATCCGAAGCGGGAAAGTTCTACGAATCTTTAGTTTCAAAAACACTCGGTTCCACTGGGAACTTAGATGAGTTTTATAAGGAATGGGAAGAAGCGGAAGAAGATTCCGTCCTTCTCGTGGATGCCCTGCTTGGCACTGGGTTCCAAGGAGAACTTTCCGAAGAACTGAAAGAGTTGATAGAAACCATCAATGAATCGGATGTCTTTTTTTACCGTTTGTCTCTCGACACAGCCAGTGGTTGGAATCCATACATTTTGGGAAAAGAGGAAAAAACCAATGTATTTGTGTATGCGGATTCCATTGAAGAACTTGGGACAAGAAAATGGGAAAATGTAGGGTTTATTTATGAAAAGGATTCTATCATTCCCAGATACTACGAGTCCATTGGATTTCCCATCAAAACCCACCTAAATGAAGTTACATTTTCCAATCGTTATTATTTGGAACCAGATCCTGAATCGGCAATCCAGTCCCTAAAAAGAAAAAATAAAGACCATAAATATAGCGCCGGTTCTGCCATTTTTTATGGTGGAGAAACAGGAATGGAAGGAGCCATTTTACTTTCCGAAGAAGCCTTTTCCAGGCTCGGTGGTGGGATCAGTAAAATTTTCTCCCCTTCTTCTCAAATCAGTTCCTATGTTTTAAAAGAAGATCTTTCTAAAATGTCAAAAACCTCTTCTTTTTCAGACCTTACCAGTGATCCCTTTTTTACGAAAACAAAAACGATCGTAGTGGGACCTGGCCTTACCCAGTACCCGCAAGATTTAGAAGGTTGGACTCTCCCCGAAGGTAAAAAACTGATTCTAGATGCGGGAGCCATTCCCAGTTTTGGAACCAAACTCCCCAAGGGAAACCAAATCCTCCTCACTCCTCATGTGGGTGAACTGAATCGAATGACGGGTAAAACTCACGGTTCCATCCAGTCCGCCTATGATACGTTAATTGAATTTTGCCCACAAAACAAGGTGTATGTGTTATTAAAATCTTTTGTGAGTCTACTTGTTTGTCCCGATGGTCCCTCCTATATTTGGGAATCTCCGAATCCCAAGTTGGCAACGATGGGAACGGGAGATTTGTTGTCAGGGATTTTAGCAAGATACCTTAGTTTGGAATTGAGTATTCCCGAATCTGTACAATTGGCCTTATCCTTTTTGGATCATTCCAAACAGTTGGAAGAACCCTATCCTTCGGCCCACCAAATTCTAAAATCCCTTGTGGAGTTAGTGTAAATGGGAAAAGGATACCATTCTCGTTCTCCCGAAGAATTTAGAGAATACCTCAAACAAATTGGGGATAAAAATAAAAAAACAAGATGGAGGCAGATTGTTCTCCTGATTGATTTAGTCCTTGTTGTTTTGATATTTTATATTGGATTTCGGGCCTTAAATCCAGGTAGCTTTCAAAACCGCACCCAGTCCGACAAACAGATCGTAGACGGATACCCAACCTATTTAAGTCTTTCCCGGGAAGAAGATGATAAGTTCCAAGGCTATTTTTTATTTATAGAAAATAATACAAAATTGCCCATCGAGTTCCCTAACCCCAAATGGAAATCGGAATTTCGAATCAAAACAAGATTAGGGATTCTCTGTTTCCAAGAGGAGATCCATTGGGAGAATAGAACCATTCCCCCGAACGCCAACGGCTTTTTATACCATTCAGTTTCCAAAGAAAAATGGAAAGGTTTAGTCTCAGATTGCCGCAAAGAAATCTTTGATGAAGAAGCTTCCATCTTTCGTTCGAAGTTTCGTTCTCTGGATTTAGGATTTTATTCGCAAGTGCTGATCCATTCCGAAGACAGGACTTACACTTTCCAAATCAAACAAAAACCGTACAAGTAAAAACGGAATTCTCGTCACAAATAACGAAAAAGAGTTTTTTAGAATCCAATCTCTTAAATTAGAAAATTGGACTTAAAACATCAGGGATCTCGAAGTATAACCAGTATTATCTTTCGAACGTCACTGCCGGATACTCTTCTAAATAACTTTCGCCCAAAGCACCATAGTATATTACGTTTCGATTCGTAAAATCTACATCATACCCGACAACACCAGCTTCCCAAGCTGCTTTTAAAAATTCGAGGAATGTACTTTTTCCTTCTTGGTCGGCACGTATAGCATTGATTAGATTATCGCGGTGAAACTTCGGAATCTCATGGACTCCTGTGACAAGTGGTGTTCCTTGTTGGACGACAGAGCCTTCTTTCATTTGGTAGACGGCTTGGAGGGACGGTAGATACCATCGATTCATAAGAACACCGGCTTCCCTAAGAACTTCCGCTAAGATAGGAAACCCACCTACTTTCGGACGGATGGACATCGCAAATTTTTGCGCTTCTGTTAGTTTTGTGATTAGGTCTTTCATTGTTTTCTCCTCATTCGATGGGGGTTAAATTTAGTTTATGGGCGGAAGTTAGTTTTATGAGAGTCTTCCTTAGTTCTTCTTTTTCTGATTTGGATAGAAGAGAAAAAAAAGTAGAATCGTTTTCATCGGCAACTTCTGAGAGTCTGGGAACAAGTTTTACACCGGCTTTGGTCAGTTTGATATCTTGGTAACGCCTGTCTTCACTTGCTTCTTCGCGACTCACAAGACCTTTGTTTAATAGCCTATCAATCAGTTTCGAAACGGCTCCCCGACTGAGACCGGTGATTTCTGCGATTACACTCGGGGAAGTATTGGTTTTATAAGAATACATTTCCCTAAGGATCACCCATTCCGCAACAGTCACATCCAAACTTTCTAGTTTCTTGGCAAAGGAATGAGAAACCGCATTGGAAACCACACGCAAATGGTATCCCAGGTGGGATTTAAGATGGCTTGGTTCTAAATTTTGTTTTTTCCGCATAGAAGGATATTAGTTTCCTAAGAAACTATTGTCAAGGAAATTAAATGGCGAATTATACCTCATAAAACCTTTTTAGATTTTTTATTTGAGTAAGCGAGAGAATGTAGCTGTTTTTCAAGACAAACGTTTTCAATACAATTACAGAATCGCTACCTATTCTGCATCTGAAATTGACATTCTGACTTTAGAAAAAAATCTATATCCAGTCATTTTGAATACAATCAAATCGAGTCCAGATATGAAACTCTTTCGAGAGAACGAAGTGACACTTGTACATTCTTATCGAGTTAAAATGGGGAATTATTTTTTTTCTATGGAATTTAGACCAAAAGACTATCAATGATTTTAAACTTTGGGGTAGTTAGTTGGGTTAACCCGAAAGTTACTGATGTAAGCTGCGGGATGCTAATGTTTGATAGGGAGAGATCAGATGAACAAAGTTAACAAAAGGAACTAATATACAAAGTAAAAAAATGATCTTATCGGCAAAATTCATGGCAGAGTTAGATACTTAAAAAGTACATTCTGAAGAATAATTAGAAATGAAAATATTCTTGTTATATGAGCCGAGAGAACTTGGTAATTTACGCGGATCCAAAGGTATACGATTTCGATTACTTTGAGAATCGATCCTAATGGCAGTTTGCTCAAAATAGTTAGCCTCGTTGAATGCGTATGATTTAATATATATCTGTTTGATATTCGATGAAAATTCAAGATAACGATAACTAGTCAATGGAATACAAGATTCGATTAGACATTCTGATTGGGTCAAAGTTTTATTTACTATTATATTGGAATTCGTTGCTTCAAAGGATGGATCACTTATATCATAAATCAAAATTCTAGAGTTGTTAAAAATCTGGAATCCAAGATTATTTTGACTGACAAAACTCTGATAATCACCGATGAACAAGTTAATGTTATTAACCGTAGTTTCAAATTTAAAAAAATCCACATCACTCTCAGGATAGATTTTCAAATATCCCGAGACTATGATACATTTTGCTTCGTCAAAAGAGTTGTTCGGCTCATTCAGATTTCTCTCGAAATTATACAAAAGGTAGATATACGCAAAACTTCCCTCTTTGGTGTGTGTATTCTTTTTTGAAGGAATGCAAAAAATTTGCGAAACTATCACGATAGCCAAAGTTACAAACACAAATCTATTGATCATTTTTGATAAAATATTCAAAATATCCCCTTTCCTTGTCTGAAGAGTTAAAATATCCAAAGTTAAGTGTAGTAGAACGAAAAGAATCTACATTTGCCGGATTTAGAAATTGAATGTTTCCGTTCTTTTGAAAATATCTATTGATCCATTGTTTGTCATAGGCTCCCGAAGGAATTTGGTAACTTCGAAAACCATCAATATCCATTAATTCGCTGCATGAGCTAATACAAAAAATTTGAGTTTTAATCCTATAAATCTTCATGGTGAAAAATGATACTTTGCTGGCATATACTGACAGATTTTTTCCCATTGTATTTTCATCATTCATTTACCGAAAGCCTATTCAAATCTGAGAATAATTTAAAAAACCCACTTTCAATGTTCATTGATATATATGCTGACACAAGGCAAGATATTGTGCAGGAGTAAAAGTCACTGAATCAGAAGTGATAGGCACCGAATTCAATTCGGAATTCACGGCAACTAAAGCACACAAGGCTAAATCTCTCTTTGGATCGCCTTGGTCTGTTTTATCTCGACAACAAAGAAAACAAGATAGAATCATTATGAAGACTAAATTTTTATAAATCATGTATTTTCCTCCAAAGTGCCTATCCAAAGACACTATGATTTATCGATTAATTCTTTAGCCAATTCATTCTGAAATAGCAAAAACGTTTCAAAATAATCGTCTCTAAAATCACCATTTACAAAATTGATCCAAAAAAATGGTAAAAGCAAAATGGAACAAATTTCGGTGGTTCGGAAATCCAAGGATGAATCGTAAGTCCCACATACTTTTGGCAGATATAAATATCTAATTTTTTGTTTATACGTTTCCGGTAAAATATACTTCTTTTCGATGTTTGTATTGGATTTGGGAATGTACAAACAAAATATTAAAAAAAAGGAATGAAAATTAATATTCGATTCACTGATTCCATACCCAATACGACTAATACACTAAAATTGTGCCTTTCGCTTCATTGTTACATACATTTTTTGCGCTAGTTATACCCATGGAAGCCGGTAGAATAAATTCATTCACATAAAAGATATTCGAAGATACACATTTAAAATCCTCGGGATAATTTAGATTACATTTAGTCGGGTTTTTTGCTAAAGATTGCCATTCAGTGATGATTTTATTTGGATCTATTCCGACTAAAGTATATACATTCACACAATAGTGACTCAAACTTAAGGTTATATTTTGGGTATCGATTACCGAATAACGGAAATACATATTGTTCATAGGCAATCCGGAAATATAATTTCCCAAATATTCATTTGTAATCAGAAGTAAAACAGTGATTTGTTTTAGGGTTTTATTTTCCGTCTTCTCTTCACTCAGATTTTCTAAGTTGATACAATGAATTACCAGTAAAATTTGAATGGAAAACAAAATTAATTTTTTCATTTCTTTATAAAATACATTTTTATCAGATAACGCAGATTTATTGGATAAAAAAGCAACTTTCATAAATAGCAACTAACTTTTTGTTACACTTGTCTAGTGAAAAATCATAATATCGCTAGATTTCTTTTATGGCTTTTGATTTAGATAACAATCCTTATTGTTATCTAAATCAAATTTTTTAGCAAACCTAGTATTTTAGTGTCAGTATATGCAAGAGGGATACGCAGGGCCTTGGTCTGCACTTTGTGCAGACGGAAGCGTTCAGCGGACCCCGGAGTAGCCCGGTCCCGAGGTTAAAAAATGTTCGCCAAACAGAGGTGATGTTTTATTTTTTAGCTTTATGTTCGGGACTTGCCCCAAAGAAGGAGTCAATCAATAGAGATGATTTGGAATCCGATTATTAATTCTTTTGGTTTCTGTATTGGTATTTTGCCCTTTGTTTAAAGTAAGAATTCCTTTTCTTTTGTTTTTTATACTGTCTTGTTCTTTTGATGGAGGGAAAGTCAAGGATGTAAGAGAATTTGAAAAAGAAAAAAGAGAAATAATCAATTTAAAATTGGTTCAATGTGGAATGGACGAAAAAAATAATAAGGAAAGTTTAGAAGATAATCTATTTCTTCTTCTCCTTTTCCCCGAATCTTCGCTTTATCAACTTGGATTCTTTAAAAGCCATGTTACCAATAAAGACGCCCATTTTTGTTATAACGCCTTATATAGCGTTCCGTGCGGCAGAACGAAAGGTGAATCGGCAAAAAATATAATGACGACAAATTTACTCTATTGTAACCCAAAAACTGCCTGTATGGGTGACAAACAGAACTTCGGTCAAGGAGAGATTTGTATTTCGGGAGAGTGAACCAAAGGGTTCGATCCCCGACTTTGTTCTGTTAGATGGACTTGTTTGTGTTAATTAAATTGGTGCCCCAGGAGGGAATCGAACCCCCACTGTCGGTTCCGAAGACCGATGTTCTATCCGTTGAACTACCAGGGCATGGTGATGGATGTAATGTCAGGATAGGCGGGGCCTGTCTTCGGGCAAATGATTTTTTGGAGGAGAGAGGCTGATACGAATGATGTAAAAGGCAAGCAGGATGGTCCAACCAATGAGAAAAAACCGAAGGAAAAGAAAGATATAGTAAATCGGTTTGGATTCACCGGGAACAATAAAGATGGTTAAATCGTTGGCAGTGAGAATTTGGGAGCCAGGGATTTTTTTTCGAATAGAGTCAAAGGCCTTACGAAAATCACCAAGTCTTTCTGATGGATCTAAATGAAAATCATTGGTATAACGTAAGGAACCTTCATCTCCAAAAGCGTAAAAATGTGATTCCCAACCTAAAAATCCAAATTCCGCAGGAAGGGAACCAGGAGGGTTTCGCACAAAAAAATAGATAGTTCCTTGGTCTATAGGAAAGGAGGGAATTTGTCCTTCGAGCCTGAGTTTGTCCCGACTATACCCATCTTCATAAAAATCAGACCAGTCCCCCCACTGATAAAGAATTCCTGATTCCCCCTTCCATAAAAATCCACCGAGACTGGGAAGAGTTTCCAAAGATTCTTCGAACATGGATAGATTTTTGTTTTTGGATTGGATATCTTTTTCTGTTAAACCAAGGGTGCGTAAATTGTTTTTTAGATGGATGCGGAGCTCACGCACTTCGGCAGTATTGGATTCATGGATTCGTTTGCGGATTTCGGTTTCTTCTTTGCGGAAGGGATTGGCAAAAACGGTTTCTGAGATAGAATAAATGAATTCGGTAATGGGCTCTGAAGAATCACCTTTTGTTTGTGCAAAAGTTCTTTCTGCACCAATCAGAAATAGAAAGGGAAGGATCAAAAAATAGATTCTCATCTCTTTACCTATCGGCCAAATTGGGAAGAATGATAAACTGTCCCATCTGTGATGCGCACAAAAATGAAACACAAATTGTCTACCAAAATGAAAATTGGGTCCTGAGAAAAGCAGACCAAAACTTGGAAGGGTATTTGTATATGGAGCACCGTAACCACGTAGACTCCTGGTTTGGGTTGACTCTTTCGGAGTTTGAAAATTACGGCCGCGCCCTCCACAAAGCAACGGAGATTTTAAAAGAATACAATCCAGAAAAAATGTATATTGTGGCCATTGCCGAAAGAGTTCCTCATTTGCATGTGCACTTAATTCCTAGGTATGAAAACCAAGACAAAGGCCTTGATCATATCGCAAAAGCTACGGGACCCGGTTTTCCCAAACCCATGTAAGCCCAAAATAATAGAAAAAATGGTAGGTTTTTTTAAAAACTTACCTACTCTTTTTCTTTGTGGTTTTAGAAAGACATCCAACCAACCAAGTTCCCAAGTATTCGGCAAGTGACCTGACTGATTTACAAGAAAGGTTTTTTTTATTACAACGAGAAAGTTTCAAACAAAAAATTGCCCATATTTTTTTGTTAGAGGGATTTTCCTCTACGGGAAAAGGTTCCATCTTACAGTCGTTAACGATTCGTTTGGACCCGAGAAAATTTAAAGTGTATTCACCTTATGTTCATTTGTCAGAGGATAGAGGTTATCCTTTTCTTTGGAATTTCTGGCGAGTGGTTCCTCGTTATGGGGAGTTTTTGTTTTATTTAAATACTTACTATAGTCGCCTTGCCTTCCTTCGTTCCGAAAAAAAAATCAGCCAATCAGAATACGACCACAGGCTTCTCTCCATTCTAAATACAGAAAGAATCTTATCCAAAGACAAAATCATCGTTCATAAATTCTTTTTACATATTTCCAAAAAAGACCAAAAAAAACGTTTAGAAGATTCTAAAAAAAAGAAAAAGGAATGGGAACTCTCTGCCTTTGACAAAGACCAAGGAAAACATTACAATCGTTACTTTGAGATTTTTGATTCTATTTTGAGTTCTTCCCGAACCATTGACTCTCCTTGGCAAATCATCACCAGTGAAAAAAAAGAAGATACAAAACTTCTGGTTTTTGAATCCATTTTGGAACGATTAGAGAGAGTTTTGCAGTATGATTCCCGAACCGCACTTCAATCCATCAATCATGGTATGGAGCTTATCCCATGAAATCTAATTCATCTATGAGCCGCATTTTACAATTAAACCAATTGAACCAGGAAGAAAAACTTTCACCTGACGAATACCAGGTGAAGATGAAAGTTTTAAAAAATCGAATCCGAGACCTAACCTTTCTTTCCAAAGAAAAAGAAAGACCAGTTTTATTTGTATTCGAAGGTTGGGATGCTGCAGGGAAAGGTGGTGCCATTCGAAGGCTCACTCAAGAAATTGATCCCAGATTATTTGAAGTTCATAATATTTCCGCACCTAATGCAGAAGAAATCCAACACCATTATCTTTGGAGATTTTGGAATCGCATTCCGAAAAAAGGTCATATAGGGATTTTTGATCGTTCTTATTACGGTCGTGTTCTTGTCGAACGAGTAGAAGGATTTGCTTCCGAATCGGAATGGTCGCGGGCCTACGAAGAAATCGCCTTATTCGAAGAACAATTGATTAGTTTTGGAACCATCGTATTTAAGTTTTGGCTCCATATCGATTCCAATGAACAACTGTTACGTTTTGAGACTAGAAAAACCGACCCTCTCAAACGTTGGAAACTTACAGACGAAGATTGGCGTAACCGGGATAAATGGCCTCTTTACGAAGAAGCAGCCAACCAAATGTTCCAAAAAACCGACGCACCCAAAGCCCCTTGGTTTTTAATTCCGGCTAACAATAAATATTTTGCAAGGACCAAAGTCTTAGAAACAGTAGTGAATCGATTACAAGAGGAACTTGAGTAAAGGGAATATTGGCGTTATTAAAATTTGGGCGAGTCCCGAACATAGAAGCAATTTCAAAACTTATCTACCGTTTGGCGATCACTTTTCTCTTGTTTGTCGGGATCAGGCTACTCTGGGGTCCGCGTGCGCTTCCGTCCTACGGACCAAGCCCGACGTATCCTTCTCGCTTGAGGAAGGGGGGATAGAAAAAAATCAACATTAGTAGCAATGTTGTTAACTTACCAAAAAATTTTTTACGATTTCTAGTTTTGCAAGGGTATTTCACCTATTGCAAAAATTTCCTTGCATACCGTTTTGATGACTTGTCATACAGGCTTTCTCTGGAGAACAATGAACAATGTAAGTCGCGCTATATGCGGCAAGAAATTCTGATATGTTTTGCCCACAAGGAACTGCAAGTATTGCTTTGTAACAAAAGTTCGCATCTTTCTTCGTCACATAGATGGGACCTGCGTAAGACAAAATTTCAGAAGCTTTGCCCGCAGCACCCGATAAAAGTCCTAATAAGAAGCCATCATCGCTTCGAGAACTTTGCGTATCGGGGCTATTAACCGAATATGCACGTCCGCATTCAGACACTTTTATATAGAAAAAGCTTTCGGCTTGATTTTTAAAATTTTCGTAGGGGATCACAGAAGGCCCACCGATACCATTACAATGGAAATAAAAAATGAAAACCGTCAGTAGAAAATTGACTTTACATACATAATATTTTATCATCAATAACCTCACTTAATATTAATAAACTGCCTTACTTTTCTACACAGGCGGCCAGCCAGCCTGTCTTACAAGAATTTACTTTTTTTACCAAATCTGTATCTTTCCTTATTCTTTCATATTTATTGTAATATTTAAATATATCAAATGGATTGTCTTTTATATTTGTTAATACATTGCCTGCAATATTCGATGCAAAAGTCAATCCTGCTTGATAAATTAGTTCTGATCTTACAAAGCCAATAACAAAATCCTCAGCATCTATTTGGTAATCTTTATCAGTTAGGGGTTGCCGCGTAAGACTTTTTACCAATAGAGTTTCAATTTTTGATTCAATGTAGTCTTTTGCATAATCCTTAAGCCGTTCATTTCTATGACCAATTCCTTTTTCAGCTCCTTCCCTTGCTATATATTTAACATGCCTTCTGATTGATAATCTATCAGAAGCCCACATGGTATTTCTAACTGCAGCTTTATTTATACCCGTGGAAATATTTTTACCTAATTTATTGATTCCTTGTCCGCCAAAATCCTTACCCATCGCATGACCCACAATTCGATTAAACATATGAATATATTTATTGTTTCCACCTGGGTCTACAAATGCTATCGGATTCCCTTCCACATACATCATCCGGTTCATCCCTTGTTCTTTATCGGGAAAAACCATACCATCATTACTCACAAACCGAGCAAGGCCAGCATCATAATACCTTGCCTTGTAATAATACAAACCACTTTCCTGGTCTTCTTCTTGTCCCGTATATTTGAATTTAGTAATGTCAGGTCCATAAGAATCTGTCCTGAATATTTCTCCATAAGGTTTGTAAGTGATATGACTCTTACCACCTCTCTCCCCTCCCGCTAGAACGTTTCCATTTCCATCGGTAATCATAGTGATACTTCCCAAATGGTCTGGATGGAAAAAATACATTCCTAATACTCTCGCATTTCCTGTGGAAGAACCTCCTCCGCCACCACCACCTTGGCCTGGTTCGTCGGCAACAGATGGTGTATCATTAGGAATGCCATTTCCAAGACTAAGCATCCAAATCGGTGTCCCAGATTCTGCCTCCCCGCTACCGAGTAACAATGGGAAACATCCCGCTGTGGTGGTAAAAGTAAAGAGAACCACAAACAATGCTGTTCCATATCGAGGAATCTGTTTTTGGAATCGATTGGATAAGATAGGTAAAATGGATATTCCAAAGATATCCGAAGTTTTATTCGCTAAGTCAATTCCAGCTTGTTGGTCTCTTGTTTTGTATACCACCCAAAATAGAAATCCTAACAGCATTACCCAAGGTAACGCTCGATGACCTTCTCTTAACTTTCCATCCACATACACATTCGTATTTTCTAAAATGCTTACGAAGGAAAACCCAACTCGATTCTTCCAATACGTATCACAATCGATGTTTACATCCTTGCAAAATGGATTCACTAGCCACTCGTTCGAGGCCATTTGCCCTAAGAGAATGGCATCCCCTCGACTATACTGGGCAACCTTATCCCCTTCTGCTCCTATCACATATAACGTATGTTTCTCTTGTTGGCCGGGGCTTCGGTGGATTTCATAATAGTTACCAAAGCTATAAGTCGTTGTATTGGAATTCTGTAAGGTCTTTTTAATCCTCATCCCCGAATGGTCATAAGTATATTCGAATTTGTCCCCGCCGAGCGACTCGATGCGCATTAGTTTATTTTGCGCATTATAAACTAACGTATCCCCATTACGGGTAGTCATATTCCCCATCGCATCGTAGGCATAACCAACGATTCCAGTATTTGGACTATTCACTCTTGTCACAGCATGGATATGATTTCCATTTTCATAGGAATAAGTAAACGCTCCTTTATTCAAAAGATTTCCATTTCTATGGTAATTGTAGTTTTCTTCCCCGTATTTTCCAATAGCCTTCGTCACTCGGTTCAAAGGATCATATTCAAAACTTTGGTTACGAGATTCATTCATCAGATCCGTAATCGTTGCGATATTTCCACGTTTATCATAATCATACTTAATACTTTGTTCGACAGAACTATCTTTTAAGTATGTCACGAGGGATAGTGGTCGCATACGAAGTGGGTCGTAGCCAATCTTTGTAACAATCCCATTTCCTGTTTTTCTTTCTATGTAATATTTATCGTCCGCGATCTTTGGACCTTCATAGCTCACCACCGTATGGTTCAAACTATTCCCATCATGAGAGTCCATTGTCAAAAAGCCAAGTTGGCCCGTTCCCGTATAATGGTTACGAACGAGTGTCCCTTCCGGGTAAGTGAGAGTCTTCACGCGACCAAAGGCATCGTAGGTTCTTTGGAATAACACCTGCAAGTCGTCTATGATCCGTTTTTCGCCAGTTACATTTCCTTTTCTATCATAAGCCAGTTCCGTGACTCCCGATCCATCTGTCATTTTGGTTAACTTCCCAATCACATAAGCACTCGATAACGAGTTTCCTGAATCATATTCATAAATGGTGGGAGTTTCATTTCCAGGAATTACCTTTGTGATCCTTCCCATTCCATCCACTTCCTTACGAATCACGATTCCACGGGCATCGGTTTGGGTCAGTAAATCTCCTGCTACGTTGTATGTGTAATGAATGGTTCCGGAATTGGAATCACTATACCTGGTTTTTCTTCCACCAATATCGTAACTAATTTCTGTAATCCCATTCCCTGGATCAGAGATTTGAACCATACGGTCTGCATTGTCATACTGATATTGTAATGTTTCCCCTTGTGTTGTTTTGGTAACAAGCCTTCCCCAATTGTCTAGGTTTTGAGTTTCTGTGCGAATCACTTCCGATTGGTTTGTGGTTGTCACAGTGTTTGTCCTAAGTCCATACACTATTCGGGAAATTTCTCCCGTAGCAGCAATGGTTTCTTTAGGTCGTTCCTCAGCATCTTCTGCTTGTGTGTAATAATAGGTATAAGACCAGCGTGGGGATTCACCAGTAAAATAGGCATTGGATTTCTGAATCTCCCGTCCAAGAGTATCATACTTTGTTTCAACAGTAGAAACAATGCCTTCCACAACAAGAGATTCTTTTTTAACAATCTTTCCTTGTAAATCCGTTGTATCCTTTGTCCACACATCACCCTCAGCAGAGTGAGTGGTTTGTTTCGTAGTAAAATAAGAACCATCAAAAGAATATTCGATGGATTCTTGTTTTTCCCCATCCAATTCACTAGAAGTTTTCCTTCCATATTCATCGTATGCAAAGGTGGCTACATTCCCATTGGGATCTTCTACACTTAGCTCCACATCCAGTTTTGGATCGTAAGTTTTTTTACTAGTTTGGCCAAGTGCATTCCTTGTGACAGTGGGTTTACTGCGAGTAATGTCACCATATTCATAAGACAATGTTCTACCTAAAGAATCTGTGGAGCTTGTCACATTTCCAATGGCATCATAGGAATAATAAATAGAATACCACTGTCCCGAACTTACCAGTTTACTTTCCGAAGCCATATCGGCACCAGTGTAAGTCCATTTTTTATGTTCCACCAAACTTCCGTTCACTGTTTTTTTGGATTCAATGGGAAGAGAAAGTATCTTCATAGCGGAATTGGTTTGGTAGTTCATTTCAGTCCGAGTGATTCGTCCATTATAGTTTTCTTCAGAAACATTTAAGGAATAAGCAAAACTAGGATCGTAAGTCATGGTACTAACCACTTGGTCTTTCAGTTGTCCATTTTCATACCGGATTGATTCGTTGGAAGTTTGTAAAACTAATTTGGTTCCCTGGTGTGGAGTGAATTTTGTATATCCTTTGGACTCTTCCGAAACCAAAACATCACTACCCGTGAATACCTGAACACTCCCCACAAAACCAGGGAAGTTTGGGTTGTGTAAATAATGAGTGACTTCTCTTAATTTCAGAACTCCATCTACATATGTCCTTTCCGTGACAGATTCAAAACCGTAATTTTCGTTCGAATCTATATCCCCCGGCTTAAAACGGGTGTTATAATAGGAGTATGTCTTTTTTTCTTCGGCAAATCCCAAACCAGAGGAGTTACGGATAGAGGATACCAACATTTGAGGAGATAAGTTCGGAAGCGATGTATTGTAACTGCCACCTTTTACGACAGCCCCTGGCATATCTTTTTTCCATATATAGGAAATCTGAGACTCTACGCCATTGACTTGATTGATTACCTTCGTGATGAGGCCACCTTTAGTTAATGGACTATCGGATAAAATTTGCCTAGTGGTACTATTTTTTCCGTATTGATAAAAGAAGTCAGGAATACCATCCGCATTTCTATCCTCAAACCGACTCCCATTAATCTCAGCTGATTCCACACTAAAATCAAATCGATTATCAAAAGAACCATTCCCCTTCCCGTGATATACGTGGTAATTGGCAGAGTTAAACTCTTTTACAATAAAATCTACGATTCCATCTTCATTGAGATCAGTGAATTCAAAACTAGAAACTTTATTAGCATTCGGGTCGTTATCCTCAGCGAACCGGTCTGGCCTAACGACAGTATTAATGTAATTATTAGTATAATGATCAAAATCGAATTTGCCACCAGTGTTGAATGCTACTTTAATTTCGTTATGTAGGGTATATGCATTCTCAACTCCATAATCATAAGGATTAAAATGACTATTACGGTTGGTAAAAGAAACATAATCTAGAAGTCCATCGCCATTAATATCGACGAGCCAGTTTTTCCCCATATAACCCACAACGTTTCGTGGAATATTTTGAATTGTCTGTGAAAGAGTTTTATTGTTTGTATCAATCTTTGTAACAACCAATTGATACGCAGAGCCATTCAAATCAGCATTTCGAATTCGACTAATTTCAATATCCAATTCATTTGCATGGCGATCTACAATTTCCTTTAGTCGATCTTCAAAAAATTGCCTATCAATCGATTTGGTAATCGTATCTTTTTGAGAAGAAGTTGCTGTTCCTGGGTTGTTTACCAAACTCCAATACAACGACCTCTCATCAGGAAAAACTCTCTCTGAAAGAAAATTCTTACGACCTCCATCTGCCTCAGCCCCATCAAATATGGATAAGATTTCATTAGTATAGGATAATCTCTCTGCATCTGCGGCTCCTACTTCTTGGAAATGACGTGCTTTTAGAGCTGCTAATTGGTACTGTTCTGGGGGAGGATTTACATTAACAACGAATAAATGTTCGGGGATACCATCTCCATCAATGTCAGTAAACTGATTCATACGGTGTGCGATAAATGGATTCGAATCCATCGTTTCTTGGAGAGGACTTCTATGACCATCAAACCAAATCACTTTTTCAGTGACAAAACCCCTACCTTGAGACAGATAAATGGACATTCGATCATTCCAGAAATGGACAAAGTCTGCCCTACCATCCCTATTCATATCAACAAAGTAATCTCTAGGTGCTAAATTAGCAGTGCGGGTATAATTTTGAATATATGGAGTCAAAGTCACATTGGGAAAAGCTGTGGGACTTTCGAGCCCACTGCCATTGGAAAAGGCAACATACAAAACTCCAGACCTCTCATAAGCAAAGTCTGTCCGACCATCTCCATCAATATCAGCAATATCTATATAAGTATTATATTTAATTGGGAAACTAGGCGAACTAAAGTCCCTGCTATTCACATAATCATTGGAGCGAATATAAATTTGGTCTCCATCTGCCTTTCCAAGTAATCTCGAATATTCAGAGATTCCATCACCATCTATATCAGTAGGTAAAACAGCTCTATTTGCAGATAATACACCGTTATTGCAAGCATCAGCACCAAAAAAAGCATACTCCCCACATTTCATCCGAACAAAGGGAGGGCAAGCAGGGAAAAGTGTACATATACAGGCAATAGGTCCCCAATTGCAGGCATCTCTATTTTTATTCCCAAGTGGATACCTTCCAACAAATTCCGTTTCAGGATTATAAGTTGGCATCTCAACATTCAATGCATTATAATCAAAACCATTTCCTGTTCCGCCGCCAGCTCTTGGGATGGATTTGGGTAGGACTTTATTATAAGCTTTTGCAAGTTTTGTTTGAGTTTTCGGAGGCTCCGATGCTTTCATGGAAAGATATTCAAAGATTGCTCTTTTTAAAAGCTCAAGCATCCTGTCTCCGATATCTTGGTCCGAACCATAACCGTTAGAAAGAGGATTGGCACCGCTATTTAGTTTAGGTTCCACTCCTGTATGACTTATCGAATAAACAAATTCCAATGGCAGGTGTGTCGATAACGAAAACAAATTGTCCTTTTCAAAATCGATTTTTGTTAAAAGAGAGTCTTTTGTTTTGGAATCAGCAGAATAAAAAAACTCATATGTATGTACGTGCGAATTATCAGAATAAAATCTGATTTTTTTAAGCCGCCAATCGCGGACAACTAGTTGTTTTTCGGAGTAATCATTAAAAAAATCTTCTCTTTCTTCATATTCAAAATTTATATACCTAGCTCCTCCGGCATAAATAATTTTGGAAAGGTAAAGCTCGCCCTTTCTAAGTTCCCACTCATAACGAATTGTTTCACCATGCGAGTCCCTCAATTCGGAAAGCGCCCATAACATAACAGCTCCGTTATTTGTTAAAACTTGTGCGTTTTCACCGCCATAGGTAGATCGATTTCCAGATTGATCAAAAGTGACAAACTGTGTAGGCCCAAGTCCATAATTACCTTGTGGGTAAAACGAAACGAAACTTTCATTTTTGGAAAAGAATAACTGCCCGGAACCATCACTATCCACTAACTGCCCGTATTCTGAGGAAACATAATGATCTGAATTTGTCAGGTTGATTCCATACACCGAATCTCTTTTTATATATTCCCCACCGCCAAGGGACCAACCTTTACCTAATAATCCACTACCCATTCCTGAGTTATACGACAGCGAAATTGACGGAGTTAGGTCACCTGTACCAACTGGAATAGACAAAGGAATGGAAAAAGAAGCATTCCCAGAAGGATCAATTCCAATTTCAGGCATTTGTTGCGGTAATTTTTGTCCCCCTAAAAACGACAAAAATAAAAACGAAAACAAAGAAATAAGAACTAATCTAATTATAATTTGCCGCATAACACTTATCCAACTAACACGAGAATATAATGTTGCCATCTAACAAGTATTTAAAAATAATGTCAACGAATACAAGTTAGATTCGATGAAAAGTACCACATTATCACTGTTAACAACATTAATTATATTTATTTTAGGGATCTCCACCATCTCAATCTATCCTGCAGAACTTCGATTTCCTAATGGTGAAGTTTTTCATACCGAATTTATTTACGAAGACGAACGTCTACTAGTTGTTCGTTTTAAGGGATCTGAATATAAAGTGCCCAAAAAGGATCTAGAATATTATAATTTAGTTAACAATGGACAAACCAATAATTCCTACAAAATCGCAATTTTATCATTAAAAAATGGTAGTGTTATCAAAGGAACGATCGCTGATAAAAACAAAGATGAAGTAATCATTAAATCTGAACTTGGTTTTTTAACCATAAATAGAAGCGAAATTAAAAACACTGTGTCAGAAGCCGACGATCGTCCGGAATTTCCAATTGTTTATTTAGCAAACGATAAACTGGACAACCAAACAAGAGTTGGCGGAAGCATTACCTATTTACCACTTTTCCCACCTTTAGGAAACCAGACTCCTCCGCTTTTTGGTCTTTCTGCCTTTACCGAACCCGCATTTTTAAGATTTAAAAACACATACCAATTAGGATTCAAATTTGAATACTTACAATCGACTGGACCTTTAAAAGAGGTTACTACACAATCTGGATATGTTTATCTACACCAATCAAAAGTCTTTCAATCCAATCCTTTATTAGATTTTTATGGAATTGTCGGAATAGGAACATCATCCGTTACCTATCGTTTCGACCAAAATAATGCAAAAAATGGCACAAACCCTTCTGCCTATATTGAGTTAGGTTGGCAGGGATTAAAATATGGACCTTCTTTCTATCGAATTGGGTGGAAAAACTTATGTTTTTTTGAAATAGAAAAAACTCATTGTGGCTCAGGATTAGAATTATCAGGTGGAGTCAATTTTTAATGAAATATAAAATTACATTTTTCTTTTTTATCTTTTTTACACTATGGAATTGTGCAAATCCGCTCACGGACGGAGGAAAAGCAAATACAGCAAAAATTGAATGGCAACTTGTAACAAATATATCCACCAACTCAGCAGTTGTTAGCTGGAAATGTTCAGGGAAAGTTCCAGGTTTCTTAGTCACCACAGGGCCAAATTATAATAATGTAGATACTTCATTTCTTGATAGTGAACTTCACGCAGTCTCTCTTTCCAATTTAATTACTGATTCAGATTACAGTTATATACCTTCCTGCGGAATCAAAGAAATAGGATTAGGAATTCCATCTACTTTTAAAACACTATCTGACAATGCTGTCATATTTCGCCGAAGCATTTGGATTGTAGGAGGAATAGGTTCGGACAAAAATGCAGTCAGCGAAATAGATTATTACGATCCTGTAGAAAATATTTGGCATCCTGCGGTTACAAATGTTCCCACACCCCGGCTTAATGCTCAAGTAGTATCTTTTAAAAACAAAATCTATGTCATTGGTGGAATTATCAAAAATGGTGCCTTTTATACGATGAGTAGAATTGTAGAAGCATACGACCCTTTAACCAATACTTGGAACAAGAGTCTGGCAGACATGCCCTCTACTCTACAAGGTGGGGTCGCAGGTGCTTTCGATGAAGAAATTGTTATCCTAGGTGGAACAACAACGACGGATATGACTACCGGTACTATATTTAATACTGTTTATAAATTTTACCCTAATATTGGAAACAGTGGTACATGGGTTAGCCTCTTATCAAGTACCAATATTTTTCCTCGTATCGACATGGCAGGATGTACTTATAACGGAAGTTTAATTTTTACAGGGGGAAGATTTTATTCTGACGGATTAGCTTATGCAACAACTGATGCTTATGCCCCTTCACTTAATTCAACTTCTGGAAAAATTGAAGCCTCCATTTCTCTTGCAAGACATGGATCAGGTTATGCCTGTTACAGACCTATTTCCACAGATCCTTACCCTACTGATACTCCAGCAATATTTGTTGTTGGCGGTTCCACAGGAACCAATATATCACAACCAGTCACAGCCGTTACAAATTCAAATCGATTTGAATACTCCTTCCTAGGTAATGCTTCCAATGCATTTGTTACAGGTTCCAATACACCCATAGCCTTATACTATCCTGCTATGGAAGTTTCCTATGAAAAAAGAAAACTATATCTATTTGGGGGAGCATCAGAATTTAACCTTCCCGTAGACCAAGTCTATTCTTTGGACTTAGCCAATGCAGGTGGAAATCCTTGGGTTCCAGAATCAGTTAATATGCCGAGAAGTAGATTCGGACACAAAGCGGTAATTTTAAGTAGATAAATATGAAAAAGATATGCTTAGTTTTTTTACTTCTTTTCGGCTCCATGATTATAGCCGATTCCGTTTCCGAAGAAGATACATTTCTATTTCGATACAATTTAAAGGAAAAAAAATTTTCTGAAGCGGAAGACCTCCTCAGCAAATTTCAAAATTCTAAAATAGACCAAACAAAATTAGAACTATTAGAAACTGAGTTATGGATCGCTAAAGGAGAGGACTTTTATTCCAGAAAACAATTCAAGTCCGCCTTTCGTTTCTATAGTGATGCATATGTTAGGTGGAGAACGAACCCACTAATTAAGGAAAGATATATAGAGCTATCCGGAAAAATACTTCACGATGAAGATGTTTCAAAAATTCCAATAAAACTCAAAGCTAACAGAGAACCGGATGAAAAAGAAAAAGAATTTATTTACATTACCTCGAATGCAGATGTTTACTTTTTAATGAATCAATTTCGTATAGACGAATTAGAAAATAAAGCCAGAATCATTTACGGAATTGGAGGATCCATTTTTGCTCTTTTATTAGTACAGATTATAATCAATATAATTTTACTTACAAAGAAATAACAAACAAGATCCCCATCCAATTAGAATTAATCTAAAACCTTAATTAGACAATCAGCAGTTTTTCTGCATGAGGCAACTTAGCCTTTGCCACCCATTTAAATTTTCTTTCCTGAATTCGATCAGGGAAAAAAATGCCATAGATAACCAATGTTTCCTGAAGATTCTTCTAATTACGCACAAATGATCTTAGATAATTCGACCGATGCCATTGTGCTTATGGGTCTCGATTATTCAGTGCTTGCCTTTAACCAAAACCTAAAAGATACCATCCTTGCCTATTCTGGAAAAACCATAAATATTGGAGATGATTATCGAGAGTTTGTCACTGCAGGTGACAAAGACGTATTCTTTGAATTATTTCAAAAGGCACTTATGGGCCAAAGCATCATTATAGAAAGAATTGCTAGTATCAATTCCATATCCATTTGGTTCGAATACAAAATGAATCCGACTTATGATAAAGAAAAAAAACTAATGGGTATTTGTCTACGTGGTAAAAATATTGATGCACGAAAAAAAATGGAAATTGCCCTTTCTGAAAGTGAACAAAAATTTCGAAACTTAATTGAATCAGCACCCAATGCCATTCTTATCGTGGATCGAGAAGGGAAAATCAGCCACTGCAATTTAGAAACAGAAAATACCTTTGGTTTTCCAAGAGAAGAGCTCGTCAACCAACCCGTGGAACTTCTTGTTCCTATGCACCATAGAAAAGGCCATGATAGGTTGCTTGAAGGATACTTCCAAGCTCCAAGACCCATGCGAATTGGAAAAAACCAAGTCACATCGGCAGTCAAAAAAGATGGAACGGAAATCCAAGTAGAAGTCAGCCTAAATAGTTTTGTAGTTAACCAAACAAATTATGTTTCAGCCATCATTGTAGACATTACAGAAAAAGTTTTAGCTGATAACAAAATACAAAAACAAATTTTTGAATTAAAAGAAATAGCAAGAATCCAATCCCATGAAATACGAAGCCCTCTTGCCAATATTTTAGGTCTTATCAATCTTTTGGATTCAGAAACAACACCAGAAACGACGAACGAAATATATTCCTATTTAAAAAAATCGGCCAAGGAATTGGACCATCTAGTGAACGATATTGTAAAAAGAACTGCCAATAGCTTACTAGAAGAATCCGAGAAACGTTAAACTAATATTAAACATTCCTTCTGATCGTTAAAAAGAATCGTCACTGTATACTTTTTATTTTTGAAACTGTATACTAGGTGAATTCATATTTTATTGATAAAATCAATCTATGGATCAAAGATTATTTATTGTCGATGCCTTTTCCCATTCGGAGTTTGCAGGAAATCCTGCGGCTGTTGTAATCCTACCTGAATGGCCGAAAGAGGAATGGATGCAAAACGTTGCAAAAGAAAACAATCTTTCCGAAACTGCTTTTGTGGTAAAAGAAGGTGCTGAATACCGAATTCGTTGGTTCACTCCTCAAGTCGAAGTGGACCTCTGTGGTCATGCAACCTTGGCAGCTAGTTACGTATTAAAGAATCATTATCAGGAATCCAGACTTAAATTTCAATTTTTATCCAAATCAGGAAATTTACCCATTTCCATAAAAGAAGAATTGATTTATATGAATTTCCCCATTTATCCAAATTTTAATAAAAATACCAGTATCGACCCAAAAACAATAGTTTCCATTTTGGGAAAGGAACCAGAGGAAATTTGGGAAGGAAAAGATACTATCTTTCTTTACAAATCAAAACAAGACATAGAAATCTTAAATCCAGATTTCCATAAATTAAAAGAATTACCAACAAATAGAGGTTATATTGCACTTTGGATCAACCATGCGCAATCTTCATCTGATGATTATGAATTTCGATTTTTTGGACCTGGACTTGGTATTCCAGAAGACCCTGCTACAGGTTCTGCTCATTGTAGTTTAGCTCCTTTCGTTTCGGAGAGACTAAAAAAAGATATTTTTAAGTCTTATCAAAAATCAAATAGAGGAGCCGAATTTTTTATCGAATTACAAAACGAAAGAGTATCCATTGGAGGATCTGCCGTTTTGTATCTTCAAGGTACAATCAAAAAACCAATATAGATTCTTCACGCCAGCGATTGCAGCGGATATCCTTTCCCGTAGGGAAAGATAGGAGCGAAAAGCGCGGTCGCCAAATGGCGAGGCGCCCCCAACATCATTCGATTCGAAAGAAACTAATTCCTTTTTTGAGATTATCTGCTTGTTCGGAGAGTGTTAAACATAGTTTATCAATTTCGCCAACAAATTGATTCAGGTATTCTGTTCCCTCGGAAATGGTCGCGACACTTTGTGATAACTCAAAGGAAGTGCGCGCTTGTTCTTCCGTGTTTTGTTCAATCTCCATTGCGGAACGTGTAAGGTCGGAAAATCCTTCTTTTACCTCTTTTGCAATTAACATTTGTTTTTTTGTTTTTTCAGATGAAGTTTGGATTAAATGTACAGTAGTCTCTACGGCACTACCAATTTGTGAAAAAGTTTTTTCTGTATTAGAAACGGCAGCCCTTCCGAGTTTAGATGCCTCGTAGGCTTTATCCACTGCCTCTAAAATTCGTTTTGTATTTTGCAAGGTTTGTTCCCCTAATTTAGAAATTTCGCTCGCAACAACAGCAAATCCTCTACCTGCTTCTCCTGCCCTTGCCGCTTCTATAGAAGCATTCAGTGACAAAAGTCCAATTTTATCTGAAATATCACTAATTACCTGAATCACATCGGCTGTATGTTCCACACTCGTTTCAATTTCTTCCATAGCAATTAGTGTTGATCTTAATGTAGTTTGTCCGGAAACAATTTCTTCTTCCATTTTTTTAGTTTCCGAATTGGTACGTTCCATAGATGAATGCACCTCCACTAAAACTGATTCCATTTCCACGAGGGACTGAAGTGCATCTTTTGTAATCTTATTTTGTGTTTTGGCTCCAACTGCCGTCGAACGAATGCTTGCCGACATTTCTTCAATACCAGCAGACATTTGTTCTGTAGAGGATGCTTGTTCCATCATTGCTTGCGATAACCCTTGTGTTTGTGTCGAAATGACTTTGGAATCATTACTAACTCGTTCTGATTCTTTTATGACACCAGAAGTAATTTTACGAATACTTTCAATAAAGGAATTTAGAGATAAAGTTCCATGACCCAACTCATCTACAGAAATCATTGAAACATTTTCCCTAAGGTCACCATTTGCTAATGCCTCATAACAGTTTACCATTTGAACGGTATTCATTTTCATAGCCCTCACAAAAAGTGAGGTCAAAATATAAATGGCGATACAAATGAATAATGCGAGTAACCCAATTGTGAGGGCTGCATTATTTAATTGAATGATTCCTGTTACTTGCGCTCCCAGTAAATAACCAAGTGTTGTCATACTCATACTAAAAACAGCAAGCATGGTAAAAAACACTCTAGGAAAAATTCCGATTTTGGGAATCTTCCCTACTTCCAATGGGAGATTTTTTAAAGCAGGTAATGATAAAACCGGCGCCAATCGAAGCTCTGTAAGGAAAAAATGGGAGACACCTAACACGGGATAAATGATTACAGGTAGGATTATATAGGGAATGATTTCAACTATCGTAGGTGTGAAAAATAAAAAAGCAATTAACGCTGCAGTGGGTATCCCAAAGGTCCACTGTACTAAAAAATAACCAAGATTATTTTTTGGAAACTTAAGAAGTTTTGTTTTGATTTCCTGTTTTGCTTCCAAAGATTGATTCGAAAAATGATTTGGTTTTGTTTCTAAAATTAACCTACGTAAACGAAAAAAACGAATGGTTGGAATGATATAAGATATAGTGAGAGCAATAGTTGCTCCAAGAACTACAGAAATCGCCTTCTCTAAGTTATATCCTCCGCCAGACACGATAAACAAAACGCCAATCGGAACCGCAAGTATTGAAGTTAACAATTCTAACCCTAATGTTAATTTCCAACAAATTGCATTTGTTTCCTTTTCGCCCATAGTGATAATTTCCTTTTCCAATTGTTGTTCATTCGCTTTATTTTTAGAATGATTCTATTTATTTTGAGGTTCTAGTAAACACACCATCCCAATCGACAGGTGGCGGGTTTTTAAATAAAGACTTACATCGTTCGATGAGGAGTTTACTTGCCACATCCCTTTGTCCATATATTTCCAAAACTTTTTCGAAAGAATTTATTGCCTTTTCCCATTCTCGATTTAAATAAAACTGAAAACCTTCTTCATATTTTTTTTCTGCTTCTAACATGGTTGGACTTAAATCCGATAAATAACAAACTAAACTAAAAATTTTAACAGGGGCTTCCTTTCCTTTCACCCGAATCCAATCTAAAAAACGGAAATGAAATTCTTCCTTACAAACCGACTCTATACTTTCAGAAACGAGAATGGAGGCTCCATAATCTTTCGCAGCGGCTTCTAACCTTGCCGCTAAATTGACAGTATCACCCATCATTGTATAGGAAGCTAAACTATCCGTTCCCATAAAACCAACTTTAGCCGGCCCACAATTGAGACCAATACGAAAGGCCATGTTTCTTGCTGATTCTGTATAATCATTTTTCTCTTGCCAATGAGTTCGAAGGTTTTCTATTTCGACTAACATTTCTAATGCGGTTTTACAAGCAAGTCTCGGATGGTCTTGGTTTTGGATGGGAGCACCAAATATCCCGACAATCGCATCACCTATATATTTATCCAATGTTCCAGAATTGGATTTTAGGATTTTTGTCATGGCAGAAAGATATTCATTTAGCAAACGAGCAAGATCACTTGCGCTTAGTTCTTCACTGATAGAAGAAAATCCAGCCACATCAGAGAAAAAAGCAGTGATCTCCCACTCTCCTCCCTTTTTTAAGGAGTCCATATCTTCTAGAGCTTCACTGACAACACCTGGATCGACTAAGTTTCGTAAGATACTATTGTATTTTCTTTTTTCTTTTCCTTCCGTATATGTAAGGTAAGCAAATCCAAGTAGATAAGAAATGGGAAAAGCAATCACAAAGGAAGAACTAGCAATTACCATGTCCATGCGGTATAAAAAATAAAATACCCCTACAAACAAAGATACGGCAAAAATGGGATATAAGTTCTTTAATAGATGCCATTGATTGATAAATAAAACTAGAACACCAATAAATAGAATGAACAACGTAAATCCAACTCCATAAATTTCCGGAAGTTCACGTAACATATGTCCTTCGATCAGATTGGAGGCAAAAACTGCCTGGCCAATTACACCTGGAAAAAGCCCGTGGGGTGTTACCACATCGTCATGAGTGGAGGCAGCAGAGGTGCCGATAAGCACTATTTTATTATCAAAAAGAGAAGGTGGTACAAGAAGTTTTTCTGGATCTTCTACCTCACCCGTGTTCAACTGGTTTAAAGATTCAATGATACCGGCTGCAGAATAACGTGGTATGTTTCGGAGTTCTTTTTCTGTATAAAAATAGGCACGAACCAGTCCGTCTTTTCCTAATGGGATTTCCCGTTTGATTTCCCCTCTTTCGATCCAAAACCTACCGTCTTTCCATTCTGTTTTGTAAGGTAAACCTGTAACAAATGCCTGTACTGCAACTGTTGGAAAATGTCTATTTTTCCAACGAATAAATGGTGTAAACCTTCTAAGGATTCCGTCACCATCTGGAATGACATTAACAACATGAATCATTGGAGATGTTTCCCCAATTTCTCCAATCGGAAACGAAACATTTTCATACTTTGGAAAAGGGATTTCTAAGGGCAAAGGAACATTAAATTTTTCACTTAAATCTTCCTCATTTTTTCTAGGTATAACAATTCCACCATCTCTAAAATTTGCCGCATGAGAAATTTCCCCCAAATTGATATTAGCTGCCACTAAGGCATCATCATAGTCTGACCTTTCTGTAAACATAATATCAATAATGGTGATTTTGGGACGGGTGATAAGTTTTGTATAACCAATCAGTGTCGGATAAATGTTTCTTTTCCAAGGCCACTGCCCAAGCTCAGGATGGTCTGCATACTTTGCAATACTCTGCTCATCGATATCAATGATGACAATGTCGTTGGAAAGTTTATGGTGCGAAGGAAGTAAATGGAAAAATGAGTCGGATAATTTTCGATTTAAGGTCTGCGAATAACCTAATAAGTAAATGATACCTAAAAAGATTCCAGGTACAATTACCATTAGGAAAAATGGATAAAAAAAATTTTGTTTTTTCATGGTTTTAATTTTGATTTGAATTCTTGCCAGCGGTCTTTTTGATTAGTAGGAATTTCTGCTGTAGTCGTAGATTCAAAAAACACTAGTTTGGCGATGCGAACTGTGGTATCGGGATGGGTCTTTTTGAAAGAATCTGTCCCGTCTGATTTGGATAATGTATTTAAATAACTCGATAATCCGACGGGGGAAAATCCAGCTTGGCTTGTGAGACCAACTGCTGCCTCATCAGCTTCTAATTCCAATTTCATATCGCGTCCTGTTTCAAACAGTTGTTTTTCCATTTCCTCCAAAAGGGTAGATGTAGCTGCATTCACCACCTCTGTCCCTGGGGGAGCAAGTAGGCTTGAAAAAACATCGATAAATTCATTGGATTGTTGGAATTCTCCATTATGAAAGAGTACAATGTGTCCCATTTCATGTCCGATGATTCCAGCAAGTTCCACTTCTGATTGAATCTTTTTAAGACTTTCTGTTGTCAAAAAAATATATCCACCAGGGCAGGCAAAGGCATTGATTTCAGGGGATTCGATCACTCCTACGCGGAAGTTCAAATCTCTTCTGGAAGAAACAGCTGCTAATCGGGAAGTGACTCCATTCAAATAACTAGTTAGCTCGGAATCTTTGACCAATGTGTATTTTTTTAATAGTCTGGCAGCCAGAGACCTGCCCAGTTTGACTTCTGCTTTTGTTTCTTTTAAAACTTCTGGTTCTGAATTACTAAAAAAGAAATTTCGGATATTCGAATTTTCAAACTTAGTAAATCCCCCATAAGTGTTTGTATTTTCTGTGTCAAAGGATACGGACTCTAACCAGCGAAGGGATTCGAAGTCATACAGATCTCCTTCCCCACGAACACGCATTTTTTGGGTTTCCGAAAGCCCTCTTGCTGCTGCGGTTTTTGTAAAATCAGAAGCTCTTTGCCTGGCAACAACAGCTTCAGAGGAATTAGATGTAACACCCAATTTGATTTGGTTTCCAGGAGGGAGTGGAGATACAAATAGTTTTGATACCCAACCCATCTTCCCTTCGGCTCTTACTTGGACAAAGAGTCCTTGTTCACTGACTGGTGATAAACTCTCACCCATTTGTAATGGGGAACCATCGGCACTCAGTTTTGGCTGAGAAAGAAGTTTTGCCTTTGTGCTTTGTACGTATACATTGCCCTTGGCAAGAACGGAATGTGCAAAAATTAGAAACAAAAAGAAGTGAGACAGTGCTCTCATTCAAGAAATTATGTTTTTTCGTAACGGTTTGGAAACTCTTTTTTTATTGAATGACTTTAGAATTGACATTTCCTTTCGAATACATGGAATGAATGCGAGATGAATCGTCTATTTCTAATTTTCTTTATCATTTCCATCGCATTTGTTGGCTGTAAAAAAGAAAAAGATAAAAGTAATTCCTTAGAAGCTTTAATCACTCGCTTTCTAATCCGAAGTTTATTAAACTCCAGTATAGACTCAGAACTTCCATCCAATCTTAGTGTGGCAGTCCCTCGTTCCATTCGTAAACCTTCTTCTGGTCTGGGAGCTTCGCTTAAAAAAACACCTAAATCGGTAAAATCACTCTCGCAAACCAAAGGCATTGCCCAGGATACATTTGACGCGGGATTCACAGGCCAAGCCTTTCTTACCGAAGGAACGTCCATCGTATCTGAGATCTTACGAGATTCCAAAAGAGATTTAGTTCTTATCAGTGGTGCTTATAAAACTGCAAAATCGAAACCTGGAGTTTGTATTCCCGGTGGTGCTTCTACTGTGCGCATCACTCAATCTATGGAAGACGAATTTTTAGAAGGAATGGAAAGGTTGGGTCTAAGTGCTGACGAAGCACGTGGCGAACTGATCAGCCTTCAAAATGAAGGTATTTTGCCTTTTATTGGACAAGCGGTACCCACTCCGGCAATGGTATACCGTCAACTTTCCAATGAATACGATGTGCAAGTTGATTATTCTTTTGCTGAATCCATTGGAACACCACAACCTTGTCCTGCTAACAATAAATTTCAAAAAAGTATCAAATTCAAATCAGACAAATCAAAAATTTTTAGCTCCATCACTCGCTCTTTAAAAGTGTTCGGAATTTCTTTGAGTGTGGATGCATCAATCACATACATCACACAAGAGGGAAAAAAAGATAAAGCCATCCTCAATATCAAACAAGTCACTTCAGGTTCTGGAAATGTGGATAAATCCACAACCAGGTTTACCTTTGAAGAATGTGAAAAAGATACGACAGCCAATACAGATAAATGTGTGACTCTCAGTTATAGCAATGTTTACGATACAAGCTCCGGAGATAAAATCACAACGACAGTCAAAGGAAAAACCAATGATTTTGGTGGTTATGTAACTACTGAATACATTGATAATTACAATGAAGAAGAATATTATTTAGAAGAAACCTATGATGAAAATGGGGATACGGGTTATTTTGCCGTCGATTATTATGATGTTGGCAATTCTACAAATGACTATGAAGAGTTAGGTTACTATGACAGCGATCTCTATGGACAATTTTACGAATCAGGTGCCAACGCCTACGAGTTTGAATGGGATGCCTTTGTTGATTTTAATATAGCTTTACCTGGTGGCGGAGTGGGACAAGGTGTAGGAAGCGAATACGATGCTTTCGTAATTATGCCGGCAGGTGTGGACCCAAATGTATATCCTGATGAGTATATAGGATGGGGTGAGTTTTTTAACAATGTGAATAGTGGCGGCCCTGTTTATTATGTAGATTTTTACGGGACAGCCGACCAGGTTGTAGGTTCTGTTGTTTGGCGGTATACGATAGATGCAAATGGTAATGAAGTCTACGTAGGCACCCCTACTATAACCAATACCATTTACCAACTTTAATATTGAAAACGATACTAAGTATAATTTAAAACAAAATCATGTTAAATAAAAAACAAATTCGAAATCTCTTAACCTATTTATTCCTATACCCAAGTTTCCTGTTTGCTTCGGAACCCTTTCATAATATCCAAGGTTTCTATGGGGAAAGGGCCGCAGGACTCGGTGGTGCCTTTACTGCCATTGCCGATGACCCTTCTGGTGCTTATTATAACCCAGCAGGACTTGGATTTACTTATAACGATCGAATTTCCATCTCTGCGAGCAATTTCAAAGACATTAAAAGAAGTTATATCAATATAGACACACCAGGTCAAATCTACAACCAAACTCACCAAGGGTTTGATCCTAACTTCATTGGTTTACTAAAAAACTTTGATCGTTGGAAATTTGCCTTCTCCATTGTAAACACTTATAATTATACCTATAACCGAGTAGACCAAGTCAATTATCCTTTGATTTCGCCCACAATCAATTCAACTAGAAATTACACCAAAGAAAGATATAACCAACTCTTAGTGGGACCAAGTGCTGCCTATCTACTATCCGACAAACTCTCACTTGGTGCCACACTCTATTATGTAAATGATACAAAGGAAGTGTCAAGAACACAATTCCAACAATTCTCTGATCTAAGTTATGTAATGCGTTCCTACGTTGACAACCGTCGTACTTCTGCACTTATGCCAGTGCTTGGAATCCAATACCAACCAGCCCAAAAAGTTTCCCTGGGAATGAGTTACCGCAGAACCTTTGTTACCGGAGGAAATCGTCTTTACAATGAAGTTTACGCAGACTCAACAAGAAGGCCTGGGACATCAGCTATCGATTTTATAGAAGGAACAGGAGATGGTGCTTCTTCCATTGAAGCGGGAGTTTTAACCCAAAAACCAAAACTTACTACATCCATTCCGCAAACTTCTGAGTTACGGTTTGGAATCGCTTTTTTCCCTACTTCCCGGTTTTTAGCATCCTTTGATATGATTCATACAACTGGATATAAAACGAGAAGAAACCAAGATGAATTTAGTTCCTTCGGTAGAAAGATCACTTACACCATAAACGATACAGAAATTAGGGAATTGACAAGGGTATCGACTACCAATTTTGCAGCAGGTATGGAATACTACTTAGCAGACACGTTTTCTGTGTTAGGCGGTATTTATACAAACGAACCTAATACAAAACCAATCTCTTGGACAGAGTCAGCAGTCGATTTGTATTTGCAAAACACATTTGGAAATCAAGTGCAAGCAAATTCTGGTGACACCAGTGTAATTTACAAACTAGCAAGGTCGGGAACAAATCCTAGAAATGAATATTCCCGAAATAAGGGACTCAGTTTAGGATTTTCTTGGGTGACATCAAAATCTTCCATCTCAGTTACCTATATCAGAGAAGTTGGATATGGAAATTCAAGGATTGATCCAAACTCACTGGCACAATCTTTTGAATACAGTGCCCATTCCATTTATCTTATGGTCAGCTCCAGAAATTAATTATATTTTACTTGTCCAATTGCTACCGTCTCCTAATTTTATGGAGATGGCATTGGAACTTACAGACCAAAGACTTATCAATACCATTTTAACACAATCGGTTCAAGCGATTGTCATTTCCGATTTAGAAGGAAACCTAGAATACGTTAACCCAGCCTTCCTTTCTCTCTGGGGTTACGATCACTTGGATGAAGTGATTGGTCAAAACACCCTTAAGTTCACAGATGAAGTTGAAAAAACAAAACTTATTTTATCTGAAATACTTAACCATTCACAATGGACGGGTGAAATTACCGCCAAAAGGAAAGATGGTACCACTTTTGACATAGCGGTTACTGCCTATAGCTCCAAAGATAAACAAGGAAATACAACTCACCTACTTGCCAGTTTTTCAGACCTCAGCAAAACAAAAGAATTAGAACAATATCTAAAAGAACGAGAAATATATTTTTCACAAATCTTAGATTCGATTACCGATTTAGTTTTTTGTAAGGATAAAAATTTCAAAGTTACGTATGCAAATAAAGCTTGTGCTGATTTTTACGGCGTCAGCAAACAAGAGTTAATTGGAATTCAAGATGTCGATTACAACAAAAAAGAATATACCAAAGCATATAATTTTGAAGATCAGAAGGTTTTTGAGACTGGCATCACAAGTTATGTAAGAAGAGAACCTAATATCACTAAAAATAATATCACAAGGATTTTAGAAACCGTAAAAAATCCAATCCGAGATGGACATGGTGCCATCAAAGAAATTGTGGGAGTTTCTAGAGATATTACAGAAACTTTGGTTTTAGAAGATCGACTGCAATTAGTTACAGAACTAACCTCTGATTATATATATACAGCAAACATAACTAACGGCGAAGTTGTAGCGGAATGGAGTTCCAAAGAACTGACAACAACCTCCGGATATTCCATTGAAGAAATAGGTAAATTAGGTGGTTGGTTTAATATCATACTTAAGGAAGACTTAACCTATTTAGCCGAACGAATGACAAAAATTTTAAAGGGAGAAACGGGTGTGGTGGAATACCGTATCCGAACCAAGTCTGGAAAAATCAAATGGTTACGTGACTACACTCGCCCCATTCTAAACGATACAGGAAAAATAAATTCAATCATCGGTGCTGTCAAAGATATCACTTCCGAAAAAGAAACAGAATTAAAATACATATCTAGTAGCCAAAGATACCAAGCGGCTATGAAATCTGCCCTGGAAGCCATTTACTTTTTGGAAACATCAAAAAATAGAGATGGAGAAATCATAGATTTTATTATCTCCGATGTAAATGAAAAAGCTGTAGAACAACTTGGAATGAAAAAAGAGGAATTAATTGGAAAAGGAATTTGCCAACTTTTTCCTATCAATCGTGAAAACGGATTCTTTGAAAAATATAAAAAAGTAGCAGAAACAAATACCCCTTTAGAAGAAGAATTCCAAATTCCTGGAAATTATGTGGCACCCGGTTATTATTATCACCAAGTTTTGCCAACTAACGATGGTATCGTGATCCAGAACCGAGATATTTCGGATAGAAAAAGGATGGAAGAACTTCTCCTTAGAACCAATCGTTTGGCAAAAGTGGGAAGTTTTGACTATGATTTAACAAAAAAACAAATCACTCTTTCCATTGTCGCCACTGAAATCCTAGTTCAGTCCTCCAATCACATTGAAGGAGCTGATTTAAGTTTTTTCGGAACGGAATTATTTCGAACCATTATCAATCAAAAAGAAAGTCACTGTATCAAAACTAAGGACAATTTTGATTTAGAATGCCTTGTCCGTGCGGGATCAGGATATGAATTTTGGATTCGAATCATTGCCACACCAAAATTTTTGGAAAATACATGTATTGGATTTTATGGAGCCATTCAAAACATCCATGATCAAAAACTCATCCAAGACTCACTTCTAGAAAAAGAAACATTACTTTTAACAAAAAATAAAGAATTGGAATCCCTAGTTCAAATTACAAAAAAACAAAACGATAGATTAAAAGAATATACTTATATTACTTCGCATAACCTCAGGGCACCAATTGCTAATTTAATAAGCCTTACTTCGATGTTAAAGGAAACACCTTCCAATATGGTATTATTAGGTCTTATTGAATCTTCATCCTATCAATTGGATCAAATCATTCGTAATTTAAATGAACTATTGAATATTGAGAAAGATTCAAAGGAACTTCCAAAATCAACAATCTTAATCAAAGAAAGTATCGATGCCCAACTTTTACTCTTAAAAAATGGAGCCAATCGTGAAATAGAGTTTACCAATCAATTGCCAGAAGATCTAAAACTTTTAGGTTTTCAAGCCTACTTCGATAGCATCGTGAATAATATTCTAAACAATGCCATTAAGTATTCCAATACAAATCAAGTTTGCAAAATTTTTGTTTCGTATGAAGAAACTGAAGATTCTTTAAAAATTGAAATCACTGACAATGGTCCAGGAATTGATATTAGTCGGCATGGCGACAAAATATTCAAAATGAATTTCCGATTGCGCCAAGACATCGAAGGGAAAGGGATGGGATTATTCCTTGCCAAACACCAAATAGAAGCCATGAAAGGATCGATTGAAGTAAAAAGTGAATTAGGGAAAGGTTGTACTTTTTATTTAACCTTCCCAAAAACTATACTCTGAACTAGGGTTTCGTTAAAAAAAATTCTTTGGCATCTTCATAACCATGTCGCAGTAGTAATTCTGCCTGCTCTTTTTTAAAATTAAGAATACTCACTAGCCCTAACATTCGTTTGGGGGCAATGACTGAAATTTTTGCATTTTTAAACTGGGTTCGTAAACCTAATAAAAAATTCTCAATGGGAGTAAGGCCTTTCATCACAGCCTTTCGATACTCCAAACCTTGTTCTATGCTTCGGTATGAACCGAGAAGATACAATTCAAACAATCGTTCTAAGGCCTCGTCTTTGGTTTCTGGAACATCCATCATTTGAACCCCTCCCACAGGAGAAAGTAAAACTACCACAATTTCTGAAGCTTCATGAGTGAGCGCAGGAAGGATCGGAGTGTTAGCCATCACTCCCCCATCCCAATAAGGTTCTCCATCAATCATCTGCCAAGGAAAAATCATTGGTATGGCTGAGGATGCTAAAATATGTTCAATTCTTAAATTGGGATTTTCAAAAAATTTAAGTTCTGATGTTAAAATATTCACAGCAGATATGATGATTTTTGTTTTAGATTCATTTAACTTTGAAAAATCCAAGTTCTCATGGATAAATTTTTTTAAGGGATCAGTTTCCACTAAAGGATAATATCTTCTTCGAAATAATCCTTTTAACATATTCCAAATGGAATACCTCATAATATGTTTTTGGTTGAGTTTAAGCCATAACTCAGACAATCTATTGGAATCCATTCCCGAACCAATGGCACAAGCATTGATGGCACCAACAGAGGTTCCACAAATGATGTCTGGTTTCCAATGGATTTCTTCTAAATACCGCAAAACACCTGCCTGGTAAGCACCTCTCGCACCTCCCCCTGATAAAACGAGTGCTCTTTTTTTTCCCATACTATTTTCCCACCGTAAAAATATCTCTGCCCGTCACATACCTTTCTTTCCACCATTTTTCGTTTAAGGATTGAATGACTACACCCCGGCTTGTGGAGGCATGAATAAAATTGCCATTGTCTAAAACCATCCCCACATGAGTAATCTTACTCGTGTTTGGTGAAGCAGAGAAAAATACTAAATTACCAATCTGTTGTTTCTCTCTTGAAACAGACTTCCCAATCTGTGATTGGTCTCTGGCAGAACGAGGAATTATTTTTTCATTCATACCAATTTTTGGATCGGTGAGTATTGATTTTGTCAGTCCAGAACAGTCGACACCTCTTCTCGAATACCCACCATATAGGTAAGGAGTGCCGATCCACTGACGACCTATAGGATCAACTAACTTACGTTTATCCTTATCGCTGGCTGTATTTGATAAAGGACTCGTCATTTGTTCTTCTAAAAAAATAAGATTGGGATCGAGTTTGGGACGTTCTTTGGTGACCCATTCCCCTTGTTCATTCCAAATAATTTCTGTTCGTCTTTCTGAGGATTGAAAGGTTTCTTTTGCTAAAGTTTTAGAACTCAATTGAATGGTATCTGCTGCAACAATCTCCCACTGTTTTTCATCAATTGCACTTGGAGATGCCGCATACCAGTCTTTTAGAAACTTTGTTTTTTTTGTATCACTTAAAGTTTCAAATTGTTTGGGAAGTACCAATTCCAAACTTTTGATAGTTGTCATTGAATTTGGTACTTTTTTTTGAGATAAAACAACTAACCGCCCAGCTAAAAGAACTGAGGCACCACTCCATTGTTTGGATTTAGCAACTCGTAAGATTTCTAGAACTGAATCTTCAGAAACTTTCGAAAGATTCATTTCCTTAAAAAATTTCCCTAAGTAAGGAATGTCTTTTTTATTTGGTTTTGCAGTGATAAAATAAGGAATTAATTCTTCTGTGTCTTCCCACTGGAAACCGTAATCTTTTAAGATCACAAATCGTTCTACATCCTCTGCAAACTCCGATGGTGGCATCGATTCAAATGCTGCCCAAACTCGAAGAGATTTTACTATTTCTTTGATGGCTGGATCATTGGCACGATCGCCCAAACGTTTACGTATTTCATTACGGACTAGTAGTGATTCTTGTTTATTATAAACTGATTCTACCAGCAAATCCAAGTTTTGCGAAAATATTGAAGTTACCGAACCAAATAATAAAAAACAAAGAAAAACCAAACGTAAAATAAGATTCTGAATCATATTTGTATGATAACAGATCAAATCTATTGTAAAGTAGGATTTAGAAATTTCTCTTTGTTACGATTGATTTTATTTATAGAAGAAATATATCCGAGTTCAATGAGTCGTTCATAAGATAACCAATCCAATAACCCAAAATTATTAGTAGGAATTTGTAAAAACAATTCAGATATTTTTTCTGTTTGTCGGATTCTTTCCCTGCTGGATGCAAGGATGGAACGAATGATGATGTCGCCAATGGGTGGAAACTTGGGCCTAAGGATTTCATTAAAGTTGATTAGGTTTGTGATTTGAGTGAATGGGTTTGCCATCACACCTGGGTTTGTTTTGTCAAAATAAGAAGACAATTCCCGGTCTTGGTCAGGATAAATATCACCAAACACATCTACGGAGATAACATTCCCTGCCCCTTGTTCTTTTAGGGCAATTCCAGGCACATTGTCAAGAACTCCTCCATCCACATAAACGACTCCTTCCTCCACAAAGGGAGGTACTATACCTGGAATGGATGTGCTTGCTCGAATCGCCTTCCATAAATCCCCTTTGTCAAACACAGTGATTTCTGAATGAGATAAATTAGTGGCAATGGCATAATATGGAATCCATAAATCTTCAATTTGAATGGATCCAAAAAATTGCCGAATGGCTTCTGTGTATTTTTTTCCTGTGGTCAGAGATAACACAGGAACCGTATATTCATTTAACAAGTCTTTAGAGATCCAAAAGGCTTTGGCTTTTTCTTCACTTCCTTTGCTCGTTTCACCCATTGCGAGTAATGCAGCAAAAATGGAACCCGCACTAGTTCCAGAAACCATATCAATGGGAATTTGGTTTTCTTCCAAAGCCCGTAGCACGCCTAAATGAGAAAACCCTTTGGCACCACCTCCGCCAAGAGCAAGGCCCACGGATTTTCCAAGTAACCCTCTCCCCAATCTTTCCCAGGTATCCAACCGGTCAAAATGTACATGATAGTGGCGATGGAACTTTCTCTTTTCTAAATGTTTGATAGTTCCTTGTACCACATCCACTGGGTTTGGTTGGAGAAGCACTAGTATTTGGTTTCTATCTTTGATTTGTTTTTTATCTAATAAAGATTCTAACTGAATGCAGTTTGGATCTGCTGTTGCTTCTTTGATAAATAGAATGGAATCGGACTGTCTAAGGGCTCTTTCTGCCCAAGTGGTAAATTCTTTTTTGTCTTCTAAGAGGTAAAAAACAAAATCATATTCTGCTTCCATTTGAGAGAAAAAACGAATGATCCATGGTTCCCTGTCTTTTTCAGCTAATGATTGTAATTCGCTAGTTCTATCTAAAAATAAAGATTCATCCACAACACAAAAAGATCCATAACGAAGAAAAACAAGGCCAAGATTGTGAATGATTTCATCCAAAACATTTTTAGGAAGTGCAGATAAAATTGAATAAGTGCGGGGAAGCGAAACAAATCCTCTACTTTCTTTTTTGGCATTTGCCAAACGTTCTGCGATGATTTTTGTAATTTGCAAAAGACTTTCGGGGTATTTGAGTAAGATGGACAAAGCCACATCTCGCGGAACCCGAATGAGTTCCGAATCTCGGATTGCTTTTACTGTGGCCGAACGTTTTTCTCCCGTGAATAAACTAAGTTCTCCAATGATATCAAGCCTTTTGAATTCACCTACATCGATAATCGAACCATCAGCTCCCCGTTTTTCGAAACGAAGTTTACCCGCAGCTAAAATATATAAATCGTTTCCTTCCGAATTTTCTTCGAATAATACCTCACCACCCGCTAAAAATTCCCGAACTGTATTGTCCTTCATTTCCCGAAGAACCGTATGTGGTAAATTTTTAAATAGGTCTGCCAAAGTCAGATACTGTGCTAGACTTGGATTTTTTGATAACCGGATTCGTTTCACTCCATAAGTTTTACTAAAGAAAGACAAAAATTCAACCTCCTTTTCTATATAAAACCAGGCAAAGAAGAACCACATGTTTCGGTAGTCCTATTGTTCCCGTGAAGGAAACAAAAGAGTTGTCGCCAGAGAGATGGATTCCTAGAATTTGGAAGCGGAACCAATACGATGATTGCAAGTTTACGTGGAAAATTAATTCAATTAGAAATGGATCACCTGGTCCTTGATGTTGCAGGTGTCGGATACGAAGTCCATATTCCTTTCCCTTTACATTTAGAATGTAAGGATAAAATGAAAGAAGAGATATTTTTACATATCTTTCATTCCATCACAGACAGAGGACAACGTTTGTTTGGATTTTCTACAAGAAAAGACCGTGAACTTTTTCAACTCATCAAATCATTGCACGGTATCGGAGAACTCACTGCCTTAAAAATTTTATCTTTTTTTCAAGCGGATGATTTGTATAAAATCGCAAAAGAAGATGATAGAAAAACTTTGGAAAAAATTCCCAAAGTGAAAGGCAAAACTTCTGAAAAAATACTTTTTGAAATCAAACAAAACTTAAAGAAACTAGAAACTTTTTTAAGTGATGAATCGGAAAAACCTGACCAAGAAGACAGAGAAACGGATTTGGCAACTCTTGCCCTCATCCAGTTAGGATATGATGAAAAAACGGCCACAAAACAAGTATCAGATGCTAAAAAACTCAATCCACTAGCAACTGCTTCTGAAATTGTCAAACAAGTGATTACAGGAAGTCGTTAAATCAAAACATTCGGAGGAGATACCAATTCCCCTCCGATTTCATAAAACTGGGATTAATTAAATACCTTTCTAGTTTCGGATTTTCCTCAAACCGAAATTTCACTTCTACTTCTTCACTAGAACTTACATAAAAATCAACAAATACTTGTTTTGCGGATATAAAAACCTCGCGAACCGTCAAATTCCCCGCACTTCCTTTTTTTTGGTCCAACTTCTCTTGGTCAAAATAATAAACCTGAAAGTATCCATTCGGATCCTTTAGGTCATTTTTTACTTCCTCAATGGTCCAATACCCTTTCGCATCGACATACAAACCTTGGGTCGGATGGATAAGAGAAATAAGATGACTAAACTTCTTTTCACAAAGATCAGAAAGTAAAATTTTTAGTTCGGTTAATATAAAAGTTTGGTCAAATTTAGAAAGACCAGTTCCATACACCTTTCCCATTCTGATAGGTATGAAACAGTTTAGTTCTTTTGTTTCAGAATTTATTGAAGAATTAAGGTTTTTAGATTCCGATAACTTCGGAAGTTTGTTAATTTCCTTTGCAGATTCACTCGTTTGGATTTGGCAATGGTAAAAAACAGGTAAAATTAAAACGAAAAGACAAATTCGCTTGTATTGAAATCGCATTACATTGTTTTGTTGAGAAGGTCCTCAAACAAATCTCCGCTATACATCTCAAGGGCACCGTTACTGGCAGCTATGATTTTTTTACCGGCTTCGGTGACATCAAAATTTCCAATCACATATCCTTTGCTTGCACCTAACTCTTCCATTTGGTTTGTCATTTCACGTAAAAATACATCAGATACTTTTGCATCTTTCCATTTACGTACACGGAATAACGCTCTTTTGTTTACATCTTCTTTGGATGACGCCAGTAAATTTACACCATCGGCTTCTGGATTCGAAATTTCTTTTGTGACTCGAAATCCCAAACTCATTACCATTCGTGTGGCTTGGTTTTTAAAATTGGTTCCAGGAAGGCTAATGAATTTTTCGAATTTATCCAAACCCAACATATCAAGTTTGGAAGTAAGTTTTTTTCCACTGTCGTCCACCATCCCTTTGATATTAAAAGGTTTGGAAGAACGCATTCCGCTTAACTCAAAATAACGAGAGTTCGGAAATAAGTTCACAGATAATAAATTAAGTTCGCGTGTTAGGTCGTATTCATGAGTTAGGGATTCAACAGTTCCAGTCCCTCGTTCCAATCTATATTTTAAATTGGCAAGAGCCACTACATCAGGGTCATCTAACCTTTCCGCTTCTGCTTCAATCAAATATTCGGAAGCATCATCGAGCCTACCCATATAAATGGTAATCATCGCAAAATGGATGCTAGTTTCTATAATTTCACTTGGCCAGGCATTGAGTCTGGCCATTTCCATACAAAGGCGTCCATACTTTAAAGCCTCTGGAAAGTTTTGCATAAGAATGGCTTCTGTCATTAAAAACTGAAAGAGCGTAAACCGAACAAACTCGTCTTCAATCTGCTCGCTGACAGCAACAGCAGTTTTTACAGCATCTTTGTGTTTGTTCTCCCGAGATAAAGAGAGGGCATATAAAAAACCGGAAACAGGTGATTTTTCAAGTTTGTAGGCTTTTTCAAAATACTCTCTTTCCTTTCCCCCACCGGTCACACCGGAGATCACCCCTCGGGCAATGAAGTAAGAGGAAAGGTTGATTTTCTCTTCCGGAATCCGTGAAAAAAAATGTTCTGCAATTTTAAATTCCTTTTGTCCGAGAGCCATAAACCCTAAACGCAGGCAGGCCACTGGGTTGGATCTGTCCGCTTGGATGGTGTCCAAATAATGAAAGAAGGCCTCTTCAAAAAAATCTTTGTTATAATATATATCTGCAATGCGGTTAGAAACCGTTACCGAATCGATTTCTTTTGTATACCGGTTGTTCTTTTTAATGATTTCAAGGTGTTTGGCTTCGTTTAAGGGATCGTTCTCCATAGCATAAATCTTTGCCATGACGTAGTGACCATAGGGGTTTTGGTGGTCTTCTTCGAGTTTTTCCCGAACTAGAGCCCTCGCATCTAAAAAGTTCCCAAGAGTGGCAAGGCTCAAAGCCTTGGCATAACTATCCCGTCTCTGACCGACAATGAAGGTCAAGAGAAACCCGAGCATAATCACTGCTGCTCCCACAAAGATAAAAAATGCCAAATTCGCCTACTTCCTATTTTCCTATTTTAGTTGGTAAAAAAGAGTCTTACGTCAATTCTGTCCTGGAAGTGATACAACTCACCTACATTTCCTTTGCGCTGCGACTTCTCTTCCGGGATCGACTCTACTCGGTGGCCTATGGCCTCGTCGGAGCCCTGGTTTTTACATTCTTTTTACTCGCTATAAGGATCCACTTCCATTTGTATTCTGGGGTGTCCCTTACTAGTATCGTTTCCTTTGACCAATCTCCGCAGATTCTTTTTTATTCTACGAGTTTTGCTTTGATGACCCTCTTTTTCTTCCATTGCCTTCACGGACTGGGTGACATTGGAGTCATGATGGCCATAGGAGGAAACAGATTAGGTTGCATTTGGCTTCATTCTTTGTCCTTATTTTTCCTATTTTTACCCAGTTTCCTACTGGCAATCATGATTAACATTGGATATATAAATTCACCTACTGACTTTGGATTGACCAACGAAATCAAATCCATTTTCACATGTTTGGTTCTTTTTATTGCCCTTGGATTTTTAGTTTCAGTTCCCACAATTGGAATTAGTTCCTATATCGATCCTTACAAATCGATCCGGAGACAGAAATAATGTTACTCCGTGTCCACAACTTAACCAAACGATTCGGCAAAGACGAAGCCGTAAGTTCAGTCAGTTTCGATGTGAACCAAGGTGACTATGTGGCCATCATTGGACCTTCTGGATCGGGTAAAACCACTTTGTTATCGATGTTAACGGGAATGTTATCCCCCACAGAAGGTGACATTCTTTATGACCAAATCAAACTTTCTCAAATTTCCAAACAAAACCTGGCAGAAATTCGAGCACGTGATCTTGGACTTGTTTTTCAGTTCTCTGAACTGGTAGGAAATCTTACCATCAGAGAAAACATTCTTTTACCGGGACTATTCACTCGTAAGTTTTCTAGTGCAGACTATATTCGTAAATGCGATTATTTGATCGAACATTTAAAGTTAGGTGACATTCAGAATTCCATTCCCCGAACCTTGTCTGGGGGACAGATCCAGAAGGCAGCTATTGCCCGTTCCCTCATCAATGATCCGGCGATTCTTTTTGCTGATGAACCCTCAGGAGATTTGGATCCTGAAAACAGTTATCTTGTCCAACTCCTGCTTGCAGAATACAACAAACGAAATCATTCCATCATCCTTGTCACACATGATATGAAGTTAGCATTTGATGCTCAAACGGTTTACGAAATGAAAAATGGAAAGTTTTCGCAGGTCATTAAAGGAGAATGAGTTTGCGAAAAGCCATTGGAGTGGATATCGGCGGGGGAAGCATTCGTGCGAGCCTCTTCGATGAAACAGGAAAGGAACAAAAAACAGAAATTTCTCCCACACCCATTCATTTAGACAATGAAAGTTTTTTAAAAATCTTAAAAGATACCATCCGTCCTCTGGCAAAAGAAGGAATAGGAATTGGTGTAGGTTCGCCCGGTCCCTTAGACAATGAACGAGGGGTTTTGATCGCAAGTGCCAATATGCAAGGTTTAAAAAACCTACCCATAACCGAATCACTCAGAAAAGAATTCTCTCTTCCCGTTTGGTATGAAAACGATGCCAACTGTGCGGCCTTAGGCGAAGCCTACTTCGGGGATTATAAAAATACAGAATCGCAACTCATCCTGACCTTAGGAACCGGTGTGGGTGGTGGATTCGTCAACAGAGGCATTTTGTATTCTGGATATTTGGGAAATGGAATTGAAATAGGTCATACTACCTCTGTCATTGGGGGAGCCCTTTGCGGATGTGGGGTTCAGGGCTGCGTGGAAAGTTATTTTTCTACCAAAGGATTTTTTGGTAGGTATTTAGAAAAATCAGGTAAGTCCCTGGCGAATGCTGAGGAATTTTTTCAATTGGTCAGAAAAGAAGATCCCATCGCCAAAGAAATTTTGCATTTTGGAACCTTGGCCCTCGCCCATGCTGTAAGAAATGCCGTGCATTTACTCAATCCAGAAGCGGTGGTCTTTGTTGGTGGAATTACAAAATCTTACGATCTATTCGGAAAATTACTAGAAACCGAAATCAGATCCTCCATCTTTCCTGTATTAAATGAAAGATTAAAAATTGGTGCGGGAGGAAGTTTGTCTGGAGCCTTAGGTGCCGCATCTCTCGTGTTCTCAAAGGAGAAAGTATAGTATGGAAAATTGTCTTTTTTGTAAAATTGCCAGTGGAGAAATCCAAAGTAAAAAAGAGTACGAATCGGAAAACATATTAATATTTCATGATATTACTCCACAAGCTCCGTTCCATGTTTTAATCATTCCCAAAATGCATATCACAAGTATGAATCAAATTGGAGAATTAGATCCCAAAATACTTACAGAAATATTTCAAACCATTCCCAAAATTGCGGAACAAAATGGAATTTCGGAAAAAGGATATCGATTGGTAAACAATTGTGGAAATTTTGGTGGCCAAACAGTCAACCATATCCACTTTCACTTGCTAGGTGGTCGTCACCTAAAATGGCCACCAGGTTAAAAAGGACAGAATGAGAAAATTAATATTTGGAATCTTAGTTTCAGGCATCGCGGTTTATTTCCTTTCAAAAAACTTTGACCTAACCGAATTTGAACGATTGGAAGGAAAAATCAATTGGTGGATTTTTCCACTGCTCTTTCTTTCCAATTTATGGGCCTTTGTTCCCTTCTCCATTCGTTGGTATTATTTATTAGAGAAAAAAATTAGTTTCTCGCAAGCCTTTACCACAGCCATCATCGGTGTGGGACTCAATATGGTGCTTCCTGCCAGAGGAGGAGATCTTGTTCGACTCATTATGAACAAACGAGATACAGAACTTCCACTCACGCATTTATTTAGCCGAATCTTTTTAGAGAAGGTTATGGATTTGGGTTCTGTTGTGGTGATTGGAGCCGCTGCCCTTTTTTATATGGGACTTGGGCAATCCAAAAACTTAAGTCTTTTACTGATCTCCACGTTAGTCATTTTAGGAATGATTGTGGGCCTAGTTTTAGTTCGTTATTTTTTAGAACCATTACGCCAATTGGCAAAAAAAATATTTGGAATCATCGGCAAACATGGTTTATACGAAGAAAAGTTAGACCATCATTTAGTGGAGTTCTCATCCTTTTTAAAAGGTGACAAATTATTAAAACCCGTCCTCTACTCCATTCCCACTTGGGTTTTGGGTTATGCCATCTCCTATTCCCTTGCGGGTTTACTCATAGACATGCCTCTTAAATTTCCAGAGGCTCTCCTTTTTATGTTCCTGGGGGGAATGGGTGTCGCCATTCCTTCAGCCCCCTCTGGAATTGGAGTTTTCCATGCGGCCATTATTTCTGGATTTATCATCCTTGGACGAGATCCCGGCGAAGGACTTGTATATGCAACAGTGGTCCATCTCACACAGTTTATCATCACAACGAGTTTAGCACTTGTGGCCTATTTTTATTGGAAATGGACCCATGAAAAAAATTCCTTAAAATAAAATTTTTAACCCTCATTTCGTAAACCAACTCTCTCTAAAGAGAGATGGTTTACCGATCCGATTTATTAAAGTTTATCATACAGGGATCTCTTTCCATTCTCCTCGTATCTGGTTGTACAAACTTCTCTATCCCCAAAGACAAAAAAAATTCTTTGGAAGAAAATCCCCTCTATCCTTTTTTAACCATCGGTGTACTCACTTATCTTTCTACTTCTGACTTTGATTCTTATGCCGAAAAAGATATCGATTGGAGCCGGTTTTTAGGAACATGGAAAGAAATCAAACGCATTGATACCAGTTTTCAAAAAGGGCTCAAACAAGTCACAGCAGACTACAGCCTGTTAGAAGATGGTTCGATCCGTGTAACAAACCAAGGGACCACAGAAACGGGTGAAACAAATGTACTCGTTGGCAAGGCACTCCTACCCAATCCCAAGGTGGGAAAACTTAAGGTAAGTTTTTTTTACCCCTTCTTTTTTGGTGATTATTTGATTTTGAAAATTGACCGCAATGGATACCAAACCGCACTGATCGGAGGCCCCGATCCCAATTTCCTTTGGCTTTTTTCTAGGACAGATTCCCTTCCGATAGAAGTGGAAACTTCTTACATTCAATATGCAAAATCGATCGGGTATTTCACCGATCGATTGTTACCTTTTCGATAATTAACTGAGAGCTTTAATCACATCATCCGGTGCTTGTACAAGTTCCACAAGAACCCCTTCACTACAAAGTGGAAACTCTTCATTTCCTTTGGGATGAATAAAACAAACATTATATCCTGCAGCACCTTTACGAATTCCACCAGGAGTAAACCTAACACCTTGTTTGGTGAGATATTCTACACATTCTTCCAATTTATCAATCCACAAACCAATATGATTGAGTTTTGGATCATGTACTTTAGGGCTTTTGTTTGGATCAATGGGTTGCATCAGATCAATCTCTACTTTAAATGGACCATTCCCCATTGACAAAATGTCCTCATCCACATTTTCTTTTTCACTTTTGTAATCTGAAACTTTCGTAAGTCCCATAACATCTACCCAAAACTTGGATAATTTTTCTTTTGACTCACCACCAATGGCAACTTGTTGGATTCCTAATACTTTAAAAGGACGGGACATGACTTACCTCGCTTGTTTTCATTTGCAAAAAATATAATTTCTACCTCACCACTTTCTTTGAATGACCTTGTTTGGAAAATTATTTTTCTACCCTATTTTTCTGAATTCTGGGCAAGTCCCCGATTCATTTCGTAAGAAAACCTTTCATAGCCTTTGACTAAATAAAAAATCTTCCAAGCGGGGGCCGGGCTACTTCGGGGTTCGCGTTCGCTCCCGTCTGCCTAAAAGGCAGACCAATGCCCTCCGTATCCCTCTTGCAAAAATTTCCATGGAACCGAAATCAAATGGAAAGATTTTTTTCGTTTCGAAGCTTCCTTCTTTTTTGAATTTTTTTCATTACCGAATTTCCTTCACAAACGAGAAGCCGATATCATAAATGGAATTTATGGACGAAAATCAAAAACTACAATTCATCAAAGCCAATTTTTGGAAAAAGGTGAAAGACACAGGAAAAAAGATTCCCTTTGTAAGGGATGTGATCGCCATGTATTATTGTTTGTTGGATGAAAAAACTTCACTCACAGCCAAAGCATCCATAGCCTTCGCTTTGTTATATTTTATTTCCCCAGTGGATGCCATTCCCGATATCATTTTGGCTTTAGGTTATACGGACGATGCAGGAGTGATTGCAAGTACCCTTTTACTCATCAAATCTCAACTAAAGACCGAACATTATGAGAAGGCAGACCAAGCTCTTTCGGAAGATAAAGAAAAATAAATTCTATTGTACTAGTCCCCTTTTCTTCTCACCAAAGAAAAGAAACAAGGGACTAGTTCTCTAAGTCATTTTCTCTTACCAATCAGATTCTAAACTTTTCTTACAAACTTAGCAAAAGAAATCTTAGAAAAAATATGTTTAAAATCCTCTTTGATTCTGTACAACACCGGAACAAAAATCAAAGTCACACCTGTGGCAAAAAACAATCCCCACCCAAAAGCAAGTGATAACGGTTGGACAAATGGATCCAAAGTCGGAATTCCGTAAGCACTTGGAACAAGACCAATCACTGTACTAATGGTAGTTAAAAAAATGGGACGCAAACGAATGGCTCCACCATTGATGATCGCATCTTCAATCGACATTCCTTGTAACCTAAGTTCTTCGATGAAGGTAATGAGAATAAGAGTGTTGGCAACAATCGATCCACTGAGTGCGACAATGGCTAAAGTACTCATAAAACTAAGTGGCATTCCATGTGTCATAAGAGCAAAAAGAACTCCCACAATTCCAAAAGGAATGGAACCGATGATCACTGTCGTTGTTCCTATGGAATTAAAATACACGATAAAAATTCCAAAAATTACAGCCACTGCAAGTAACATGGAAATTCCTAAATCACGAAATGACTTACCCGCATCTTCTTGTTCCCCACCAAAAATCACCGAATAAGATTTCGCAGTATATTTATCTATATTCACAAGATTCTTTAGTTGTCGGTTCACAAAAAGTGAAGTCGTTTTATCTGTATCAACAGAAGCTTCCAAACGAACGACACGTTGTAAATCTTGCCTGTTGATCATCGAATAATCGCGATCCTTTTCAAAATACGCCACTTGGTTTAAAGGAATCAACCTTCTGTTTCTGTTTTCCACTTTTACTAAATTCAAACTAGAAACAGACTGTCTTTCTTTTTCAGGGAACCTCACTAAAATATTAATTTTATCTTCCCCTTTACTAATCGTGGAGGCAACTTCACCGTTAAAGGCAGTGCGAACCGATCTTGCAATATCTCTTGCACTTACATCGGTTCTACCAGCAATTTCATCTTTAACAAAGAATCGGTATTCTTCTTTTCCAAGTTCCAGGTCGATCCGAATGTCAGAAACGCCTTCCATTTTTTTAAGTTCTTTGGTATAAAGATCTGCAATCTCCTGAATGACACCAAACTCAGCACCGCGAATCTCCAAACTCACAGGTTTTCCAACGGGTGGTCCTTTGATTTTGGCATTCACATCATAAATCATGTCTTTAGGGAAGTTTCCCGATACTTTGTTTTCTTCAATATAATCGCGAATTTTTTTTACAAGAGCCCTTGCATCTTCCCATTCTTTCCTATCTGCAGCAGTGACTAGTTTCATTGTTAGGTGAGATCTATGAACCTCTTGTCCAGGTTTTGGATCTGTAATCGGATTTTCATGAATTCCAATTCGACTACGAAGATGCACAAAATCTTTACCTGCCATTGTAGTAATCACAGGTTCCATTTTTTCAATGATATCAAGGTTTTTCTGAAGTGTGGTTCCGATTGGCATCCAAATTTTAACTTCGATATCTTCTTCGCTACCAGACGGAAACATCACAAAAGGTAAAAATCTTCCCGCAAGGAACAAAGTGAAGAAAAAGATAAAAGTAAAAATAGCGAGAACAAAAACTCTATGTTTTAGAGCAAAACCCATAGTTCGTTTGTAAGCAGAAATGACATATCCAAATGCCCCTTCCTTCTCTTCGATTGATTCGTTCTTTTTGATGGCTCCTTGAAATGATTTCGGCAAAAATAAATTCAGCCAATTTGGTAAAAACACTAGAGCAAAAAGTAGAGAACTAGCAAGCGTTACAAGAACAACGGCTGGAATTCCTAAAATAAACTTTCCGATCACCCCACTCATAAACAAAAGTGGGAAAAAAGCAGCAGAAATGACTAAAAACGATACTAAAAGAGGCACGAGTACGTCTTTAAATGTTTGTAAGATGGCCTCTCGCCTTTCCTTTCCTTCCTGCATGAGCCGGTATGTGTTTTCAGCTACAACAATGGAATTGTCTACCATCATACCTAAAACCATTACCATTCCAAAAATCGTAATCGTATTGATCGTAAAACCAAACTGCTTCAAAAAGATAAATGCTATGAGAAAAATAAATATGATCGCAACGCTAATCATTAAACTTAATCTCATTCCTAATATAAAAATCAGTGATAAAAGTACGAGAACAAGACCTGTCTCAAAATTTAAAATTAAGTCTCCAAGTTGGCGACGAACGTCCTTACTTTTGTCATCATAGATTTGAATATCTACATCTGGGAAGTTTCCCTGCATCGAAGTTACTAAAGTTTTCACTGTATCGGCAGTGGTAATGATATCCGCTTGGTCTGTTTTCCAAACCCTCAAAATAATACTGTGTTTTCCATTTAGTTTTTCATAAGTTTTTTCTTCTTCAAAACCATCTACGACTTTAGCAATATCTTTTAAAACGGTAGCAAAACCAAATTCATTTCCAAGAATCGGAACAGATAACATATCTTTCGCTTCTTCAAAATCCCCTCGGGTACGCAAAAGATATTCGGTTCCATTCACTTTAAGTCTTCCAGAAGGAATGTTTATATTCCGTGAACCCAAGGCATTCAGAACCGTATTCAAACCAACTTCTTTTGCGTTTAAAACTTTTGGATCTACTTCTACAAGGAACTCACGGTTCCGATATCCAATTTTTTCAATTTCGGCGATTTCTTTTACCTGGAAAAATCTATCCTCAAAAGCCTTGGCTGTATCACGTAACACGCGGTAATCGGCGATTGAATCTTTGGAGTTATCTTTTAAAGTAAGTGAAAGGCTGATAACTTCCTGTTTTTCAGTGGTAATTTCTCGCACCTTAGGTTTTTGTGCGTTATCGGGAAGCCGCACAGAATCTACGGCGTCTTTCACATCATCCAAAACTTTTTTTGTGTTTTTTGTCCCTTCTACAATGAAGATCATAATCACACTAACATTTTCTAAGTTATAACTTCTGATTTTATCAATCTTTGCGACAGCACGTAATTTCTTTTCAATGGGAATCGCAACCAATCGTTCAATCTCTTCAGGAGTGGCTCCCGGTAATGGTGCTTCGATGACAATTTTATCTAGAGCCACATTCGGGAATGCTTCCCTATGCATTGAAAGTAAACGGGAAAGTCCAATCAAAACGAGTAGGACTAAAATGAACTGAACGATAAGAGTTTTATCGGTAATGAATTTTGCAATGTTCTGCATTCGCTACTTCCCAAAAAGTGTATCTAAAAACAAAAATGTTGACTAACTAGTCAGTTTTTAATGGAACATTGGAAAAACAACAGATTTTGTTTTTTGGAACGGAATTTCTGAACATTAAGGGTCAAAACAAAGGAAAACACGGTGTCCTAAAGTGTCCACAAAGCAAGTTGTGTCATTTCTTTGTCGTAATTTAGCAAATCGACAAAACTGATTTTAGTCGTTGTTTCATAAACTGAACAAAGGAAACTTCTGTCCTGGTGTTTTTGTTTTATCTTCCATTTTTCGAAAAAAAAGGTTATTAAAGTTCATAACCATTTTAAGAGGGTTTGTTTTAGTGTTTCTTTATGAACGGGTTTACTGACGTAATCATCCATTCCCAATTGAAAACATTTTTCTTTTTCCCCGGCAATGATCCCTGCGGTCACCGCAATGATTGGTATATTTTTACCATTTGGGAGTTTTCTAATTTCTTTGGTTGCATCATATCCATTCATCACGGGCATCTGGATGTCCATAAGGATGAGCGATGGAGATTCTTCTAAAAAAACTTGAATGGCTTCTTCGCCGTTTTGCGCCTCTAAAATTTTCACCTCAGGAAAAATTCTTTTGATAAAATTTCGCATAAGTCCCAAATTCACGGGATTATCTTCCACCACTAAGATTTTTGAATTTCCATCCATTTCGTTCGAATGATTTCCACTTAGTTGCAAATCATTTTTTTGTGATTCTGTTGGTTTTAGTTGCGGATCAAATTCAGGAATTCGTAAAATTATATCGAAATAGAACTCACTACCCTGATTTAATTCACTTTTTAAGTGCAAATCAGACTTCATCAGCGCAAGTAATTGTTTACAAATTGCTAACCCAAGACCAGTACCACCAAACCGACGTGTGGTGGAGAAATCTTCTTGAGTAAAAGAATCAAAAATCTTTTCCTGGCTTTCTTTCGCGATTCCGATTCCTGTGTCCCGAATAGAGATTCTAAGTTTTACAGATTTAGTATCTGAATTTTCTAGATTTGTTACTTTACATTCAACAAAACCTGTTTCTGTAAACTTGATGGCGTTCCCGAGTAAGTTTAAAAGAATCTGCCTTAATCGATTCGCATCAAACATGAGAAGTGGCGGAATATTTTCATCAATATGAAAATGAATATCAAGTCCCTTAATGAGGGCTTGGATATTCATAATTTTGATTGCCTCTAAAACTAATTTTTTCAAATTATAGGGTTCTTCTGCTAGTTTTAACTTACCTGCTTCTGCTTTGGAAAAATCCAAAACATCGTTAACAATATTTAATAAGGCATGCGCCGATTGTTTTACAATTTGTGCATATTCATTATAAGAAGAATCTTCCAATGTCTCTGCAAGTAAATCGGAGTAACCAATGATTCCGTTGAGAGGTGTTCGAATTTCATGACTCATATTTGCCAAAAATTCTGATTTGGCACTATATGCTTTTTCTGCAAATTCTTTAGCAGCTTTTAACTCTAGTTTGGTTTCATACGCTTCGGTAATATCTCGCGTAAACATTAATATCCCACCAACTCCACCACCAAGTTTACTCCAAGGACGAATTTCCCATTGGATCACCTGGTCTTTATCCCAACCAGGTGGCCTCCATACATCCTCATCTCTTTTTAAAACTTCTCCACGTAAACCTCTAGAGTGGATCTCTTTCCATTCCTGACTAATATTTGGAAAAATTTCATAATGACTTTTTCCAATGATTTCTTCTTTAGAAAGGGGGATTTTATAATCTTCAATCCACCTTTGACTGAGTGCAACATAACGCATCTCTAGGTCTAACATGGCTACGGCGGCAGGTGCATGTTCCACAAAAGACCACAAAATCGATGTTTGGGCAGCTAATGTCATTTCCCATTTTTTACGTTCATTGATATCTTGGATGATCCCGTAAATTTTTACAATTTTTCCGGCTTCATACTCGGCACGCCCAATGGTTCGTATCCAAGTTTGGTTCCCTTTTGCAGTGACCATTTCCAATTCTAAATCGTATTCTTTTCCTTCCGCAAGAAGTAAGGAAACTGCATCTGATATCTTTTGTTTACTTTCTTCTGACTGAAAAAACTGAAGACCTTCACCCACACTCGGAATATAATTTTCATCTACCTCATGAATTTGTTTTGTTACGTTTGTCCAATTTGCCTTATTCGTCCTTAAGTCTAAATCCCAACCTCCAATTTTTGCAAGACCTGCAACTTGGTCGAGTAACCTAGAAATATTTTGTAACTCCATCTCTGCTTGTAAGGATTCAGAAATATCTAATATTTGGGAGAGGTAATAAACAGGATTTCCTAAATAATCGCGAATGATCGATTTATTCAACACTGCCCAAATCAATCGGTTGTCTTTTGTAATGTAACGTTTTTTAATCTGAAAATTCTGAATCAAACCACGACTTAGTTTTTCTAAATAAGAAAGTTCTAAATCTAAATCCTCTGGATGCGTTATATCAGAAATTGATTTTGTTTTTAATTCTTTGTCCGTATATCCAAGCCATTGGCAAAAAGTTGAATTTACCTCAATCACTTCTCCATGCGGATTTTCAATTTCCATACCAATACTGGAATTACGAAAAGAAGAGGAGAACAAATCCCTTGAAAACTCAGTTGATTGAATGATATGCGGATCTTGACTTATTGAACCATCGATCGTTGTGTCCAAAGCAAGAAGAATAAACTTTTTCCCAGCTTCCATAAATTCTTTGGAATGAAAACGATAGGGAAAACCTGCACTATTACTTGGATCAAAACAAATTCGACCAATGAGAGATTGTTTATTTGTGAAAGCAGTATCTAATAAAACACCTGAATGAGTCAGAATACATTCTACAGGAAAAGACTGTTCGCGGGGAAGTCCCATAGACTTGGAGGCCACAGGACTTGGATACACCACTCCAATGGATGTATCCCATACCAAAAACCCATGTAAACCATATTCTAAAACAAGTTCACATAACTCCTGTTTGCCTGAAATTAATGTAATTGGATTCATTGTTACTTTTTTGCGATAGTAACTTTACCTGGTAAACTGCACGGAAAATAGTCCTCGTAAATTTCCTACCTTGTACCCACGTGCAAGATCACCAGGATATTCTTTTTGTAAAACATCTAAGGTCTCTTTTTTGATGTCTACATTTGGCTCCCCGTGACACTGTAGACACAAACCAACAGTAGGAATCGGAACATAAACGGTGACCGTATGATCCGCTGTTACCGTTTTTACTGGATACTCACCTTCCTTTGTGGGGTTTCCACTGATCTCTAAAAATATTTTTTTTTCTTCGTCTGTAACAAGATTCATAGGGTTCCTTGGTTTATCAGAGATTCGACGAAGAAGAACCCCTTTTTTCGAACCTAAGTTACTGGTAAAAGCCATAACATTTTGTTTGCAAAATGGGATGGCCTGTTTGGTGCCACCCTCGGCAAGCGCATTCGTTAATTTTTGGACCAAATTGGTTTTGGCTTCTTTGGTGATATCCATTGCCATTGCCTCATAGTCTGGCTTTCGACAACCGAAGTTTGCCAAAAGGATAAAAACCGTTACCACAGATCCCAACGTTTTTTTCGAATTTCTATTCATCCCAACCTCTCAAATAAAATCTTAATCCTTTTTTTCTCTTCTGCAAGTTTAAATACAAAGCCCCAGCTGTTTCAAAAACTCTTTGAAAAGACAGGAAGTATTAAAAAAATCAACACAATTCGAGAATAGAGCCGTTTGACAACACAAACCAATCTTTAAATCTTGACTTTAAGTTCCCTCTATGAAACGAACAAAAATTGCAATCATTGGTGCTGGTGGTCTTACCGGGAAAGAACTTACGAAACTTCTTGCTCATCATCCCGGTTTTGAGTTGGTGCATGTCACATCCAATCAAGTGAACGGGAAACACATTCGAGAAGTTTTTCCTGACCTAAGCCATTTACCTGATTTAGAATTTCATAAACATGATACACCGGTTCCTAAGGATGTTGGAATTGTCCTTGCCACTCCCAATGAAGTATCCCTTGAAAAAGCACCTGAGTTTTTAAACGAAGGAAGAAAGGTAATCGACCTCTCTGGAACCTTCCGACTCCACAATCAAAACAAATTCGAAAAAGCCTATCAGTTTACTCATACACAGTTCTCTTTGATGGACCAAGTGGTTTTCGGGTTACCAGAACTCTTTAGAGAAAAACTAAAAAATGCGAACTTTGTTTCGAATCCTGGTTGTTATGCGACCTCTGCTATTTTACCCATTGCCCTACTTGGAAATCTTAGAAAAGAAATCCAAGGACCTGTCATTGTGGATGCAAAATCGGGTGTCAGCGGTGCTGGAGGAAGGACTGAGGAAATCAAATATGCATATACCAATGTATATGAAAATTTCCGTGCTTATAAAATTTTAACCCACCAACATGAACCAGAAATGGAAGAATATGGATTTGTGGGAACCGAAGAAAAAGAAATTCTTTTTACACCACATTTACTTCCAATCTACAGAGGAATCCTTGCAACCATTTACATTTCCTTTCCCAAGGGAATTAGCGCAGAACAAGTCCAAGAGAAATTGGAAACTGCAAATGAGAAAGAACCCTTTATTAGGTTATACAAAACTCCGGAAGAAGTTGAAATCAGAAAGGTACAAAATACTAACTTTTTTGATTTAGGATATCGCATCAAAGGGAACACACTGGTCATTACCTCAGCACTCGACAATTTAGTGAAAGGGGCAGCAGGCCAAGCACTACAAAACCTCAATTTGATGTATGGATATCCAGAAACAGAGGGACTTGTTACCCTTTATTAAAAACCAAACACTTGTTACTGGAGCCTTTGAAGGAGAAATTAATCTCCTTAAGGCTTCAAATCAGTTTCCTTATTTAGAGGTAATGGGAATTGGAAATTTAGAAGCGGCAGTCCAACTTTCAGAATATATTTCTAAAAACAGAAACATCAGACACATTGTTTTTTTTGGATCTTGTGGTGCTTACGAATGGAGTGGAATCAGAATCGGATCCTTTATTTCACCAAACAGAGTATATTCGAAAGAAATTTCCCATGCCCTAAAATTATCCAAACAAATCCCTGAATCTCCCGAATTTTACGAGATGACACCAGACAAATCGCTACAAATCACAACATGTAATGCTCCCACAACCATCACCCTAATCGATTTAAAAAATCCTCCAGAAGAATCGTGGAAAAATCTAGAAATTGAAAATTTGGAACTTTTTGGAATTTCTAAAGTTGCCAGTAAATTTTCCGTGACCGTAACAGCCTATTTAGCCGTGACCAATCTTGTGGGGCCAAATGGATCCAATGATTGGGTCAAAAACTGGAAAAGTCTCTCCCACTCATTACAAAATAAAATTCTATCCCTTACCTAAAACCTCACTGACACTTTCATTTGCTAACACTCGTTTGATCCAATTTTCAACGGGAAGTGGAAGTTTAGTTTCCATCATATCTATATTTTTGATAAAAGGAGCATAAAGAATCTCTAAAAACCCAAATTGGTTTTCGTGAAGATACTCATTTGTTTCCAAAATCCCTTCTAAAATATCCAAATGCCTTCCGATTCGTTTGGAAGAATCTTTCATCCGATTTGTATCCCATTTTTCAGGTGAAACAAATTTTTTAGAAAAATAAATAACACTACCAGGAAAACAAAACTCTGACTCACAACGGTTGATGGCTTGGTTGAGAAGTGCTCTTGACCGCAAATCTTCCGAAAAAAAAGGATTCGTAAATGAATGTTTCTCTTCCAGGTAACGGATAATAGCTGAAGATTCTGCAAGTAAAAAATCATCATCTTTCAATACGGGAACTTTCCCATAAGGATTAATTTGTAAAAATGGTCTTTTCCTATTTTCTAATTTGTCTAAAGCAATCGTTATCGTTTCATAAGGAAGATTTCTATATCGCAAATAGATATGTACACGCATACTATAAGTGGAACGGGGATGAGCATATAACTGATACATTCAAATTTCTCCAAAAAAATAAAATTCGATAATCCTACCTATGATTTTAATCCCTTAATAAGGAAACCAAAGAATCCCTTCTCGTTTTAATTTCTCAATAGCATACCGGTCCGTCATTCCTGCAATGTAATCACAAATGACTCGCGCCCTTCCTTCTTCATCTTCACGATTCCGATAAGATTCGGGAATGGATTCTGGATTCGATTCAAAATGTTTAAAGAGTAAGTGAATTGTTTCTTTCCCTCTTTCACTCATACGAGATACTTCTGGATGGCGATAGAGTTTTGAAAACAAATAGGATTTAAGCTCCAAAAATTCGATTTGAAATTCTTCTGAAAACTGGACTAACTTCCATTGGTTTTGAAATGCCAAAGAAACATCTTCTCTTGAATTTATAGAATATTTTTGTAAAAGAGATTCGATACTTTCAATTAAATCAGAAACCATTAGGTTCAGTATTACCCGTCCTGCAGATCGAGAAATAGAATTGATATTAGAAAGATTTGTTTTAGGAAGGGAATCTTCCATTCGTTTCCAAACTTTTAAATCCTTAACATCGGAGAGTTTAAGAAGTCCACTTTCCAATCCATCTTCTAAATCATGTGCACTATAAGTAATTTCATCAGAACAATCGACCACCATTGCTTCTAAAGAAGGACCGAATCCACGCCTAACATCAAGTAGTTCCGATTTTTCATAATCGCCACCATGTTTCATGATTCCAAGCAATGTCTCTCCACAAAGATTAAGGCCAGGAAAATCAGGGTAACGACGTTCCAATTTCTGAACCACACGCAGTGATTGTTTGTTGTGTTCAAACCCGCCTTTACCTCGCATCAAATCAGAAAGTGCCTCTTGGCCGGCATGACCAAACGGAGAATGGCCTAGGTCATGTGCAAGAGCAATGGTTTCACTTAAATCTTCATTGAGTCCAAGAACTTTGGAAATGGTTTTAGAAATTCCAGCCACTTCTAATGTATGGGTAAGTCGGTTACGAAAATGATCCCCTTCAGAATAAACAAAAACCTGTGTTTTGTATTCCAAACGTTTGAAGGCATGTGAGTGGATGATACGATCGCGATCTCTCTGAAAAGGAAGTCGGTAGGGATGTTCCGGTTCAGAATACTCCCTTTCTCCAGGATTTTTGCTGTGCACAGCATAAGGAGCAAGGATTTTTTCTTCTTCCTCTAGGAGCCAGTTTCTCCCTTTCTTCATAAATCTCTTTCCTTTTTCAACGAAACCATAAAATCAGTATAAATCCCTCATGGACTTTCTACAAACTCTAGTTTCCATTTTTATGCAATACGGTTATTTTGCCGTTTTTGGAATTCTGATCCTTTGTGGATTCGGTCTTCCGGTTCCTGAAGATATTTCTCTTACTGCCGGCGGAGTCATCTCTGGCCTAGGTTATGCCAATGTTCACATTATGTTTTTTGTGGGAATGGCCGGTGTCCTTCTTGGAGATAGTTTTGTATTTTGGTTAGGTAGTTACTACGGCGAAAAAGCCCTCACTCTTCCCATACTCAGAACTGTCCTCCATCCCGAACGATTTGACAAAGTGCGTGAACAATTCAAAAAATATGGTCGTTGGGTGGTCTTTTTCGGACGTTTTATGCCAGGACTGCGAATGCCTATTTTCTTTACCGCCGGCACTTCCAAACAAATTAGTTTTCTATTGTTTTTACTGACGGACGGATTTGCTGCTCTCATCTCTGTCCCCATTTGGGTCTACTTGGGATATTATTTTGCTCATAATTTTGAAGAACTAATGGGTTGGGTTCGAAACGGCCAAACCATCATCCTCAGTCTTGTGGCCCTAGCCATTCTAGTCCTTGCCTTCTTATGGTGGCGGAGGAAACACCGGGAAGAAAGAGGAGAAAAATGAAGATTGTATCTTTTTTTTCCCGCTACTCATTTGCGGTATTAGTGTTCCTTTTCGGGTTTGGATGTACAAACTACTCCACAACGGCCTCGGTCCAAGCCCCCCCGACTCTCATATCCATTACCAATAATGGAAACTCCAATTTTACGATCAAAGTCAGAGCCCAAAACCCTGAATTTATCTTCCAGGGATACCGTCTCTACTCTGGGATTTCGGAAAAAGAAGTCCAAAACCCCACTGATCTCAACTTAGGAACCGATTGTGTTTTGGCCTCCTCTACGATCGTCCAACCAGTGGAATACACGTTTGAGATTGATCCCTCACAAAAGGACAATGCAACAGGAGTCAGTTGTAGGATTTTTGCCACGCTGACGCCGGGAACCTACATCGCCATGCGAACCCTGGGCCTTGCTGTCAATCTCCAAAATAGCAATAGTTCCTTTAAGGTTTCCCCTTCCTCTAATGCTCTTATTGTCCCTTAAAATAAAACTTTCTTGCATTTAAGTCAAATGCATGTATTTTTTTCCGGAATCATGGGAATTCTTTGTGCTTTTTTTAGAATTTTTCTAAATTTTTGCCCCAAAGTCCAAACATGAGGATACAAATAGAAAGGGATGTTTCCATCCCAAAAATCTTTGGAGGATGATACAAAATGTACCAAACAAAACATTGGTCAAAAATAGCAATGGCAGGTCTCGTACTTTTGTCTGTGGTTGCTTGTGGAAAATCAAGATCGGTAAAAATCTCTGACTCAAATGTAGAAAGAGCAACAACCCCAGCAAAACTTCCAGCGGACCTTGAAAAACTTTGGAAGAACCGTCAAAACGAACAAGACCTAAGACAAGCCCTTGTTGGTTTAGAAAAATTCGCTTTAGAGAACCCTCAGTACTCTGATGTAAAAGTCTTACTTTGCCGTGGAAACTATCTCTTAAGTGACGGACACCTTTGGTTAAAACTTACAGGTGATGCCGATACAGATGAAAAAGTAAAAGAAGAATCCATCCAGTACTACGATGCTGCAGTGACTTGGTGTGAAGCCGCTCTCGCGATGAATCCTAAATTTCGTGACAAAGTTGTGAAAGAAAAACTAGAGATCGAAAAAGCATTGGATGCGCTTGGACCACAAGATATCGATGCTCTTTATTGGAGATATGCATCTCTTGCAAAGTGGTCAAGAATGGTAGGTTTTACAACTCTTCTATCCAATCGTTCTAAATTTTCAGCAATGATCAACCGTGCAAAAGAAATCGAAAAAGCAATGGGTAAAGAGTATTTTTACTCAGCAACCCTTAGATATGATGCAGCAAGTAACGCACTTTCTCCCACTGGAGATAAAAAACTAGCGGACAAATTGTTCGAAGAAGCTATTGCAAAACATCCTAACTACTTTGCCGTACGTGTATTGTATGCAGAAAGCCGCCTCAAAGGAAATGAAGACAAATTCAAAAAACAATTAGAATTTGTAATCAAAGGCAAAGCATCTTCCCTTCCTGAAATCGAAGCAGATCAAATTGTAGAACAACGTAAAGCTAAGAAATTACTCGACGAACTATAATCAAATTTACTAGGAGAACTAGATGTTTTTAAAACAATTAAAGTATTTAGTTTGTGTAAGTATTACCCTCACCATCAGTGGGGGTTTATTTGCTCAAACAACCGTTAAGTTAGCAACCGTGGCACCGGAAGGATCTCCGTGGGCAAACGAACTTGCTAAAATCAAAAAGAAAATTGAAACGGAATCACAAGGTCAAATTAAGTTTAAAATTTACCCTGGTGGACAAATGGGTGGAGAAAACGAAATCCTCCAACAAGTCATCCGAGGAAAACTGCAAGGTGCTGGTCTTACTGCAGGGGCACTTGCCAATACAGTCAAAGAACTCAATGTTTTGGAAATTCCTTACCTATTCAGTTCTTATGCACAAGCAGATTGCGTTCTTGATGATCACTTACAGGAAGACTTTCGCAAACTTTTTGAATCCAAAGGACTCATCTTTGTGACTTGGGCAGAAAATGGATACCGTTCCATTGGAACCAAATCTGCTCCTGTTAAAACTCCTGATGATCTAAAAGGAATCAAAATCAGAATCCAAGAGTCTCCCGTTCATATAGCCTATTGGAAACAATTGGGTGTGAGTGGAATTCCGATTGCGATCCCAGAAGTTCTTCCATCCCTCCAAACAGGTGTGGTAGAAGGATTCGATAACACTCCTCTCTTTACTTTGGCAGCAGAATGGCAAACAGCGATTAAATATTTCACATTAACTCGCCATATTTACCAACCAGCAGCGATTCTTTATTCCAAAAAGTTTTGGGACACTCTGAATGACGAACAAAAGAAAACGCTTATGGGTGAAGGAAATAAACTAGCTCCAGGCGCAAGACAAGCAGTTCGTTCGATCGAAAAGAACATGATTGCTACGCTTAAAAAAGCAGATGTTCAAGTATACGAACCTTCTAATGCTGATTTGGCGGGATTTAAAGCTGCTGCGAATGCGGTATCCGGCCAAGTGGTAGGTAAAATCGGTGGTCAGTCCAAAATGATCTACGACAAAATCCAAAAAGCAAAAGCAGCTTGCGGCGGATAAGTTAAGGAAGGATATTGATAAATGAAATTCGTCGAACGAATTCTAAATACTTTGAGTTTCGGCGAGAAATGGGCGGGGGGAATTTGTTTCCTTCTGCTCACACTTCTCATGATTGCTGACGTTTCCAAAAGGGAAGTCATCGATAAAGTTCTTAGTTGGGTAATGAAAATCTCAGAAGCCTATCCGAACACTAGTGTTGCCGGTTTTGTTGGTGATTGGAGTGTTTACATTGCCGAATCCATTCACGGAGGAACTTCCGGATTTTTAGAGTGGTTAGGCCTTGGTGGAATCATTTGGGCACAAAAACTTTCCCTCTATTTTATGTTATGGGGTGGTCTTTTCGGATCTGCACTCGCTAGTGCCAAAGGTTCTCACCTACGCCCAGAAATCGCAGATAAAGTATTACCAAAGAATTTTTTACCTTATATAAAGGTAATCGAACAGTGGGTGATCTCTTTTTTCTTTTTATTCTTAGCTTATCTCTCTGTCATTTATGTTCTAGAAAGTATTAGTTTAGATGAAGTGAATCCAGTTACAGAAATTCATTTGTGGAAAGTTCAATTGATTTTCCCTTATATCTTTCTCTCTATGGGTTTTAGACATTTGTGTTATGGAATTTTTCCTGCCCTCATTCCTTCCGACATCAATGAAGCCACAGAAGCTTTGGAACTTGCGGAAAAAGAACTTTCCGAATCTAATTCACGGGGGAATCAATAATGGGTTCTTGGGGAATACTCCTACTCTTACTTGCTTTAATTCTGCTTAGACAACCACTGATTGTACTGATGGGTGCCATCACAGTGTATTGTTATTACTTTTTACCAGATCCACCTCTTGAGTCTTTACAAGAACTGAATAGTATCATCGGGGATTTGTTTTTTGCGGGAGATAAAGAAATCCTTCTTGCGATTCCTTTGTTTATCATTGCAGGAAACTTAATGACTCATGGAAGTATTGCAAGACGACTCATTCGGATTGCACAAGCCATGACTGCTCCCATCCCTGCAGGACTTGCAATCGCAGGTGTTTTTTCTTGTGGGATCTTTGCGGCTATTTCTGGATCTTCTCCTGTAACACTCATTGCGATCGGTGGACTCATGTATCCTTCTCTAACCAAAGCAGGATACCCTACTCAATTCTCTATGGGTCTACTCGCTTCTGGGGGAACTCTTGGGATCATCATCCCTCCGAGTATTCCTATGATCGTGTATGCGATTATGGTGGGAGTTTCTGTAACCGATCTATTCATTGCAGGGATCGGCCCAGGTATTTTACTCATGTCACTTCTAATGATCTACTCCGTGTTACGTGCTGGTAACGTTGGTCGTGGAAAATGGGACTGGGCAGAAATCCGCACAGCTTGGAAAGAAGGAGTTCTTGCCCTTCTTATGCCAGTGGTGATCCTTGGAGGAATTTACTCAGGATTTTTTACAGCAACAGAATCAGCAGCCATTGCTGTATTTTATGCCATCCTTGTGGAAGTATTCATCCACAAAGAACTTAGTTTTCCTAAGATTCCAAAAATCATGGCAGAAAGTGCAGAGATGTTGGGAATTCTATTCCTCATCCTGATCCTTGCCGTGAGTTTAAATAAGTTCATGATCGAAAACGAAATTCCGCAAAATCTCGTAGCGACCATGTCAGAACTCATTTCGAGCCCTGTGACTTTCCTCATCGGTGTGAACATTTTGTTACTCATCGTGGGAATGTTTATGGATATTATGAGTGCGATTCTTGTATTAGCACCTCTTCTTGCGCCAATGGCTATCAATTATGGAATCAATCCGGTTCACTTCGGAATCATTATGATTGTGAACTTGGAAATTGGTTACTTAACACCTCCAGTGGGAGTGAACCTATTTGTGGCATCCGGAATCTTCAAACAACCGTTAGGGAAGGTCATCCAATCAGTAGCCCCCATTGTGGGACTATTTCTTATTGGACTCATCCTAATCAGCTGGATTCCAGATATCTCTTTAGGTCTCCTCGGTGGAGAAGCAGCGGCACCTACACCATAAGATTTTAAAAATGAAACAAAGGTAATTTGATTCTGCGAAGAAAGAAATGATTCGCAACCAAAGAGTCTTTAGTTCGAAAACGCCGGAGAGTTTTTCTCTGGCGTTTTTATTAACTCCACCAAACACGAAGTCGATCTAAAGAATCTTTTGCATCACTGGCCCAAAGGCTAGATGGATGTTTTTTTAAAATCTCAGCGTATACTGATAAAACTGGTTCTAGGTCTTTTCGTAACTGTACAAGTTCTTTGTTTGCGTTTTCTGAAAGTTCAATGGGATGTAGGTTTCGTTTCTCATAATAACGTAAAATGGCCTGGGTTTCTTTTTCCTTGGCCAATTTGTATTCATGAAAGACGGGATCTTTGGAAGGTTTTGTTTGTGGATTGCCTTTTTCAAACAGATCCCCACTTTCTCGGTTCTCAGAGAGAAAAGACTCCTCTTCTGGATGAATGAGAAGATAGTCTTTTAAGGATTCGTAATGTTTCTTCAATTCCAAAAACATCACATCACTTGTAAATTCTCCTGAATCAGGATGGTATTTTTTGGCAAGTTTATGGTAGGATTCTTTGAGTTCCGATTCAGAAAACCCAAGGCCAAGGCCTAAAAAATGGAGGGAATCATTTAACAGTAGTTTTTTGTCCATGAGAGGCCGGAAGACTGGATCAAATGTGATTTCAATCTACGTTTGATACTGAATTCCCAATACTCTTTTTTACTCTCATTCATTTCAAAAACAAGTAATTCTTGAACCTTTTGTTGTAGGTTTCTTGCTTCATCTAATCTTTCAAATACAGTTTCAGAAATCGCGATTTCCTCTTCTGTATAAACTTCCATCTCTTGCCTTTCCCAAAGTTCACGGTCCACTTCCTCTAGTTTCTTCACTAAAGATTCGTTTTTAAACTCGAGCTTCACAGCAGAATCGGCATCACGGTAAGAAAGTAATTCCTCTTCACGTTTTAGATTGGTTATGAGAGATTCCAAATATTGAATCTTTTTTTGGAGAAGTTGTTTGGTAGTTTTTTTTGAGGAAATCATAAATTGGTGAAAAATCCACTAACCAGTGATGGAGATTCCCGTGGGGCGTGCACCAGGAGCTGTGTTTGGATAGGGAGCTTCTTTTTTTTCTAACTCTTCCCAAGACATTTTTAACTCAATCAGAATTTTGATACATTCTTCAATGATAGCTTTATCCTTACGCATATTGGCTTCGAGTAATCTTTTCTTCAAATAAACATATAAGGACAAGAGGTTGTTTGCCACTTCTTTCCCCTCTTCCATATTGAGAGAGAGTAAAAGTTCTGTGATGATATCTTGGGTTTTGATGATATTATTGTTCACAACATCATACTTTCGGGGAGTCATATTGTCTTTGGCCACACCGAGGAATCGAATGGCTCCGTCAAAGAGCATCACGATCAGTTTGATCTGGCTAACGGTAGATATCTCATTGGCTTTGTATTCATTGTAAGCAGAGGCACCGGTTTTTCTCGCAAGCGACATTTTTTTCTCCTGAGTATTCCCATCGACCAAAAAGGATACTTGCTTAATGACCCAAGTGAATATTCTTAGATTATCACATGGGAAAAATAAAACGTGTAGTTTTTTTGGCCTCGGGAAGAGGTTCCAATTTTACCGCTTCTGTCGAGTACATCCGTAAAAAAAAGCTAAAGCTTGACCTGGTGGCCCTTGTGACAGACAACCCAGAGGCGAAGGCCCTGGGCATCGCCAAATCCTTTGGAATCCCCACAAAAACCATTCCGTACGCCAACTATTCGGAGAAAAAAGAGTATCACAAAGACTTACTCCAGATCGTGGAAGGTTACGACCCAGACCTGATTGTAGCCTGCGGTTATATGCGAATCCTAAAACCAGAATTTGTACGTAGGTTCCCAAACCGAATCATCAATGTCCACCCGAGCCTCCTCCCCGCCTTCCCAGGCCTCGACTCTCAAAAACAAGCTTTGGACTACGGGGTCAAAATTGCAGGATGTACCGTTCACTTTGTAGAAGAAGGTGTAGATACAGGTCCCATCATTTTGCAAAAAGCGATTGCCATTGCCCCTGAATGGAATGAAAAAGAACTATCCCTTGCAATCCTTGCGGAAGAACACAAAATACTTCCGCTCGCTATACAACTGTTTTGTGAAGATAAATTAAAAATCAAAGAACGAAAGGTAGAAATCCTAAAATGATCGAAATCAAACGAGCACTCGTATCCGTATCTGATAAAGCCGGAATTACCGAGATCTGTTCCTTCCTTGCCAAAAATGGAGTAGAAATTCTTTCCACTGGCGGAACCTATGATGCCCTCTCCAAAGCAGGAATTCCTGTGAAAAAGGTAGATGAGTTCACTGGTTTTCCAGAAATCCTACATGGTCGTGTCAAAACCCTCCATCCCAAAATTCATGGTGGACTCCTTGGTGACACAACAAACCCAGACCATGTGAAACAAATGGAAGCCAATGGAATTGTTCCCATCACCCTTGTGATCGTGAACCTTTACCCATTTGTGAAAACGGTGATGAAACCAGATGTAACCCTTGAAGATGCGATTGAAAATATTGATATCGGTGGGCCGTCTATGCTCCGTTCGGCGGCAAAAAATCATAAAAACGTAGTGGTTCTCACGGACCCAAAAGATTATGAATCTTTCCAAGCCGAATTTACGGCAAACAAAGGAAAAGTATCTCGTGAAACTGCATTTAAATATGCTGCAAAAGTTTTTTCAGAAACTGCTTCTTATGATTCAGCCATCTCCACTTTCTTTAATAAAAAGTTGGATATAAAATACCCTGATAAAATCACCTTTGCCTTTAATAAAAAACAAAAACTTAGGTATGGTGAAAACCCACACCAAGATGCCGCGTTTTATGAACCGCTATTCATCAAATCACAGTTTGAAGCATTACAAGGAAAAGAACTCTCCTTCAATAATATGTTGGATTTTGATGCGGCTTTTCATGTGGCAAGCCTTCTTCCTAAAAATGCAGTTTCGATCGTAAAACATTTAAACCCATGTGGAATTGCATTTGGCGAAAACGTTCTCGAATCCTTTGAACTTGCCAGAAAAACAGATCCTATTTCTGCTTTCGGGGGAATCATTGGAATTCATGGTCGTGTGGAAAAAGATGCGGCAGAAGAAATCACAAAGAACTTTGTGGAAGGTGTGATTGCAGAAAGTTTTTCTGAGGAAGCACTCGAAATCTTTGGGAAAAAACCTAACATCCGCTTAATTCCTATTGCTAAGTTTGACGAAGCATTGGATGAACTTGATTTACGTTCCCTCCACCATGGACTTCTCATCCAAAATCGTGATTATGATTTGATTACAAAAGACAAACTAAAAGTGGTTTCGAAAAAACAACCAACCGCAGATGACTTAGAAGGTTTGATGTTTGCTTGGAACTGTGTGAAGTTTATCAAATCCAATGCCATTGTTTACACTGACCAAAACTCAACGTTAGGAATTGGAGCCGGACAAATGTCTCGTGTGGATTCCGTAGAACTTGGTGCAATGAAAGCTCAAAAAGTAGGACTTTCAGTTGTGGGTTCTTATGTAGGTAGTGATGCGTTTTTTCCTTTCCGGGATGGAATTGATGCCATTGCCAAAGTGGGAGCAAAAGCCATCATCCAACCAGGTGGATCGATCCGTGATGAAGAAGTCATCCAAGCCGCTGACGAACATGGTCTGATTATGGTGTTTACTGGAATGAGGCATTTCCGTCACTAATGGAATTTTTTCTTTTCCTCCTATTTCTCACCTTCTTTTGTTTGGTGACTGCAGTTATTGTTTATTATGTAAAGATTCTATTCTTTTCTAAAAAAACCAATTACCGCAGAGAAGAACTAACAGAGATTCGCGGAGATGTGTTCCGCATTTGTTTGGATGTTTTGGAATCGGGAGGAAATTTAATTTATGGGTCTGGGGCCTTTTTCGGAAGTGCCCTTTTTGTTTGGCTTTGGTCTCTTCTTGGTTCCGTCCTCGGAGAAAAGGGGCCTGGGCCTTTCGAACATATCTTCCATATGCCCATTTTCTTTTTGGCACTTTTCTTTTCCTTTCCCTTCTTAAAAGAGGCTTACCGGGGGGAGCGTTACCTAACACTTGCCAAACCCACACTTTCTGGTCTGGCCCTGGGAAATTTAGCGGCGGGAGCTGTACACTACGGCCTTGACCGAGACCTTTTCTTTTTGTTTTACCTACTCCTTGTTTTTTTACAAATCCCAGTTCTTATTTTCCTTTGGAACAGGGAACCCATCCTTGGTGTGAGTTTTGAGGACAAGAGTCCTTCCTATTCCTTTGAAGAAGAAGAGGATTGGGGAGCACCATCCTCCCCAGAACCGACTTCCAGTAATGGCTGGGATGAGGACGAGGAAGGACCCTTTACCAATGAAGCAGAGGATTTTGGTTTGGGTGACGACCCCTTTCAGGATGATTTTAAGTAAGAAACCAGTTCTCTTTTTTGAAATTTTGACCGATAGAAATCGTATGAAGAAATATCTGGTTTTCCTTCTTTTCCTAATCCCTGGACTTCTTAACGCCCAAACTGAAATTCCCAATAGTTTGGATGGATTTGCAGAAGCCTCTTGGGGAATGACCTTTGAATCCATCCGTGAAAAATTTTTGTCAATGGCAACCAATCCAGATTCCAAGGAAAAGATCGAACTCTTAAATGAAAAAAAAGAGGAAAGCCTTCTCATCAAACGAAATGGAATTTTCTATCTCTATCGTTTTTATAAAACACCAGAGTTACTCAAAGAAGTTCGTCCCAAACGAGAAGGTGCACCTGAGTCCGATCCTTCCATCGATGGACAAACGGAATTTCGAGAAAACGGTATCCTTTTCTCTGTGGGAGTGACGTTCAATTTAGTTCCCTCTGAAAAAATCAAAGAGAAGATGGAAAAGAAATATGGCAAACCCAGAAAAGAATCCATTGGGGATGATAAAGTTTCTGGTGCTGCGATTTGGGAACTTGTGGAAAGAAGAGAAAATCCGCCCCGCGGTGGATTTGCCGTTGTCTGGAGAGAAGGATACAAAAAGGCTCCTTACACACGCCGGATTGATTATTTTTCTGCGAACCTAAAAGAGGTCATCGCTAAGGATTATGTTGATTTCTTCAGTGTTCAAGAAACAAAAACCTTGCGGGATTTAATCCCGTAGTTACCTTGTCTCGTGAGGCTTGGTTCGTCCAAGCCATTCATACGAGGCAAAATGAATTTATTTTTAGACACAGCCAACATAGACGAAATCAAGAAAGTCCATGAACTTGGCCTCCTTGACGGGATCACCACAAACCCATCCATCATTGCAAAATCAGGCCGTAAATTTACGGAAGTCATCAAAGAAATTTGTAGTTTCGTAAAAGGGCCTGTGAGCGCTGAAGTTCTTGCAACAGATGCTCCGACCATGATCAAAGAAGGTTTAGAACTTTCAAAAATTGCAGAAAACGTTGTGGTAAAAGTTCCACTCATTCCAGAAGGAATCAAAGCCGTAAATGCTTTTGCTGAAAAAGGAATCCGAACGAACGTAACCCTTTGTTTTACTGCCAACCAAGCCCTACTTGCTGCCAAAGCTGGCGCGAGTTTTATCTCCCCTTTTGTGGGTCGTTTGGATGATGTTGGGTATGATGGATTGGAACTCATTTCTGAGATCCGAGATATTTATGATAACTATGGAATTGAAACACAAATCCTTGCCGCATCCGTACGTCATCCCATCCACTTCAAAGAAGTAGCACTTCGCGGAGCAGATTGTGTCACCCTTCCTTATTCTGTATTTGAAATGCTTTTCAAACACCCACTCACAGATAGTGGTCTTGCAAAGTTTGTAGAAGATTCAAAAAAACTAAACTGGTAAAAACTTAAAACCACACCACCGGATACTTTCGGTGGTGGACAAAGTTATTCACAACGAGTGCGTTCACAAGTAGGATCAACACTCCAATCAAAACAGGGAAAATAATAAAATCAATTCCCACTCCCCCAATGACTCCAATAAGAGCCGTAGCACCACCTGGCGGGTGTAAGGTGTGAGTTAAATACATCACAAAAATAGAAAGTCCTACAGAAAAACCAATAGTGAAAAAATTGGTTCCAAAAATTGCCACAAGGATCACTGCAATGGTTGCAGAAATCAAATGCCCACCAATTAAATTTCTTGGTTGAGAAAGTGGAGCCTCTGGTACAGCAAACAAAAGCACAGCAGTAGCTCCAAAAGAACCGATGAGAAGAGAATGTCCAAACCAGTTTGTGATAGCTAATATTGACCAAATGGATACTGTACTACTAATCAAACTCCAAATCGCAAACCGAAAGGAACGTTTCGGGCGGACTGTCCGCAGTGGTGCTTTGATTTTATATGGAATTTTCTTAAGTCTATCTTTCAGCGTAATTTACCCAAATTTCTTTCATTTGGTCAATAAAACAAAAAGCAGACTGGTGGGAAGCATCATTAAATAAATCACAAGTGCCTTCTTTGTTCCAATTTAAAGTATGAGCTCCATAGGATTTTGCTAAAACTTCCATTGGCTCCCACCAAACTTCCTTTATATGAAACTTCTCAAAGTATTTATAATAATCGCCGTAAACCTTAGGCCAAAGGACTAAAGTTTTGATTTGGTTTTTTTGTGCCAGGTCCAAAAAGGCTTCCACATAAGGTATTTGCGACGTACCAGGAGTATAAGAACTCATATACAAACTTCCGATACGAACTGTGTCTTTTTTGATTTTTTCAATGGGATTGGACTGCACCCCATACATCAAATACTCACCTTTCGTATAATTGATCAGTTGGAATTCTTCGTTGTATGCAGATTTGTATTCCCTTAGTTTTCCACGTTTGAGTCGAGAACTGAAAAGCGATAGATTTAATTCCAAACTACGTATTACAAAAACTTTATCTAAAAAAAAGTTCCATTTTTCTTTGATTGGAATGTCTTTCCATACAATGTCTAAACATTCTTTATCACATCCCATTCGTAAAAATGGGGAAAGAATGAATCCTTTGTTGTCATCAAAAGCCTCGGGACTGAGTGAAAGAATGACAAACTCTGGTTTGATCCCCATATCCAAAAGTTTTTTCAATTGAATATAGGAATTCATAGGAATACCTTGTGGACTACTGAAATTGTATAGTGTCCAGTTTTTACGGTAAGGTTCAGGAATCCCTAGTTCCGAAAAAGGATAGGAACGTGAGTCTCCAAAAACAAGAGCTAAGTTTTTCTCACTCGCTTCCTTATCAGCTAACAGACGCTTGGCAAGTTCCTTTCTTTGGAAATAAAAAACAGAGTTTCCTGCCTGAAGAAATTCATCATGAAAGATGGGCAAAAGGAAAATTTTATCTACAAGAAAGATAAATAAAAAAAGAACGACTGGATATAATAAAAACGGTTTTGATTTCAAAAACACAAATCCCCTAACCTCACTATTTTAAGACCGGATTGGATTCTTCAACTAATTTAAGAACTTGGTTTTCCAAGAACCTGTTCTTCGGTCACAACTTTGTATTTGCCTTCGTCTAGAACAAAGTCTCGTAAATCCAATTTTCCAATCCGAATTCGATAGAGGTCAAGCACCACTAAGTCTTTAGCTTTACACATTCTACGGATTTGGCGTTTTTTCCCTTCTTTCAAAATGATGCTTAAGTAACTTGTGAAACCTGGGTTCGTTTTTTCAGGAACTACATTGGCGGGTTTAACAGAAAGAGCACGAAGAGTATCTCCACCTTCCCTGACACCTAACATAAATTCATCGGCAATGGCTTTCCAAGCCACAGGTTGTTTTAAACTAATGATATATTCTTTATCGATTTTATTCCGTGGGTGTGTGACTTTTTGGATAAAATCTCCATCGATCGATAAAAGTAAAAGTCCGCGGGAATCCAAATCCAAACGACCTGCATAATTGTATTTTTGAAAAGCCTCTGGAAGAAGGGAAAATATCGTATTTTCGTGGAACTTGTCTTCGTGAGAGGTTAAGTAACCCGCAGGTTTATTGAAGGCAATAATTTTGGGTCGCTTCAGGGACTCCTCTTCTATTTGTACGGGTTTTCCGTCAAAACTCACCGAATCCTTTTCAGAAACCTGAAACGAAAGGTCAGTAATGGTGCTTCCGTTTACTTTGATTCGGCCAGCAAGGACCAACTCTTCGACTTTCCTACGGGAACCGAGACCTAATTTAGCTAGAAATGCGTTGATCCTCATGATTTTCCATTTTACAAAGTGGCCTCATTTCAAAAAGTCTAAAGAAGGTATGAATCCGTTAAAAAAGAAACCTCGCTCTAAAAATATCAGTCCCCGGGTGGACCTTCCCGAGTGGATGAAGGTGCGAGTGAGTTTTCCTACGGAAGGAGATGCCCTATCCAAAGTGCGGGAAGAGGTGGAATCCAAAAAGTTACATACTGTCTGCGAATCTGCCAGTTGCCCGAACCTCAACCACTGTTGGAACCGAAGGACTGCCACCTATATGTTGTCTGGTGATATCTGCACAAGACGATGCCAATACTGTGATGTGGCCTTTGGAAAACCAAATCCCCTTGATTTAGAAGAACCGGAACGAGTGGCAAGGTCCGTGGCAGAACTCAAACTCCGCCATGTGGTTTTGACTGCCGTCAACCGTGACGACCTAAAAGATGGGGGTGCGGCACACTTTGCAGAAACAATCACTAAAATCAAATCCTATCGCCCTACTTGTTCCATCGAAGTCCTCATCCCCGATTTTAAAGCCAAAGAGGAATCCTTACAAATTCTTTATGCGGCAAAACCCAATATCATCAATCATAACATCGAAACAGTGGAAAGGCTTTTTCCCACGATCACTCCCCAGAAAAACTACAAACGTTCTTTGGAAGTCCTCTCACACATTGCCAAACACGGTTTCCTTACCAAAAGTGGCCTTATTTTAGGGCTTGGGGAAACAAAAGAAGATGTCAAACAATGTTTAGAAGATCTTTATCAACACGGGGTTCGGATGTTAACCATCGGCCAATACCTCCAACCAGGCCCCACTCACTACCCAGTCCAAGAATTCGTGAAACCAGAAACGTTTGAGTTTTGGAAGGAGTTTGCATACCGGACTGGATTTAAAACAGTTGCCTCCGGCCCACTTGTTCGTTCTTCCTATCATGCTGAGGAATATTTTTCAGACGAAGCAAACTGATTGGTCCGAAGGATAAACTATGGACGAGGAACAATTGGAGGCATTTAAGGAGGAACTAACTAAAACCTTCTTCTATTCCATTCTTTCCGATTTAAGTGAAATCGGAGAAACCCTTTCTGATTTTGAAGTCAAATTACTCATAAAAAAAGCCCTGGCTCACTCACCAGATCTACAAGTGGAATGGGGAGAAGTGGATCGATTTGGAAACAATACCCTACTTGTAAAATATGAATCCAATTTACTTGTGATTGAAGTGAGTCCCCTGATAAATACCATCCGCATCCTTTGGAACGAATATAAATCCAGAGAAAGTTGATCAGTGCTTAAATAACAATAAAACAATAGTACATAAAAAAAGCCCGAAGGATATTTCCTCCAGGCTTCTTTTCTACGTAAGGGTTGGTTTATTTAGAATTTGGATTTTTGTTGAAGGTCATAAATGACTTCTTCTACATTGTCCATATCAATTCTCTTAACACCATTTTCAGTGTGAACAATCAACTGTCCGTTTTCTTGGTTGATGATCGCTCCAATCACTGTTTTACCGTCTACTAAAACGATTTTTTCAATTCTTTCGTAGTAGTTTACGATGTCTTTTTTAGACTTAAATTCTTTAGGTTGGTTAGCCAAAGACTCTTCGAATTTTTTCTTCTCTTCTTCTTGGCGTTTTACCACTTCACTTTCAATTGCTTGTCTCTTAGCATCAATTTCTTGTTTTTTCAACTCATCTAACTTTTCAGTTTGAGCTGATTCGCTAAGTTTAGCAATCTCTTGTGCAGTTTGTTTGTCCACTGTTACGATGGTTTTGATTTCTTGTTCTTCGTTCTTAGTGAGTTTTGCAGTTTCAACAACGAGTTTTTCTTTCTCAGCTGTTTTGAATGCTTTGTTCAAATCCAAAGTTTGGATGTCCGCAGCCTTTGCAAGATCAGCAGATTTTGCTGATTGAGTGGATGCTTGGTCTTTTTCTAGGATGACTTCTGCTTTTGCAATTGACTCTTGGAGTTTTTTCAAGTCAGCGTTTTTAGAAATTTCTTCTGTAGAAAGTTTTTCTAGAGCAGGAACACGTGGAGCAAATGCAACCGCACCTTCTACTACTTTTACTTTCGCAGGTTTTCCATCAGCAGCTTCTACGATAAAAGACGTTCCTCGCACACCCGCAATCGCAGTTGGTGTTACGACAGTAAAGTTGTCTTCTTTCTTAGCTTTGTTGACTTTCGCAAATACCTTTCCTGAAACGAGAGCAATTTGAGTGTCTGTTGTTCCTGAACTGTCTTGAGAAAGTTTTGCAAAGTCAATTGCGGACTTAGGAGAGATACGAATGCTCGATCCATCCGCAAATTGGATGTCTACTTTCCCATTGTCGCCTGTGACTACGTTATCCCCGGATTTCAGAAGGGCACCAAGCTGTGCTTTTTCTTCTGTTTGGTCTGCGTGTTGGATTTTAGAATCTCCCACCGCAAATACGACTACCGCAGATAAATCTGCTGGTTTTTTTGGTGCTTCAGACACTTCTGCGTCTGGTTTCTTACAAACTGTAAGACCAGTGAAAAGAAGTGCTAGGCCCATTATGGTTAGTTTCGATGCTTTCATATCGTCCTGTCCCTTAGTGAAATTCAACTTTCGTTACTTTAATCAACAAACTGAGGGTTTATAAATTCCCAGCTTTTTTGTATTTTTTTCCAGAATGAAAAAAATTTCATTAGTTCGGAAAAAAAATAATTTAGTGATTAGATTTGTAAACGAATATTCAGTATTTTTCCCCGAAACCAGGGTTTTTCCAAGGAAAAGAAAGGTTTTCCTTTGGAAAATCGCTTTGTCTAAGAGGAAGGAAGAAAAAAACTCCCATTATGGCTGAAACCTCTACACTGAACCAAAGACCCGCCTCCTCCATCAAACTTCTGGAAGAAATGGAAAGGTTGTACAAAGACCTACCAATGGAAGCCATTGTCAAACAAGACATCTTAAGGCAGGGCATTCACTTTTTACCGGAATCCTTCCAGGTGAAAGATCCTTATAAATCCAAAGACTATTTTATCTTTTCCTTCGATCATATCCCACTTGCAGACCTAAAAGACGGTGCAGACACCAAAGCACCCGAGGAGATCAAAATTGCAGGAGGCCATTTTGGTCTTTTGAAAACAGTGATCTCCACAAGAAACAACCCGAACTCACCTTACAAAATGAAATTGAAAGATGGAATTCCTACTTTGTTTTTAGAAGAAACAGAGATTGGGAGTGCCGAGTATCCTCCTATCCCTTCTTGGTACAGACACAAAACCAAATCAGGAAAGTTACCGGGAGAGGTGGCACCTGTCATTGAATGGGGTTATCTTTTATATCTCACCGTATTTCGAAACTGCCAATACTTTGGAAAAGACGAAGAATGTGCTTATTGTGATATCAACCACAACTACCGCCAACAAAAAGGGGCGGGCAGGCCTTACACGGGTGTGAAAGACGTAGAAGATATTTTAGAAGTTTTATCTTGGGTGGATGCAGAAGACCAAATTGCCAAGGTGTATACCATTACCGGTGGATCCGTCCTTACCAACTTAAAGAAAAAATCCGAGGTGGATTTTTACCTCCAGTATCCTGAGGCCATTGAAAAACGATTTCCGAAACGATGGATGGGGAAACTGGTAGCCCAAGCCTTTGAAAAGGAAGACTGTCAGAAGTTCAAAGATGCGGGGATCCAAATTTACCACCCCAATTACGAAGTTTGGGACAAGGCTCTCTTTGAAAAGATCTGTCCTGGTAAGTCTAGTTGGATTGGTTATGAAAATTGGATTCGCCGTGTGGTGGATTCGGCAGAAGTCTTTGGTCCAGAAAATGTAATTCCTAACTTTGTGGGTGGAGTGGAACTTTCCGAACCCTGGGGATTTAAAACAGTCGCAGAAGCCATCACTTCCACAAAACAAGGTTTAGATTTTTTTATGTCCAAAGGAATTGTTCCAAGATTCACTGCATGGTGTCCCGAACCATATACCACTCTTGGCCAACAAGCAGGCCCACCTCTTGTATATTTTTGCGAATTGTTACGGGCTTGGAAAGAAACCTTTGAACACTATGGTCTCCCCACTCCTCCAGGATACGGGGAACCTGGTCCCGGAAAGGCAGTATTTTCTGTTTCCGCTTTTATGGATGTGATAGGATATTCTGGACGAAATTAGTTCTATCCTGTACAAAGAAAAAACTAAAATCCGTTTATGCGAAAACTAATTCTACTAACGGGAGTTTTTTCTCTCCTAGTCTTACAATTTGCCTGTCAGAACCCTGAACAAGAAGAACCTCACAGGTTCCGCCAAGGGGTTCTCGACTTAAAAGATATTACCTTCAAAGAAGATACCATTGTAGACTTACAAGGGGAATGGGAATTGTATTTTGGTGAATTCCATTACCCACCCTTTCACGGAGAAAAACCACTCACAGGGTACTTGGCCATCCCCAGCTCCTGGCAAGATGAGGAATTTGGTGGGGAGGAATTACCAAGAACGGGCCATGTCACCTTACGCGCGTTCATCCATATTAGCAAACAAACTGTAGGGCAAGAATTAAGAATTTATATCCCCGACGTTGCTTCCTCCTATCGATTTTTTGCCAATGGGATTTTGATTGGCGGCCAAGGGAAACCGGGAATCAACCAATTTGATGATACGCCAAGGATTAAATCCAAATACTATACCCTCATTCCTGACAAAGAAGTCATCGAACTTGTGTTTCATATTGCCAACTATGATAACAACTTTGGAGGGTTTTGGGCCATTCCAAGCCTGGGAAATAAAAATGCTTTGGACCGGGAGAAGATGCTCGCCAATGCACGGGAACTTTTTTTGCTCGGAGCTCTTGTTCTCATTGGTCTTTATCATTTTGGATTGTACTTTTACAAAAGAAAAGAAACTTCTATTTTTTATTTTGCTGTCTTTTGTTTTTTACTGGGGATCCGGCTTGCCTTTACCGGGGAAAGATATGTTTTAGAACTTTTTCCCAACTTTCATTGGCCTACTGCATTTCGGATCGAGTTTGCCTCTTTTTATTTCGCAGTTCCCACCTTCTTACTTTTTATTTATTCCCTGTTTCCTAAAGAATCCAATCCCAAATATGTACGTTTTGTACTCATTGCAAGCATTGCATTTGCGTTAACATTGTTTTTACCGATATCCGTATTTACGATTTTATTGTATGGATTCCAAATTTTGGCATTTTTCACCATCGGTTATGTCATTCATATCAACCTAAAAGCTGTATTTAACAAAAGGCCCAATTCCAAATTATTTTTTTTAGGGCTTCTTATTTTAGCATTTTCTGTTGCCTTGGATATTTTGCGTCACAGTTTGAATAACCGGGGGATTGGATTTACCCCTTATGCCCTACTCTGTTTTATTTTTATCCAATCTCTGATTCTTTCGAGTCGCATTGCCAACGCTTTTATTCGTGCAGAAGAACTTGCGGAAAGTTTAAAGATTAGTAATGAATCGCTTCTTGCTGTCACAGAAAATTTGGAACAAATTGTTTCGGAAAGAACGTTTCAATTAAACTCTTCTTTGAATCGAATTAAAAAAGATCTCCTTCTAGCCAAAAAAATCCAACAAAAGATCCTACCAGAAGATGGAATCAAATTTGAACATTTAAAGATCCATCTTTATTTCCAACCACAAGGAGAAGTGGGTGGAGACTTTTATGATATCTTTGAATTGGATAATGGAACGGTTCGTTTTTTTGTCGCTGATGCAACAGGGCACGGAATCCAAGCGGCATTATATACAATGGCCATCAAATCTGAATATGAAGCCATCAAACGTTTTATCACCAAAACAGATGATTTAATGAACCATCTCAACCAAAAGATTCAGAATAAGTTCTCTGGTCTTAAAATTGTATTTTCTGGATTTTTATTAGACATCGATACAAAAACAAAGACCGTCTACTATTCGTCAGCGGGTCACCCGAACCAAATCTTTCAATCTTCAGGCGAACAAATCATTTTAGATCGTACAGGAAATATCATTGGTCTCAAAAAAGACCAACCTTATACACAAAAACAATTCCAGATGGCCATGGGAGATAGGATTTTACTTTTTACCGACGGGATGTTGGAACAAAAAAATGAATCAAGAGAAGAATTTGGAATGGAACGAATCCAAAAGATTCTTGTGGATTACTCAGAGAAAGAATCGGAAAGAGTACTTGCCGAACTTGTCATCCAACTTTTCCTCTTCCAAGGAAAAGAAGAACAAGAGGATGACCAAACGATGGTTCTTATCGAATGGGAAAAAACTTCATAAAACCTTTTCCCAAACTTTCTTTATTTTTTTAAGAATAAATTATCTACGCCATTTTTTTCAAATTCCGTATCATACTTTTCAGCTTCTTTTGCCACCTTGTTTTCATAATCTTCCGGGCTCAGTGCTTCCAAATCTTTTGCGGATACTTTTTGTTCCAAATCTCTTTGGGCAAGTTCTGTCGAAAGATCTGTCCAGAATATATCGTCGTTATAAGGTTCGATATAAGACTCAAAAACTTCTTGGAAGTATTCTTCTGAAATGGTATAAAGTCCGTTTTCAGAAACGATGGGACTTTCCTTTTCTGCAGAAAGTTTTTTTAAGATGGATTGGATGAACTCGTCCACAGAAGGATCTGTTTCTTCATGCGGGGAATTACTCACCCATTCGAATACAGCTAACGCATTCAAAAGGTGTTTTGTTTCTTGGGGATTTAGTTCTAAATTCATGATTACCTACTTTGTTTCCATAGAAGCGCGAATCCTTAGTCTAGGCAAATCAAAGAATGACAGTGGACCGGTTTTCCTTATAGTTTTGATAGATCTGGTCTACCAATAGACGAAAGGTAGGATCTTCTTTTAGGACCTCTAGTTTTTCTTCCAAACTCAAAACAGAAAATTTAGGATACAAAGCTTTTGTGACAGCAGGCTTCATACCCAATAAGTAAACATACGAATAGTAGTGTCAAGAGAAAAATACTAAACACCTGTCACGTATTTATGTCTCGGTAGGCTTTTGTGATCCGTTTCACACCCAGTTCTAAATTTTCTTTTTCCAAAAAACTAAAGTTCATTCGAAAAAAAGAAGAAGATCGGCTTGTGGGTGAAAACTCTGTACCTGGAACCATCGCCACACCACTGGCAAGACAACGGTTCATAAATTCTTTGGAGGAAACTTGCGGATATTCTACCCAAAGAAACATCCCTCCTTCAGGAATCGTAAACCGAGCTTCTGGTAAATATTCCCTTAACAAAGAAACCAAGGTTTCCTTTTTTTCTGAATAAAAGTTTTGAATGGAATAAAGGTGACCCTTCCAATCCAAAACATTCAAAAGTTTAGAAACAACCACTTGTGAAAATTGGTTGGAATTCAAATCGTTTCCTTGTTTGATCGCAGTAAAAAGAGACCTGTATACCTCTGGCACAACCGTCCAACCCAACCGAAACCCAGGAGATAAAATTTTAGAAAAACTTCCAAGAACAAATGTTAGGTCACTTCGTTTTCGAAAAGAACTGACGGAAGGATAAACAATTCCACTAAAATCCAAATACCTGTACGCTTCGTCTTCAAGGAGAATAATTTCATTATCATCTAGAATTTTTGCGATTTGTTTTCTTTTTTCCAAAGACCAAGTGTAAGTGGAAGGATTTTGGTAGGATGGGTTAATATAAAAAACATGGATTTTGTTTTGAGATATAATTTCTTCCAATAGATATAAATCGGGTCCATCGGGTTCGATGGGAACACTAAAAAAATTAGGATTGTATGGAGAAAATGCCTGCAATGCTCCCAAATACACTGGGTCTTCCAACAATACATTGGTATCGGAATCCATAAACATTTTCCCTAAAATATCAAGCCCTTGTTGGGATCCGTGAGTGATGGTGATGGATTCTGGAGTTGACCAATAAACATCAGTTAGTTTATTTGAAATTTCTGTTCGAAGTGGGAGATACCCAGAGGAATCACCATATTGAAACGCAGTCGAAATATTTTCTTTTACCACAGACTCCATCACTGTGTTTAAAACATCTTTCGGAAGTAAGTTTGGATTGGGAAGTCCTCCCGCAAAAGAAAGAATATCCGAATTTTCAACAGTCAGTTTTAAAATTTCACGAATGACCGAAGTGCGAACAAAAGAAGTTCGTTTAGCAGAAAAAATACTTGGCATTTCCGTTTTCATAGTATTAGAATATCAAACATAGAGACAACTGTCCATATACAGTTAGTTCAATCTATTAGTATACAGTTTCATGACAAAATACAAACAATTAGCCACCAATCTTAAAACTGAAATTAAGTCGGGGTATTATTCCGAAGGAGAAAGAATTCCTTCCCTTAGAGAAATCCAAAGTTTAAAGTCCTGTAGCCTCACCACTGCCAAAGAGGCCTATCGAATTTTAGAAGAAGAAGGTTATATCTTTGTGGTTCCCCAGTCAGGATACTTCGTACATCCCAATATTGGCACAGTCATCTCTGGACCACAAAATGAATTTTATCCAGCAGTAGAAGCGGATGATCGGATCCAGCAAATTATGAATACAGTGATGGATCCCAAACTGATCTCTTTTGGTGCCGCCATTCCTTCTGATTTTTATCTTCCACTCGGTGCCCTTACCTCTTCTTTTAAAAAAGCACTTAGGTACAAAGAAATTTTTACCTATGGTGACTTACAAGGAAACCTTGGTTTACGAGAATGGATTAGCAAACGCACTTCCATTCACGGGTATAGAACAAACACAGAACAAATCCAAATCACGAGTGGATGTACAGAAGCCATTACCTTTTCCTTACTGAGTACAACAGAATCGGGGGATACAGTGATTGTTCCTTCTCCCATTTACGTTGGATTATTTCAAATTTTAGAAGTGCTCAAGCTAAAAGTTGTAGAAATTCCCTATAGAAAAGAAGAAGGGATCTCTTGCGATGAATATGAAAAATTAATCAAAAGACACAAACCTAAAGTATTTTTATTTTCAGCTAACTTCAATAATCCGAATGGAATTCTTTTAAGTGATTTAACAAAACAAAACCTTGCAAAAATTTCTTATTCGTATGGGATTCATTTAGTAGAAGATGATATTTATGGAGATTTATATTTTTCAGGCACAAGGCCTAAACCTTTAGTGAGTTATTTTCCCACAGAACCCAAAGGTCCCAAATCTTATCTTTGTTCTTCGTTTTCTAAAACCATTGCACCAGGACTTCGGATGGGTTGGGTGGCATCCAAAACGGGAATTCGTGAATTGAGTAAACAAACAAGAGCTTATAAAATTTCAGAAAATAACCCCACCCAAATGGCAGTCCTACAATTTTTAAAATTACAAACCTACGAAAGGCATCTCAAATTTTTACGTTCGGAATACCAAAAACTCACAGATGAATATATAAAACTTTTATCCTTCCACAGTGCCGAAACACTTGAGATCCAAAAACCTGATGGAGGATTTGTCTTATGGATCAAATCACCGTTAGATGGTGACAAATTACTAAGTGAATCTAAAAAAATCGGAATGGCCATTGCCCCAGGATCTCTTTTTGGGCTTTCCAAACATTGGGACAAACATTTTCGGATCAATGTATCCGTAGGTCTTTCACCGAAGATTCGAGAAAAACTAATACAATTCTCCAAGTTATTCTTAAAAAAACGAAAACAATGACTTTTTTAGTTTTTGGTTGCCAGAAGAGGAATCGAAAACAAGGTCTATTCTATGTCAGAAAACACACGCAAGTATTTGGAAACATCTCAAATCATTCCCTCCAAAGGGATGTCTTACACCATGTATGAAATTGAAGGCCAGGATACAATTTTAAGAATGCTCACCTTTATCCCAGACAATGACGAGATCCATATTTACCCCAAACCACCGGTAAAAAAACTCTATAAGCCGGAACTCTGCAAAAAAGTAGAGGAAAACGAATTTTTGGGTCTTTGGACGATGGGAGAAGAAAGAAAGGTTGGAAATTAGGCAACCGTGGCCCCGGACAGAATCGAACTGCCGACACGAGGATTTTCAGTCCTCTGCTCTACCGACTGAGCTACAGGGCCTTCGGTTACGACCAAAGTATTTTTTCTGATCCCTCTGTCAACGATCCTTTATATTTTTTGCGAGGACACTATGAAAACAAACTGGAAACCATTTACCACCTTAATCCTTTCTATATTCTTACAAATTCATTGTGCTGCCACCCTTCACAAAACAGGAATTAGTTTAGAGCGTTTCCGGTCCGATCTAGAAACCAAATCCGTTTTGGTAGAAGGTTTACAATGGAAGTATACAGAAAAAACGGGAACAACAGAAACCATTCTCGCTGTACATGGATTTGGCGGAGACAAGGACCATTGGACCAGATTTTCTAGATACCTGCCAGAAGATTTCCATGTTATAACACCCGACCTTCCTGGTTTTGGGGAATCAGACAAACCTGAAGGCCTAAACTATACCCAAGAAGCACAGGCAGATAGGCTCTACCAATTTACTGAAATACTAGGATTAAAAGAGTTTCATATCGCTGGAAATTCAATGGGTGGTGGGATTGCAGGAATTTTTGCAGCCAAATACCCGAAAAAGGTAAAATCACTAATCCTCTTTGACAATGCCGGAATTAAAAGTCCGACTCCGAGCGAAATGCAAACCATCGAGTTGTCTGGAAAACCAAGCCCACTTCTTGTCACAAGTCCCGAAGACTTTGACAGGCTTCTTAGTTTTACTTTTGTCAAACCACCTTATCTTCCGGGTTTTTTAAAAACATACTTTGCTAACAAATCTTTTGCGAACAGGGAATGGAATGCCTCCATCCTAAAACAAATTAGAAAGGAAGGGTATTTTTTAGAAAAAAAACTAATCGAAATCCAAGCACCCACTCTTGCCATCTGGGGTAAGGAAGACAAAGTCATTCATTATACGGTGATGGATGTTTTAAAACAAAAACTAAAACCCCGTATTGAAACGGTCCTTTTAGAAAATATAGGACATGCTCCGATGATTGAAGATCCGAAATTGTCCGCCAAACTGGTACAAGACTGGATTTGGAAACTGGGTCGACAGGCAAAATAACTTACAAAATACTTTAGTATTTTTTTTCTAAATTTGGATAAAAAAATACTTGTACTTTCACGGGTTTTTTATGTTATAAACCCGTGACTCCAAAACATAACAATAAAACATTAATCGGAATTACCGGGTCCATTGGATCAGGAAAGTCCACTGTCCTTGCTATGTTTGGTGAGTTAGGTGCAGAAACGATTAGTTCTGACGCCATCGCACGTACTTTCACAGAACCAACAAGTCCTGTCATTAAGGAACTCGTTCAAATTTTTGGAGATGTTATCCTAGATACAAACGGCGCACCCATCCGTTCCAAAATTGCAGAACTTGCCTTCTCCGACAAATCAAAGCTACAAGCTCTCAATGAGCTCCTCCACCCTTTGGTTCGCAAAACTTTCTTAGACTTCTTAAATTCCAGAAAGGATGGAAGTATCATTGCCTGGGAAGTTCCCCTTCTATTCGAAACCGATGCTCATACTATCTGTGATTTTACAGTGACTGTGGCAGTAAGCCCAGAAGTGGCATGGGAAAGAGTCCAAAGCCGCGGGGGAATGGATTATGAAGATTTCCAAAAAAGAAACCAATCTCAAATGGATTTAGAGAAAAAAAAGTCTCTCTCTGATTTTGTCGTAACTAACGATAATCAAAGGGAGAAGTTAAAAGAACAAATTGTCATCATCGATTTAGAAATCAAAAAAAGGATTAAAAAATGAAAGAAAGAGTATTTTACGTAATCAACCTAGATAAACAAAGAATTGGAGTTTTATCCCTCTTTCTCTTTGCACTTTTCTTTTCTATTTTTTTCCTTGGAGTTTCTGTAGGGCGAGGGAAACAAGAAGAGGCACAAACTCTTCAAAAAAAGAGTGAACTGACTCAAACGAACCCAGAGACAACGGAGACCACAATCCCTGCGCCAGTGGCAACAAACGGCGCAGAAGTACAAGTTGGAACGAATGCAGCCTCGTCTCTTGTCCAAGGAACCAAATCCAAAGAACAGGCAATCGCTTCTCAAGAAATTCCAATGGCGGATGTTGGAAACCATCCTTACTTTGTAGAAACTTCTACTGCAAAAGATGAGGAAGAAGAGAAAAAACAACAAATTGTTGATTTGACAAAACGTAAAGAAAAACAAGTGGTTAGTGCCAAAGAAGAAAGATTTAAAAACTTGGCTCCCAGTTCTAAGGCCTCCAAATCACAAAAACTTTCGTCGCAAACGACTGTAACAAACAAAACAGAAGGGAAACAGTTTACCATCCAACTGGCTGCTTTTACTAGCAGACAGTCTGCGGAAACTTTTTTATCACAATTAAAAGCAGATAACAACGGTAAGTTGCCCGCTAAGTCTTTTATCGTTGTAAAAAATGGATTCTTTGTGGTACAAATGGGAAAATCCAAGGACAAAGGATCTCTTTCCAAAGTTCTCTCTAAAACTTCCATGCCAAAAGAAATTAAATCCAAGGCAATGGTGGTGAGTTACCAACCGTTATCATAAAAATAGAGATCGTCAAAAACCTTGGCCTTCGGCTTTCCTAAAAATCTTAGGAGAGCCTTTTTCTATCCTAGTTCATACTTCCCAAGAGAAATGAATTGCCAATTCGTAAGTTCACGATTGTCTAATCCTTAGAATGGAAACAGAGGAAACTCCCCATCATAGTCTTACCTATGGAACCAGTAGGCTTGCACCTAAAATCAGTCTTGTCGACCGGGCCAAAGAAATTGAATTGGCAGAAGAATCTGTCCAACTTCATTTGCATGGAAAACTGGAAGTCATTGCAGGACAAATCCGTCGCCTAAAAGAAGAAGCCGAACTCATTTTAAAACGTGCGGAAAAAGACATTGAACTTCACAAAGCCCGTTGCCAATTCGAAAAAAAACCAGGGCAAACCATTCATTTATATGAAAAAGAAAATGGTTCTTATTTTTCTCTCCTTTCTCCCAAAGATTGGGGAAACCATCCTCCACATTCCTACAAAGGTTCTTATATCATGAATCCAGATAGAAGTTTTACAGAAGTATTTTTAGACTCCCAAGAATAACACCTAACTTTGATTCCATTTATTAAACTTAAAATCAAAGTGGTACTCCGATGGTTTGGAATTCTTTTGCAGGGAGGACCTTTCCGCTTTGGATTAAAAAGATATAGCAGTAGTAGAACCATTTGCATTTGGTCCGAAGAATCGAAACTCACACTTCCTATACTTTCTTCTCCGCTCAAAGAAGGAAAACTCCATAACCTTCAAATTGCCATTACACGAATGAACAACAAGGTTCTGTTTCCAGGGAAAATTTTTTCTTTTTGGTATGAAATGGGAGAACCCTCAATCAAAAAAGGATTCAAAGAAGGAAGGGTGATCCGAGGAGGTCAAGTCAGTTCAGAAATTGCAGGTGGCCTTTGTCAATTGTCAGGAATTATTTATTATTTATCCTTAGAACTTGGTTTAGAAATTTTAGAACGTTTCCCCCACTCCCGCGATTTATACAATGAAGACACAAGGTTTACACCTCTGGGAACGGATGCATCCGTTGTATACCCGACCAAAGATTTACGTATCAAAAATACATTGTCTTTTCCTCTGTATTTTTCTTGGGATCTGAACGAATCTGAACTTACGTTTCGCATCCAATCTCCATTACCCATCAAACGTAATAAATTATATTTTAAACAAACAGAAAAAAATGGATTTTCGAATGTTCAAGTTTTTGTACATTCAGAAACAGATGACAAACCCATTCTTTGTTCCTCTGATGATTACAAATTATAAAAAACCAGGTTTTGTTTTATTTATTTTTCTTTTGATTGTTTCGTTACAACTAGCAGTCCAACTAAGTTCTCCATTTGCTTACGGAGCTGATGGATATTATTATGCAGCCCAAGTCAATTCCTATCTAACCAAAGGAAGGTTCTTTAGCCCCGACTCCTCTCCTATTTTATATGGACTGGTTTTATTTTCCAAACTGGGAACAAACATCGTCATCACAAACAAAGTTTTTGTTTCTTTACTCGTTGGGTTTTTGTTTTTAGCAGGGTATAGATTGGCAATCTCACTCAGCCAGAATTTTTTCCTATCTGTCCTTTTTGGACTCGTTCTTGTCTCTTCTTCCTATATTCCCCATTTCAGTTTTAACTTTATTAAAAATCTAGGTGGGATTGTTTTTTTTATCTTATTTTTAACAGAACTTTGGATTTTAGAAAAGCAAAAGAACAAAGCCAAACAAATCAATTATTTACGATTGGCACTCTGTTTTGTTTTGGTTTTCCTGAGCCATAAAATCACAGCAGGAATCTCTTTACTTCTTTTATTGCCTTGGGTTTGGAAACAAGTTCCCCTTTCCAAACACAGTCGTATCCTCATCCTTTTGGTACTACCTCTTTGTTTGGTTGGAGTTAGTTTTTTATTTCCCAATGTTTTGCATTGGAAGGACTTAAAAACTGTTTTACTAGAAGATTTAGAATTTCAATTCCTTTCTCCTTTTTATAAGTACTCGCAGATTTTTCACGAATTTTTGTGGGAACAAATTCTTTTCTTTTTTTCACCTTTGCTATATTGGATTACTAGACCAAATTTAGACAATGAATCAAAAGTTTTTTACGACAAGGTTGTTGTCTTATTTTTTTTCCTTTCACTGCCTATCTTTAGTTATACGGCATTTAGTTTTCCATTTCGTTTGTTTCTTTTGATTTTTATTCCTGCAAACCTTCTCCTACTCCCAACTCTTTCAAAAATCAAATCGAAATCTGCCATTGGAGTTTTGTGTTTATTCTTATTTTTTTACCAATGGTTCACAATGAACCGAGAAAAAGATTTTAACAACCAAGACTATAAACTCTATTCGATTCTCCTTCCCTTATTACAGATTCCGAAAGAGTCACTTATCATCGTTCACCAAGGTTTTGATTATTTTATTTGTTACAATAAGGCGGGAGATGCCTTTCATTTTTTACCCGAAAAGAAACACAAAAATAGAACTATTTTTAGAATCGCGTATGGAGTATCCGCCTCTGAATATAAAAAGTATCTTCCTCACGGAACCAAAATTCAATATTTACCTGGATTTTATTCTGTATTAGAGGAAAGTAGCTGGCAGGAGTTTTTAACACAACTTCCTGCCGATTCGAAAAAAAGAATTTTGAATTGGAAAAATCCGCATACATATCGAACGAGTACGATGTTACGCAATGAGTCTTTTAAGGTGAAGAATAAGAAGATTTAGCAAAAGCATATTCGCTTTTACAAATTTCCTCTTTTTCCTTTTTTTCATGTATCAACAAAAGATTGTCACCACAAACCGCAAAGTAAATCTCCTCTTTTCCAGCGACAGGATAGGTGCTTAACGAAACCAAATATTCGTCAGAATCGGTATATTCAAAATAAGCATTATTATAGGCGGTTCTTTCTTCTTCCGTTTGCGGAAATTGGATAAAAACCGATGGGCGAATCAACCTAGATTTTGTATCAAAAACTAAGTGGTCGGCATAAACATCAAACACACCTTCTAACTTTTCGTTGATTCCGGAATACGAATTGAATTTTCTATAAACGAAACTTTCCCCATCAAACTCAATAGTATCTGTACATTCCATTCTATCGGGCAATTTACAGAAAACAAAATTTCCCTGCACAGCCGCAATCATGGCATCTCGTGATTCAACTTTGGTGTGGGAAAGATAGCCACCGAAAACCCATCCTGTGATTTCTGTGGATTGCACCTTATACCAGTAAGCGGTAAGTCCATCAATATCCATATCGCTTTCGGAACGTTCTAAAACCTTTACTTCATCACCTAGTTTTAGTTTCCCCACTTTTTCTCCATCTAAACTTGGTGTTTTTCTCGCATTGAGGACAGTGGCAGAAATAAAAGCATTTTTACCCACTTCAATGGATGGAGACTTTTTACATTGAAACAAAAAAAGGCAGGTAAAAAAAATTAGAAACAGTTTCTTCATGAAGGAAAGATTGGTTTTTGTGAGAAAATTTGGCAAGAAAAAATGTGTTTCCTTTTCGGAAGAAATACCACCTAATTTTAAATAGGTGGTATATATTAAATATTAAATGGCAAGATCTATTTGGTAAATAAGGAAGCCAAAGAAGATAGTTGAGAAGTTATATCTCCACTTGGTTCTTTTCCATCAGGAGAAAGTTTATCAATCACCATCGGCAATAAATTTCCAATGAGGCCTGCTGTAGCTTCTGAATCCAAACCTACTTTTTTTGCAAGTTCCTGAACAGAGTCACTCCCCAAAACCTTCATAACATCGGATGCATTTAAATTCACATTTTCCCCAGTTCCAACCCAAGAAGTTGCGGCTTCTGCAAACCCTTTGTCTTTGAACTTTTGGACAATTCCAGAAACTCCGCCATTCTCTTCTATGATCTTTTGGATTCCAGATACAACTTGAGGATTGTTTTGGACTAGCTCCACTGCCTGAGCTGCGACGGCTTTCAAACTTTCAAAAAAACTCATAGAAAAAACGATGATTCAAAAATCTGTAAAAGAAAGTTCTTTTTTAAAAATTTCGGCGCAGTTTCCTAAGTATTTTTCTTTAAAGAACCCAATAATTTATTGCATTCCCACTCACTTAAGCGAAACATCAATCCAATGTTAGTTGTAATGAATTATGAAATATAGAACATCCAACCAAATACTGAACTTACGACTAATAACACTAGGCATCTCTTTATTTCTGCTTAATTGTTGGGCAAATCCCCTCACTCATCCACCAATCGAATGTTTGATGAAACTTTCCAATTCGTTCTGCCCAGATAAAAATCTTTTGGAAAAATGGTCACCTTATATTTTTTTATCTCTACTTCCTGAATCTAGTGTAACCATCTCTAACCTAACAAACCACTCCATTGTAGAAACAGGTTTTGTTGTGGGGACAGCACCGGCCGGCCATCCCTTCGTCAATGTTTGGACCGATGATATTCGACATACAGAAGTTCCCATTATCGATGGAACCTGGCGTTATCCCTTACCAGCAAGAGCAGTCACAAACACCTTTTGGACCTACGGAAGTCTCCATTCGATTTCAGTTCATTTACCATTCGAAAAACCAAAAACCATCCAAGTAAGAATGGGAACCAATCATGATACCGATGGAGATGGGTATCCCGATTTGATTGTGTCGGCGACACCTGCTAATAATGTCCAAGGATATGGTTATGTGTATCGAACTAATTCGTTAACGAAGCAACTAACAACATCACCCGTGACTACGCTAACGGACGGACAAACTACTGCAACCTATTTCGGATGTCGTATTGGATCAGGAGACTTTAATGGAGATGGATATGCAGATATTTTAGTTGGTGCACAAGCCTTTATTGGTGCAATAGGAAGGGTCTATGTATTTTTAAGCAAGGGCCAGCAAGGCATCCCTTCTCAAAATCTAAATACAGGGGGATCTGCCGATGCGATTCTGGATGGAGTGACTGGTGGTGGAAGATTTGGAACAAATATCATCGGAGCAGATATCAATCGCGATGGTTATGATGACGGGATTTTTGCATCGCCATGGGAAAACGAATTATTTATTTTCTATAGCCAAGGTACAAATGCATTTTCATCACTAAACACGAATTCAGCGAATTTTGTTTTTAAAAATCCTTTCCCAGCAAATCCAGATGATAATTTTGGCACGTACGCTTATGCAGGGGATGTCAATGGAGACGGCTTCCTAGATTTAGTTGTCAGTGCAGCAACCCATTCCTCTGATTTAGGTAGGATTTATATTTTTGTATCCAACCAAGGAACTTTGCCGAACCAACCACAACAATTTCTATACCCACCCACAAATCCAGCACCAGGATGTGCGGGAGGTTGTCGGTTTGGAACTAATTTCGCATTAGATTATTTCAATTCCGACAAATGTATTGATTTAGCTGTTGGTGCACCTACCTTCAATTCAAACCAAGGAATTGTCTTCGTATACCATTCCTCTTGTGATGCCACAAATCCCTATTCAAATCCACCAGTAGCAACACTCATTGGCCCTCCCACAAATAGTTGTAACGGTAATAATTGTTCCTTCGGAGGTAACCTAGCTTCCGGCGATACCAATGGTGATGGATTGCCCGATTTACTAATAGGAGCCACAGGTGCTAGTTCCGGGATCGGTGACGTTTATTTAGTGTTAAATGACCCAAACACAGGATTACGCAATATGAATCTAAGTGCTGGGGGAGCGGCAGATAGTTTATTTTCAGGTTCGATCGCGAATCGTAACTTTTCTCAGGGACTTCAGTTCCAAGACACCAATGCGGATGGCCTCCAAGACATTGTCATCTCAGAACCACTTACCACAAATCTAGTGTATACTTTTCATAGCATACGAGGTGGTGTTCCCGCAAGCCAAAACTTAAATGGACCAACGGGCGTGACAAGCCAAACCCTCGCCCCACCGGCAGGAAATTCCTTGGGAAATACGATTGCAGAGTTGAGAATCAAGGCAGAAGATTATCTTTGGGCATTGGTAACTAAAACGAAAGTATATTTCGGATGGATTTAGTTAAAAGTAGATTGCATCGTGTCCTCTGGCCGCCTCGCGGTCGTTTGGTGGTCCATTAATCCACCGGGCTTAAGCGACCGCGCTTTACGCTCCAATCTTTTGCTAGTGCAAAAGGATTTCCGCTGCAATCGCTGGCGGGGGCCTCAAACCAAGATCATCCTTAATTTTTGGAATGGAACCCCACCCGGTTTCCTTCAGAATCAATGACTAAAGCATAGTACCCCATCTCTGGATCAATTAAGGTTTTTGATAAAAGAATTTTACCACCACTTTTCTCTACTTGGTCCAAAGCCGGTTGTAAATCCATACCAAGATTCAAATAAACTAATACACCATTTTTTGTAGGAGTATAATCTTTTCCTTTAACAATTACAACATTGACCGATCCATTTTCTGCTGGTAAAACACCCATTTCCGTACCACCCATAGTCATTCTTTCTATAGTAACGCTGAGGATAGCTTGATAAAAGATTATGGCTCTGGATAAATCAGAGGCGGGAATTTCCACAATTGATATTGTATTTTTCATTCTGTAATCTCCAACTTTCTCTGTAACTGCACCAAATTGACTTTCTTCTTTACAAGAAGTCAATCCCAATCCCCACAATAATATAATGGTCGTTGTGATGTATTGTTTCATTAATTATTTATCCTTTTGATTGCATTATGATACAATAGAAAGTAATCTACAAATTGTAAAAAAACGACATATCTATCGTTTTTATAAAATAATGAAGAAAGCAACATTCCATCATCGCCAATAAACTGTTTTGGACTTAAACCTGTAAATTCCTTAAAATCTTTAATAAAATGAGCCTGATCAAAATAATTACTTTCATAGGCAATATCAGTTAATTTTCCAGATTGCCTGTGAATCAGAATTTTTAATGCTGCTTGCATCCGAATAATTTTTGCTAACTTTTTGGGACTGAGTCCAATTTGTTTTTTAAATTTTCTTTCTAGTTGCCTTCTGCTTAAATTTCCTTCACCCAAAATTGAATCAATGGAATCATAACCTTTAGATTCTAAAATAGTATCGATGGTATTTTTTAGGATTCGATCTGAAGTAATTTCATCTCGGAGTTTTGTTGTAAGAGAATCTTCCATAACTCGAATGCGAGTGGGTGTATCGTAAGCCTTACGAATTTGATTCTCTAGTTCTCTTGCAGAGTTGAATCCAAACAATTGATCAAGAGTAATTTCCCGGTTAGCATAATGATCCATTGGTTTATCTAAAAAATTAGCGATGCCATAAGGAAAAAATCTCACAGAAAAAGTGTTCACAGATCCCGTAGGTTTTATATAAAACGGTTCCGTGATTTGGCCTATAAAACAAGCCCACGGTTGAATCACAAATTCATAGTCATTCGTAAACCGCTTAATTGGATCTCCAAAATTAAATGCCAATTCCATACAACCGTCAGGGACAATTCGTTGTTTGGAATAAGGACTCGAATCCTCTACAACCAATGTCCAAAAACATTTTATCAAAGAACTCAAATCAAGTGATGGAGAAAATGTCTCGTAAATCAAACAAGTCTCGCTATGAGGAAAATTTTCATGTTTTAAAAGTTACACTTTTCAGTTAAATATTCTTACATCATTTTGCAAGATAAAACGGCACCATCCCACTGAACTTTACGAACAATCGAATTATTATCATTCAGGATATTACTCACAAAATATAATTTCATTGCTTCCGCACAAGACCAGTAGCCTACACCTGAATCATCTGGTGACTTACATACAGAAAAAGCGACAAACAATAGCAGTATCAATTTGAATCCGAACATATATATCTTTTTACTTTAAAAACAGATACTATCAATAGAATTTAAAAAAACATTCATTCTATAATAGAACAAGAAACCATGTCAACGATTCCGCACAAAGACAAACATTTTAACACACAAAACAACAAATTATTTCGTTATGCGGGTAAAATGGAATTTCACAAAAACAACTTAACTTTAACCGAGCATGGAATAAAGACACAAAGGAATGATCTATATTTTTATGAGATAGGTTTCTTAGGGACTGTAAGGTTTCTACTGAATTAAGAAATCAACCGAGTTAGGCTTCCCGTTTGAAGCGGAATGGTTTTTCTTTTCGCAAATGATAGAACTTAAGTATCATTTCAATTTTGCTCCAGAACTAACCTCTTTCGCTGCAAACACTTCCTTTCGTTTGCCTTCCTGGCAAACTTGCACAAACTATGACTTCCTATCGTTCGTTATAGTTTCTGATCGCATCACTGTTCCCTTCCCTCAGTTGGTACCAATTTGAATGTTATAATTGTTTTGAGAAAGTGTTGTTATGCGGGCGGAGGGACTTGAATTCCTAGGCTGGGATTATGTAGCATAAAATTGAAGTTAACTATGGTTAGCGTTTTTCCGTATTTTAAATATGGAAAAATTAAAACTCTCTAATATTCTAAATCTTCCTGTTAGCAAAAGAGAACTCAACAGGTTCTTATCCTTTTATAAGTCGCTTAACGGTAAACAAATCACCTCAGAAGCTATCATCCGTTATCTTCTCACACGAAGACAAGCTGGTATCACTTCTAAAACTTTGAAGGCAGACAAATCTGCTATTTTGCACTGCCTAAAAATCCTCTCCCTTGGTTCAGAAAAATCACAACTCGAACTGACTAAGATCCGATCCATTGTGCATGAATCAGTAAAACTCCATTGCCCACCTACCAGAATTAGAGAAACCGATTTAATCTCTGAATCGGAAATGAAATTATTTATGAAGCAAGCCCCTTTACGGCTACGACTGATTGCATACTTCCTATGGACTACTGGCCTTAGACCTCACGAACTTTTAAACCTAAAATGGAAAGACGGAATTCAAAAAGGCGAGTTTGTAGAATTCACATTAAAGGGCAAGGGAGAAAGGATCCGACATATCTTAGCACCTTCTGAACTTGTCGCAAAGCTATTCCCTACCTTCCAATCCAAAGACTATCTATTTGCAAATTTAAAGGGAGAACAACTTACTCAGAACGCACTAAACAAAATGTTTTCTCGTTATGGAGTAAGGATCTTAGGAAGAAGAGTTTTCCCCTATTTGTTCAGACATACCTTTGCCACCTCACAAATCAAAGCTGGTATCGATATCGGAGCAATCTCCGAATTTATGGGAAACTCACCTGAACTCTTAGTAAGGGTATATCTCCACTCATCTATGAAAGCAGACTCAATCATGAACCAATACCAACGTATAGCATAACAAAGGATAAACAAAAAAAATGAAAATAGAAACTAACGGGAATCTTCTGTCTTTTCCAATGAGACATAACGCCTTAAAGCCATGCTCTCGATGTAAGAGAGTAACAAACCTATTTCAATACAATCTATGTAGGGTTTGTCTGAATCAAGATTTCAAAGATATCAAAGAAGAATTTGCAAAGCATGGAGTAACATTCTGATGATTGAACTCGTACAAAAAGAACTTCAAAAATCGATCCCAGCCAAATATTACGAAGGCTTTTTCTCAAGGATGACTCTTGTTAAAATGAATGAGTCTAGAATTGTTTTCGGATTAGAAGGATCGGGAGCTTCCACAACAAAGAAGCATATTGAAAACAAATATTTCAATGAACTTGAATCAGCCGTTTCCTCTTCGGTTGGAAAAAGGAAAATTGAAATCCTTGTATTAGAAAAAATAGATACAACGAAAACACCGAAGCAATCTGATAAAATCGATTATGACGGCGAAGTTCACAAGGTAGAATCATATTTAAAAGATCATCTTACGATTCGTTATAATGTTTTAAATCGATGTCTCGAACACAAACCAAAAGGAATGAAAGATTATATCCTTTGGAGTGATCGGGATTTCTCCGACCTTTATTTAAACCTAAGAAGACAGAAAGAATTTAAGTATGTTTCGAGAGATACTCTCCTTGCTATACTTACTTCTAGTTTTGTTCCTTCTTTCCATCCAGTTAGAGAATACTTCCCTTCTATTGCAGACCAATGGGATGGGAAGACTGATTACATAGGTCAAGTTTGCTCATGTGTCAATGTAACGAATGATATCAAGTTTAGACAATTCTTTGAAAAATGGCTTTTCGCTTCCTTGCATACATTGTATTCAGAGAGACCATTTAAGAATGAATACTGCTTGATCTTCCAAGGTTCGCAAGGCTGGTTTAAATCTACTTTCATCGATGGACTAATTCCAAAGGCACTCGCACCTTATTATAACTCAAGAATTCCAGAGAATTTAAAATCAAAAGACTTGGTAATCATGGCTTCAAGTGTTTTCATTTGGAACCTCGATGAAATCGACAGTATCACAAGAAAAAAGGAAGCGGCTGAACTTAAACAGTTCTTATCCAATTCGGTAGCCATCGAAAGAGCGGCTTACGGTCGCAATATGCAATCATGGACTAGGATATCAAATTTTCTAGGTGCATGTAACAAAGTTGAATTTCTCATCGATGAGACTGGAAACAGGAGGTTTATTGTCTTCTCACTTGCCGAAGCTATCAAGATAAACAAATTCCAAAAGATACCGATTGAAAAGTTTTGGGCACAAGTTTACTGCAAATACAAAAAAGCAAAAACTTCTCAGATCTATATGTCACCAGAAGAGAAGTTAGCCATTGCAGCTAACAACTTACAATACGAATATCATAACAATGATTATGAAATCATTCTTAAATATTTCCAAATGCTTCCTTTAAACCAATATGATTCTAAAAACAAAAATCATCAATGGTTGAGTGCAACAGATATCTTTTTATTCATCCACTCAAAGCATCCAACTTTTAAAATGAACACTGCCTGGATTGGAAGAGGATTGATGCAACTAAAATTCGAGAAAAGAAGAACCAATGCAAATGGTAAACAATTTCTCGTTTCAATCCAAAATCAAAAAAATTAGCCATGTCGGCATGTCGGCATTTTCAGAAAAACTCTAGGATTTGAAAAATGGAAATAAAACAGGAAATCAGATTTAGTCATCGATATTTTAAACTAAAGACTCTTGGTGGCTATGTAGACGAGGCTCATTTACTTGCCGTTATTCGAATTGATCTTGAGGATCTTCCAAAGACTTTCAAAACATTTGATTGCATCCATCCAGAAGGGAAATATCCGCTTCCTGACTTTGGCGAGTATATGCTATTGCTATTTCAAAAATCAGGATGGTGGTCTTTGTTTCCTACCCTTCGGAGATATACTCCAAGCAAGTTCGAATATTACAACGGTCTCATAGGACAAACTTTCAAAGTAATCATTAAGGAGTAACGCATGACAAAGACTAAAAGCAAACAGGCTTATCAGGAATCATCCGAACTAAAACCAGTATGGGCCAATGAATTGGAAAGAATCAATATCAATATCGAAGTCTTTCGTAACAAAGTTGGTAATTTGATTTATGCTCTCAACTCAACTCAGGTTGAACTTGAAAAGCTAATAGCACTTAGAACGAAGCTCCTAGAGGAAAGGAAACAACCAGGGTTAGGTTTAAAAGCATGAACGTCGATTTATCTGAACAAGAGTTATATCATATTACTTTGGGACTTAGGACTGTTTACGAATACCAAAAGAAAATTATCGAAAATGCAGAAAGGAACAAACAATGGAACCTATTCATAAAAATTGATAAATTAAAATCAAATAATAATGAAGTAAAAAAGACTCTAGAGAAGTTCCATTTGCTCACATTACCAAAAAAGGAAGGTGAAATAAATGTCGCCGAATGATCTTCTAAATTGGAATACTTTCCGTATTTCCTGCCTAATCGCTTCAGTTTTTTTCATCTTAGCTTTAGATGAATATCTAAACAACAACAAACCAAAGTAGCTTTCTACTTGACAGAATTTCATCCATTGCCTTGGACTTAGGCAATGGAAATGAAACTCACACAAAAACCCCTAGAATCTTACATTCAAACTGTTAAAGAAGTCTTTAGGCTTTCGAATAAATATTTCAAAGATCTATTAGAGTTCAACAAGAACGGAAAACCAATTGCATCATTTGAACCGATTGAATTTTTCAAATACGTTCAAGATTGCGAATATGTAAAGGATCCTCCTGGAATTGAATTCGTAAACAGGCCCAAGATATCCTTGTTATTAGCTGGTAGCGGTCATCCTTTCGATTGCGATGATAGAACCATTCTTTCTCTTGCCTATTTCAAACTAAGAAACTATACACAAAAACTTTTAGGAAGAGATGAGTTGTTTGATTATAGAGTGTTAGTTGTCGGCAAGACAGATAGGCCTCATCACATATACATAGAGTTCAAAAATAAAGCAGATTCGAATTGGATTCCTTTTGATCCGACATACCCTTATAATGTATTTGGAGTAACACCTTTCACACCCGGCTTTATAAAAATATTTTACGAAAACGATCTATAAACATAGATTATATAAATAATTATTTTTATCAAAATTATATATAGCTGCTGTTAGGTTTTTTATTCCTTGTACTATTTGTGTTGGTGATTATAGGTATGTTAAGTCATGCAACCAACTCTAATGACACTTGAAGGGAATCGATCCGAAAGCGATTTGATTCTAATCCCTCAGACCAAAGAACATAAGGCGGAGGGTGTTTATCTATTTGGAGATAACCAAACAGGGAAACAATTTAAAGTTTCTCTTAATGGCGATTCTATCAAACAGCTTGAATACTCTCCGCTATATCGTCAGTATCTACCTTCAAACAATGGATACGTCGAAGCTAAAGAATCCTTTATGGATGAGGATGGAGTTCTTTGGCATTCAGACAAAAATGGATTTCTTTTAGGATGTTCTGTTTGTGTCAGCAATCAAACTCTTGCAGGTGACGAACCTGAAATTTTCTACCATTTCAATTTAGATGGATCAATGGCAGGTTATTCCTTGCCAGACCAAAGCGGACGTTATGTGACGCTTTCCGGTGTTGATGAACTCGGATTCTTTAAAGGTCTTAAAATGCCTTCTTTTAAGGCTCCTAAGATCAGTATGCCTAAGATGAGCTTTCCGAAAATTAGCCTGCCTAAGTTTTCAATGCCAAAGATATCAATTCCAAAATTACCTAAGATCAGTATGCCAAAATTAAACACAAGTGGAATCACTAAAGGGATTTCAAATGTTGGTAAAAGTATTTCCAAAGTTGGAAGTAAGATTGGTCAAGCTGTCGATACTCATTTTCAAAAAGTTGGCGAAGCTGTTTCAAAGGCTGGTGAATTCGCAAGCAGTATCGTTTCCACTGGTATGAATGTCGTATCCAATTTGATGCCAGGTGGACAACAACAAGCAATGGAAGAGGAAGATCCTTATGCCCAAGATCCATACGCAGAAGATCCTTATGCAGGGCAAACGCAGGAACAGCCAATGGACTTTACAGTTCCAGGATACCAAGACGAACAAGGATACACTGCCAGCGATGGGATGTATTATTTAAACGATGGAACGGGTTTTCTCAATCCTCAGACCAATGAATGGTTTAACATGGATGGAACTCCTTACGGCTCTACAAATCAATCCTATGAGCAAATTTATACTGATTCACAATACCTCTACGGGGAAAACGCTGAGTTAGGCTTTCTTCCAGCTTTGGCGGCTGCACTTCCTATGATGTCGGCTGCAATGCCAATGATGCAAAATATGATGCCTGCAATTCAAACTGCAGTGCAAAAACCAAAGAAGCCTGATAACTCAGCTTTGTTACTTGCAACTCTTAATAAACTGACAGCGGCTAAGCAAAATAACCAACCTGTAGCAGTGAGAAAGGCTCCTACACCTCCTCCTCGGATACAACCGCAAGTTCAAAGTCAAAATACAAATGTAATTTCAAGATCTTTACCGGCTCTTCCTCCTCCTCAACCAGCCAAATCAGATGATAACAAAAACCTTATCATGTTCGGTGGATTAGGTGCATTGGCTTTAGTCGGTGTCTTGCTATTAAAAAAATCTTAAACAAAGGACACAAGGAATGAGTGCTAGAAAACCAAGAACACCAAAGTTCCCCAAAAAACCTAAATCGAATAATCCTGAAGCACTTGAGCGATGGGTAAAGCGGTGTAGTGAACTCCGATCGGACTATGATAAAAAATACTCCGAATGGAAAAAGAAAAACGATCGTATCAAATCTTTGATCGAGAAAGGCAACAAGGCCAAGGCAGTAAAATAAGATGAGCAAACAAGTAGTTGAATCAGTAAAACTCGCAACTTCAGGGACTATCTCATTCTTGATTACAAGAGCAATTGCCAAAGCCGACGCTGTAAGAAAAATGGGTGAGGATAAATATCCTGGTGTGGCCCCAGCTTTGGTATCTGGCGGAATTTTCGCTGGTGCAGTCAAGATGGGAAAAAACATCAAAGATGGTGCTATTCGAACAGGCGTTATCGTCGGAACTGGTGTTGCAACAGGTATTGCAATTGCAAACGTTGAGAAGGTAAAAGCAAACCTACCCCCTTCACTTCAAAATCTTTTAGCTGGTGATAGTTCTCCTTCCAATGCAGTTGTCGTTGGTTCTGGTGAACTAGAACAAATGGTAAGTGCAGAAGCTCATCGAATTGCAAACAAAGCTTTAACCGATGCAGGTTTTGTCATAGAAAATCAAAATCATTCACAACCTACAATTACAGATTCAGTATCTGAATCAACTGTAGATGGTGATGATGATATCTATTTCGTTGGACAAGATGAAGATATCTATTCCTCAATGATATAGATCTTTAATCGCTTTCGGTTCGGTTCCCTTCAAGTGTTAGGTGTTGGTTGCAAATAACCTAGTAAGGTAACAAAATGAATCCACAAGAAAAAAAAAACACAGACAAAGTTCGTAGTGTAATCGAACAAGGAAAACTGTTTGATACAAAACAATCGGCTTTCAAATGGGAAGCGACATCTTCAAAGTTCAACGTTTTTGGCGGTGAAGAAATCCGTAAAAACTATCCTGAACTTGCTCTATACAATACGAGCGGTAAAAACCCTTTCGATGGGAACAAAGGATCCACATTAGGAATCAAATTCTATTCAATGGGTGAAAACTTTGAGCCTTTTGATTTAGCTGGTCCTAGTTTTGATTTTGCTCCACTGAAAGCACTCAACAAAGTTCTCAACCTTTCAAAAGTGAAAGTGACTCTTGGCAAGGATGAAGTTCGTTCATTCTTCTTGGCAGAAGCTCACGATCCAATTCCACAAGTAGTAAATCACTTGAGAGTTGGAGCTGGTATCACACCTGCAAACGTAACAACTGCAGCCGTTCTTCCGCCTCCTGGTTCTATTGAAAACGAAAGAAACATCATTCGTTTACCTTTAAAACTTCAAGATGGACTTACCCTTAAATTTGAGGGTGAACTCTTGGGAGGAATCCAAGCAGGAGCTGCTCTTGCAAACACTTTCTTGGTAGCAAGACTCTTTGTTATCGAAGAGAAATCAGAAAACAAGTAACTTAACTTAGGTGAGTCAAGACAAGGCTCACCTTTTACGAGGATATATGAAAGACTCAAATTCAAAATCACTAAATCATTTTAATTTTATGTCTGGAACATCGAAAGCGATTCCAGCAAACTCAAATTCTTTCCAAAGGGCAATTGTTCTAAGTAGTGCAAAGAACATAAGGAAAAGAGTTCACGGTATTGTAATTCGTTACAAACCAGGACTTGAAACTTGTGGAGTCCAAATAGAATCATTTTCTATCAAAAATTTAATCAAAGGATATTTGCCGTTAGGTGTTCTTGGATCCCAATTTAATACACCAGGCTTTCGGATATTTCCTTTTCTAGGTCGAAAACCCATCATTAAAGGAAACGAGCAAATTGAGATAAAAATCCAAACAAAAGGCCAGGCCATCGAGGAAGACGATGTTTCTTGTTCTTTGTTAGTCGAGGAAATTGTTCACGATGATGGAGAGCAAGAGAAGAAAAACCCGTTCTATATTCTAGCAGGTATTTCCGATAGCGTAGGATTAAATCAAACCGACAAGAAAGCAATCCTCCTTGCAAACGACTTTAGTTCGGACGTGAAAATTCATGGATGGGTAATGAGATACAAAGAAAACCTTGATAAGTTAAAATTTGATATCTATTCATCAAACTTACAAAGAACAGGCGGAATTATTGAAGGGCCAATGTCATTTGCCGTAGGCGGTGCTCCTTTTGGATCCCCTGCTTTTGATATGTTTCCTATACCAGGTAAAAAACCTGTTTTTGAAACAAGCGATAGTTTAGAGATTCAAGTTACTACTAGCTCTACAACTCAATTGAACGCTTTGGAATTAGGAATTGCTTTAATCGTAGAGGCTATCTAATGCAAGCTAGTGTTTCACATCAATTTGTTTACGGTCAATCTTACAGAAGGCAAGACCAATTGCCTTCACCCGATGATTTTCCTAGATATACAGAATTTTCTTCAATAACAAAAGTATCTGTAGAAAAAGCAAAATCAGTCAGAGTAAGTAATCCCATTTTCATGGTGAGCACCTTTCGTTCTAAGTTAGCAGTTAGAACAGGAGTTCAACTAGCTATGTTCTTAGCGAATGAGAATATAGAACAAGTTTTCAACGATTCATTTCAAAAGCTTTTGGATCCAAATTTAGGAGCCTATGCAATCACTCTAAATCCAGGTGAAGAATTTCCAAATATAATAAAACCTGAAGTAGTTCAATCTCAAGAACCATTTATAGTTTGTTATAATACAATTCCTGAATTTGCAGACTTCCCCACAAATTCAATTAACAATCGATTGGAAGCAAAAACAAGTAAGATTGTTTTAGACAATAATCAAAAGAGAAACCTTGTAAGTATTCATCAGATTCAATCGGCTACCTTTTCCACTAATAGTGACATTGTAGTAGAGAATACAGACGGTTTTGAGTTTCTCTATCTTGTTCCATACATAGACCTTTTGCAAAGAACAGAAATCACACTTTCGGGAAGAATAAATTTCATGTTGGAGTATGCAAGATGATATTCTTTGAATATGAAGGACTAGGCATTCCTTACGTTTTTGAGTGGGGAGATCTAGTTTTTTCAGATAAAAACGGAACTCCAATTGGTAGAGATTTTTCTGGATATATTCTAGACGAAACAGACTACCTATCCTTAGCAAATGCACTTACTGACTTTTCAACGCTTCTTGGAAATGAAATTTCAGCACGTTCGGAAGGAGATGAATTTCTTCAGGAGCAGCTATTCCTTTTAGATGAAAGAATAAACAACTTACTTTATGACCCTGTTGACAATTCAGATATCATGGATGGTGCAAGAAAATATGTAAGTGATTTTATTGAAGTATTCTCAACGGATCAAGTGGACGGTTTAAATCAGAAATTTGCACTTTTTACAAATGTTTTAAACGGGAAAATCTCTGACATTACTGCTTCTTTAGTAACTGGAATTATTATTGATAAATCGAATCCAGCCTTTCCTATAATTACGCAAAACAGACCTTTATGGGATGAGATCAGAAACAAACCGGCTGCATACCAACCGATTTTACATAATCACGTTATCGATGATATTTCTAATCTTCAAATTTTGTTAGATGCAAAAATACCTTTAACTCAAAAAGGAGCAACAAACGGTGTTGCTTCGTTAGATGGTTCTGGTAAAATTCCAGCTTCACAGATTCCTATTTTTAATCCTACTTTACAAATCGTAAATACGATAGCCGAACGAAACGCACTTTCACCAACAGGAAATCTTCCTGTGTATGTAAAAAATGCAACGGCTGATCCAACTGTTCTAACAGGTGGCGCATTCTATCTTTATGAACTAACTTCGACAACTTGGATAAAACTTTCCGAAATGGAAGCAATGGACATTATCCAATCCTGGTTTAATATTATTGATAAACCAACAACTTTTCCACCCGATCCACATGGCCACACAATAGCTAACATCACTGGATTACAAATCGCTTTAGATGCAAAACGTGGGCTTGGGAATATTCCTGGAAACGAAATCGATCAGAACTCAACTCACCGCTTTGTTAGTGATTCGGAAAAAACTCTATGGAATAATACAATTCATAACGCTGGGAATATTTCTGGTTCTCAATTATTCGCGGGTTTCAATTCTAATAGAACGTATAAAGCTACCATTATAGGCAATACAACATTTGATGAAATCTCTGGTGGAGTAGAAGGAAATGTTTATTTAATGGTTTTCCTTCAGGACTCGACAGGAGGAAGAACTATAAGTTTTCCATCTTATGTAGAGATTCCAACGGGTGAAGCTCCTGATCTTGGGGCAAACAAGAAATCAATTCTTACAATGTATTTCGATGGAACAAACTATTTAGGTTCCTGGAAGAAGGGATGGTCTTAGATGTTAGCTGCCCTTTTAACAGTATCACAAGCATTAATCGGATATTCAAATGTATCCTATGAAAGTAAAAGTGTTACCCCTGGACACTACGAATACTTTGTCCCTGTTCAAGGAACCCATTTTACAACCTTTGGTGAAAATATGGGAACGATTGGCATTCAAACAGTTTCCCCTTACGAAGTTTACGACCCTTCTCTTGGACTCGAAGTATGGAGAGCTTACCCGGCCATCTTTACTACTATCTCAGGTTATCCAGGTTCAAATCAGTGGGGAAGACGATGGATACCTGAAACAATCAATTGGAATCCCAGTGGTGATGTTGGTTACAAAACATTAGCAGAATGGAACTCACTCCAAGCAGATGTCACAGCCGGCACAAAACGAAATCTTATAGGAACACCGGTTTACCAATAAAATGGAAATAGGAATCAAAGAACTAATCGGAATCATTATCGGAGTCTCAATTTATTTTGTAAGAAACGAGAATCTAAAAGGAATCCTTAAATTAAAAGAAGAAACAAACGAAAAGATTCAAGCTAACAAAGACCTAATCATTGAGGTCAAAAATGAGAATGAGAAATCAAACGAAAGAGTCATATCGAAACTTGGAAACATAGAAGATGATGTAAAAAGAACTGAAAACTCAATCAAAACATTTGCAGGCGAATCTTCGGCAACAAGAGAGTTAGTTATAAAAATATATGAAGAAGTGATGGGAATCGGTAAAAATAAATCTCAGAGGAGGAGTAAGTAATGGCTTTATCATGGGGGATTTGTTTACCAGGCGGAGCGGTTCAAACCGGAAGAAAGGTAAGATTTGCAATTGATTATAAATCTTTTCCTTTCAATCCAGTGATTACCTCTTCAATGAGATCAAGGTATGGATTCGTAGACAATAGAGATAAAAAAAGAATGTCAATTTTAGTAAATCCTCAACTTACAAGAAGGTGTGATTTCACAACTAAACTTATGACAGAGGATCCTATTGCAGAAATCTTTTTTAATGAATTCATTGATTCTCAACTAGTAAACCTTCCTCAAAGAAATCTAGTAACAAGCCTTATCAGTTACTATGTATTCGATGAGTCAGGAACAGACATTCCTTTAGTTCCAAACAAAGATGATATAACTTCTGCAACGGGAATGGATGAGCTTTCAAACACATTAAAATCCTTTGGGTTTCCAATTCTCATTATTGGTGGTCTCTACTTTGGAAGACCTTACTTAAAAAAATTATTTAAAAAGAAGGGAAAGAGATAAATGAACGCTTGGATACCGATAGGAATTGTTTCCTTGTTTTTTTTTTGCAAAACTCACAAAGGAGGATCCGCAAAGTGATAGATCCTAAACAAAGAGAAAGAATCAAATCTTTCATAGCCAATCAATATAATGTAAACTTTAACGAGTGGGTAGTTGTCGGAATTAGAGGTGGCCTTCCGAATGAGAATGGAATCATTATTCAAAACTCAAATGCAAATGATGAGTGGAATGATACAATCATTCGAATTAAGAATGATACTGCCTTAGCATACCAAGGCACACTAGACGCAGGCAAGAAATGGATCGATGCTCCAATGAATCCCAAAGGAACTTTCCGAATAGGTGAAGGATTACATTACTTTGGCCCTGGTTTACATGATAACAAACCTGCCTTCAGAGCTATGTCGAAACTATTTGGATCCCGTGATTCAAACAAAGATGGTAAGTGGAATTCTGCAGACCTACAAGTTACAGAAGCTTATCCAGGTGAATTCGGAGTTAATATCCATGCAATGTATAGAGACGGGAAAGTTTATGGCAATTCTGCAGGATGTCTAGTCTTAAAGCATTTCTGGAATTCAACTGATTGGAATGAATTCAAAACTTCTCTTTATAAATTACAGAAGTTTCCTGTGGTTATAGTTAATGCAGAAAGGATAACTTAAATGAAAAAGAGAAATAAAAAAACAGAGTTTTCTTTTAATGATCTAAGCTTCAGAATCCCTGGAATAGTTATTCTAACTTTTTGTATAATTGCGGAATTCACAATCATACTATTAGGAAGATCCTCACAAGTTCATTTAACAGAAAACATATCATTCCCAGGTTTCTTAGCTTTGGGAGTTGTTGGCCTTATAATGTTCATAATCCCTTACATTCTAATGGGATACGATATTTATAAGAAAGAAAAAGAAACAAAGAATTGGATTGATAAACAAAATTCTAAAGGAGAATAAAATGTTACTATCACTTGGATCAAAAGGCCCATTAGTTGCCACTTTACAAAACAACCTTACTCGCTTAGGTTTTATTTTAAAACCAGATGGAATCTTTGGCACTGCAACTAAAGCAGCGGTCATTGCATTCCAGAAAAAACACGGTCTTGTTCAAGACGGAATCGTTGGCCCTGCTACAAATAGTAAGATCACATCCGAACTTTCAAATGTGAATCCAGTAACTGCAGTTTATAACACAATGGTGTTACAACCAAAGCCAACGGATCCAGTTCCAGCAACGAATACCAGTCCCCCTACATCTCCCCTTCCGATTTCAATTCCACCCGTTCAAATGCCACCGTATGTAGTAACACCTGATAAACCTCAGACAGAGGCAAAAAGTGGATCCTCCTTACTTCTTTGGTTTGGAGTTGGTGCAGCTGCTTACTTTGTGATGAAAAAATAATGAAACCTATTTTAATAATTGGCTACATTGTATTTTCAATTGTCTTCTTTCCCTTTTGTTCTTCTCTAGAGAAACAGGAGGGAAGCATATCAAGGCAAATATCACTAATCGAAGATATCGAAGCTCATCTGCCTGAACCAGAAAGGAAACGATTTCAAAAGTTTAAAGAAAATCTAATCCAAGAAGATAAGATCATAGATAAAGCTTTATCAGATTCGAAAAAATTAGCTGTGAAAAGCCAGGAGATGGCAATAGAGAAGTCTGAAGACTCTGGCAAATGGAAAGGGATTAGAAACCTAATTATCTCGCTAGCAATTGCATGGTCTGTTTATTCGGTTATAAAATAAAAGAGAAGATTTCCTTTCCTTGGAAAGTTTCATAAAAACTCCGTAAACCAAGGATCCTTTTCGATCCTTAAAAAAATCACACTCAACTAATAAGTTTTGAGATCCTCCGAAACCAAACGAGGAAACCTTATCCCCACTAAAGTATCTGCAGAAGACTACATGGTCATCAGGTATAAGACTTGGATAGGCTTGTGGTTTTCTTACTGAAGCGTGACAGAGATAAATACAATTAAAGCAAGGTGGATTTTTTTGGTACTTCTTTACCTGAATTACCTTCATAGTATGGTTCACTGCATCGATGACTTCATTTTGTCCGGATCAAAATTGTTTATAATATAACGAATCGCTACACCATCCGAAATCTTTTGCATAAGAGAAGTTTCCAATTTAGATTTAACACGTAAAAACTTTTGGCGTTCCTCTTCCTTCAAACTTGCTTGAACCTTAAATGCACTCATGCCCATGCACGTATACAACCAAACACAACTTGTTTAGTCAAGCCTAACACGTACTATTTTCTAAAATCAAAATAAAATACTTGTACTTATAACTGGAATCGTACTACAACACAACTAAGCATTAACTAAAATCAACTTAGAAACGGAGATTTAAGCAATGATTCAATTAGATTCCAGTTGGAAAGGTTTTCGAACAACTTTGGCAAGGATCAAAAAAGCCCTAGATGAGTCCAAATCGGACCAAGAAATTTCCATAACAATAGAAGGAGACAATGGAATTCAAGAATATAGCTTTGAAACCGTTCCAACTTCTGAAGCAATCAAAGAAATTTTTTCAGGATCCAAAAAATTAATCGGTTATGTTTATATTTCAGATCGATTGAGACACAAACAAATTCTTTTTGAAGAAACTGAAACGGTAAACACAGATCCTACTCCCACAAAACAAAGTGCACCTACAGGAGACTTCGGAAACTCATTAGAAAGTTTGGTCACTCAAATGAAAATGATGTTTACTGCTAGTGAAGAAATCAATCGGCAAAGAACTCAACTCTTAACAGACTCTTTTAACCAACAATTGAACGCTACGAGAGTTATGTATGATGAAAGAGACAAAGTTTTCACAGAACTTCAAAGAAAAGAAATCGAGCTTCGAATCAAAGAAGTAGAGATGTCTCAAAAAAAGAAAACCGAATTACTTGAATCTGTTATTGTTGGGATCGGTTCGGGAATTAAAGAAACAATCGCTTGGGCAAAAGAGAATCCAGGTGATTTTGCAGAAGTTTTTTCATTACTAAGATCCAAGGCAACTAACTAAGGACAAGAATTATGAATGATATCGATAAATTAAAATCGGACAACAAGAACCTAAAGACTATAGTATTCAATCTTTTGGATATTATAGAAGAGAAGAAACTCTTTTCCTTTGCAGTAAAGAAGACTCCTCAATATCAAAACATAACAAACGCAATCCATGAATTACAAAAAGGAGATTAAACAATGGATATTACTCAAATTGCACAAGGGATCGTTACCCTTTTGACAGAAATCAAAGAAGCGGTTTCTAGACCTGGAACCACTTCCGATCCGATCAAAGTAGACATAGATCTACAAGTCTTAAAAGAACACACAGAAGCTTTAAACGAAAACAATCGTTTATTAGCGAAGCTCATTGAGACTCAACAAACCCCTCTGAAACCTGCTTAGGCTTTGGCAGTTTCTATTTGGTAACTTAACAGGGGATCGAAAGATCCCTTTTTTTTAATGGCAGAATAAAATGGAATGGATATTAGATTTTTATTTCGACTTGGCAATTAACACGACTCACGTCGAAGATCATGGACTCTCCCTGAAAGAGATTTATCAATTTTTTGAACAAGAAAATTACTTGGAATATAATAGAAAAGATGGTAGCTTTGAGGCAGTGGGTATAATAGGATCAAAGGAAATTAAAGTGATTTATAGAAAAAAGATGAACACAAAGAAAAAGAAACATCTTTTTATAATTACTGCCTTCCCATATATCCTATCAGAACTAGAGCATATAAATTTAGAAGGTTATAACCATGAAAACTAAAGCCAGCTTTAACGTCGTTATTCCATCGAAAGCAGAAGATAAGAAGATCAAAAAATTATTAGCAGAAGTTGAGAAAGAAAATAAAGAGAAAGTCGTTTGGGATTATAAGAAGGCGAAACATCCAGACGGTTCTCCTGTAAAGCACAGAAGTCTTCCAAAGAAAAAGAAAACCGCTTAATTTTTATCACAAAAAGATTTTCATATGGGAAACAGAAAGACTATTATACGAAAATCAATTGGAAAAATAAATCCATTATTGAAACAGAGAGGAAAAATCGTATCAATGAAATTTCAGATACTTTTAAACCAGGAAGAATTTGATGTTTGTTTTGATGCGTTATTGAAAAATGCCAAAGACAAAGTAACAAGGAAAGTTAAGAAAGTAAAGAAAGTAAAGTCTTAATGTTTATTAAAATCAATCGTAAATACTTTTCCGTATCCCGATTTCAATTACTTCAAATTCTCCATATGCCAAACTTTGGATTATAATCCGGTAATCACCAGATCTTATTCGATAGACTCCTTTCACACCCTGAATTGATTTGGTATTTGTCCGTAATCCATTTTCGAACTCTTTTATTTTTTTAATTATTTGCTTCTTGAACGGATTCTGAATTTCATTAAGGTTATCTAATGCAGTTTTATTGAATTTCATAGAAGGTCAAGATTGACCTCGATAGATCCTTTAGATGGTTTTCCGTTATTATTTAATACTTGGTTTCTTCTTTTGGAATCCAGACTCATTACTTCAAGCAATCCGATAATACCGATGAATTCATTTCCAAATAAAGCGAACTCATGCAAAAGTTTTTTTTCTTTTTGGTTTTCTGGGTTAATTTGACTAACGACATCTAACAGTGATTCAATCAGATCTTCAAAAGCATATAGCTCGGCAAGAATCTTTTTAGCCTTTCTGGATGAATAACTTTTAATTTCCTCAATTGAAGATTTCAGAGCCTGTCTTCCTTTTTGAACATCCGAAAGAAAATGATCCATGATATCCATAGAATGAGTCGCTTCTTCATCTTTAAAATAAACATATTGAATTTTCGGATTCATTGTATATCCGATTGCTTCTGTGGCCTTAACTGCCGCTATAGTAAATTCAATCTTTCCGGTCATGTAATTAGAATCGACCCATGATGAAAAAAGTCAAGAATGTAATATAGAAAAATTTTCTATATCTCCCTTTACCCTATCCTCAAAAACTCATTTTCCCCTTTCCAAAAACCGATTTTGGCACGTCCAAGAGACTTTCGTCAAATTGGACCCGATTGACCTTTCCTGGGTAATCATGCCTATTTTCGATTTCGGCAATGCCAGAAGAGGAATCAAACTTTCTGTGAGCAAGATCCACTAGAAGGCTATTGAGAGTCTCCAACTCCGAGCAAATCCGATTGTAACTTTCATAGATTTCTACGTCTTCTTTATCGGCAATCATTAACAATGAGTTAATGGAATCGAACGAAACCATGATTGATTTTTGGCCTTCTCTCAGGTTTTGGTATATCGTTTCAAATTCCGAAATAGAAAGCTTTGGAATTCCATTGGACTTGGCTTTGCAGTATTCAGAGAAAGCGGAATCGAGTGATTCAATCACATGGGCATGGTTTCTTTCAGATTTAAAGAAGTCGTAAAAATCAGTATAAGTTTTTAATGAATCGTTAAGCTCTCCAGAGCTTATCAAATCTTGCATTGCATCGAACATAAACAAGTCTCTGATAGCTTGGGCACGAAACCAATTTCCAAAGCCCTTATCATCTTTAAATTTTGATTCATCCACCGTAGAATACCTCGTTAGATTATTGAAATCTTAATTTTGGCTTTCGGGAAAGTGATTTTTCTTCTCTCTTCCCTGAATGGTCTCAAAAAGTATTTTTTCTGTTTGGATAAGTTTTTCTAAAAATGCCGACATGCCGACATGGGAATAAAATATGATAAAATAATCAAAAATAATATTGACATAATTCGGCTTTGATTTATATTTCGGGTATCCTTCAAGGAGGTATATATGGCGGCAACTAACAAAGAAACTAGAGTTTCAGTGATTTTCGACAATGAAACAATCCAACAAATCCAGAGTTATGCTCAGGCAAATGAAATGGATGTATCTAAAGTTATTCGACTATCAGTGAAGAAGTTTTTAATGCCGCTTAACGGGAAAACTGCAAAGCAAGGTTAACTGTTAGGCTACAATCTTGTGGTGGGTTTTTGTCCCAATAATCGTCTGCGGGCGGAGGGACTTGAACCCCCACGCCTCTCGGCGCCAGAACCTAAATCTGGTGCGTCTGCCAATTTCGCCACGCCCGCATTGTGGTTGTATAAGCAGGTTTTTGTACTAGGGAAATCTGTCTAGTGAGTTTTTATGATTCACTTGCCTTTGTTTTGATTTTTTATTCTCATGTCAGATACCCATAGGACAACCCCGATGAACATTCTGGAATTTATGCAAAATATCTCTACGCAAGTCTATTTGCGGGGCGATGTGATTTTTCGTGAAGGAGATCCACATGATGGAAGTATGTATTGTGTGATGAGTGGAATGTTTGCTGTCACCAAACGACTGCCAGATGGAAGCCAAGAGATCATCAAAGGCCTAGGCCCTGGAGAGTTTTTTGGCGAACTTTCGCTTCTCACAAGAAGACCGAGGGCCATGACCATTAGTGTGGTATCCACCAATGCAAGGGTCGGAATTTTAAGAGAGGACCAATTTGAAAAATTGGCTCGCATCAACACACATTTTTTATTCCAACTCACAAAAAGTACCGTAGAAAAACTTCATAGAGCTGAAGCAAGGCTAACAGAACTAGATAAACTTTTAGAAGAAATCAAAAAGGAAGAAGAGAAATGAACGTCGAACATTTACGAAAGTACATCACCGAAGTAAGGATTGATCATTTCTCTGAAGGAACAAAGGTCTTTTCGGAGGGCGAAGACTGTAATGGAAAAATGTTTTTTGTATTTGCGGGGGAACTAAAAGTTTTCAAACGAAAAGCAAACGGTGAAGACCATTTTGTCCGAAATATCAAACCAGGAGAATTTTTTGGGGAGATGGCACTGGTTTTTCCTTCCCCAAGAGCTGCTACTGTTGTGGCGACTGCCGAAGATACAAAAGTGGGAACCATCACCAAAGAGATATTTTTTGCAATGGGAAAAGAAAGCCCTGGATTTTTATCTGTCATTTTACATAGCATCATTGGTCGCCTAACTTCTGTCGAAGACATGATCACCGAAAGACAACAAGAGTTACATACCATCATCAATGGGATGGCCTCTCTCCAAATGGATCCCTCTTCCACAGAATCTGTCATAACCAATGAGGAGAAAACACAGGATTCTGAATAAAGGTAAGTCAATATCTAGGAGGAATCCTGATTCCTCCTAGAGTTTCCTTTTAAAAATAAGTTGACTAAATCCCTAAAATCGAGTTCCATTTGCGGGTGACTTTGCGGTTCTTCAATTATCCCATTCCCGTTTTACTCGTAACCCTTGGTTTTCTAGCGGTTCCTTTTCTCAATGTTTATATTACGGCATCCTTATATGATTTGGATTTAGACCATTTTACAATGATTCTTTCTCGAATCCAACCGTTACAATATGTACTCTCGGGCCTCAGTGCCATCATCGCCTACGGACTTTTTGCCAAAAGAAAGTTTGGTTATTACCTTTTCTTATGTTTTGCCTTACTGATTCTAACTTACAATGTTTGGATGGTTCTTTCCGTAACACTCGGTAAAAAAATCTTTCTAGCAGGGATTCGCATTCATACGGCCGACATCATCTGGAATATGGTCACTACTACTATTTTGTTAGGGACTATTTTTTATTTTTTACGTCGAGAAATCGCAGCACCATACTTAAGTGGAATACGACGCGGTTGGAGAACCAAGTATAGAGAAACACATCCCGTTCCCTTCCATTGGACCAATTCAGACGGGGAACGAGAAGGTGACGGACAAACCATCAATATCTCTCGCAACGGAATCCTAATCCCCATCCCCAAACATCACTTTCTTAGTGTAGGAGACCCAATCAATCTTCTCTTAAAGTTAGAAAAGGAAAATAGAGAACCCATTTCGATTTCTGTCCAAGCAAAGATTGTTAGAATCGACAAAGAAAGTGATGGGGGTGAAATTGCAGGTGTACAACTATTTTTTCCTATCCACCAAAAAGAAGAAAAACAAATTTACGAGGCTTTTTTAGCTCGCGTATTTGCTCCGAGATATCCTGTTTCTAATCCAGTAAACTTTTTTGGAAAAGACAACAAAGTGAACCAAGGCACTTTACTCAATGTTTCGATGGAAGGTTTGTATATTGAAACCGATTCCGTATTAGAACAAAATCAAAATTGTAATGTTAAAATCCAAACTCGGTCGGGAGAAATTTCTGTATCAGGTGTGGTTCGTTGGTCCAACCCACAAGGGAAATATGGAAAACCCAAAGGATTTGGAATTCAAATTGATACCATCGAAAACAAAAACTTATTTCGCATTTGGATTTGGAAACAACGTTTTAAACTATTCCACGGAAGGTAAATCTTCCCAAAACAAAGATTCAGCAAGTTCAGCATCCCCTGGACTTGTGACTTTGATATTGTGAAAATCCGTTTCCACAATCCCTACCCTTCGGTTGCCCATCCAAGTACAAAGGTCTGTCGGATGTTTTTTGAGATCAGAATCCAATCCTTCCGCTAACAATTCCTGAATCATAAAGCCCGCAATGGACTGCGGTGTTTTCACCGAATACACTTCGTCTCTTTTTAATGGTTCTTCTGTATAGTTTGTATGAAGGCGAACCCGAACTAAACTCTCTGTAGATTTAGCAACAAGACTGGCTCCACCAAAAATTTTTGTTTGTTCCACTAACTGGTACAGTTCGTTTTGTTTGAAGTTAGGTCTTGCCACGTCATGGATAAAAATGATATCCTTTGTATCATAAGAAATGGACTGGAGCCCACATAACGTAGACAGATGGCGACTTTCCCCACCCAGAACTATCCGATCATTTCCTTCCAATAGATCGTCCAACTCTTTTTCCGTTTCCAAAATCCAATCGGGATGAGAAACCACAGTGATGGATTTGATCAGTCCAAACTTTCGAAACCGTTTGACCGAATGCCTAAGGAGAGACTCTCCCCTCACTTTTAAAAACTGTTTGGGAACTTCCGTTCCCATGCGAGTGCCTGTCCCACCTGCCAGTAGGACACCGTACAAATTGTTCATTTAATCATTCGACTACGAGGATTTCATTGCGAAAGATTTCAAGAACTGGTTCTTTTTTACGAATCAGTTTTGTTTCTCCATTTGTGCGAAGTAAAACCTCTGCCGTTTCTGGAAAACTATTATAGTTCTTTGTCGACATTCCCGCACAATACGCACCCACAGCTTCCATCACAACGTAGTCACCGACTTCGGCTTCTCCCATGAGTCTAGTGATAGGTTCTCCCCCTTCTTTTTGGGTAAACACATCTCCTGATTCACAACAGTGACCGACCACCACATATTCTTCGTTAGATTTAGGAACTCCCCCATCTTTTTTTACTGTGACAAGAGGGTGTCTTGCACCGTATAACGATGGTCTTGTGTTGGAATCCATACCTGCATCGAGTTTCATAAAACGAAAACCTTTAGGGCCAGTGTCCACTAGGTCGTCGACGGTTGTAAGAAGTGCCCCACAAAGTGCAACAAGGTATGTTCCCGGTTCAATTTCTAAAATGAGTTTTCTTCCGTGTTTTTCGGCAAATTCTTCAAATTGGGGTTTTACAGGAGCACCAATCTTTTGTAAGTCGGTAGATTTTTCATCTTCCATTCTTCCAACTTTGTAACCACCACCAAGGCTCACAACAGTGACTGTGGGAAACGCTTCTGCATATTCTAAAGTGTATTTGGCTACGGCCTTCCAAACTTCTGGGTCACTTCCCGAACCAATATGAGTATGGACTTTTTCCACAACGATTTTGTATTTTTCTACGATGGCTTTGACTTCGTTGAGTTTTTCATGCCAAATTCCAAAGGAAGATGTAACTCCCCCTACATCGGTTTTTTTGGTATGACCCGAACCAAGTCCCGGATTGAAACGGATGGAAACCGATTTTCCAGGAAAGGCCTTTCCGAAGGCTTCAAGTTGGCGAAGGGAACAAGCATTGAACTTTACCCCTTTTCCTATCAGTTCGGTGAAGGCTTTGGGAAACTCTTGGGAAGTGAGCATGATGGATTCTGGTTTGAATCCAAAGTGGAGGGCACGCACCACTTCATGTTCCGAGGAAGCATCGATCAGGATACCTTTCTTTTTCATGATCTGAAGGATATTGGAATTGGGATTTGCCTTCATGGCATAACGGACTTGTAAGCCAAAAGCATTGGGAAATGCCAAAGCCTCGTCACATTTTTGTTCAATTTCTTTCTCGGAATAGACAAAGAGTGGCGTGCCGAATTCTTTTGCTAAAGACCGTACTTGGTCTTCTTTCAAAAACTTTAGTTTTTCGATTGATGTCATAGGATTTAAGATAAACCTTTCAATAGGTTCCATTCCATAAAGTCAAAAAAGTAGAAAATGGCAGGAAAGATTACACATATTGAAGCACTCTCCCAAGTGAAAAAACATTTGGAACATGGAAACGCAACCCAACGTAGAATGGCTGCCTTACTCTCTCGGCCCGATGTTGCCTCTTATGCCAACCTTGGAGCGGTAGCTCCTGATATATTCTACTTCTATCATGTGTTACAACCAAAACTGACAAAAAAAGCGGCTTTCTTTGGTGATCTTGCCCACCACCATAGAGTGGCCGAACTTGTACTTAGTTTTCTTGACCAAGTGTATGATACGGAGATGGGTCTTTACCGGGACCGTTTTCTTGCCTTCACTTTAGGATATATCTGCCACTGCGTTGTGGACATCCAAACCCATCCTTATATTTTTTATATCTCTGGGGATTACTATAACAACGATAAGAAGATTTCTTACCAAGCACAAGTAAACCATATGAAAGTGGAGTTTGGACTCGATACCTTGCTTCTTAACCATCGTTGGGGAATGAGTGCCAGAGAATACGATTTCCCCCAATACATCGATATCCGGCACAGAACTGTAGGAATTAAAAACAAAATGGATCCGGTACTTTGGAATTTTTGGTTACAGTCTCTCAAAGATACCTTTCCAACAGAGTTTGCGACTTCCTATTTGGGTTCCGAAAAAAAAATCATCCCCGGTGATATCTTAAATGAATCTTACTTAGGTTTTTACCGATTTACCTCCACTTTGGATTCAAGGAGTGCCTTGATGCGGGGCCTTGTGAGTGTAGTGGATACACTTACCTTTCATAAATACAATGCCAGTGTGCTGATGCTTCCTGCCATTGAAGCCATCAACCCCAAGATCATGAATGAGGAAAAAAGGGAATGGTTTTATCCCGCAGACCCAAAACGGAAGTTCAATGACTCCTTTATTGATCTTTTGAACCAAGCAAGCCAGGCCTGCAAAGAAATTTTAACGAGAGCCTACGAATATAGTTTTTCTCCGGAAAGCAGATCGAAAATTCTGGAATCTCTCGGTGGTTATAATTTGGATACTGGTCTCCGTTACCACGGAATTGACCATATGAAGGAATTTTCTCCACTCGTTTGAAGTGGATTTAAAAGTTAAGGGAAATGTATGAAACAAGAACCCGTAGGGCTCTTTGAAAAGTATTTTATCATTTGGTTTCGAACTGTTACAGAAAAGATTTGGACCGGAGACAAAAAATTAAGAAACACGAGCATTGCTATCTTTGCCTTTGGAGCTTTGAATGTTTTTTTACTCACGGGTTCCATAAAAGATTTTTTTAAACTAAAAGAAGCTTCTGTTTATGACATCCCCTCTACTTTGTATGGAATGAATGACAAAGGGGAATACGAACCCATAGCCGAATATTATAAATTTTCAAGAATTCCTGTTCGCTTAGAACAATTAAAAACTGAAGAAACTCCACTATCTCCAGATAACAGACACAAGGTGATTCAATGTTTTTTATCAACAGAAGACAATTCCTTTTATTCACATAATGGAATTGATTTAAAAGGGATTGCCCGTGCTTTTGTTGTGAACATTATGGCAGGCCGTGTCAAAGAAGGTGCCTCCACCATCACCCAACAAGTAGCACGTCTCAAATTTTTATCCATTGAAAGATCGATCGCAAGAAAAGCTCGCGAGGCCTGGCTTGCGATTCTACTGGAACTTGTATATCCCAAAGATAAAATTTTAGAAGTGTATTTAAACGAAATTCCATTGGGACATGGAACCATTGGGGTTGGTGCAGCGTCGCGGTTTTATTTTCGTAAAGAAGTACAAGATGTAACTTGGGGAGAAGCCGCCATTCTTGCCAGTCTTACGACAAGGCCCACACAGTTTAGTCCGATTGTGAATCCAGTTTCCAGTATGAACAAAGTGCGAGTCGTATTTCGTAAGTTAGTTGAAAATGGCCGAATGACCGTTGCCGATGCGGAAAAAGAATACGCAAATCTACAAGAATATTATACCAATTTAAACCGTTCTCCTAACGATTCCGCTTTTTCGGATAGATTAAACCGTTTCCCTTATGTAACAGAATATATCAGAAAAAATCTAATTCGTTCGATTGGTTCTAGTCGCCTTTACAATGGTGGGCTCAAAATTTATTCCACGATTAATATACGCCACCAAGAGGAAGCAGAAAAAGCCCTGCTTCCAGCCTTACAAAGACAAACGATTGAATCCAACCAAAGAGCTTTCCGAAATATTGATGCCTTTGACGATTTGTATGGAAGTGGGTATTCTCTCATAGCCGATTTATATGACCTTCCCGATTTTAAATTCCGTATTTCCCGGACAGAACGTACTTTTTCATCCGCCTACCAAGAAGACCTCCGAGATGAATTTTTTGCCTTAAACTTGTTAACTGGTGATGATTTCTTAGGAGATTTGATCGACAAAAACTACACTTCGCAAACTACAAAAGACCATCTTCTTCCAGTGGAAGGATCTCTCATTGCCATTCGTCCAGAAACAGGTTATATTACTGCGTTAGTTGGTGGATCAGGATTTCGTTCTGACAACCAACAGATTCGTCCCTTTCAAGCATTTCGCCAACCCGGTTCCGCTTTTAAACCGATACTTTATGCGGCAGCAATGGATTACTCAGGAAAAAACCCGGATCCAGAAAAAAACGTAACACCAGCGACTCTCTTTGCAGATTCCCCTCTTCAATATCTAATGGAAGACGGTGATGAATGGGCGCCTGAAAACTATAGTAGCGAATATTCAGGTTTTATTTTACTCAGAAAAGCATTAGAACAATCCAAAAACTCTGTAGCGGTTCGGGTCCTAGAACAAGTTGGTCTTTCTCACCTAATGGATAGTTTGCGAGGTTTATTACAACTAAACGGGAGAGACATTCCTTATAACTTTAGTGTTTCCCTTGGTTCCTTTGAACTTACCCCTTATGAACTCACAAGAGCTTATGCTGCCCTTGCCTCCGGTGGGAAAACTGTAAACCCTATTTCTGTTTTGTATGTAGAAGACAATACAGGCAAAGTGATCAAAGACTTTCGTAAAGATTTTGATGATGAGGATCGCAAACAAATCATCTCGAAGGAAGCAGCCTTTCTCATTACTTCTATGATGCGAGACGTTGTGGAAGAAGGAACGGGTCGCGGGGTTTTGTCTTATGGCCTAAACCGCAAGGCTTACGGAAAAACGGGAACTACCAATAACTTTCGAGATGCCTGGTTTGTGGGTTATACCCCAGAACTTGTGACCTCCGTATGGTTTGGCTACGACGTAGGGACCATTTCTCTTGGCCGAGGGATGACCGGGGGCAAACTAGCAGCTCCCGTTTGGGGAAGATTTATGGCAAGGGCCCTGGACCGGGAACCAATGATTGATTTTCCTTGGCTGGGTGATGTCAAAGTCACAAAAAAAACAGTCTGTCGGATGTCAGGAAAACTCCCCGGAAGCCAATGCCACGACCTATTTGAAGAGTATTTTATCCCTCAAACCGTGCCGAAAGAGGTTTGTAATGACCATGGTTCCTCTTGGAACGTAGTGGAAACCAAACCCATGACCTCATCTGTACAATCGGTGCGCACGGAAAAGAAAAAACCCGAAAAAATAGAAAAACAGAACCCTTCTTCCAAACCGCCAAAACGAAAAAAGTCAGTCTTTAGCGGGGATGAGGAAATCGACTACTAAAAAGGCTTGTCAAGAAGACTGAAAATTTTGATTCTCACAGAAGGGGAAAAGGAGCAGGAATGGCAATAGGTAAGGATTCCATCAATAGCGTTATCGGACCAGGGTCGATATTTGAAGGTAAGTTTTATATCGCAGGTTCACTCAGAATCGATGGAAAATTCGAAGGTGATATCAAAACTGAAGATGCACTTGTTATCGGAGAAACCGGTAAAGTAAAAACTAACATTAGCGCAAAAGAAGTCATTGTATCAGGTACCCTCATCGGAAACATCAAAGCCGAAAACGAAGTAAAACTGGAAGGTACTGGACGTATGTTAGGTGATATCACTGCTCCATACTTAGAACTTCAAAAAGGTGTAGTTGCGAAAGGAAATATCACAATCACAGGCGGTCAGAAAAAAGACGTGCGTAAGATTGTAGAAGAATCCTTCGGCGGTATTAAATCTTTAGATACCAAGGATTAACTAGTCTCCATTAACACATGCTACTTCGGTCTCCTGATAAGTCTACGATCGGCAAGCATGTGTTACGCTGGGGAAACGTAAATGTAATCCAAGTATCTCCAGGTAAGTATTTTTATAACCTCCAATCACAATCCAGTGTCCTTCATGGCACCATTGATCTCAATCGGAAAAGGTATAGAATTCTTCCACTCCTCACCTCTTCCTTTATCTTAGCCTTTTTTTTATCAGTACTCGTAGACAAACAAACATACGAAGAAAGTTTAATGGAAAAAGAGTTCCTCAGTATGTCTACCGAGGTAGAAGAAAACGACATTAAGGATAAAGAAGCAAAACTTGCCGATGCTAAATATCTGCAAGAAACAGAAGATAAAAAAATGGCCATCCTTCGTTCTGCCGATTTGGATGCTTTGGCAGATAACAAAAATAAAAAACTTAAAGTCACTCAATACAAAGTCAAAAAGAACGAAACCCTTTCGGACATTGCTCGTAGGTTTAAAGTTTCGGCCGAATCCATTGCAGGAAGTTCTGGAATTAACCCAGAAGTCTCCATCCAACCTGGACAAATTCTGAACATTCCCAACAAACAAGGTTTAGTGTATAAACTTAAAAAAGGGGATACCCTTGCAAAAGTGGCAGATTACTATAAAGTAAAAATTGATGATATATATTCAGAAAACCAACTAGAAGATTATGATTTATTCAAGTCGGGACAAAAGGTTTTCCTTCCAGGAGCGGTGATCCCAGAAACTGGACCAGTGTGGAGAATCCCTGTGGCATCGAAGGTAATCACATCCGGTTGGGGAACACGTTCCTATCCACAATACAAATTCCATATGGCACTTGACTTACGTGCCAACTACGAATCTGTTTATGCTGCAAGAAAAGGAAAAGTCACTTATTCTGGTTGGATGGGTGGTTACGGAAATGCGATCATCCTAACACATGATGATAATTACCAAACCTTATATGCCCACAATTCTAAACTCTATGTGAAAGAAGGTGATTATGTAAGTGCAGGTAAAATCATCTCTCGTTCCGGTTGTACTGGTTATTGTTTTGGCCCCCACCTCCATTTTGAAGTCATCAAAGATGGAAAAAACGTAAATCCTACAAAAATAATGAAAGGTTTTTCATATAAATGAAACTAACAAATCAAATGAAAAAAATATCCCAAAACCAAAAACATTCAATTTTACTAATATTCCTTATCCCAATCATAAATTTAATCGTATTTTGTACTCCTAAAATTGGAGAACAAATCAACAAACGAATTGTAGATCCCTTCGATGAAACAAAAATCCTTAATGTACATTTTGTCACCACTCGCAGGGAAATGACAGTCAAAGACAATTGTGACAGTGCAAGTTTTGGATTTATCACTGACATCAACCCACATTACGGAATCTGTTTAGTAAATATTCCGTCGAAACACATTATTGGAGATATCACTTTAGATAATTCACAAGACAAAAACCAGTTCTTCCAATTTAAGGGTCGAATCAACACAGATGATAAAGAATTTTTAAACAAAATTAAATCTTCAGCTTCCGAGGAAGTTTTAGTTTTTGTTCATGGATTCAATGTCAATTTTGATGAAGCCGTCATTCGTGCCGGACAAATTAAATACGATTTAAAATTCCCTGGGGAAGTGGTTGTTTATTCTTGGCCCGCAGGAGCGGATACGGGAATCTTATCGCAGGTAATGGTAAAATCGACTTACGATTTAAACTATACAGAAGCAAAAATCAACAGGGAACCTTTTGCAAAGTTTTTAAATGATGTCACTGGCCTTGGTAAAAAAATACACTTAGTCGTTCATAGTATGGGCCACCAAGTGGTTTTACCTTCTGTGGCAGCACTTGCCAAACAAGGAAAAAGTAAATTTCTATCGGAACTGATTCTCAATGCACCTGATTTTGACAAAAATGAATTTGAACTGATATTAAGTGATTTATCCAAATCTTCAGAACGAATCACCCTCTATTGTTCTCCTGGTGACAACGCTCTCATTGCTTCGCAAAAAGTAAATGGGGCACCGCGAGCAGGAATGTGTTTTAAATATTCCGGTGTGGATGTAATCAATGTCAACGAAGTGGATGATCCTGTTTTAGGTGTTGGTGGCCTTGGCCATGGATACTATTCTTCAAGACCAATTCTCACTGACATCTATCAAGTGTTACTTGGTGTATCTGTGGAACGAAGACTTTTTATCCGCAAATCTGGTCCAAAAAATGGAGAAAATTTTGTCCTTAGGAAATAGATTTTTCCCTTAAGTTTCAAACTTTTCACTTAAGGAAAGTTCATTTGTTTTTTCGATAATTCTTGCCTTTTTCAGAAAGGTTCTTAGAATTTTTCTAGTATATGGATTTAAAAAGAAAAGGAAGTCTTTTTTACTTTGGAGAACGAATCCTCATAGGAAGCTCAGGACTCGTCACAGAACCCCATTCCCATTATGCAGTTTCCATTTTGGTTTCCCTTAGTGCGCCCTTTTACCTACATACAAAATCTGATGAAATGATTGAATCCCAAGGGATCATCATTCCACCCAATTTTTATCACAAACTAGACGCATCCCAATCGGAAATGGTCATCATTCAATTAGATCCGAAATCAGAAGAATACAAACGAATTGAAATGGATGGTTCACCAAAAACAATTGATGTGGAAGTTCGAAAAAAAATACAAAAAATCGCCGATCCATTGTTTGGTGATAAATTAGATTGTTTATCAGCAAGGTCTCTTTACAACCAGATTCTCTCTCTACTTGGTTCAGGAAGCATTCTAAGAAAGTTTGATGAACGTATAGAAATGGCCATTCAAAAAATCAAAGAAAAAATGCCAAACCCTGTTTCATTGACAGAACTTTCAGAAATTTCAGGAATCTCCACGGACCGTTTTATGCATCTATTTAAAGACAATATGGGAATTCCTCTCAGACAATATTTATTATGGCAAAGGCTTCATATTGCCGCAAAACTATTGCAAGGTGGCGAAAACCTCACAACGGCCTCGCATGCAGCTGGATTTAGTGACCAAGCCCATCTTTCTCGAACTTTTAAAAAAATGTTTGGAGTAAAACCTTCCCTTTTTTTAGGAAGCCAGACTTTGCATCAGGTTTGTTTTTGCGAAGATTAAAAATTGAAATGAAACAATTCAGAATGCAATGGAAATTTTTATATCTTAGATACTCAATCTAATATCAGAAAAACTAAATTGAGTATCTAAACCAAAGAACTGGACCACAAAATACAAGTTTGGCTATATGAAGCCAAAACAGTCTATATTGTAACCCAAATGATTTTTTATTTAAGCGGGTTTATGAGAAAAATCTTTCCAAACTCCACGTTGTTTCAGTTCATTCTCCACTGCCGCCTTCAATTCCAATCGAAATCCGAGTTCGAAAAATACATCTGCCACAACAAATAAAGGTGCGGAAACTAAAGCTTGGAACAAGTTATCAAAAAGTGCTGGCCTACTCTTTTCAAAAACAAAATGTCCATAGAACTGAGCACCCCAACCAATCACCTGTCCAAGACCAAAAATAGTCCAAGCGGTGGATGCTGGTAATTGCATAGTAATCCACTCTGAGGTCAGATAAAGTCCGCCAAATACAAGAGTGGCTACAAATGCAAACAATACATCCAAAGTATAATAATAACCAAGTACCGCTAATGTAAATACGAGAGAAGCCGAAACGTTAAAGCCATTGTATTCAAAAAGGCTAAAACGGCTGAGGACAACAAATAAAGTGAAGGTGATTGTTGGAACCCCTAACACATGGATCAATACATTACGTTTTTCTTGGTGGTAGGCGGAATAAAACGCCATTTCTTTTGCAAATCTCAAAGGAGACCTCCGGGTGTAGAGTCCATTCTACCAGAGGTTGGGTCATTCGACTTGAACGAATCTGTCATGATTCTAAAAAATTACGTATTTCTGTCAGATTCGAGAAGGAGTTTACGGATTGCGAAATTACGCTGAAAATCGGATGCAAAGTCCTCAATGAGAACAGGAAATCGGTAGGTCCAATTGGAATGGTCAGGTGTGCCAGGTACATTGATGCGGTGATCTTCTGGGTGTTCTAAAACATCAGGTAAACCAAGGGCCAAATCCTGAAACAGTTGGATCGAGAATAGACTACTCGTTTGGAATACAAATTCGAGAAGACCTAACAAGGTTTCTTCATCCGATTTTGGTCTAGGTTTTCCTAATCTATCAAAGAAAAATTGGAGTTTCGATTCCATATCTCCTTCTTTTTTCCACCACTCCATCGCCAAACTCGTGTCATGTGTTGATAAAACAGAAATGGCATTTTCTCTATACAGTTCTTCCGGGATAAACTCACCTGTTGTAAAGGATCTTGTCCAACGAACGACATCAATTCCAATCATCTGGCGTTCAAATAAAGAATCTCTAATAAAAGCAGGAACTGAACCCAAATCCTCTGCACAAGGAATCATCGAAGAAAAGGAATCAAAGATTTCTAAAATTTTTTCCCCAGATTCCCTCCAATGTTTTTCCTCTTCCTCAATATGAAGTTCTGATAAAGGAAAAAGTTTTGCTTTTATCTCTTCTTCTAAGTTTTGGTAACCTTCATTTTTCCAGAAGTCCCAATAAAAAATATAATGATTGGGAATGAATTCATGAATTAATCCCAAAGTTTCAAAATGTTTTGGATCCAAGCCTTCTTTAATGAATTCTTCTTTTGCAATTCCAAATTGAGGATGAAACCATCCATGTAGTGCCGTGGTGTCTTTACTTGGAATGGCCCAAATCCGATACATCCCGATGACATGGTCAATTCGATAAAGATGAAAAAAATGTTCCAAATAAGACAAACGATCCTTCCACCAAGAATAGTTTGTTTTTTCCAGAGCCTCCCAATTGAGAACAGGAAAACCCCAAGTTTGTCCGGTTTTGGAAAAATCATCAGGTGGGGCACCAGCTTGCAAATTCATAATAAAAAATTCTGGATGTTCCCAAACGTCGCAAGAATTTCGGGAAGTGAGGATCGGCATATCTCCTTTTAAGTAAACACCAACATCTTCAAAATGGGTTTTCACTTCGGATAACTGATCATAGGCGATCTTTTGTAAATAGACCCAAAACAAAGCGTCTTCCCGGCGTTTGGTAAATATATGTTCTTTCGCAAAGTTTGGATCTAAAAATTCTTTAGGCCATTCCCACCAATCCTTACCATTGAATTCTTCATATAATAAACGAAAGGCAGCATAAGAATAACACCAAGGATGTTTTTCTAAGAAGTATGTAGCTTCCAACATTGCTTCTTTTAAGTGGTTGGTATAAATAGAACGGATGATTTCTAATTTTCGATTTCGAATACGAATGGGATGATTTTTTAAAAAACGTATCTCACGTTTGCGAGATTTTATATTTTGGCCAAGTTTGTATAAAGAAATATAAAGAGGATCAATGGCAAAAGCAGAAATAGCACTGTAAGGAGAATATCCGAAACCTGTATCATTTAAAGGTAATAACTGGATGATACTAAATCCCACATCCTTTGCCCAATCGCAAAGTGGGTATAAACTGTAAATGTCCCCACATTCAAAAGAATGTTCAGAAACAATAGAGGGCAGAGATACAAGTACCCCCGCCCTTCTTTTTTTTACGTTTCGAAAAAATTCCAAGTCTTTAAGCGACTGTAATTTCTTTCGATAGATATACGTCTTGGATGGCGTTGAGTAATGCAACCCCTTCCTTCATTGGTTTTTGGAATGCTTTTCTTCCTGAGATCAGTCCCATTCCACCAGCACGTTTGTTGATGACCGCAGTTTTAAGTGCGTCTTGTAAATCGTTTTCTCCAGAAGCTCCACCTGAGTTGATGAGTCCCGCTCTTCCCATATAACAATTTGCTACTTGGTAACGAGCGAGGTCAATTGGATGGTCAGAAGTAAGATCAGAATAGATACGTTTGTCTGTTTTACCGTAAGAAGATTCTTGGTTTAAAACATTGTACCCACCATTGTTTTCAGGTAACTTTTGTTTGATGATATCTGCTTGGATAGTCACACCTAAATGGTTTGCTTGTCCTGTTAAGTCAGCAGAAACATGGTAATCTTTGTCTTTTTTGAAGGCATTGTTTCTGATATAACACCAAAGGATAGTCGCCATTCCGAGTTCGTGAGCCATTTGGAATACTTTAGAAATTTCTACAATTTCTCGACCAGCATCGGCAGAACCAAAATAAATGGTAGCACCAATCGCAACACAACCTTGGTCATAAGCTTGTTTTACCGTAGCAAAAAGAATTTGTTCACTTTTGTTTGGGTAAGTTAAAAGTTCATTGTGATTGATTTTCAAAATGAAAGGAATTTTGTGAGCATACTTTCTTGCAACCGATCCAAGAACTCCAAGAGTCGTTGCCACACCATTACAACCACCTTCAATGGCCAATTTAATGATGTTTTCACCATCAAAATAAATAGGGTTTTTGGCAAAAGAAGCACCTGCAGAATGTTCGATTCCTTGGTCAACCGGAAGGATGGAAACATAACCTGTTCCACCTAGACGACCACTTCCAAGAAGGGTTTGGATGCTACGAAGAACAGGTACAGACCTGTCTGTGGGAGCAAAAATTCTATCAACCCAGTCAGAGCCAGGTACGTGGATTAGTTCTTTAGCGATTTTTGGCGATTTGAATCCAAGTAGGGATTCCGCGTCGTTTCCAAGATGTTTCGAGATTTCGTCGAAGTTCAAAGTTGTTCTCCTAAAAAATAAATTCTCGGGTTCATCCAATGTGACAACACCTTTTTTTGCTCGTCGCCCTTCCCCTGGGTCCTAACTTGCATTGTGAGGCAAATTTGAGAGGATCAGCGCAATTTCGAATGTTTTTTTCCCTAGCTTGGCTTTCCCTCACATTCTCTTTAGGAGTGTGGTGGTGGATTTTGGGGTTTCGACAAGCAAAAACCATCGCAGAGATTTCTATTAGTGCGGCTCGACAGGTAGAACTAAACCGTGTCAATCGGATGTTACAATTAGAAGGATCCTTTTTTCTTTCCATGTTGGCCCTAGGTGGTGTGACTTTAGCTGTTTTATCTTATCGAGATCATAAACGTTCTAAACTGATTTCCGATTTTTTTTCTACAGTCACACATGAGATGAAAACTCCTATTTCCAGCTTACAGTTGCAAGTCGAAGTTCTTTTAGAAAATACAAAAGATCCAGAACTCAAAAAAAAATTAGAGAAGATTTGGAAAGAAAATCAAAGAATTGAGTCTCAAATGGGTAATGCTTTTTATTTAGCAAGTCTTATGCAAGGAGAATCCTTGTACATGGAGCCACTCACTATTTCCTCCTTATGCGAATCCTATTCTCATCATGAACCGGACTTATCTTGGAATATTCTAATCCCAAAAGAAACAAAAGTTTATATAGATAAAAAAGCTTTTTTTGCCATGCTTAAAAACTTAAGTGACAATGCCAAACGACACGGAAAAGCAAAAACGATCAAACTCACAATCGCAAAAGAAAAAAAGTATATCTCTTTTCTTTTGGAGGACGATGGCAGCGGATTTAGCGGTAATAAAAAAAATCTCACCTTACCTTTTTTACGACATTCTAAAACCAGCGGAAGTGGAATTGGTTTGTATATCGTAAAAAAATTAATCGAAAAAATGAAAGGCTCCCTCGAATTTCCGAACACTTTGTCCGGTTTCCAAGTGAAACTTACTTTAAAAGAGGTAACATGAATCCAAGAATTTTACTTGTGGAAGATGATGAAGGTCTCGGCGAAACTTTAAAGGAACGATTGGAACAAGACAGATACCGAGTTAAGTGGGCAAAAACGGTTTCGGAAGCTGAAGGTTTATTTTCCCCCAACCAATTTGATTTGGTTGTCCTGGATTTACGACTCCCTGATGGAAATGGATTTCAATTGGCAGAAGATTTTTTATCTAAAGAAAAAGACTTACCCTTTCTATTTTTAACGGCACAGGCCGGTGCCCAGGAAAGACTTCGTGGATTTGAACTTGGGGCCGCCGAGTTCATTCCCAAACCCTTCCATTTAAAAGAATTTCTCATCCGATTGGAACGAGTGGTGGCCCAAACCCGCCCTCATTTTGGACAAAAATGGAAAATGGACCAAACGGAAATTCACTTGGATTCCTTTCTTGTGAAAAAAGAAGATGGGTCATCATTTTTACTTTCAAAACGGGACTGTGCCCTACTTGCCCTCTTACTTTCTGATGTACAAAAGGTGTTTAGCCGTTCTGAAATTTTGGATTATCTGGTCGGAGAAGAAAGTTTTCCCACAGAAAGGACCATCGACAACGCCATTGTCAGGCTTCGGGATGCTTTGGGAGAAGAATCCATCCGCAACGTGCGAGGTGTGGGTTACCAGTGGGTGGCAGAAGTCTTCCCTCTAAAATAAGAATCCCCATTAGGGAATTTCTATATTTTACCGATACTTTTAAGGTGAAACAAGGATTTGTCATTTCGGTCGCACTCGTTCTATCCTTGTTTTCCCATTCCCTTGGTGCCTGGGAAACCGATATCGATTACAACTACGAATACGAAAAAAACGGGCCTTACACCAAATTTTCTGATTGGGTGCCTTACAAACTCCATAAATGGGAACCCAAATATTTGGAAGATTTTTATGAGTTGTATAACCTCAAACAACACTATAACGATAACGAAATCAGAAAAAATATTTATTGGTTAAAAATTGCACTTGGGAAACGATTCCGTCATCCTAAACATTCTTTGTGTGAAACCAAAACAGAAAAAGAATATTATAAATATCGAAACTTGATGTTTATGCATATCAATATTCAAATCATGCGTTCTTACATGCGACTTGCTTCCAAATTTGACAAACGCCATGTGTATTTTTATAATTTAGATTTTGCCCATGAACTCAAAGAAAGTTTTGGTGTTGCGGAAAGTTTTTATAAAGAAGCCATTCCCTATTGGGAAAAAGCCAAAGAATATGCAGACAAAGCTAATGAAGTGCCAGTTGATTTGGATTTAGGAACCATTGAAACGGAAAGGTATGAAATTGTAACAGGCAAATTGGATTTTGGATATATCATTGAAAACCATTTGGATCGTTTGGATGGAAAAAAGAAAATTGTTTCTGAATATTTGGCTAAGTATCCAGAAGCAGATGCCAAAGCCCTTGATCTCGCTGACAGAGAAAACTAAAACTCGATAAACAACACAGCTATATCGTCATGGATGATTCGGTCCTTTTCAATCAGGCAATTGGCGATCATTTTTTGTATTAAACTGTCTGTGTTTTCCGAAATAGAAATCATTTCTGATAGTTCTTGTAAAAAAACATCGAGCCCAATGTATCCTCCACCTTCTTCTTCTAATTCGTAAATTCCATCCGAATACAAAAGTAATCGATCCCCAGGTTCAAAGGTTTTGGAAATCGTTTTTCCTTCCCAGAAATCAAGGAGTAAAATGGGATACATTTCATCCTTCACGAGTTTCATCACTCGTTCCTTTTCTTTCCAAAAAACTACAGGTGGATGGCCGGCAAAACTAAACTCCACCCTTCTTTCCTCTGGGAAAAGCCGAAGTACACAGGCCGAAATATGATGTTTGAAAATGATGGTTTTCAAATCTAAATGCATGGCAGAAAGAATCGCGGAAGGTGTCGATTCTAACTTAGAATGTTTTTTAAATGAAACCGCAGCAATTCCAGAGACAAGTGCGGATGAAATCCCATGACCAGAAATATCACCAAAAAAAATATCAATACAATCCTCATTCGGTTTTTCATAAAGGATGAGGTCTCCTCCGATTTCTTCATAAGGCAAAAACCTAGATTGGATTTTTACATTTGGAATTTCACCAAAATCTTTAGCAACCCATGCCTCTTGAGTCAGTTTTGCCAAAGCCAAATCTTCTTTGACATCAGAATAAAACCTTTGTAGTATTTTTTCTTTTTTCATTAGTTTGATTTCGTTTTTAGCACGAACCAAACCTTGTGATACAAACCCAGCGATCAATCCTAACAACCGCTTAGTTTCTTCTGACCAAAAACCTACTCTATCATAAGTAGTGATTCCCAAAATTCCAATCACACTTCCTTCACCTCTTAAACCAACCACTAAGATAGATCGAATTTCTGCTCGTTTAAAAAGATCCAAATGCCAAGGTTCATCAATCATTTGAGTTGTATCGGCAATATGAATGACTCCGTCACCTGCAAGAATTCCCAAACGTTCTGGATTCATTTTCGCAATGGGAAGTTTTGTACCAACGCGGAACAAAGAAGGCAAATCATCTAACACCCATTCATGGGTGACTGATAAAAATTGTTTGTCCGAAGAAATTTCGGCAGCAAATACTCTGTCTGCTCTAGAATACTTTCCTAGTTCTTCCAAAGCAAATTGAATCGCATCGGATACCAATTCAGCTTTCGTATGAACAAAGGTTTTGGATACTTCTGTGACAATTTGAGAAAACTGTAATAAACCAGAAAGTTTGAATTCAGATTCCCGGATGGATGAAATTTCAATTTGTTGTCCCCAAATGCGAACTAAAAATCCCTCTTCCACTTGCCCGTGCGAGTTCATTAAAAAAACTCGTTTATGGCCATCTGACAATTCTAGATAGTATTCGTAATTTTCTAACTGGTAGGAACTTTCGATAAATCTCCGGAGCAAAAAAACACTCTTCAGAGTGACAAGGTCTTTCAAATACTTACCGAGGATATCTTGAACTGACTGGTAACCATAAAACTGGGCCATTGCCAAATTACATTCCCGGATCACACTATGGTTCCAAATGTATTCCATTTGTTCATCCTGTGATAGGGAGATGGGCATAGGGATGTCCAATTCATAACACCAGATGGCGTCTTTGGACAGGTGGATGAAGCTCTCTAAATGTTGGTAGCGACCATAATCGGGCTTTCGAGAACTCATCTAGGTTCTAAGCTCTAAGAATCAACTGGCTCTGCCACAAAAAAAACATAACCAGCCCTGAATCCGAAAATTTTCCGAATTCTCTCCGAAAATGATTCGATTCCGTTGACCAAAATTCCCCTTTCAGAGAAATTACTTCGGAATGGCGAAAGTCTAAATGAAGCAATTTTGCCCAACATTTAAGCGTTAAGCCCTTTTTAAATGCAAATCGCGCAGTTTCGGAACATGAATTTAAACTCATATTGCTTAGAAACTCCACGAAACCATTATATTTCGGTCGAAATGCCTTGGTATAAATCTTGCATTTAAAATGGTAACAGATTACAACAATCAGACCGACCTCTGAACGAAGGAGAATCAAATGCAGTTCGCAACCCCAAAATTTACTTCCGGAAAGGAAGTGGTTGAGTATGCCAAAAAAAATGGAGTCCTTTTCTATGACTTCCGATTTACGGATATCAAAGGAATGTGGCACCACGTTTCTTATTATGTGAATTCCGTAGATGAAGATACATTCAAAGGAATTCCTTTTGATGGATCTTCGATTGCTCGTTGGCAGCCAATCAATGCTTCCGATATGCAATTACATCCAGAAATTTCTACGGCATTTTTAGATCCGTTCACTGCAGACAAAACACTCGTTATGTTTTGTGATGTTTGGGACATCTACAAAAAACAATACTACGAAAAATGCCCACGTTCCATTGCTAAAAAAGCACTCGAATTCATGAATAAATCAGGAATTGCTGACACTGCTTACTTTGGTCCTGAAAATGAATTTTTTGTTTTTGATAGTTTAAAAGTTCGTGATGAGATCAACTGCCAATACTATGAATTAGATTCTAATGAAGGTATCTGGAACACTCATTCAGAAATTCCAGGTTCCAATAACACAGGAAAAATCAACTTTAACTCTGGTCACCGACCTGGAACAAAAGGTGGATACTTCCCAGTGGCTCCTATTGACTCCCAAGTGGACCTCCGTGCTGAATTTGTGAAAACTCTAGAAGCAATCGGAATGGAAACTTTTGTGGTTCACCACGAAGTGGCTCAAGCACAAGGAGAAATTGGAGTTAAGTTTGGAACTTTGATTGAAGCTGCTGATAACGTTCAAAAGCTAAAATACATCGTAAAGATGGTGGCTCATAAACACGGAAAAACTGCTACTTTTATGCCAAAACCTCTTTTTGGAGATAACGGTAACGGGATGCACGTTCATATCTCTCTTTGGAAAGGTGGAAAAAACCTTTTTGCTGGGGATAAATACCAAGGTCTTTCTGACTTCGCATTCAACTATGTTGGTGGAGTTTTGAAATACGCAAGAGCTTGTGCTGCCTTCACTAACGCATCCACTAACTCTTACAAACGACTCATTCCTGGATTTGAAGCTCCGTCTATCTTGGCTTACTCTGCTCAGAACCGTTCTGCTTCGTGCCGTATTCCATTTGTAAGCGGTGAAAAAGCAAAACGTGTGGAATTCCGATTCCCAGATTCAACAGCTAACCCATATTTGGCGTTTGCTTCTCTTCTTATGGCTGGTATGGCTGGTGTAACTGAAAAAATCGATCCAGGTCCTGCACGTGAAGAAGATCTTTTTGAACTTTCATTGGATGAGATCCGTGAAAAAGGAATCCGCCAAATGCCTCACACACTTCGTGAAGCAATGGAAGAGATGCTTTCTCAAAGAGAAATTTTCAAACAAGGTGATGTGTTTACAGAAAACTTTTTGCAAACATACCAACACTATAAGTTTGAAACAGAAATTTGGCCATGGGAAGGTCGCCCTCACCCATACGAATTCCTCACTACTTACTCTTGCTAAGAGAAAAAGCCCCGCTAACCCCGGGGCTTTTTTTTGTTTACCATTCGCCAACCATTCAAAAAATGACAAAAGAACTAAAGATTTAGTTCAACCAAACGATCTAAGGTTATAGGGCGAGGTAGCTCAGATGGTTAGAGCACAGGATTCATAACCCTGAGGTCACGGGTTCGACTCCCGTCTTCGCTACCAAAGATCGAGAGGACAAGGTATGAAAAAAACAAACCGTTTGTTTTCAATTCTGGTTCTGGTGTTATTTACCGGATCCATCCAAGCAGCTGACTTTCCTAAATGTAAAGAGGCTTGCGATAAGTTTTATAGCTGTACAGTGCAAGTGAATCCCAACGCTTCTGAAGAGCAAAAAAACACACTGAAACGTGGCTGTGAATTCAACTGCAACCGTCCCAAATACTACAACAAAATTGCGGGTTGCCTCACTAGCGGTGATTCCTGCAAAGCTTTCTCTTCTTGCATTCTAAAAGAAATGCAAGGCAACAAATAATAGTAAAACTAACTCTACTAAAAACAGAAACAAAGACGATTACGAACCGTATCCGTCTTTGTTTTTTTATGTACTTCTCAAATTCTTTCGAAATTCTTTCTGAATGAAATACTCAAGAGAACCGACTAGTTGTCGGTTCCGGTTTTCTGAGTGATTTGTTTGGAAAGAGATTTGGCTTCATCCAAACGAAGAGAAAGGATTTTGGAAATTCCTGGTTCTTCGTTCGTAACTCCAAAAATGGCGTTGGCTCTTGAGATGGTAGACTGCGCATGGGAAACCACAATGAATTGTGTTTTATCTTTGAAGCGGTCTAAAATCTGACAGAACCTAAGTTTATTGGCTTCATCGAGGGCCGCATCAATCTCATCTAGGAAACAGAACGGACTTGGTTTGACCATGTAGATGGCAAAAAGAAGTGCAATGGCTGTAAGAGACTTTTCTCCACCAGATAACAATCGCAAGTTCTGGACATGTTTTCCTGGAGGTTCTGCCATAATTTCCACTCCAGAATTCAGAGAGTCTTCTTTTTCAGTAAGTTCGAGAGTTGCCCTACCCCCGTTGAATAGAGTGGAAAAAGTTTCTTGGAAGTTTTGTTTGATCTTTTCAAACGTTTCTTGGAAAAGTTTTTCAGACTCTTCATTGATTCGTTTTAAAACTTCTTCAATGTCCTTTTTCGAACTCTCGATATCAGTTTTTTGTTTTAGATTGTGTTCGTAGATTTCTTTGATATTTCGATACTCTTCAATGGCCAATGGGTTGATGGAACCAAGGAGTTGGATCTCCGACTTTGCCGAGCGTAATCTTCTTTCTTCCACTTTTTGGTCCAGTTCCAATCCCCCACGTTCGGTTTCCAATTCAGAATCAGTAAGAGAATAATCATTATACAATTCTTCCACAAGGGAATCAATTTGTACTTTGAGTGCTGAACTTGTTCTTTCTTTTTCTGAAAGTAAAGGCAGAAGGTTTTGGAATACTTCTTGGTTTTTTGTGATATTAGATTTGATTCCAGAAATTTCTTCAACTAGCGTTTGTAAGGTTTCTTTCTCCGATTCCAAAATACGACTCATGGAAAGAAACTCTTGGTACGATTCTGCAATTTCTTTTTCCAGAACCTCAACTTCCCTTTCCAGACCTTCCTTTTTCTCGCGAATGACGGACTCTTGTTCTTTGGCACCCGAAATTCGTTTTTCAATTTCACCGATCCTTTCTTCTAGGACAGCAATTTCCTTTTGTTGGTTTTCCAAACGAGAATTGGATTCGAGAAGTTTTTTCTCTAACTCTACAATATGGGTTCTTGTTTCTTCCCAATGACTTCTGTGTAAAATAATATTACTTTGATTGTCCCGGATACCGCGTGTTAGGTTTTCATTTTCTAAAATTAAATCTTCTATTTCTTGGTCAATCGATTCCTTTTTAGATAAAATTCCATCTTTATCAAAAAGTAGATTTCTGAAATCATCTTCTTTTTTCAAAAAACTTGTGAGTTTTTCTTTATAAAGTTCTAATTGGATTTCTTTTAGATCCAAAATTCCGCCTGAAACTTCAGAAGATTCTAAATGAGAAAGTGCAGATTTTAGTTTATTTGTGTATAGGTCTAAATCAGAAAGAAGGATTGCTTTGTCGACACTACGTTGTTCTTCCCCTTCCTTTGATTCGCGTTTTTTATTTTCTAACTCTTGGATGAGTTCGAATATTACCGTTTTTTGTTTGTCCCTAAGAGTGATATGGCGTTTTTCATTTTCCTGAATCCTACCTTCTTTTTCTTCGATAGACTTTTCTTCTTCTTTGATGGAAAGTTCTAAGGAAACACGAGTTGATTCCAAAGTTTGGATTTCCGCTTGGAGGGTGGATTGGATTTCTCTTTGGCGTTCGTTCTCGAGTTCAATGCCCCGTTTTTCCACTTCCAGTTTGATTGTGGCTTGGTTTTCAGTTTCCAAAGCAGAAAGAATTTCCCCAATACGAAGTTCATACTCCAAAATAAAGGTTTTGTTTTTGGCTATTTTTTCTTTTTGGATTTGGCTTTTGGATAAATGATCAAATAACTTTTTATCGATCTCTGCTATTTCTTTTTCTTTGATTTCTTTGGTGGTTTCCTTTTCTGAAATCAAATTGGTTTCGTCTTGGATGAGAGAAAGTATCGACTTATTTTTTTCGCGGATCTCGGTTAATTCCTCGTCTGACTTTTTCAATCGACGTTTGAAATCGCGTAATTTTAGAAACCTTAGGTTTTTGTCAGATTCATCCAAATCGGATTTGAGTTTGAAATACTGTTCGGCTTTTTCCGATTGTTTCTCTTTGACTTCTAGGTCTTTGACCATAGAGTTCATAATGTCTTGGATACGAAGAAGGTTTTGGTTGGTATCATCCAACTTCTTTGTGGCTTCTTTCCGATCTAGTTTGAACCGGGATACACCTGCTGCCTCTTCAAAGATGGCCCTTCTTTCTTCTGGTTTGGAATTGAGGATTTGGTCCACTCGACCTTGTTCTAAAATACTATAACTAGATTTACCAATTCCTGTATCGAGAAGGGTTTTTTCAATATCCTTTCTTGTGGTTCTGATATCATTGAGGTAATATTCGTTTTCCCCATCAGGATACAAACGACGAGTGATTTTTACCGATGGATAATCTATGTTGAAAAAATGGTCATCGTTATCAAAGAGTATAGAAACCTCGGAAAATCCAGCAGGCCGTCTACTCTCTGTTCCGTGGAAGATGACATCGTCCATCTTTTCACCACGAAGTCCCTTGGCACTTTTTTCTCCAAAGACCCATTTGACTGAATCGACGATATTTGATTTCCCCGAACCATTTGGCCCGACGACAGCAGTAAACCCGGGATCAAAAGTAATCTCCGTCTCATCTGCAAATGTTTTAAATCCAACAATACTTAGGCTCTTTAAATGCATATATGTTTCGCCGTTCGATTTCCCTGTTTCCCAGTTGACACCGCTTGGGAGACATAAGAAAAAACCTTAGATAGTATTATGTCCCAAATTATCGATCCCATTTCCAGTGAAATTTTTGAAAGAAAGCCGTACTTACAAAATTATTTCAGAAACTTTCAATCCGAGAACCATTGGGAATTGGGTCCTGCCAAGAAACCAGGGGAATATTATGTCTCATTAAATGAGGAACCTCTCTCTTCTTCCTTCTCCCCCCTAACACAAGCCATTCGACTATTGGATACTTACTCCTTACGAGCAACTGATATTGTGATTTTGTTTGGGCTTGGAAATCCCCACCTCATCCAAAAGATCAGTGAAACTTTGACACCAGGACAAATCCTCATTCTTATCGGAGATGATGAAACCCTAATCCCTGTTATTTGGGAAAAAATTTTAATCCCTGTTTTACAGGTTCCCGGTAGGCATTTGTTTTCGGGAGAGGCCTTTTTTCCTTTGTTTTTTAACTATCTAGAGTCCCTTCCCATCGAACGAGTGAGTGGACTGAAGGTAATTCGTAACCCAACCGACACCAATAGAAACTCAGTTTTTCGTGAATTAGAAGAAAAAACCCAAACCGTTTTTTCAGCCAAGATGAGTGACCTACTCACTAAGTTTGAATTTGAAAGGTTATGGATTAAAAACTCTATTTGGAATTTGGTTCATGTAGGAAAAGAAACACCTCTTCGTTATCCCATCTCTTCTTTAAGGGAAAAATTCAAAGGACTAACCGCCGTACTCGTGTCAGCTGGTCCTAGTCTACGAAAAAACCTTCCTTGGTTACAATCGGTGAGAGACAAAGTATTTGTTTTATCTTGTGATACATCTCTCAAAGTTCTTATCAAAGCAGGGATCGAAGCGGATGGAGTGGTCACACTGGATGCCCAAACCAATTCCTTTTTTCATTTTATGGGTGAGTCACTGACCAGGATTCCACTCTTTGCAGACCTTGTCAGTTCTCCTACACTTCTCAGGGAACCTATGTTTCATTCTGTGGTGCATTCTGTCACAGCAAAATACCAAGTGGATGCGGAAGGGTCACTGGTTCGGGAAGTCACCGCGGGAGGAGAACTCGCCGAACAGGTGTTTCGTGAAGTTGGCGATATCCAATCCGGAGGCTCTGTGGCTACCACAGCCTTTGATATGCTTAGGTATATGGGTTTTACCTCTGTGTATTTTCTTGGCCAAGACTTGGCTTACTCCGGAAGAGAAATCCATTCCACGGGAACCCACCATAATGAAAAATGGCTCACCCTACTTAGTCGAAAGAATAGTTTAGAACGAATCAATGAAGTCATCATTCGGAAAAGGGAAACTCGTTTTGTTCCAAGGGCTGGGGGAATAGGATCTGTCCTTACTGATTATGTTTTGGATTTGTACAGACACTGGTTTGAAGAGTCAGCAAGTTCAGTCAGTGAAATGCAACTTTTCAACGTAAATGAAGATGGCGCTGAAATATCGGGAATTCAGACCCTTTCTCCAGAAAAAGCCAAGGAGAATTTAATTGAAACTCCAAACCATAACTACCCTTGGAGAGAACTTCCCATTTGGAAACTTGGTTTGGAAAATAGGATGGGGGATCAAAATCCAAAGAAGGTTTCTTCCAAAACTCGCGATCCTAAAAACAATGGGATAGCATCAGGATCCTCTGAGGTGACAACTCCCCCCTACTTAATCCCCCAAGGTGCAGAAACCCTATTCCAACATATCCAAAAAGATTTGGAGTTTATGGAAAAGGGTCTGAAAGAATTCGAAAAGAATTCTTCAACCCAAACCTTTCAAGAATCGGACATTTGGATTTGGATGCGGGAACAGTCTTATTTAAGAAGGATGGTGCGGAAAACAGAAATCTATATTTTGCGTCACCAGGATTTGGAACTCGTACGAAAGAACCAACTCATGATCCAATCTATCAAAAAAGAAATCCGATATTTAAAACGAAGTCTTTATCCAATGATGGATTCATTTCCAGAAAAAGGATGAAAAACAGAATTGTCTTCAAACTCTGGAAAATAATCAAAAAATAATTTTTGAGATACCACGCGGTAAGCAAAGGGATTTTTATCCACATAACCTTCTGTATATGGAAGTGCTGGCAATTGGTGGAAATTGATTCTTTCTTCAAAGTTGATAAAATCACGACGGCCCAGTTCAGGTCGTAACTCTAAAACGGTTTCTTTCAGCAGATTCCAGTCCAATTTAAAACTCATCCTAGCCCCGCGAAAGGCAGGGGATCTTTCGAGTAAATTCACCAAACGTTTTACTGGACAATCCATATGATAGTATTTAGTTACATAAACTTTGACAAACCTTGCCGCAAGACCCATCGGTTCCCAAATGAGATCAGACTCTCTGTCCTCAGATTCTTCTTTTTTGATTTCACTAAGTACTACATGTAACTCAGGAATGGATTGTCTTCCTGTCATAATCAAGGAAGACTCTTCCATTCCAAATTCCCCATAATACAACCATTTGTAGAAGTCCTGGATTTCTGCTTCCGGATGGTCTTCTACAAACTTTGTTAAAAGAAAAAGTTTTTCTTTATTTGTGAGGATCGATTCGCGTTCAGTTTGCATTCTGTGTTGCTCGCAGTTCTTTGCCTAACACCAAACGTTTGATGTTTTCTCTATGGGAATAGGAAATGAGGAAAAAAGTAGCAACTAACACAAAAAAGATGACTGGTTGGTATTCGGAATCCGGAATGAATTTTGTGGTTCCAAAATACCAAATGGGCATGGAAAGGGTTGCCAAGATGGACCCTAGAGAAACAAATCCAGAAATTTTATAGACTATAAAAAAGATCACAACCGCACAAACAGTGACAATCGGAACAAGAGTCATATATACTCCGAGAGCTGTGGCGACCCCCTTTCCTCCTTTGAAATGAAGGAAAGGTGTGAATGTATGACCTAGGATGGCAACGGATCCGAGAAGGATTTCAGTGGTGGTGAGTGAATAAGGAGATTCAATGTAGGATGCGGCAACGACAGGAATGGCACCTTTCAAGGCATCCAAAAAGAGGGCGATGATTCCATACTTCCAGCCGATGACCCGGCCGACGTTGGTGGCACCGATATTACGGCTGCCGTGTTCGCGGATGTCTATCCCCCGCACTTGTTTGGCCAGGAGAAACCCGACCGGAATGCCACCCAAAAGGTAGCTCAATAGGACTGCGGCAAGTATCATTCCTTGCCCTCCTTACCCTCGTTTCTATTCCGAAGTTCAATCTCGACGGCTAGGCCATCCAACCCGAACTCCGCTACTATACTCTTTCGGTAAAAGCTTAAGATATTTGACGGAAAGAGTTTCGTATCGTTAACAAAGAATAAAATTTTAAAAGGAATCTGGGAGACCTGGGTGGCGTAATACACCTTCGGTGGTCGATTCGATGCCTTCTGCACCTTATTTTTGCCCCCCCATTTGCTTAACCAGTCATTTAGGGCACGGGTGGTCAGCTTTTTTTGGGACTTTTCGTAGAGAGCAATCACCGATTCTAGGAGTTTATGGGTGCGGAGTTTTTCCTTGGCGGAGAGGGAAATGAGAGGTCGTTCCTTCAAAATGGAAAGTTTGGCCTCCATCCGGTCTTTGTAGTGTTTCCAAGAATTGGATTCTTTTTCTGGAACGAGATCCCATTTGTTCACAGCCACAATCATCGGTTTTCCGAGTTCTTGGATTTCCCCGAAGATCTTTTTGTCAAATTCACCAAGCCCCTTCATGGCATCCACAAGAAGGACCACCACATCGGCCTCCCCCAAACTGTGAAGGGTCCGTTTATAAGAATAAAATTCTAAACTTTCCCCTGTTTTGGATTTTCTTCGAATCCCTGCTGTATCAATGATTTCCAATTTATGGTTTTGAAAATAAAACTGATCGGAAACAGAATCTCTAGTGGTTCCTGGCACATCACTTACCACTGCCCGTTTGTATCCAAGAAAAGTGTTAAGAAGTGACGACTTACCCGAGTTAGGTTTCCCGATGATGGCAATTTTACAATACGGGTCTTCCGGCATTTTGATTTTGTCTGGAAGGAAAAAATTAATCTTTTGATACAGGAGATCAAAATTCCTTCTCCCCAATGCCGAAATGGGTAGAAGTTCGTTTAACCCTAGTTTGTAAAATGGTTCCAAATCATATTCGTCTTGTTCGGTATCCACTTTGTTGATAAGAGTGAGAACATTTTTGTCTTTTAGGATTTCGTCTTTTTTGAATAAATCGATCAGTTTATGATCATACTTACGTAAGTCTTTATGATCAATGACATGAAGGATAAGATCCGAATTTCGTAAATGTTCAAAAGCAATCTCAATGATTTCCTTAGAGATTTCATCGATATTTTCAATATCAAGACCGGGTGTATCGGACAAAGTGAACGGAATTTTAAATTCTGATCTTTCGACAGTCTTTTGTAAAACGTCCCGAGTGACACCGGCCGTGTTTTCTGTGATGGCACTTTGTGCGCGGAGGATGGCGTTGAATAGTGTGGATTTACCCACATTTTGTCTACCAACAATGGTGACCACTGGAAGTCCTTTCATTTGCGTAGGTGTTCCTTCATGGCTCTTTCCATATCGATTTTGGCTTCCTTTTTTTGAATGTCGTCTCGTTTGTCGTAAAGTTTTTTTGGTTTTGCTAATGCGACATCTATCTTCACCAAACGGTTGTTCTTAAAGAAACAACGAGTTGCTACAAGAACAAGTCCCTTCTCTTTGATGGACCTATCAATTTTTTCAATTTCTTTTGCTTTTAATAGAAGTTTGCGAGGCCTAATTTCAGGATGGTTCGCATAACCCCCGTTCTTGTAAGGTGGGATTTGAAAGTTTTCTAAAAACACTTCCCCGTTTCTCACTTTGGCAAAACAATCGGTAAGGTTTCCCTTTTTTTCTCGAAGGGATTTTACCTCAGATCCTGTGAGTACAACACCAGCCTCGAACGAATCTAATAGTTCGAAATTGAACTTTGCCTTTTTGTTGATTAAAGGATCGGTTCCGCGTGGTTTGTCGTCTTTTTTGGTTTTGCCCATAGTTATTATTGCCTAAGCGAATGGTGAATTTGCACGAGTCGTGCAATTTCTGCCCCAATCAAATTCGGCATGGAATAAAAGTTGTCTGCCGTAATCTGCAGGGAGTCGTGGAACACATGTTCCGCAATATAGCGAGACCCAAGTCCCACCCCTAAAAATACATAATTTTTCTCCTGGTTTTTCAGTACAGCTTCTTTCAACTTTCTCGTATCAAAAGACGCCAGTTCGTCTTCGATATAAGTTTTGGCCCTTTGGCCTCGGAAGTCAGAAAGGATCACAATGATCTTGGTTTGGGCATCAGGCGAAAAAAACCGCTCCGCATTGGAGAGAACTTGGTATTCAGGAATGCTGTCCCCGTGCCAATTTTTACAAAGAGCTGTGAAAACCTCTTCCTCTTTGTCCGCAGTGTAGTCTTCTTCTGCCGACTTTAAGTTAAAAATGTCCACAGTGTCTTTGGAGTTTTTGATATCACAAAAAGTATGAACACTCGTTTTGATATCATGTTCGTTTAGGATGTGTAAACTCACAAGAAGCGCCGAAAGCATCGCAATCGAATATTCAAAGTTAAAGATCCTGCGGCATTTGGAAACAAGGAAGGTAACTTCTACACCTTTTAGTTTTTCATCATTCTTTTCAATTGTGGTTTTATCGAAGATTTTTGTATCTCCCCTTCCACTTTTGTACGAAATGTATTTCCTTGCATCCACCCTGGAACCTTCGTTTTTGTACATCCGGTGGATGTCAATTTCTGGATCAAAGAGTTGTTCTAAATTGAGTTCGACCTCTTCGAGTTCTTTCCCAAAGACGGATTTAAACTCTTCAAGACCTACCATTATGGAATAATCCCAAAGGAGACGGCGTTTCTTTAAAAATTGTTTATAGAGTTCGTCGGTTCGGTATCCCCAAGCACCACCACCGCCTTGTGGTTCTCCTTGGCCTTGGTTCCCTTGGGTGTCTTGCCCATACCAAGCATCGGGACCTTCTTTGGTGCCGCCACCAGTTTCTGGAGTATTGATCTCAATACCCCTTTTGGTTTCGGCTCCAGAGTTGAGTTTTTTAGCAACGCCTGTTAGTGGGTCCCGTTTGTGAAGTTCTGGATCCCACCAATTTTTGCGATTTAGTCCGGACTCAACGGTAAACGTTTTTTTTTTCTCTTCGATTTCCTCGAAGAGTGTTGAGACCACTTCCACACCTGAAAGAAAACCTTCGAGGAGGCGTTCGAGTTCCTTTCTTTCTTTTGGGTCAGCAATTTGATTGGTGTAATAAATCTTTCCACCACGAATCGCAATGTCTTTTACATCTGTTTGGTTGTGTCGATAGATATGGTTTTTCCATTTTAAAAGATTGGCGATCCCAAATCGGTAAGGCATTAGATTTGCCGATCCAATGGTGCGTTTTTCTGCCAATTCCTTGGCTTTGAGATGAAAACGTGCCAAGGAACGAGGAAGAACCCCTTCTGGTAGATAGAATTCTAAAATCTCTTCGAGAACCTTTACATCTTCGAGTTCAGGAAAAAGAATGGGAGTGAAGCGGTTACGAAAGGCGCGAGAAATGGTGGTTACTGATTTAGAAGCACGAAATGACTTCATTCCAAACACGATGGATTTTTCTGTGAGTTGGATGGGAAGGTATTCCCCGGACTCTGGTGGCAAAGTTAGGGAACGTGCATCATCCGTTAACATATTCATCTTTTCAACGAGCTCCGCACCAGCAGATTCAAGTCCTGAGATGAGAATGATATGACCTTTTCGGATAGAGCGTGTTAGGGGGCCATCCACCCAAGTGACACTTTCAATATTTCCCTCTTCGGTTGGTTTTAAAGCACCCACAACATCAGAGGTATGCATTCCCTTAGATAACATGACAGACTCAAGTTCGATTCCTGTGAGTTCCGTAAAGAGTGGTAAAAATTCTTGAGGGTCCTGGTCTTCTCTATATTCAATTAAGATGTTTTCTTTGGCTTGGATGGCAGTGAATACTTGGTCGAGAAATTGTAATATGGGTTCAGGTGTGGGATAAGTCGATAGAAGAGAGATTGTCTTTTTTTCGTCCCAGGTTTTGATTTCTTTGTCATTCCAAAAGATGGTAGAACTTTGGACATAACCTTTGGTCGGAACAAGTTTCACTGATCCACCAAACTCTGATTCAATGAGTTCTCTTTGTTTTGCCTTGTCTTCTTTTTTTCGGAACGGTTCTTCAAATAAGTAGAGTGCTTCTCTTGCCGCAACTGTTTTGTCTTTGGCACCGAATAATACCAAACGGTTACAATATTTTTGCAAAGTACGTAGATTGAAATGGTATTTTTCTAAATCACCTTTTCCAATTTCCCCGGATTTGATTCGAGCCTCTGATTCCAAACTAATCCGAATGATTTGTTTTAAAACATCTTCCCCAAGCATGGGATAGAGTTTTTTTAAAATAAAAAACATTTCCTCCGGAGAATAAGGATCTACATACACCACGGCAAAGTGTTTGGTGATATCAAAAGGAAGGGGTTTTCTTCCTTCAAATCCTTCACTGGGGTTTTGGGTTCCGATAAACCAGAATCCTGTTTTTCCATTCACCCTCTCCCCACTTCCTTCCAAAAGATCCAAGTAGTTCGATTCATAAACAGAAGAAAAACGTTTGATGATGTTTGGTGCACAAAGGTTCATCTCATCAGCAACAAAACTAAGTCCTTCTGACAAAGCATTGGTGAGAGGGCCGTTCGACCAGGTGAATCCTTTTCCATCCAAAAGGATTCGGTAAGAACCAATTAAGTCTTCCGGAAGTGTGTCTTCATTGAAACTAAATCGAAGGGTGGGTTGTTTACGAAGAGAGTTGATATAATAGATAAGTGCGTTTTTTCCCACACCCGCATCACCGACAAGAAGGACGGGAATCCCTTCGAGCATCGGGTATAGAATTTTTTGTAAGGTTTGTTTGACCGAGTCCGTTTCGACAAGGCTAGAAGGGAAAACGGGAAACTTTTCTGAGTGCGGGAGGACCGGCACTTTCACATCGGCGATGGTAACAAATTCCATATCCTTCAGATTTCTATCCATTTCCTAGGTGTAAACCAAATTCTATTGACCCGTACCTCCCCCAAAAACCATGATGATTTCATGGATTTCGCAAATAGAATGTATGGGATTGATTCCTCCCCCATCCGCAAGGCTTTCGAGCTCGCACGGACTATCCAAAACCCGATCAATTTGAGTATCGGCCAACCACATTTCCCTTGCCCACCTAACATCATTGAGGCCTTAACAAAAGCGGCACGTGATGGAAAAACTTCTTATACCCTAACCGGCGGGATTCCTGAATTAAAATCGGCAATGGCTGAGAAATACAGAACCCAAAACAAAATTTCTTATGCCCATGAAGACAGAATCCTTGTTACCTCGGGAATCTCTTCTGCATTATTTTTATTATTCAATGCACTCGTGAACGAAGGTGACGAATGTTTGGTCATCTCCCCTTACTTTTTAATGTATCCAGCGATGTTAAAATTTTATGGTGGGAAAGTAGTTCCACTAGAGGAAAGTTTTAAACCAGCAGACTTAGAAGCTTTAAAATCTAGAAAATTCAAACTGATCATTTTTTCAAACCCATCGAACCCAACAGGAAAGGTTCTTTCCAAAGAACAACTAAGAGCCCTTGCCAATTTAGCGGAAAGCACAGGTGCCTATCTCATTAGCGATGAAATTTATGAACTCTTTGATTATGACAATGCGTTTTTTTCCATTGGTTCTGAGTATGAAAAAACAATCACCCTCACTGGTTTTTCCAAAACATACAATATGACCGGGCTTAGGCTTGCCACCATCCTTGCTGAAGATAAAGTCATCAAAGCTCTCACCACCTTACAGCAGTATACTGTAGTCTGTGCTCCTTCCATCACCCAATGGGCTGGAATCGAAGCATTAAAAACAGATATGAGTGCTTATATCCAAGACTATCGTGAAAAACGCGATTTTGTTTATGATTCCTTAAAAGACTACTACCCCATCCAAAAATCAGGTGGGGCATTTTATTCCTTCTTCCAAGTTCCTGTCACTGATGAAGAATTCATCCAAAGGGCGGTCAAAAAAGACCTCATCCTTGTTCCAGGATATATCTTTTGTGACCAAAAGAATTTTGTAAGGCTTTCCTTTGCCACCGAATGGGATACTTTGAAACGAGGGATGAAGGCCTTACAAGAACTTTCTAAGGAAAGTTAAACTCCGTCCTTCAGATTAAAGGTAAGGAAATACATTGGATTTTATGGACGAATCGATTTGGTTATCACTCTGGACCCTATCGACCTATGGAATCCTATTTTTTTTTGGCGGGGCCTTAGCTAGTTTTTATACAACCCTTGGGGAACGTATCCTCCTCTATTGTTACGGCAAAAAAAGAAAAGAAACCATTGGTTTTAACCGCTGGAAAATCATTTTTTCCAAACCAAGTCACTGTCCGTCTTGCGGGCATTTGGTGACTAAAACTCATCTCATCCCTATTTTAGGATGGTTTTTTACAAAAGGAAAATGTAAGTCCTGCGACACAGAACTACCGAAACTCTACCCATTGTCTGAATTTCTTTTTGGTCTCATGGCCATCTTTGTTTATTTTGTTTCGGAAGATATCTTGGGAACCATCTTCCTTTTATTTTTGTTTGGGCACTTACTTATCTCAATGATGACAGATGTCGCCAAATTTTCTTTGGATTATGAAAACCTTCCCTTCATCATTGGTTTTGGTTTCCTTTCCAACTATTTCTTGTTTAGTGAATCATTCAACTTAGAAACTTTATGGGTGTTTTTGGGATTTTTAGTATTTTATCTTTTGATTTATCTTCTCTTTCGCGGGGGTACTGGCCTGGGTGATGTGCTTTTTTCCCCCTTTTTTGCTGCCATTGCCGGAAATCCCTTTTGGATTTTATACTTTAACTCCGCTTACCTACTGGCTGTAGGTTTTACTTTTCTTTTACGAAAAAAAGGAGATTCTTTAAAGGGAAAAAAGATTCCTATGGGTCTTTATTTTTCCCTCGGATTATTTTTAACTTATTTTGCAAAGTTACTAGTCCACTACTACAACTGGGAGGGATTTCCGATCTATGGAACCATTGAATGAATTACCACATATGAGAAAACACTATACTCGCTCTGTTCTTTCGGAAGAAACTGCGGGTTCTGATCCCTTAAAATTATTTAGTCTTTGGTTTTCGGAAGCAAAAGAAGAAGGAGAAGCCGAACCCAATGCTATGAGCCTGGCCACGGTAGACAAATCAGGCCATCCATCGGTGCGTATTGTTTTACTCAAAGGCCTGATTCGTGACGAGTTCCAGTTTTTTACCAATTATGATTCCGATAAAGGAAGAGACATTGCTGAAAACAACCATGTTGCTCTTAATTTCTTTTGGCCCAAACTGGAAAGACAAATCCGTATTGAGGGAAAAGCAAGCCGCATTGCAAAAGAAGAATCAGAAACTTATTTTGCCGTAAGACCGAGGGAATCACAAATCGGAGCCCATACATCAAATCAAAGTTCGGTGGTTCCATCTAGAGAATTTTTAGAAGAAAAATTTGCTGCCCTTACAAAAGAATGGGAAGGAAAAGAAATTCCGAAACCAGAAAATTGGGGTGGGTATACGGTCTCTCCTACTAAAATCGAATTTTGGCAAGGAAGGGTCGGAAGGTTACATGATAGAATATCTTTTGAAAGACTAGATTCGGGTTGGAAACGGTCGAGACTATCTCCTTAACGTTGGTTTCAGGAAATAGATTCGGAACCTTTGGTAATGAACGGAAAGTTATTCTTTTAAATAAAACCTATTCCATGGAGAAAAAATCTTTTTCAACCATCACCATTTAGTAATTTTATAGTGATGGTCGATTCAAAGCACTTGGATCTAATTCAATTTCAACCGTGGAGATTGAGTAAGTGACCTAACTTTGTTTTTTTGGTCTGCAGGTAACGGGTATTTTCTTCCACAGGATCAATCTCAATCGGAACTCTTTCCGTTACGTGCAAATTGTAACCTTCAAGGCCCACAATCTTACGAGGGTTATTGGTAATGAGTTTCATTTGTTTCACCCCAATATCTCGTAAAATCTGCGCCCCAATTCCGTATTCACGTAAGTCAGGTGCAAATCCCAATTTTTCATTGGCTTCCACTGTATCAAGCCCACCCTCTTGTAAGGAATAGGCTTTGAGTTTATTGATGATTCCAATCCCACGCCCTTCTTGGCGCATATAAAGTAGAACTCCCGTTCCTTCTTTTTCAATCATACGAAGGGCATTATGGAGTTGAGGTCCACAATCACATCGTTGGGAAGAAAAAATATCTCCTGTCAAACATTCACTATGAACACGCACGAGTACAGGTTTATTGGAATCGATTTCCCCTTTTACCAGTGCCATGTGGATTTTGTCGTCAATTTGAGTGGAATAAGCTTTGATTTTAAAATCACCAAACTCCGTTGGTAAACTTGCTTCCACTTCCAAATGGATTAATTTTTCTTTATGCCTTCTGTAACGAATGAGATCTTCGATAGTATAAATATTAAGGCCATGAGTTTTTGCAAATTTTTCCAAATCTGGAATTCTTGCCATCGAACCGTCATCATTCATAATCTCACAAATGACACCACTTGGATATAGACCAGCTAACTTTGCCAAGTCGACAGCCGCTTCCGTATGGCCTGCCCTTCGTAAAACTCCACCAGTCACCGCTTGCAAGGGAAACATATGACCTGGGCGCATCAAATCTTCCGATTTGGTTTTGGGATCAAGGAGTGCTTCTACCGTTTTGGCTCTGTCAGGTGCTGAAATTCCCGTTGTTGTTCCATGTTTGGCGTCTACAGAAACCGTAAATGCGGTTCCATGTTTGTCACCGAGAGAGAGGTCATCCACCATCTTACCTAAACCTAAGGCTTGGAGCCTTTCCCTTTCCATTGGAACACAAATGAGTCCTCGGCCGTGGGTGGCCATAAAGTTGATTTTGTCTTTGTCTGCAAATTGGGAAGCACAGACCAAATCTCCTTCGTTTTCTCTGTCTTCAGAGTCGACGAGAATGATCATTTTGCCTTGGCGGATTTCTTCGATTGCTTCTTCGATCGGACGTATCATTGGGGAAGGCCTCTATATACTAAAACTCTGAAAGCCGTTCCGAATTAAAGAAGATTCCCAAAGAAAGTCATTGATTTTTCCCCTTTCTTTTGTCTAAATAATCCGGATCGGAGGCCTTGTGGAACTAAAACTAAACGCAACAGGAAAGATCAAAACCATTGAAATTGCTGGAAAATTCGATATAGAATCTACAGAAGAATTTGAATCTATCTTTGCAAAAATCATCGAACCAAATCCCAGTATTGTTTCCATCGATATGAGCCGCCTCGACTATATCGATTCCTCAGGAATTGGTTCCCTGATCAAAAGTCTCAATTCACTGAAAAACAAAAAGGGGAAACTCATCCTTGTCGGAATGAAACCCATGATCATGAACGTATTCAAATTAGCAAAATTAGATATGTTTTTTGAAATTATGAACGAAATGGATTTTCGGACCAAATATGTTTCTGATGACGATACGGATTCCGAAATCGACGATCTATTGAAACGAAACTAAGATCCAGACCTTTGTTCCAAATAATTTTCAATGTATTTGGCAAGCACATCCACTTCTACATTCAACCATTGGTCTTTTTTCCAAGTGTTTGCATTTGTTTTTTCCATTGTCTCTGGAATCAGGATGAGTTGGATATTTCCATCTTTCACATCTACCACAGTAAGACTGATTCCATCTAAAGTCACAGAACCTTTTTTAACGAAATAACGTTGTAGATCTTTTGGGATCTCTACCCAAAACTCTTCCACTTCTGCTTCTATTTGTTTTCTGCTAACCACCTTTGCCATTCCATCCACATGGCCTTGGACCATATGACCACCAAACCTTTGTCCCAGTGCCATCGCTCGTTCCAAATTGACAGGCGAGCCCTCCCCTAACCGAGACAAGTTGGTAAGTTCCAAGGATTTAAAAGATGCATAAAATTTGAATAAATTGCCGAAGTCACTAAACTCGGTGACCGTCATACAAGCACCATTGATGGCGATGGAATCTCCTATTTTTAAATCAGGGTTTTCCCATTCAGTTTCAATTGTGAATTGAATTCCCGAATCAACTGGTTCGATTTTGATTACTTTTCCGAGGGTTTCAACAAGACCTGTAAACATAGGTTAGATGCTCCTTTGTAGTTTTCTGATAAATATACGGTTTGATCCGACTTGGTATTCAGAAATCAGTGGTTCATTATGATAAACAAAAGGAATTCCATTTGGAATGGATTTTTTTTCATTTCGAATCTCCAAAATCCGATCTTCCTCTGAAAGTTCATTTTGAAGGAAGTTTGGGAAAAAACTACCGGCTTCACATAACAAAGTATTGACCCCGAGTTCTCCAAGTATTTCTAAAAACTTATCACCTTCATCGGGATAAATCAAAATTCCTTCATAAGGAGAAAGGATTTTGATTTGTTCCTCTAATTCATTTGAAATAGGTTTTGAATCGTCCTCTGTTAGAATAAAAAAAATACATTTTTTGACTCCAAACTTTTCGGTCAGTTCCCTTTGTTTGGCAAAAAAAGTCTCAGATGGTAGCCTGTTCTCATCCAAACAAAAGATACGAAATGGTTGGTATACTTCTTCTTCCAAACGATGTAATGTTTCAGAATCTTTTGTGAATGATAATAAGGAAGAGATGAGCCCAGCACCGGCTTCAAAAAAAGGTTCTAATTCTGTAACCCGGATTCCTGGTTTTTGTGTAAGAACCATTTCTTCTGTAATTCGAAAATGAAGTGAGGGAGAATCAACAAAAACGGTTCCAGGACCTACAGCAATGGCATCCATTTTGGCACGGAAAACTTGTAAATAAAGATCCATCTCTTCCGAGCTCACACGTTCCTTTCTTTTTTCTTTCGAAGCATAATTTCCTTCGATCGATGTGGCTGCTTTGATCCATACCCAAGGGCGCCCTGTTTTGATTCTGTGTAAAAAACCCTGTAAAAAAGGAAGGGATACTTTTGCAAGCATGGGATCTAAAGCGACAGAAATGCCTGACTCTGCATATTTTTCCCAATCTCCAGAAGTCACTAAAGGATTGGGATCCTTCCATCCGAGTTTAATTTCTTTCGGTTTTCTTTCGATCACCAAATCACGGCAAGGTGGTGTTTTTCCAAAATGGGTACAGGGTTCTAAACTAACGGAAAGAATTTGGTTTTCACTTATATTCGGATAACGAGCATATAGTTCCCGCTCCGCATGGTTCCCACCAAATTTTTGAGTATGGGCAATGGCAAGAATGGAACCTGTTTCATCCGTTAAGACGGCAGAGACAGGAGGATTGGCTCCGGTTTTTCCCATTGCCAAAAACCCAAGTAGGGAATGCAGAGAATAAGTTTCCTTCCGTTTCTCTGCATCCATAAAATATTTATTATGCGAATCGTTTTTTCCTGAGTTGGTCGTAGATCTCAGAAATAGGCGCTGCAATATAGATAGAAGAATAGGTTCCGACAATCACACCAAAAAGAAGAACAAAAGCAAAATCATACAATTCCACTGCCCCACCCACGATGATCGCCACAACAGAAATCATAGTTGTAAAGGAAGTATTGATGGTTCTACCCAAGGTTTGTGTGATCGAAACATTGATGATATTGGAAAGTGCTAAGTTGTCTTTACCATGCGCATTTTCTCGAATCCGGTCAAATACCACAATTTTATCATTAATGGAATAACCAAGGAGAGTGAGAAGTGCCGCAATGATTGGAACACTTGGTTTAATTTGTAAAAATCCAATGAGTGCCAAAGTCATAAGGATGTCATGAACCAGAGCAATGGAAGAAGCCAAAGCAAACTTAAACTGAGATCGAATACTCAAATACAAAAGGATGATGGCAAGTGTTGTAAGAAGGAGTGTGATTCCCACTTCTGTTAACTCTCCACCAACAACCGCACCCACTTGGTCTGCAGATAATACTTTTTCTTTAGGAAGTTTGTATTCATATCTTAGAAGTTGCACAAAACGATCAATGGCAGAAGTAGAAGACTCACGATTTGCTTCCGGAATTTCTTTATACAAAGATTCAATGGTTTCAAGAGATCCAAGCCCGATGTCCAATTGGTAAATATTCTTTTCTTTTTCCAAAAGAATCACAACAGCTTCGATGTTTTTTGACTGAAAGTAACCTTCTAAGTCAGAACGAGTTTTGTCAGCCGGAAGTTCCACAACAGTACGAAGCCCACCATTAAAGTCTAGTGAATGAGCAAACCCACCGTATTTACCAAAGGTGATGGCAAATCCCAGAACAATCGCCAAAAATGAAAAACTAAGAGTAAAGTATTTATACTTTGTAAAATTGATATTACGCATTTGTAGTCTCCTTTTTTCCAAAGAAGAAAGGCCTTAAATTTAAATGATGCACTCCCATACGGTTTACAGTAAGTTCCATAAACAATCTAGAGAGGAAAAGAGAAGTAAAAAGAGTAGTGACAATCCCCCAACAAAGAGTGATCGCAAAACCTTTGATAGGTCCATTTCCAAGACGAATCATTAGAATCCCCGCAATGAGTGTGGTGACGTTTGCATCCATAATGGTCCAAAAAGCATTTTCAAAACCACGTGTGACCGCAATGGAAAGTGCCCTTCCCTCTTCAATTTCTTCTCTGATCCTTTCATAAATGATAACGTTTGCATCTACTGCCATACCCGCTGTCAAAATGATCCCTGCAATCCCTGGAAGTGTTAATGTAAAATCCATAAGAGTTAGAAGGGCCGCAAGAATGATGAGGTTGATGAGTAGAGATACGTCAGCAATAAACCCACCTAATCTGTAATAGAAGATCATATAAATCATTACTAGGAAAAACCCAATCGCAACGGCTTTCACACCCACTTCGATGGATTCAATTCCAAGAGTTGGTCCAATAAATCGCATCTCCAATACAGAAAGTGGGATTGGAAGTGCTCCTTCTGAAATTACGTTTGCCAATCGAATGGCTTCTTGTTCAGAGAAACTTCCTGAAATTTCCGCTCGTCCACCAGCGATTGGATCATTGATGACTGGATTGGAAATCACTTTATCTCCCCAAACAATTGCTAGGTTACGGCCACGGTTTTGTGAAGTAAGATCAAAAAACTTTTCTGCCCCATTCGGAGTGAGAGTAAAACTTACCATCCATCCATAGGAATTGGAGTTATATGATGGTTGGGCATTGGTCATATCATTACCAGATAAGGCAATTTTACGTTCCAAAACCACAAAACTACGAGGCAAAAGTGCAGACTTTGCCGCATTTCCTCGTGCCCACATCGCATATACTTTAAAGTCTTTTGGAATATTGTATTTTCTTTCCAAACCTTCTAAAAACTCGTCTTGGGCTTTTTTTCCTGCTTTGTTTTTTACAAGTTCTTGGAATAAGAAAATATCGGTATTTTCTCTTTTTCCTAAATCCATCATACGACGTTCGTTGTCTGCAATTTGGCTTTTATAAAGGAAAGGAGTTGGTTCTTCTAAACGATACTCTACCGTTTCTGTGTTTTGTAAAATTTCTAAAATAGCGGCTGAGTTAGCAACACCAGGTAGAGAAACTTCAATCGCATCTTGTTCTTTTTGGATACGAACTTGTGGCTCTGTAAGGTTTTGGGTCGTCAGACGATTGTCGATAATCATCTTTGCCTTTTCTAACTCCACAATTTTACGCATGGGAGAAAGATCAAAACTAGATTCAATTTCTGTTAGTCTTGATTTTGCTTTTTCTTTTTCTTCTGGTTTTGCCGTAGGGTTATTCAGTATTAGGTTCAGTTCCGCAATTTCTTTTGCATAAAGGTCTTTGAGTTTGGACGTATAATCATCAAAGTCACCTTTGAGGACCACTCTCATCCCCCCCTGTAAATCAAGACCCAATTTAATCGATAATGATTTTCCACCCCGAATTGTTTCTTCAATCCAAGTAGGTTCTAATTTGTTTTTGGATTCACTGACCAAAGATTGGTTTTCTTGGGAGATTTGGTTGATCTTGGCAGATGTGATAAATCTACCTTTTACTATATAAAAAGGATTTTCTTTAGGAGGAAGGGTTCCTTGTGGTTCAATGGTCCAACCAGAAGTTTTGCCATAATCTTTAGCCCAACGCTCAAAAAGAGCAGTTACCAAAACTTTTTGATCAGCTTCTGGCAAAGAATAAACATCTTCTTTCACAACGATCTTTAAAGTGCGATCGGCAAAGTTCGGATACAATATTGTAAATGAAACAGCCAGAATCAAAAAAGGAAGAATCAATAGTCGATACGATTGCAAGTTAGTTTGCTCCTAAAATTATTATCTTCTATAAGAACGACTGCTAGATCCCGGGCGAGCAGATCTAAGTCTGTAAAAAGCAAAGAGAATGATAATCCCGAGGATCATCATCGCTTTTTTATATTTAGCAAAAAAATCAGAAAAATTAAATAAGGATTTTCCCGTTTCTTTGTTGGAAGAAAGATTCGATACTGATTCGTTACTTTCTGTTTTTCCCATTTTTAAGTCAGAAGCAAAACCAGGAAGTCCTGTTGGTTCCACAGAAACGGAAGGATCCATCCACATTCCGTTACTTACCACTTCCTCTTCTTCTACCACAATAGGTTGTTTGTCTACACTTGGCAGAGATTTATCAGTAACGGGAACTGTTGTATTGGGATTAGAAACCACATTCGTGTTTTGTGGAACCGTATCCTGTGTCAGTTGGTTTTGTTTTGATTTCTTTTTAGATCTCTTTTTTTTACCCGTAGTTGTTCCGGTTGTCGTGACAACATTAGTTTGTTTTTTGGTAGTGGTTACACTTGTCTCCTCTTTGGGTTTGGTAGTAGTAGATTTTGGTTTATCATTTACCTTATCTAAAAAATCCAAACCCTCTTGTGCCAAGAGGGAAACCGAAAAACAGAAAGTGAATGAGATTAAAAAGAAATTTTTCATCTTAGGCTTTCTTCTTCAGAATAGCGCTAGTTTCAAAAGTTACGTTTGTGTTCGCAGCGACACTGAGAACCACTGTTTCGTTATTGTCTTTGAACTCTACAATCTTCCCGTGAAGACCACTATTTGTGACTACGTTATCCCCTTTTTGGAGATTATTAATCATTTCTTTACGTTTTTTCTCTTCTTTTTTGTTAGGAAGAATCACAAGAAAGTACATAGCAACTAACATGATCGGAATGATGATGAGTGACTGTAGAGACGACTTTGCACCTTCTTCTTGGGCAAGGATTAGGATATCTGTTGTTAAAAAGTTAAAATTGAGCATAGCTATTTATCCAATGTTTATAGGCCTTATCTTAAATTCAATGTTTCATGAACGAATCGGAGAACTTTTTTCTCAAGGAGAGCGGCCTTAGCAGTTTCATACCCTGTTCGTATATCGTTTGTGGCTCCCAGTAAAAACATAGCCACCCCAGCATTGAGTGCCACCATTGCCGTTCCGCCGGTAGATTCCTTTGGGTCAAGAACCGCACGAAATAGGCTTTCTGCCCCTTCTTTGGAAGAGGAAAAAACGGTGTTTCTGTCCAATTCCTTAGAATTTAGGCCCAGTTCCTTGGGATCAAAGCAAAACTCTTTGGATTCTTTTCCATCGAAATAGGCGTAATCTGATTCTTCAAAGATAGAAAACTCATCAAGTCCATCCCTTGAATGGCAGACAATCGCCCGTTTCGAGCCAAGCCTTCCCAAAATCTCCGCCATCGGCAAACAGAGAGATTTATCATAAACCCCGACCATTTGGTGTGAAGGAGAAAAAGGATTGGAGAGAGGCCCAATCAAATTGAAAAACGTGCGAAATCCAAGGGCTGTACGAACCGGCCCCGCATATTTCATGGCAGGGTGCCAAGCGGGAGCAAACAAAAACACAAATCCTGTGCGTAAAAATTCGGATTCCGATTCTTTTGTGGACTGGTCTAGTTTGTAACCCAGTCCCGATAAAATATCAGAGCTTCCAGAAAGAGACGAAACCGAACGATTTCCGTGTTTGGCCACTTTGAATCCAAGACTTGCTAGAGTGAGAGCCGAAAGAGTCGAAACATTCAAAGTTCCTTTTCCATCTCCCCCCGTCCCACATGTATCCAAAAAATCAAAATCAAACTTCTTAGTAGGTTTGATGGCATGGCTACGCATGGCTCGAACAAATCCGTACAATTCGTCCGTCGTTTCCCCTTTCATTTTCATGGCCGTAAGAAAAGAAGCAAGGACCGGTTCTGGAACTTTTCCATCCATCACCTCACTTAAAAAAAGTTCGGCATGGTCGTCTACAAGATGGTGTCCAGAGACCACTTGTCCGAGGATTTCCTTAATTGTTGGCGCGGTCATAAAAAATCCTTTTTAGATTTGCGAAAGTTAACAACTGATAATTGGTCACAATATAACGAAGTCCAGAAATGACAGTGATGAAGGTTGTAAATAACATAGCGAAATATGGAATAAAGGAAGCGATAGAATCAAAGAAGTCGGTAAAACTTAAACTCTCTGTTGTTTTGGCTAAAGTATAAAACTCATTTGCATGTTGTGATGCCACTTCAAAGGTAGAATACCCAGAAAGTTTTCCCATGGCATAAGTTTCATTGATCATAGCCCTTCTTTTGCCTGAGATAAGCATAAACACAACAAGGATCATTAAAATGGCACCCATTTGGAAGGCCGTTTTGACTTTGCCCATCATTGTGGTACGAAGACTTTTTCCCGAACGAACGGCAATGTAACGTAAAAAAGTAATGAGCATATCACGCCCAATGATCAGCACCACCATCCAAACCTCAATGGGTTCGTGGATGAATAAAAAAGTAACAAAACATCCAATGACTAAAAACTTATCAGCGAGGGGATCGAGAAATTTTCCAAACTCGGTTTGTTGGTTCCACTTACGAGCTAAATACCCATCGACAAGATCCGTGAGAGAGGCAAGAGCAAAGAGGACAAAGGCAAAAATTTGGTATTCCCATTCCTTTTGGAACAGGGCAAAAATAAAAAAAGGAAGTGCAAGCACCCGAAGAACAGTTAGCAGGTTCGGGATATTGGCAATGGTTTTCCAATCTTCCAATTTATGCCACCCAAGTCCCCGACATATCGAGTTCATAAAAAGAGTCCACTCTCACGTGACCAAATTGGCCGAGTTTCAAACCCTCTTCTTCCACATAAACCACTTCATCAATTTCAGGAGCATCTTGGAACCGGCGAACCATAGCTCCTTTTTCCAAAACTTCATCTACAACAGCGGGGTATAATTTTCCAATTCGATTTTGGTGGATGGATTTTAAAGTTCCGAGATAGGCTTCCCGGACAAGATTCACACGGCGTGCAATCTCTTTGTCTTTGAGTTGCCCCTCCATTGTTGCGCCCTTTGTTCCGTCCTGAGGAGAATAAGGAAATAAGTTTACCTTTTCTGGTTTCACATCTTCGACAAACCGAATGATTTCTTCCACGTCTTCCATCGTTTCCCCAGGGAAACCCAAAATAAAAGAAGTGCGAATTTCCAAATCGGGCCTTAAGTCCCTTGCCTTCTGGAAAAGAGATTTGAAATAAGAATATTCACCCGTGCGGTTCATGGATTTTAAAACAGATTTGGAAACATGTTGCAAAGGGCTTTCCAAATACGGGGCAATTTTAGGAATTTCTCCGTAAAGATCGAGTAACTTTTCTGTTTTTTTATCCGGATACAAATAGAGAAGCCTAAGAAGTTCCACTCCATCCACATCTGCCACAGAACGAACCAAATCCAAAAGTTTTTCTGTGTCCTTTCCATAAAACACAGTATCTTGGGAAACAAGACAGATCTCTTTGGCTCCCGCTTTTACTGCTAGTTTGGTTTGTGTTAATACATCCGTAATATCTGTATCACGGTATTTTCCACGTAAGTTGGGAATGATACAGAAGTTACAACCTCGGTTGCAACCATCAGAAATTTTTACATAAGAGTATGGTTTGGAATAGTTTTCAATTCCCTTACTTGTGGTGAGTCTTTCCAGTAAGTCTTCGTTGAATTCGGAAAGGTCTTTAAAATCTAGGGGAAAACTTTTCCTTAGGATCTCACCGGCTTTGTCATATTTTCCCGTTCCAAAATGTAGGTCCACTTCCGGAAGGTCGTCAGAAATTTCTTTTCCAGCACGTTCGGCAAAGCATCCTACAACAACTAACTTTTGTTTGTTATTTTTTTTGATGTCAATGGAGTCCAAAATAGTTTGGATGGTTTCTTTTGTGGCATCTTGGATAAACGTACAAGTATTGACTAAATGGAAGTCACTGGCTTCGGGGCCAGCCGCAGGAAGGAGACCTTCCTTCAAAAGCGACTGGTGCATGGCCATCGAATCGACGGTGTTTTTGGGACAACCTAAAGTCGTAATATAAAACGACTTAGGTGTTTCTTCCGTTTTTTCTTTTAACTTAGGCATTACTCGCCTAACTCTCCAATGATGGACTGTGTGGAATCATAAGGATTTGGTTTACGAATGAAGATTTTTTTGACAAGTTTTCCTGGTTTTCCAAGTACAGAACGTTCTTTACCATTTTGTACCATTTCCACAGCACCGCCATCCCCAACTTTGATCTCTAGGCGATCTCTAGCTTCTAAGTGTTTGACTTCCCCGGCAGAAACAAGTCCCCTTTCTCCCATCTGGCCATCTAACACAAATTCTACGTAACTAGGTTTAGAGAAAAATAGTGTAACTTGGATCGGAACATCACCCACAGGAGATTTTACAGCTGCCCCTTCTCTTTCTTCTTTGAGTGTCACAAGAACCTTCGCAGATTTTTCGGTAACCGCTTGGGTCACTACACGAATGTCACGACGAAGGGAAGATAATTCTTCAATGCGATAAGAAAGGATGGTTTCCTCTCCTTCTGCTGTTTGGAAAAAATATACATTTTTTTCAGGAAAGATATTAAACCCAAGGTTTGCTTTTCCATTGGAAACCCCTTTGATAAACATCTTACACTGTTGGTTGTTCACACTAAAACTCACACCACGGTCTTCTGTTAATATAAAAGGAACGCTGGCATTTTCCGGAACACTTTGAGATACAAAGTTGATTCCAGAAGGAATGTCTGAACTAACCACTGTTTCTACAGTCGAACCAACTTCTGCGGTTTCTTCATCCATAGAACCAGAGTTAGAATCTTCAAAACTAATATAGATAATATAAGCCGAGATGACAAAAAGAAATACGGATACAAGACTTATGATTTTATTTCGATCTAAACTAAAAGCTGTGGTGGTGGGACGAGTTAGTTCTTCTAAAGGAGCTTGGGATTCTTCAATTTGTTCCCCTCGGTAGAGATTGAGAAGCATGGCAGTGTCTAACTTTAAATAACTGGCATAGTTTTTTAAAAAACCAAGAGCGAATGTCTCTGCAGGAAATTGAGAATAATCTTCTGTTTCCAAAGCGATGATGTACTTGGCTGCGATATTTGTTTCTTTCGCAACATCTTTCACGGAAAGTTTTTTATCTTCTCTCGCTTCTCGAATGATTTGACCGACTCGTTTTGTGTTCAAAATGATATCCTCTTTAGCTTAGTTCTCGGAGACAAGTGGGTTGTTGACAATCTTCGCGTTTCCGCTCATGTGAAAATTGAAAACTCCATCTTGGATTTCTTCAGAAAAATTAATATTGGAAAATGAAATGGTGGTTACTTTCCCACGACCATCGGTAGCCACTGCCTTTTTGATTAAGTAGGATTCGGAATCGACAAAGAGTTTCATCTTCTCAAACCCACCAATTTTTTCTCTTTGGTCAAGATCTAACACAAAGTATTTGGCTGTGTCACCTACCGAACGCGGTTGTTCAATGGTATCAAATTTATAATGGTATTTACGAAAGAGGCGGTTGAGTCCATCAGGGCTATTGGTCGTAAAGATGGGACCAGATGTATTTTTACGATCGAGGGTTAAATCCTGTTTCCCGACAGCACCTAACCTCTTGATAAAGATATGAAGCGTTTTTCCATCGGAAACAATTTCGTCCCCTTCCGGTTCGGCAAAGTTATATCTGATTTTTCCGGGACGTTTGTAGAAACATTTCCCACGCATCTGTTTTTCCTTTTTGTTGTCTTCTGTTTTGATGAGAAAATCAGCCGAATAGGAATTGATATCACTAAAGTTCTTCTTTATCTTTTTCACCACTTCAGAGGGTGAGTGCCAATTGTGAGCCGGACTTGTTTGGGCACTAAGAGAAACACCCAAGACAAGTAACAAAGATCCGATCCATACTTTCATAGATTCCCAGTTTTTCAGACAAACTTCTCTTGTCGATGATTTACGCTGAACGCAGGATTTCCCGGGGTTTGGCCCCGACTTGAGCCGAAACGTAACCCCTCATTTCCATAAGTTCCATAAGCCTTGCCGCTTTGTTGTAACCGATTCTCATCCTTCTTTGTAAGTAACTCGCACTTGCCTTTTTTTCGGTCACAACGATATTCCAGGCTTCGTCAAAAAGTTCTTCGTCTTCGTCAGAGGCCATTTCGATACTCGTTTCATCGTCCCAATTCATTTCCACGTACGCAGGAGACCCTTGTTTTTTGGCCTCTTCCACGATGGACTCAATTTCTTTCTCTTCGATAAACGGAGCTTGGATCCTTTGGAGGTCACTCGACGTGGGAGACCTGTATAAAAAGTCCCCTTTTCCAAGAAGGGTCTCGGCCCCACTTGTATCCAGAATGGTTCTTGAGTCCGTTTTTTGTGCCACTTGGAAGGCCACCCTTGCCGGACAGTTCGCTTTGATGACCCCAGTGATCACATCCACTGACGGCCTTTGGGTTGCCATCACGAGATGGATTCCAACAGCCCTTGCTTTTTGGGAAATTCGTTGGATTTGTTCTTCCAAATCCTTTCCGGAAACCATCATGAGGTCGGCAAGTTCGTCGATAAAGATCACAATGTACGGTAATTTTTGAAATCCTTTGGCGTGGGCATATTCATCTACCTTTTCATTGAAACTTTTGAAATCCCTACTTTTCAACTGGGAAATCATTTGGTAACGACTCTCCATTTCTTGGATGGCCCAGGAGAGTGCCTTCGTTGCTTTTTTAGGATCCGTGATCACTGGCATAAGAAGGTGTGGGATTCCTTCATAAAGGGTCATCTCCACCATCTTCGGATCGATCATGATGAATCGCACTTCTTCTGGGGAGCGAGTACAGATTAGGCTTGTGATCATCGCATTGATACTCACCGACTTACCAGAACCAGTGGTTCCTGCCACAAGTAAGTGGGGAAGTTTGGCGATATCAATCATCACAAGTTTTCCAGATATATCCTTTCCAATACAAATAGATAAGTCTTTGGCTTTGTGTTGGAGGATGGTATCTTTTAAAATCTCTGACAAAAATACATCTTCCCGAATTCGGTTTGGAACTTCAATTCCAATGGACGCCTTACCAGGGATAGGTGCTACAATCCGAATGTTTTTTACTTCGAGGTAAGCACGAATTTCATCCGAAAGAGAAACAATTCGGTTCAGTTTGATACCATTCGGGATGGTGATCTCATAACGAGTGATAATCGGTCCCCTTTCTTTGGTGATGACCTTGGATTCGATTCCAAAGTGGCCTGTGGACTCTTCGATTTTTTTAGCAATGAGATCGAGTTCAGAATCATTTTTCATGATATTGGCCACAGGAACTTGGTGAGACGCAAGAAGCCTTGGAGAAATATAATACTTCCCTTTTTTCAATTTTGGTTTGGGAACCATTGAACCAAACATGAGTTCCTGTTGTTCTGCTTTAGGTTCTTGTTTTTTCCGTCCAAAATTTCCCGAACTGAGATTGGATTTGACGAGTGGTGAGTTTGTTTCTACGGCCAAAGTTTCCAGAGTTTCCTCTTCATACACTGCGCCACCTTCTTCCATTTCCGAAGAATCCTCTTCTTCCTCATCGTTAGTTTCCCAACCTGTTTCTTCCACAAGAGACAAACGAATCGATTCAGGAATCACTACGGCTTCCGATGGATCTTTACCTTCTTCTTTTGTTACACTCAGTGAAGTGGATTCAAATGTTTCCTCCTCTTCTTCCCAAGAGGTAGATTCCTCGTCCTCTTCGTAATCAAAGGAGGTAGAAAGAGAGGTAGGTTTGGAATCTTTGTTTTCGCCCGAAAAAGAAGGAAGTATTGGATTTAGTTTCGGTAACTCTAAACTTTCGAGTCCCAGACTCTCATCTAATTTTGGTTTCCACTTCGCTTCTGGAAATTGGAAAAGGATTTTGGATTCTCTGACACTTTCGATTTCTTCTAATTCCGCCAGTGGTCGCCTGGTATCAGTTAGTTTAAGTTTTGAAATCAAAATTTCATTTTTTTCAAATTCAGCAACAGAATCTAATTTGGATTCTTGTTTTTGGAAACGAAATACCTTTCCTGACTCATCAAAAAATCCTTCGAAATGAGAAGTGTTACGATAACGAACCGAAGGTACTTTTTTCGAGGAAGGAATATTATGAATACGATTCCCTGAACCTTCCTTACCTATGGACTTTTTTTCCTCTGCCACCAAATTCCAAAAATGATGGGCTAAGTCTTCCTTCGATTCTTCTTCTGTTTGGACAGCAAACCATTGTTTGTTTCGAATTTCCTCAAGGGGTGCTCTTCGTGTAGAAACCACCGATTCTAAAAAGGAAGGAAGTCTTAAATGAGGGAGTTCATTTCTACCACCTAACATTTTATAGATTCCATTGGAATATTTGTTTAAGGCAGCAAAGGTAAAAGACCAAGCCCCATCTTCGAGCCAAATCACGGCAAAGTATAAATATAAAAAGAAAACAACAAGGATACGCCCTGTCTCCCCAAAGAGATAAGAAAAAACCCAAGAGAAAAATTGACCAAGGATCCCACCGCTATCTCCCACATGGCCCAGTGGTGTTTCGAGTAAGTTCAAACTCACAGTGGTTGCCACAAGAAAAAGTGGGAAAAAAAGAGCTTTGCCGAGCCTATCAAAGTCGGGATTTCGAAGTGATAGAACTCCCAAAACTAAAACAAATCCAGCGAGTAAAAAAGAGGACTTTCCTAAAATGTATAATAATGTGAAGGCAATGTAATGCCCAAGCCTTCCAAACCAATTGAATAACGATCCGTCCTCTCCTTCCTGAAACGAAAAGAGAGAGAGAAGTAAAAACACACCGGAAAATACTAATAGATACGGAAGGAAGTCTTTGCGAGGCAAAGTCCATCCCCATACGGATTTTTTAGGGTCCATACCGGAAATATCGGCCGGTTTTGAGACATAGATAGAAAAAAAATGGAAGCCGAAAGGCTTTCCTTAAAGCAAAATTCTATCCCTTAAAATTCGTGAAATTAGCGTCAAAATTGAAATTGGCGTTACGGATGGCAGCCATTACCTCTTGCAAATCGTCCTTCTTTTTGCCTACAACCCGAACCGAATCTCCTTGGATGGTCGCCTGCACCTTTAGCTTTTGGTCTTTGATGAGAGTGGTAATTTGTTTGGTTTGTTCTTTGTCCAAACCGTTTTGGATTTTCACCTTTTGGCGGACCGTTTGGCCCGTGGCTGGTTCAATTTTGGAGTCAAAATCAAAGGCCTTCAAACTAATTCCTCGTTTGGCCATTTTAGTAGTAAGGACATCGATCACTTGTTTGAGTTTGATTTCGTTTTCGGAAGTTAAAACTAAAGTGTCTTCTGTCAGTTTGATTTCGGAGTTGGAACCTTTAAAATCAAACCGAGTTTGGATCTCTGTCATGGCCTGGGCCACGGCGTTTTGTATTTCCGGTCTTTCGATTTTGGATACAATGTCAAATGATGGATCTTGTGCCATACTTTACTCCTTACTGAACCTTTTCTCTTTTATCCTAATTTCTTTTTGGAAAGTTCCAAAGCAAATTCCAAAGCGGCCCCAAGACTTTCTGGTTTTTTACCACCACCTTGGGCCATATCGGGTCTTCCCCCACCCTTTCCATCTAACATCACTAAGGTATCTTTTAATAAATCCCCGCAGTGGATTCCTCTTTCATTCAAAACCTTATTACACATAAAAACGAGGGTGCTGGCCTCTCCATCGCTTGTTCCAAACAAACAGAGGATTTCTGGTTCTTTGGCTTTGAGGCTATCGGCTAAATCCTTTAAAGATTTTGCATCCACAGCTTCAAATACTTCGGTAACCACTTTTCCTTTGGAAAAAGAATGAGCTTTTTTTAGAAGTCCATCCACAAGTTCTGGATTCATTTGGAAACTTAATTGTTCTTTTTTCTTCTTGGCTTTAAAAAGAGCTGCTGACTTTTCTTCGAGTTCGGTCTCCAAACTTTCCCGAAGTTTTCGCAAACGTTCTACGGCCACATTTCCTTCTTTTACAAATAGACTTTGTAAATCTTCAGGAGCCGGAACTACAGTTGTGATTCCAAATTCTTTCAAATCACCAAAGGTTTCTTTGGCCGACAAGTTATGAGTTTCCACTTTTGCTGCCAAATTTTGGAACTGAACTAAAAAGTATTCAATGACCGAATCCCCACAGATGGCTTCTACCCTTCGGTTTCCTGCTCCAGGACTTCCTTCTTTGATGATGGCAAAATATCCAATTTCTTTTGTGTTCGATACATGGGTTCCCCCACAAAATTCTTTGGATTTTTCCCCCATAGAAATCACACGAACCAAATTTCCATATTTTTCATCAAACATAGATAAGGCGCCAGACTTTTTAGCAGCATCAATATCCAATACTTCCGTTTTCACTGGAATTTTAGCATTCACTGCCTCATTCACATCTTTTTCAATGGAGATAATTTCTTCCTCACTGAGCGCTTTGGGATGCGAAAAATCAAACCGTAAATAATCAGAAGAAACAACTGACCCTTTTTGTGCCACGTGAGTTCCTAAGATACGACGAAGGGCACCATTTAACAAGTGTGTGCCGGAGTGATGGTTGGCTAAATTTTGGCGGCGAGTGGTATCAATCTCTGCTTCAATGGTTTCCCCTACAGAAATTTTACCTTTGAGAATCATTCCCAGATGTAAAAAGGTTTCGTTCTCTTTTTGAGTGTCTTGGACTTGGAATTGGAAACCCTCTTTTTTGAGGTACCCCCAGTCTCCTACCTGACCGCCACCTTCTGCATAAAACGGAGTTTTATCTAAAACCACAACTGCTTCCGATCCTTGGTTTGCCTCGGATACGGACTTTCCATCCACAAAAAGATATAAAACCTTTGACTGAGATTTAGTTTCTGTATAACCCAAAAACTCTGTTTTGAGTTCGGGACTGGCACTAAGACCTGTTAGGTATTGGATTTTTTTTCCTTTCCAACTCGCACGAGAAAGATCACGGTCTTTTTCCAGTTCGGCTTCAAATCCTTTGTCATCAAAACCAAAACCTCGGTCTTCCACAAGTTCCTTTGTCATCTCACGTGGGAATCCGTAGGTGGAATACAAACGAAAACCTTCTTTTCCTGTAACAACCGTTTGGTTATTTTCTTTTAAATGAGTTAGGAGTGATTCCAATTCTTCCAAACCCACTTCTAAGGTATGTAGAAAAAGTTCTTCTTCCTTTTTTAAAATAGATTCAATATCCTTTGCTTTGTCTTTTAGTTCCGGATAACGAACCGAATATAAATCTCGAAGTGTTCCCACAAGTTTGTATAAAAACGGTTCGTAAATTCCCAGTTTTCTTGCAAAAAGGGAAGCCCTACGAATGAGCCTACGGATCACATAGCCACGTCCCGTTCGGTCAGGATAAATTCCATCCCCTAACGAAAAAAAGACAGAGCGGGAATGGTCTGTGATTACCCGAAAGGATTGTTTTGTGGATTCGTCATAAGTAATCCCTGAAAGTGTTTCAATTTTACCAATGATGGATTTTAATTCATCCGTATCATAAACAGAATCCACTTCTTGGAGTAACATAGCCACTCGCTCAAGGCCTGAACCCGTATCAATTCCTGTTTGTTTTAAAGGAAGGAGTTCCCCGGAAACGGTTTGGTTAAATTGATTAAATACTAAATTCCAATATTCTAAATAACGATCACAGTCACATCCAGGTTTGCAATTAGGGTTGTTACCACAAGTAGGACCACCTTTTTCCGGTCCACGGTCTAAATACAATTCCGAACATGGGCCACAAGCTCCACTGTCTCCCGCAGGACCCCAGAAATTATCTTTTTTTCCAAGCCTTACAATTCGTTCTTCGGGAATTCCAGCTTCCATCCAAATTTTTTTGGCTTCATCATCATCCAAGTAAATGGTAACCCAGATTTTTTCTTTGGGAATATGGAGATGGTTTAAAGAAAAATCTAACGCGTATTCGATGGCCTCTTTTTTAAAATAATCACCAAAGGAAAAATTCCCAAGCATTTCAAAGAAGGTACAATGCCTTTCGGTTTTTCCAACTACCTCTAAATCGGTAGTGCGCACACATTTTTGAACCGAAGCGGCACGGGTGTATGGTAACTCTACTGCTCCTGTAAACAAAGGTTTGAACTGAACCATCCCGGCGGTTGTGAATAAAAGAGTAGGATCCCCTTTGGGGATGAGGCTTGAGGAAGGCACAATGGTGTGGCCTTTCCCTTTGAAGTAACTTGTATACAACTCTGCAATTTCGCGGACGGTTTTCGACATCATACACTTACAGCGAAATCGGATTTGCCTTCTAGGGCAAGGAAATTAGAGGTTAACTCTGCCTTAATTCCTTGTATTGGAAAAAAGAAACAAAGGCAAAACAGAGAAATACCCCGCCGAGAATTCCAAAAGTCACCTGCGAACCAATGGTATCAGCAAGGAAGGCCGAAAGAAAACCAGAAACTGCCGGTGTGAATTGGAAACAAACTGTATAGAGGGAAAGGATTCTACCCCGGAGTCCATCCGGCGCGCGTTTTTGCAAAATGGCAGGAAGAAGACTCGAAACAATTCCTCCAGTAACCCCAAAACAAAATAGAAAAAAGGAGGTGGCCTCTGGTTTCCCAAAAGGAACAAATCCTAAAAAGAAAATAGAAGAAAGGCTAAAAACAATCAGTAACACAAGTCCCTTTCTTTCTAAGTGATGAAAGAGGATGGTAAGAATCCCACCAAGAAATAAACCAGGTCCCAAAAACACAAGAACGGTCCCTCGTGCAAGTTCTCCGAGTCCCAATTCATTTCGCACATATTTGGGAAGGATGACCTGAATGGGACCAAGGGCTAACATACTTAGGATCGCCATATACATCACCTGTCTTGAAACCGAATCTACCTTTAGAAATTCGATAACCACTTTTAAGTTGGCTGAGAAAGACGGAATCGTATCTGGTTTTACAATTTGGGAATTTAGTTCCTGTTTCTGAACCCTGACCTCATATCGTAACAAGCTAAAGGCGATCATGGAAAGAAAATGCAAAGAAGCCAAAATCAAAAATAAATTGGGGTAATCGTATCCTTCCCGAAACCAACCCACAGCAAGTGGACTCATTCCAAAAGCAAAGATCAAAAGTAAGTTTCCTGCAATGGTATGAAATACCAAACGATGCGACTCCATTACCTCGCGTAAAATAGCCATTCTGCCCGGAAGAACCGTTGTCATCCCAATTCCATTTACAAAAGCCAAGAGCAAAAGTAAAAGTGGATGATTCTGAAAAAGGAAAGTAAAGGCACCTAAGAAAAATGAAGAGATAAATAAGAAAAATTGAAAACTAACTACTACCCATTTTTTGGAAAAATGATCGAGTAAGTATCCTGTGTATAAAAAGAAAATGGGAAAAGGCAAAAAGAGAAAAAAGAAAACAATCCCTGAGAAACCTTTCACTGTATCTAAGGTTTGGCAAAAGATAACAATCGAATATAAAAAACAACTACTGGCAAAGGTACCAATGGCGAAGGCAAAATAAAATATAAGTTGGTTCAATGGTTACCTACCAAAAAAAAAGCCCCCTTGTAAAAGGAGGCTTCTGTATCGAAAAAAGAGGATTTTCCGATTAACGTTTCGAGAACTGAGTTCCTCGACGAGCTTTGTGTAGACCGTATTTTTTACGTTCCACCATACGGCTATCTCGAGTGAGAAATCCTTCTTTTTTCAAAGTAGGTTTTAATGATTCGTTAAAAGCGACAAGAGCACGAGCCACAGCGTGACGAATTGCTCCCACTTGACCGATCACTCCACCACCAGTAACATTGAGTGCGATATCATACTTATCACGAGCTTCTAAAACCAGAAGAGGCTCAAGTGCACGACGAACTAAATGTTCACCGTTTTTAATGTAATCTTTCACATCTTTGTGGTTTACTGTGATTTTTCCAGTTCCAGATGCGATTTTCGCACGTGCAACGGATGTTTTGCGTCGGCCTACTGCCCAAACTGCTTTTTGCGCCATATTATTTCAACTCCAGTTTTAGGGGCTTTTGAGCTCCCAAGTTGTGGTCATTACCAGCGAATACGCGGCAATTTCTCAACATTTGATCACCTAACTTCGATTTAGGCAACATTCCTTTGACTGCTTCCATAATCACTCTTTCCGGATTCTCTTGGATGAGTTTGTGGAAAGCGATGGCAGTCATACCACCTGGGTAACGTGAGTGGTGGTAGTAAATTTTTTGTTCTCTTTTGCGACCTGTGACAGCCACTTTAGATGCATTAACGATAATGATATTATCACCACAGTCCTGGTTAGGAGTGAAGGTAGATTTGTGTTTTCCGCGAAGTCGGGAAGCTACTTGACTTGCCAATCTTCCGAGAGTCTTATCAGTTGCGTCCACAACAAACCACTGTTTTTGTACGGCTTCTTTTGCAATAGAAGGGGTCTTGTGGGCTTTAGACAATAGTTCCATAAGTACGAGATTTTCCTCTTTTATGTCAGGATTTTCGGTTTTCACACCGGGTCAAACAAATTTATTGGGATTTAACTTTGAAAGAATCCGAAATTATACGAACTCTATTTGGAACCACTCCTCCCCCTGAAGACGATTGTTACTTCTTGGCCCCGAACCGTCTTGTCACCACGGACTCACTCTCCGAAGGTACTCATTTCCTTCACCAGTGGTCTTCCCCACAAATTTTAGCCAAAAAACTAGTAGAAGTCAATGTTTCGGACATCATTGCCTCAGGCGGAAAACCCAAAGAATGTTTTCTAAACCTCGGTCTCTCACCACTCTCAAGAAAAAAAGAATGGATTCGGGGGTTTTCCAAAGAATTACGAAAATCCTTAGACCAATATGAAATGAAACTAGCGGGAGGCGACACCTTTTCCTCACCCGCAACCCAACTGGCACTGACTGTTGTTGGCACAGTGGACAAACCTTGGTTACGTTCGGGCGGTAAATTCGGGGACTACCTGTATCTCACAGGAAGTATTGGTCTAAGCCAACTGGGATACCAAACTCTCAAAAAAAAATCTAAAAAAAAGGTTTATAAAGAAGCTGTGGAGCGCCACCTCTCTCCTAAATCTCGTTATGCGATCCTTGACCATTTAAAACAATTCAAAATCCATGCTTGTATGGATGTAACAGATGGACTTATCCAAGATTCAGAACGTTTGGCCCTAACTTCCCAAGGAAAATTAAAAATACAAATTGAATCCATCCCCACCCACCCTCTAGCCCTAAAAGAATTGGGTCTCGATCTTTGTTTGGGATCTGGAGAAGAATTGGAACTTTTGTTTTTATCACCAGAAATATTACCAACCAAACTTGCTGGTGTTCCTGTGACAATGATAGGGAAATTAGATAAGGGAAAACCGGGAGTTACCTTTCAAAAAGAAGGGAAACATTATCTCCCTAAAACAAGAGGGTTCCTTCACTTTTCTGAAGAGGAATAAGGAAGGAAAATCTTAAATTCAACTTTTGTTTCCTTCACATCACTTGTATGATCAACTAAATTTAATGCAGAGATGGAACCTCCAAAACGGATGATGGTCTGCATCACAAAACTCAAACCAATTCCAAAATCCAAAGAACCATGTTTTTCATATATATTTTTGTTTAACCTAAAAAATGGTTCAAATATCAAATCCAGATACTCATTCGGAATTCCGTTTTTTGCAAACTGTTCATCTCCAAGAGAATTCACAATCGATAAATAAATTCCGTCTGAATCCAAATTCAACATGGCATAAATTTTACTAGAGCTTTGCGAAAAACGCATCGCATTTAACAAAAGTTCGTGTATAACTTTGCGAAAAAAAACTTTGTTCAGTAATATTTTTTGCGATCCAAGTTCTTTGAATTTATATTCTGGTACCAATAATGTTTGGTCTCTTAATGCTAAAATCGATTTCAACTCATCTTTCAAACTCAACATTTCATTAAATATTACAAAGGGAGAAACAAGTTGCAGTTCAATTCTATCAAAAATTACGTCTTCAATCTCAGTAAAACGATCTAATACTTTTTTTGAATACAAGGCATTTTCTTCCAAAATGCTTAGGATATCAGCATCTAAAATGACACCTCCTCCTTCCGCTTTTGGCATCGCTTTGATTACATCAATGAGTTGCGTGAGGACTCCAAAGCCTGCACCTTGTGCCAAACTAGTTCGCAATCCATAAAACAAATTTTTGTGCATTTCTTGGGAATTTAAATCTCCCTTTTTGATCCGACTATTTTTATAAGCATACCAATCTAAAAGTTTCTCGAGAGATAAAATTTTTTCGCGTTCATATTCCGAGTATTCATAATCGTTTTCTTTGTTTGAAAGTTGGTATTTGATTCTAGATATGAGTTCATCAGGAATCACCGGTTTAATGATATATTCCTGAACATGTTCCTTCATCACTTCGATAATGAGTTTAGGATCCTCCGTTGATGTAATCACAACGATTGGGATATGTTTATTGATTTTTCGGATTTCACGAACGAACTCCAAACCATTTCCATCTGGTAATTGAAGGTCAGTTAAAACTATGTTTTCGGTATGAAGGTGGTTTTCTGCTAAGTATTCTAAGGCCGTTTTGATCTCAGTAAAACTTGTCACCTCCATTCCATGTTTTTGGAGAATACCACTATAGAGTAAAGATATAGTAGGATCGTCTTCGAGGAGTAAAACTTTTGTTAAAGGTTTCTGTTTTCCCATCCTAACATTTGACGAAAGAATAGAAAAAAAGGCAAGGATTTGGGGTCCTTACCTTTTTGTTTACTAAGTATTTTCTGATTCTGATTCAGAATTCAAAGAATCTACATTGGATCGAGGTTGGTCATTTTTCTCAAACTGATTTTCCTCTGTACCATTGTTCTGGTTTTGGTTCTGTGAACCACCACCTCTTCTGTCCCTGTGTTTCTTTCGGGGAGGTCTTTTTTTATTTTGCTCTTTTTTACGGTTTTGTTGTCCGAACTGGTGGCTATCCGGTTTCGGTCTTTGTCGTAAAGAAATTTCCCAGAAGAATGCAGTTTGCACTGCAGATTCGTTTCCTTCCGAAATGGCTACGATTTTATAAACCATAAACGCATCGTAGAAGTAATCTTTCTTTTTGAAAAAGGAGTTTTGTCTTTCTTTTTCATCGTCAGTGACTTGGAAACGAGGTTGGCTGATAAAAATCTTAACCAGATTGTCTTGTTCTCGTTTGGGAATTCCCATCCGTTCAAAAACAGGCTGCAAACTTTCTTTGATGTTATGCGCTAGGTGACCTCGATCATTTTCATAAAGATCTTTTACGATATCATAAAAAATTAACGAGTAAAAGATAGCAGGAGTCATCTCTTCTCTTGCAGAGAGGAGTTTGTCTGTGACTGCTAATCTTTTTCCAAGCGGCGTTTCCATAAAATGTTCACGCCATTCTGGGTCTGTTTTTTTTAGTTTATCAGTTGGTTCTTTGAAAAGAACATCGAGCAAATGGTTTTCCGCAAGGCCTTCAAAGATAATTGAAGTTTTCCAAGTGCGAAACATTTTATTGTATTCTTCTAGTAGTCTTGCTGTGGAAGATTTTTCGAGTTCCAAACGGTTCTTTTTGATTGCCAGTTTGGTTTTTTTCTCGATATCAAGTCCAAGTAAAACAGAAAACTTCACAGCTCGCAACATACGAACAGGATCTTCTTTGAAGGAAATATCTGGATCACCAATGACCCTAACGATTTTCTTTTGTATGTCTTCGAAACCACCAACGTAATCCAAAATGGAATCGTTTTTAGGATCGTAAAACAAGGAGTTAATGGTAAAGTCGCGTCTTGCCGCGTCTTCCTTTGCTGTACCGAAGGAATTGTCCCGTTTGATGAGATAATCGTTGTCTGCTTTGTGTTTTTCCAAACGATGTTCCGGTAATGATCGGAACGTCGAGACTTCAATAATTTTGCCTTTAAAAATGATATGTACAATTTTAAATCGTTTACCGATGATTCGGCAGTTATTGAAGATCCTTTTGATTTGATTTGGAGTCGCACTTGTGACTATATCAAAGTCTTTTGGACGTTTGCCCATAAGCAGATCTCTGACCCCACCACCGACTAAATAGGCCTTGTAACGAAACTTGTTCAATCGATTGATGATTTTGATGGCATCTTCATCGATATTGGCCCTGCGTATGGAATGGGATTCTCGATAGTATCTCTTTCCCTCGGGGTACATCAAAAAGGAATCGACAGAGTCGGCTTTCTTTCTGAAAAGAGAAGTGAGAAATTTAAACATATTGGATTCATCCACTTTCCCCTGAAAAATGGCATGGGCAAGGAAAAAATTGGCTGAATAACGAACATTGGCAGAAACTTACGTCACAACCGCCTATGAAAGGCTTCAAATTGCAAACTTACGATGGAGAAAACGCCTCCAGAAGTGGATTTCCCGTAGCAGGGAAAAAGTAAGTTTTGTCCTCATCCCCAATGATGAAAAACCTTTGGCTCAGATTGAAATTTCCGTGGGAATGCTTGGGTTTTTATTCGGACTTTCCCTATCTCTGGTCCTTCTTTCCTTTGGACTTCTTTTTTATTTTTCTTTTCTCTTTGACCGGGACCTCTCTTTGGAGAAAAAAACAGAAACCCAGTTAGTATCTTTTTTGTTTTATGACCTACTTTCTCAGGACTTGCGAGACTCCGTGGAGGAACTCGAGTCCACTACCGAATCACTCAATTTACTTGCTTGGGAAGAAATCCCAGAAAAAGAAATGATCACCCAAGACTATCTCTTAAAAGAAGAGTTTCGTAAAGATGCAAGTGAACTCGATTCCAATCTTTTGTTATTTCAACAAGTGGTTACCACCTACACTCAGTTTGGTGTCAGACTCGGAAACCTAGTTCCCAATTTTCAAAATGCCATTGATTATCTTTCGATGAGAGAAAGTATTTTTTATTCGATGCCAAGGGGACGACCACTTAGACCCGGTATCGGTGTTGTGACTTCTACCTTTGGATACCGCAGTGATCCTTTTGGAATTTTACCTGTAGGAGAATACCATTCGGGAATTGACTTTGCCGCCGGTGAAGGAACACCGATTTATGCTACAGGCCCTGGAATCATCGCTGTGGATACGGCTGTGGGAGGCCTCGGAAAATCGGTAAGAATCAACCATGAAAACGGATTTTTTACTCTTTATGGCCACTGTTCTCTCATTTTAGTGAATCCAGGAGACCGAGTCAAACGGGGAGATAAAATTGCCCTTGTGGGCCAAACAGGAAAAGCGACAGGAGCTCACGTTCATTATGAAGTGCGGATTGGGCTTGATGCTCCACTTGATCCGGAAGAATACATTAACTTAGATTAAAGATTGGTTCGAACCCTTGTTTGATTGTATTTCAGGGACAAAGGCCGAACCAGTTCGAATATAAATTCTTTATTTAAAATTTTCCGATTAAATTAAAATCAATAGAATACACACCAGCTCCACCCACAACAAGTGCAATAAGAAGTCCAGTGGCTAAGATATGAAATTCATACCCTTCCCCTTTTTGGTTTCCATTCCAGTTGATAAAAAATCCGTTATGTCTATGAGCAAGTACAGCAGCACCAATCATAATGATGGCAATCGATGCGGCAGCAAACTTAGTTAAAAATCCCACAAGAAGTAAAACAGGGCCAAAGGATTCACCAAGGATGATAAGAACTGCCAAGATTCCAGGAAACTTCATTTGTCCTGTAAAGAATCCGTAAGTTCCTTTGAAACCGTAACCACCAAACCAACCTAGTAGTTTTTGGGCACCATGCGGGAAAATCACAACAAAAGCTGTGATGCGTAGGATGAGGGGAATGATGTCCCCGGAAGTAGAAAATAGGATATCGAACATTTGGTTCTCCTTATATCAATACTAGGTAGTTTAATATTGAACTATCTAGGGTCAAGTTAATTTTTTACCAAATTTCCAGGTTTCCTGAGTTCGAAATTCTCCTTTCCCCTTTAAGCCTAAATTTTACCCTTTCCCCTATGTTAGATCGAATTCCGATTCCGAATCCCTTTGGCTGGGAAGGTTTGTCAACTTTCAGCCTCCTTATGATGTTAGCCTTTCTTGTTGGTTCCTACCTTCTGCCAAAGGAGCTAGAACGAAAGAAATTGGATCCGAGCCACTCGGATTGGTTGATTTTTCTTGGGATTTTAGGTACCCTAGTGGGTGCCAAAATTTTCTTTATCTTCGAAATTTGGGACCAAGTGTTTATTGATGTTCCTGGATATGATGGAAAGTATTCTTACCCACTCACTCATTGGAACGGATTTCCTGGACACCCTGGACTTTGGTCCTCTCTTTTTAGCGGCGGTGGGCTTGTATTCTTTGGAGGATTACTTTTTGGATGGCTTTTCATCACTCTCTACTTCCGACACCACAAACTAGACATCGGTGCTTATTACGATGCGGTCATCCCTGCAATTAGCATGGGTTATGCGATCGGTAGACTAGGTTGTTTTGTCAGTGGAGACGGATGTTATGGTTTTGCCACTGATGCTCGGATTCCTTTTTTTGTTTTTGATTTCCACGGTGCCCATCCTTCTGGTGTTCCCGTATGGAACACTCCTGTGATGGAATCAATCATGGCATTTGGATATTTTGCCTATTTCCAATTTTGGGCCAGATACCAAAACTTTCGTAAATGGAGTATTGGTGCTCAGTTTCTTATCATCCACGGATTTGCAAGACTCATCATCGAGTTTTTACGTGTGAACAAAGCGGTGATTCCTTTTATTGATCCTCCAACTCTTGTGAACATTCCGGATGCGAATGGAAACCCTACTTTCCTCACAGGTTATTACTGGCATGGATTTTCACAGTCCCAATATATCTCCATTGCTCTTATCCTCTTTGGTGTGTATCTGATGTTTTCCAAAAAACTTTGGTTAAAGGAAGAAAAAAAAGCATGAACCCTTCTCCATTTTTTGAAATAGAAAAAAGAAAAAACGTAGCCATTCTTTGGTTAAATCGTCCCGAAAAAAGAAATGCTATGAATTGGCCTTTCTGGCGAGACCTTCCCGATATGGTGGATCAAATCAATGCAGACCCACAAATTCATTGTTTTGTGATCGCAGCCAAAGGAAAATCTTTCTCCACAGGTCTTGATTTAGAAGAATTTTTCCAAGAATTCAAACCTGTGGTGCAAGGAGAACTTGCAGATGGTAGGGAAAAACTCTACCAACTTATTCTCACGATGCAAAAAGGAATCAATGCGGTTTACAATTCTAAAAAACCATCCATTGCCCTGGTTCAAAAACATTGTATTGGCGGGGGACTTGATTTGGTATCTGCTTGTGACATTCGTTATGCGACAAAGGATGCAAGTTTCTCATTACGTGAATCCAAAGTTGCCATTGTCGCTGACATGGGTTCACTGCAAAGGCTCCCCCATCTGATTGGAAATGCACATACAAGAGAACTTGCCCTAACAGGAAAAGACATCAGTGCTGATGAAGCTTTACAAATGGGACTTGTGACAAAAGTCACCGAAGACTTTGATACTTTACTGCAAGCCGGATTAACCACTGCGGAAGAAATCGCAGAAAACCCGACGATTGTCATCCGTGGAGTCAAACAAGTATTAAATCATGGAATAGGAAAGACCATTGAAGAAGGTTTAGACTATGTCGCAGTTTGGAATGCAAGTATGCTCGATTCCAAGGACTTCCGTTCGGCCATTGGAGGGTTCATGGAAAGAAAACGACCTGTTTTCAATCCAGAAACCCGGGTAGACTGATTAACAATAAATGTCGAGTAACCTTTCGCTTTTTGCCGCAGGGCCTACTTTCTCTTCCACGGCCAACTTCATCAGTTTTTCGGTGAGTTGGTTTTGTGCCTGGAAAATTTCCTTCGGCAAATTGACGATCGAGTTAATAGGTGTAGATGGAACCATAAAGGACCTCCTTTTACAATCTTTACTCCCTATTCTACACATCGACCAATCCAAGATTTCCTGAAGTAAAAAACCTTAGATGAGTTCTTTTTTTTCCCTAATCCGCGAAGCCAAACTCCTGGAAGAGGAAAAGGAATTTACTCGTGCTTTTAATGTTTATGCAGAGAGTGAATCCCATACAAAAAACGAATCGGCACTCATCAAAATCAAAGCTAAAAAAGCCTGGTGTTTGTATGCGGTGGGTAATCCCAGAGAAACGGAATCTCTTTTTCAAGATATCATACAAAACTATCCCTCTCATCCCTTAAGTATCACCGTATATTCTCGTTATCTAATCAAATTAAAGAAATTCAAATCAGCAAAAGTTTTACTTCAAAAGAGTATCCTTCAGTTTCCATCCTATTTAGAAAACTACCTCCTCCTTGCTTCTCTCTTAAAAGATATGGAGAGGTCTGAAGAAGCGATTGAAGTTTTAAAAAAGGCACTTTCCCAAGAACACTTAAGTAACGGCCGTGGGATTGACAGAAAAGACATTTGGGCCGAACTTGGATCCCTTTATTTTTCACGTGGTGATTTTAATTCGGCTCTTGCTTCTTTAAAAAAATCTTTGAAAATGGTGGAACCAGAAGAGTTCCTTCATTATGATTTACTTGCTTTGTGTTATTTGGAAGCAGAAGATCCTGAAAATGCACTTCTTTCGATAAGAACTCATATACAATTTTGTAAGGAAATAGATCCTGAGACACTCATCATTTTAGCAAGAGCCCATTGCCGATTAGGAAAATTAGAAGATGCTGCCAACAATCTCATCCAAGCTTATTCCATTGAAGATTCTTTATACTTAAAAGCTACTGACTTTATTGATTTTGCACCACTACTTAGAAATGGTTTTTTTACAACCTTGGAGAACATTGAATGGGAAGAACCATAAAACAAGAGTTTGGTTCACTAGAAGAAGAAATTCTAAACGTAAAATCAATTTTGGTAAAAGAACGTGAATTTGAACGTTCTTTGTTTTTAGAAAAAGGGGAACAATCGAAAGCCATTCAAGCCGCAGAACTGGAAGATCTAAAATTTGTAGTCGGAAATACTTGGAGGGCGGAATTCAAAATTTCACCATCAACAAAAGCAAAGGAGTGGTTAAAACCGGGAATTCCTGTGCTTCTAAAAGGAAATTCCGAATCCATTTTTGGGAATATCTACAAAACAACTGATACCCAATTAACAGTCCAGATACGTGGGGATTACGAGTGGGAAGATAGTGAGTTTCAAATTTCAAAGTGGTTCCAAGAATCCACATATGATTTATATAATGAAATCATATCCAAAGTATTAGAAGATAAAGATGACCTATCCCATAAAAAGTTAAAATGGATTTTAGGATTTGGACTCGGTGAGAAACCCAATCCTCCCAAACAAGGACTAACGGCAACTCCTCTCGAACGAATTTTTCAAATCGCAGATTATGGAATGATTTTTGGTCCACCTGGAACAGGAAAGACCACCTTACTCATGCAAGCTGTTGAAATCATCAAATCAAAAAATGAGTCAGTATTAACACTTTGTCCTACAAACTTCGCATGTGATTATATTGTAGAACTTGCTTTAAAAAAAGGAATTCGTGTGATCCGGTTGGGTAACTCTACCAAAATCAAAGAAGAAGTCCTGCCCCATCATATCGACCACCTCATCCAAGAACATCCTGACCAAAAACAAATCCACAACTGGCAAACCGAACTGAAAGCCATTCAAAAAAAAGCAAACTCCTGGAAACGAAATTTTGGCAAAGAGGAAAGGGAAGAAAGAAAGGCCCTCAAAAAAGAAGCAAAATTTTTACTTTCCACAATCAGAGAAGCAGAATCAAACATCCGAACGAAATTACTAGACAATGCTGAACTCATCGTATCTACATTTTCTGGATTTGGGAATGAATTAAAAAAAGGTCGAGAGTTTGATTATGTGTTTGTGGACGAAGCCACTCAAAGTTTAGATCCTGGATGTTACCTTGGTATATATGTTGGAAAAAAAACGTTTTTCTTTGGTGATCCAAAACAACTAGGAGCCAGTTTCTCCCACCCAGACCATGGGTCCTTACATAGTTTTTTGGAAAAGGCAGTGGCTTTTGATTCGGGAGAGCGGGTGATCTTTTTAGAAAAACAATTCCGAATGAAACCTGAAATTCTTGGGTTTCCCAACAAAACCTACTATGAAAGTAAAATTTTAACCCATCCCGATGCAAAATGGAACAACAATCTGGATATCTCGCATGTATTTGGAAATAATCCACCAATCCTTTGGATTGATACGGCAGGTAGTGATTCAGAGGAAGAAACTGAAGGAGAAGAACCGAGTTTTTTTAATCATACGGAAATCCAACTGATAGAAACTTTGTTTCGGTTAGGAATTCCCAAAGAACAAACAACTGTCATATCACCTTACAGAGGACAGGTGGAAAAATTAATCAACGTATCGTCAGGCAGATGGTTTACTCAAACCATTGATTCCTTCCAAGGAAGAGAGTCGGAGATTGTGATCTTAAGTTTGGTAAGATCCAATAGTGACGGAGAGATTGGGTTTTTATTAAATCCAAAACGTTTGAATGTGGCTTTAACCCGTGCAAAATCTCACTTAATTCTCATTGGTGACTCAGGAACCCTCTGCCAAACTAAAGAATTCCAAGACCTCTATTCTTATATTGAATCTGAGGGTGAAATTCGTTCGATTTATGAATTTATGGAATAAAGTTTTTTTTAAAAAAATAAATTCTTTGGATTACTATTTATTTTATTTAAAAAAATCCTTTGTTTGTTTTCTCTTTTAATTTATAATACTACCCATTTTGGTTCCTCTAAAGTGTAAACCAATCGAAAGGCACCATCAGAACCTGGTGGGATTTCAGTAATAGGTTCAAAATCAAAGTCAGAGGTTTCGTCCGCATTTTCTTTCACCGCATTTGTGACTAAAATCTCCCAAGCTTTGGCAGTATCTTCACCTAACTTGGATGCTGCGTTCACTTCCGCTCCAAAAACATCTGTATCACCAATTTTTAGAATTTTGCCAAACCCAAGACCTACACAAAGTAAAATTTGTTCTTCAGCCACCCTGCCCTCATTATAACGTTTGCATGCCTTTTGCATTTGGATGGCACATTGGATTGCCTTATTGGTATTACGAAAAAGAACCATTAAACTATCTCCTTCGTCTTTCATCAGAATTCCATCAAACTCATCGAGAACAGGAATGAGAATTCTTTGTGATTCATAAATGGTTTGTAAAAAATGAATGATTCCAAATTTGGCAACCCCACGAGAAAAACCGGAAAGGTCAGTAAACATCACACACCAGGTTTCTCCAAAGAGATCCCAAATTCGTTTATCGATAATTTCTTGGTTGGAACCTGGGCTCAAACGTTCTTCTAATAGTTTTTCTAATCGTTCTTCGGAAGCGGAAGTGGCAATGGTGCGTTTTTGACCCATGGATGCGAGTATAAGCTTTTTTTTTTCGAATGTCAATGACATTGGCTTAGTAAATGATCTCGAAAAGAAAGATACAAAGAATCATAAACACTTCGATCATTCATTACTTTTCCCATAGCAAAGGTTGCTTCCTGAAAAGTGACAATAAACTCTGCAAGTTTCATTGTGTCTGTTTTTGCTTTTAATATCTTTTTCTTTTTTGCTATGTCCAAGTAAGTTTTTGTATTTTGAATCCAGTGGGACAAAAGACCCTTTGCTTTCTTTTGGAATTCAGGATCAATTGCAGACATTTCTTGGCCCAAGTTATTGAGAGGACAACCGCGAGATACAAATTCATCCGGCCATTCCTCAAATGTTTTTTTAAATGTTTGGATGATTCCTTCCACAGGATTCTCAAAAGATTCCAATGGAACAATCCAACGATCCATAATTCCTTTGGATAAAAAATCATCGATGATGGCATAACCCACATGGTTTTTGGTCGGGAAATGATAAAAAAAAGCACCAATGGTTAGATTTGCTTTTTGTGCAATTTCACGAACGCCGACCCCCTGAAATCCATTTTGGTAAATCAGAACAAATGCAGATTCAATGATTAGTTTGCGAGTTTCCTCTTGTTTTCCCATTTCTCACTTGGTTCCTCGTGCTCCAAAAACTGCAGCAGCTTCCGAAGAGAACATTAATTTGGGTTCAAATCCAAACATGGAGTGCATACTCAAGATTCCTTCTCTTACAATTTATATTGAATATAAATTCTATTGACAACATATCACTTGATATGTTTTTTTGACCAGACCGATTTTTTAGAAGGTGATTTTATGAACGAAATAAACCAATCCCCAACCTACCTATGGGTGGGACGGATTCTCAGCGGACTTGTGATTGCTTTTTTACTTTTTGATGCAGGTGGAAAATTAGCAAAAATTGAACCAGTCCTAAAAAGTATGGAGGAACTTGGTCTTCCCACTTCGAGCGCAGCGACCATAGGAATCCTTCTTCTTGTCATCACAGTGATGTATGCCATTCCACAAACGGCAACGCTCGGAGCACTCCTACTCACCGGATATTTAGGCGGTGCAGTTGCTATCCACTTACGTGTAGGTAATCCCCTTTGGACTCACACTTTATTTCCTGTTTATGTGGGAATTTTTCTTTGGGTGGGACTAATCTTACGAAATCCAAAAGTAAAAGAACTCTTTTGGTTTTGATCTATGCATAAAAAAAGACCCTTGGTTTCCCTTGGGTCTTTTTTAAAAAAGTTGGTTTAGTGGAAACATTTCCACCAAACCAATCTTAGTAAAATTTTTAGTTTTGTTTTAACATGTTTTTGTTTGTGTAAGGAACTTCTTCCAAACCTTTTGTCAGGTCAGAAAGAGGGATCTTGTCTTTCGGAAGATCTTTTAAGCTACCATACTCATATCCACGAGGATAGTGTTCTTTGTCTGTTGGGCTGTAAAATGGGTTGTACTCTTTTACTAGGCCTTTGGAATATCTCCAAACACTGACTTCTGGATCTTGGCTTACTACAAAACAACGAGGACTCATATAACCTTCGTTTTTTGCCGTTTGCACTTTTACAAAATACTTTGGTGCCCAAACGTTATGGTTACGAGCATCAAATACTTTCACTACTGTTCCTGCAGGAACAAATTCCACCACTTTCGAGTTAGAATCAGCTTCCGAGTATAAAGGAACTGTAAAATCCAAACTTGCTTTGTTTGTTTTGGCATCACAATTTTTATGCCAAGTGACTTCCGCATTTTTGGAACAAGCTGTGAAACTTGCTCCCGCAATCATGAGTAATACAATTTTGTTTTTCAATTCCGTTCTCCTATTGGTGGTGGTGGAGACACTCATCTAAACGAGGATCCCCAACCGGAACTAAGCTGTGTTTTTCCAACTTTTTGAAGACAAAGAATCCGAAGATCCCTACCACACCCACTGTTCCGCCGAATGCTAATACAAAGTGTAAGATAGAAAACTTTTCGAAATTTGCAGGGAAAACCAACCAGAAGAGTTCAAAGAACTGAGTGACTAGAATCCATGCTGCTAATTTCCAAAGGAAATCAATGTCTCTTTTGTTAGGACGATTGAGAAGAAGAAGGAATGGAATCACGAACTTCACAAAAGGAAGTGCGAGAGTTGTATATCCCCAACCACCAGTCATACGCATTTCATAAAAGAATGTTTCTTCTGGGATGTTTGCATACCAAATGAGCATAAATTGAGAGAACCCCACATAAGCCCAAAAAGTAGTCATACCCAAGAGGAATTTTGCAATGTCATGGTAATGGTTTTCATTCACTGCTTCGCCGAGGTATCCGTTTTTCTTCAAAATTGCGATTACAATTAAGTAAGATGCAAGGGAAGTTTGGAAAGCACCTGCAAATGCATACACACCAAACATAGTAGAGAACCAATGCGGAGTGAGTGACATGAGAAGGTCAAATGCCATAAAACACCAAGAAAGTGCAAAGAAGAGAATAAATCCCCCAGAGATCTTTGCCAAAGTTTTAGTTGTATCCACAACCTTATCTTTGTCCTGGCCTACTGACTTTCCATGAAAGATATATGCAAATACAGTCCAAACCCCAATGAAAAGCACACATCGAATGATGAAAGCTGTTGGGTTTAGGTAACCTGATTTGTGGTGGATGAGGTGGTCGTTTTCACGAACTGTCGCATCTGCCCATTCATAAAGGTCATGCATTCCAAAAATCACACCCACAAGTAAAAGCCCTGCAATTGGTGTGAAAAGCCCGTAAGTTTCAAAAAGTCGTCGAACCGTGACAGACCAATGAGAACCAGTTAGGTGTTGGATTGCTGTAAAAAAGATACCTGTGATGGCAAGACCCACAACAAAATAAGTTCCAATGAGTAAAACATGGTAACCTAAATTTGTATGATGGAAATGACCAGCTTCGTCCATATGACGAGATGTTTCATGACCAAATCCGAGGAAAGCGATGAGAAAACTCACCACTCCCACTCCGATCATAGCAATGAGGGCATTACGAAGAGTAACTGGCAGTTGGAACTGCAGTAATTTTTCGTCTAGTTTCGCTGCTTTTGTAGAGCTCATAATTTCCCCTAGTTCGCCTTTTTATTTTGAACTTCATATTCTTGAAGTTTGCGGATGTAAGCAATGAGCTTCCATCTGTCTTCTGGTTCGATTTGGTAAGCATAACTTCCCATAAGTCCACGACCCATAGTGATGATATGATAGATTTGTCCATCAGACCAACCTTTGATTTTATCAGAAACAACAGAAGGAGGTGATTGTTGAAACCTAGGTGCAGGTCCAACGACCGTTCCATTCCCAAGACCCCTTACCCCGTGGCAAGGTGTGCAGTAGGTTTGGTAACGTTTTTCACCAATCATTAAATCACCTAAGTTTGCTTTGGCGATTGGATTTTTTAATCCTTTGTCTGCCCCTGGAAGTGTATCAGGAGTTGCTTCTGCTGCATAAGGATATGGAAAATATCCTACAGGGATTGCACCTTTCGGTGGAATCCGAGAAGCAGATCCATTGGTGGCAAAAGAATCAGCTTCTTGTGACTCACGCGCAGGAGAATCATACATACTAGGAAAGTATTCATAAACGGGAGTTTTGTAATCGCAATTCACGAGAACGAGGAGTCCCGCAAGTGCTAAAACTCGAAAGATGTTTTGTTTCATTTTTGGTTCTCCGGTTTTACCACGGTTACTTCCGATCCACCAAGGCCTTTTACGAAAGAAACAACTTCTGATTCGTTATAACCTTTTGCAGATTTTGGAATCCAAAGTCCGAATCTGTGAGATGTCAAATCCGGGTGAAGGATTCGTCGGGTCGCTTTGGGAATACCGCTTAAAAAACATAGTGTCGCAACAGTGTAAATCCCTGCAGAAAATACTGTTAATTCAAAGATGATTGGCACATAAGCAAACCATGCGTTGAGTGATTTTCCAGAGATATTGAGAGGCCAGTCATAGGCATGAGTGAGATACTGAAAAAGAATCCCAATCGTGCATCCAAAAATCCCTGCAAAGAAAGTGATCCAAGGAAGTCCTGATCTTGGAGTTCCCATCGCTTCATCGATCCCGTGAACAGGATAAGGAAGGATACAATCAAATCCTTTGTAGTCTTTTTCTTTGGCTTTTTCAGCCGCATGCATGATTGCTTCTGGAGTCTCGAATATTCCGAGAACTCCTTCATCCATTTCTTTGTATTTGTGAAACTGTTCTAATTTTGGAAGATACATACTAGTGGTGTGCTCCTTCTTTCTGTGGCATCACTGTTTTTACTTCTGCAATTGCAATCACTGGCATAATTCGGCACCAGAGAAGGAAGAGAGTAAAGAAGATACCGAAAGTTCCGATTAACATTGCGTAGTCGAAAAGTGTCGGTGTATACATGGCCCAGCTGGATGGTAAAAAGTCTCGGTTGAGAGTCATCATGATCACAAAACGTTCGAACCACATACCTACGTTTACCACAAGGGAAGCCACAAACATCACAGGGATGTTGTAACGAAGCTTGCGGAACCAGAATACCTGCGGTGACAATACGTTACAAGAAATCATGATAAAGTATGCCCAACCATAAGGACCGAAGGCTCTGTTCCAGAATGCGAACACTTCGTATTCATTTCCAGAATACCAAGCGATAAAAAATTCTGTTCCGTAAGCAAGACCTACGATAAGACCAGTTACCATCATGATTTTATTCATGTTGTCCAAGTGTTTCATCGTGATGTAGTTTTTGAGATTGAATACTTCACGAGCAATGACCATCAGTGTTACCACCATCGCAAATCCGGAGAAAATCGCACCGGCAACAAAGTATGGAGGGAAGATGGTCGTGTGCCAACCTGGAAGGATGGAAACAGCGAAGTCGAAGGATACAATGGTGTGAACCGAAAGAACGAGTGGAGTGGAAAGAGCTGCGAGAATCATGGAAACGATTTCCAAATGAGACCAAGCTCTTGCCGAACCCACCCAACCAAAAGCAAGAACGTTGTATAAGTTCTTTCTCCAAGTTTCTGTGGCACGGTCCCGAAGGGTCGCAAGGTCAGGAATGAGTCCTAAATACCAGAACACCATAGAGATGGAAAGGTAAGTTGATACCGCAAACGTATCCCAGATGAGTGGGGAACGGAAGTTCACCCAAAGTGGACCTCTTTCGTTTGGATAAGGAAACAACCAAAATCCGAGCCAAGGACGACCTACGTGAAGGATGAGGTTCGATGCCGCAACAAGTACGGCAAAGATGGTCATCGCTTCTGCAGCACGGTTAATCCCTGTTCTCCAACCTTGACGGAAGAGAAATAGAACCGCAGAAATCAATGTTCCTGCGTGTCCGATACCGATCCAAAATACGAAGTTGACTACGAAAAATCCCCAACCTACCGGGTTATTGATCCCGAGTAAGTAAAGACCTTCATAAAACAAATAACCGATGATGGCTACGTCGATCAGGGTGATCGTAAGAACCAAAAGGAAGGTATTCCACCAAAGTTTGGTAGGGAAATCTTCGTTTGGTTTTGCGATATCAACGGTTACATCTTTAAGCGACTTCCCGCCTGTTACCAGGTCGGGGATATCTAATTTATCTCGAACTGCTTGTGCTAATGACATTCCCTTTGTGTTCTCCCCTGTTAAACGTCGTTTCGAACGCGAGTCATATAGCTGACAGCAGGTCCGATGTTTAGGTATTCCAGAAGTTTGTAAGACCTAGGGTCTTTCAAGAGCTTCGCTACTTTTGATTCAGGATCATTTACGTTACCGAACACAATCGAATTAGAAGAACATGTTTGTTCACATGCTGCTTTTACTTCTCCATCTCGTAATGTTCTTCCTTCGTTTTTCGCTGCGATTTTTTTCTCAGCTACTCGAGAAGCACAGAAGTTACATTTTTCCATAACCCCACGAGAACGAACGGTAACATCTGGGTTAAGGCCTAAGTTTCTTGGAGGGCGAGCCTTAAATGTAGGTGTTGCTTCCCCGAGAAGGTTGTGTTCTGTCCAATGTTCTAACCAGTTAAAACGACGCACTTTGTAAGGGCAGTTGTTGGAGCAGTAACGAGTTCCCACACAACGGTTGTAAACCATATCGTTGGTTCCTTCCGAACTGTGAACCGTCGCAGCTACTGGACAAACTGTTTCACAAGGAGCGTTATCACAATGTTGGCACATCAGTGGTTGGTGCGCAATTTCGAGTGATTCTGGTTTTTCAGGATCACCGATGTAGTAACGGTCAATACGAAGCCAATGCATCTCACGACCCATTCTCACTTCGTCACGTCCTACCATTGGCACGTTGTTTTCAATATTACATGCAACTACGCAAGCACCGCAACCAGAACAAGAAGTAAGATCCACTGCCATTCCCCATTTGTATCCTGGGTATGAAAATTGGCTTCCTGGTTGGTCAGAAGGAGCGTTCGCTCCTTGAGCTCTTTGTAGTTTTCCATCGATTAGGATTTTTGGAATCTCTGGTTCAGGAATTCCTGCACCAGGATTTTTTGCATAATCTTGGAGTTTTGCGGAAATGATAAGAGGTCTTTCTTTCCATTCCACACCCATCATCACACCAGGACTCATCATATGATGGTCTTGTGTGGTAGCGAGTTTGTATTTCTTTCCTGTAGGAGAAAGAGTGATGGAAAGTCCAGAATAAACGAGAGATCCGTTTACTTCTGTTGCAAGAAGGTTTGCGTTTTTCCCTACTCCGTTTCCAATCTCACCCACATTTGTTCTTCCGTAACCAAGAGCAATTCCCACTGCTTCTGGATGGAGGCCTGGTTGGACAAGAGCCGGAAGTTCAAATGATTTACCGCCAACAGTGACTGTGACTACATCATTTAACTTAATTCCCGACGAACGAGAGTATTGTGGGCTAATCGCAACATAATTGTCCCAAGTTACTTTAGATACTGGATCTGGAAGTTCTTGGAGTTGCGAGTTGTTTGCTCTTTCGCCAGAACCGAGAGCGGTGCTTTCGTAAAGAGAAACTGTTAAACCTGACTTGGAAGGTGTTAGAGGAGCGATGGTTCCGCGGAACGAACGTCCAGATTTGTCAGCTTTTGGATTTCCAGAAACTAACACACCTTTTCTGAGTAAGTCTTCCCAGTTAGTTTTTTTAGAGTATTTTGTTTTGAGGTATTCGTAGAGAGACTCGGAACCGAGTAACTTTCCACCTGCCCAAGTGATGAGCATGTCTTCAAACGCTTTGGATTGGAAGATCGGTCGGATGGTAGGTTGTTGTACGGATACAATTCCTGCTACCGATTCATTATCACCCCAAGACTCAAGGAAGTGTGACACTGGAGCAAGCCAGTTCGAAGCAAGAGCAGTTTCATCCACTCGGTCAGAAACTTGTACTACTTGTGCTGCTTCATGAAGGAGTTTTTTCCACTCATCTCCGTTTGGCGCTTGGTAGACTGGGTTCACACCGAAAAGAATGACCACACCGGCCTTTCTTTCTTTTAAGTCTTTTGCGAGAGTTTTTAAGTTCTCTGCGTAATTAGTTCGGCCTTCTTTTAAAGGATTTCCCGCATCGATGGTTTTTCCATCGTTACCGAGCATGCTGTTGAGCATATTCACTGCGATTTGTAAATCAACAGCGTCTTCCGTAAGAGCATTCGAACCACCAGCAACAACAAGTGATTCTCCCTTCGCAGAAGCAAGAGCCTTCGCTGTACGTAAAACCACTTCTTTAGAAATTCCTAGTTCCGCTGCAGTAGATTCTACATTGATTCCGGAAACTCCTGTGGCTCCACCCACTCCCAAATCAGAAAGAGCTTTTGCAATCACAAGAGCAAACTTTCTTTGGTCACCTGGTTTTAGTGGCACTCTTTGGTCCGCGTTGGAACCCGTCATAGACGGATGTGTTTCTGCCGCAATGAAAGCATTGAAGGACTTAACATTTTTGTTTTGTAAGTCTCTTCTTTTTGAAAAGTCATTGTGGTAGTTGGTGTTGTTTAAAAAATCACTGTCGATGGAAAGGATGACTTTTGCTTTGTCAAAATGGTAGTTTGGTAAAACTGCCTTTCCGTAAGATTTTTCTTGAGCAATGGTGATCGCATCATCAGAAGAAGCAAATGCTACTTCGATGTGTTTTCCACCACCTACTGACTTTAAGAATTCAGAAATAAATTCAGAAGTGGCAGGAGAAGTAAGAGGTTTTGTGACAACAATGGTTTTACCTTTGTTAGCATTTAGTTTCTCTTTTACATCTTTGTCTAAAACAAACCAGTCGCTAGACTTAGCAGTTCCATTCACCACTTGTTGTGGTTCTTTGGCACGGTCTGCATCATAAAGATCAAAAATAGAAGCTTGTCCAGAAGCACAAAGCGCACCTTCCGAAATAGGATGGTTTGGATTTCCTTCGAGTTTCAAAGGTCGTCCGTCTTTTGCTTTGACTAAGATACCACAACCAACTGAACAACCACCACAAACAGAAGCATAGTGGTAGGAATGTCCATGTTTTACGAAGTCATATTGTTCTACTTCGTTATTATCTGGGTTCTTAATGGTGAGGTTCACATAAGGAACAATTTTTTCAGCAGGTTTTTGGATACAACCAACAGTTGTCATCACAACCGAGGCACCCATAAACTTTAAGAAAGTTTTTCTATCAAAATCACCCTTTTTGATTTTTGCAATCAGGGGATCTGGAGATTTATAGAACTCTTGCTTTTGCAATTCACGTTCGCGAGAAGTTCCGCGAAGTTCATAAGACTGCCAAAGCGATTTTTTTTCTTTTTGGAAACTATCGTCTTTCATCATAAATTATTACTTGTCTCCCGATTATCTGTGGCACGTAGAACAATCGTTAGGGGCATTGTTCTCTCTATGGCAATCGACACAAAATCCCATATTGAGGGACTTGGACTGTCTAACCTTTACCATCTCTGCCATGTTACCGTGGCATGTGGAACAATCAACACCACGTTGTACGTGTCGTGAATGGTTAAAGTATACGAAGTCTGGTTGGTCATGGACCTTTATCCAGGATACTGGCGTATTGCTATCGTATTGTTCTTTTAGCCATTTAACATGCTCTTGGTTGCCCGCTACGTTACCTGCTCCATGGCAGTTCATACAAGTGGAACTTGGGGGAACTGTGGCATGGGCCGAATTCTCAACACCAGTATGGCAATACTTACAGTCGATTTTGTTATCGCCAGCATGTATCTTATGGTTGAAGGGAATGGGCTGGTCGGGTGAATAGCCCACATAACGGCTAGGTGAAAAAATCAAATATGCTAGTGCTGCAATTGCAACGATAGGCACAGAGATCTTGAGTATTTTTATATTCATTCGCAGATTTCCTGAATCCGTTTACACTGTCTTCTGACAAGGAAAGGTAAAATCAGAAAAAAAGCAAGTATGTAAGGGTTTTGGATGCGAAAAAACATGAAAAGAGACATAATAAGAAATTTTTCATGAACTTTTCTTATTGAAACCGAGTCTCAATTAATCGACCACTACCAACAAACATCTGTTATTTTATGTCATTTCTCGGAAAGAACCTTCTCCGGGTGGCTTAGACTGACGAAAGTCCTATCTAGCGCCCTGTTCCTTAGTTTTTTGCAATCGTAAACCGCTTTGTGATCGTACGTAGGGTTTCTGCGGCAAGAGATAATTTTTGCGAAGAGGATGCCACCTGGTCGGATCCTGTGGCGATGTGCATGGTTTCATTATTGATTCCAATCACAGACTGAGAAATTTGTTCAATGGCTCGTTTTTGTTCCTCAATGGCACCGCGTATTGATTCCGACTCTCTTCCCACCTCATTGGAACGTTCATCGACTTCTCGGTTATAGTTCAATTGTGCCTTTGTCGCATCCGAAAGTCGTTTCATGACACTTTCCACTTCGGCAATGTCTCGGATGATAAGGTTGAGTAGTTCCACCGAAGAGCGAATTCCCTTGGCCCCCTCTTCCAACTCTTTGCTATTTTTTCCAATCATTTCTTCGATGGCCTGGATGGAATGGGCCGTTTTGTCAGAAAGTTTGGAAATCTCCTCGGCCACAATGGCAAACCCACGACCCGCCTCTCCGGCTCTCGCCGCTTCAATGGCGGCATTCAGCGCTAGTAAACTAGTCTGGTCCGAAATTTCGTCGATGATCCCAATCACTTCTTTCATTTCTTTAGAAGATTCCAAAATGACATTAATCATATCCTTCATTTGGTTTAGGGACTCACCTCCTAGTTTGGCTTGTTTGGTAATGTTTTCTGTATTGGCTAGGGCTGCCTTTGTATCTTTTTCAATTTGAATCGCACCTTGGGAGAGCTCTAAAATCTTTTCATTAAATTCAATGATATTGTTATGTTGTTTGGAAGTAGATGTTGCGGTTGTCTCCATACTGGCAGCCACTTCTTCTGTGGTAGCTGAAATTTCTTCGGCCGAAGCGGCAGTACCTTGTGCCATATCGGAAAAACTAGATGAGGAATCACGTAATCCTTCGGCAGAAGATGCGATCTCTTCTGCGACCGTTTGGATTTCTCCGAGGGAATTTCGGATGCTTTTCACAAACCCATCCAAAGCAAGATTCATTCTGCCAATCTCATCCTGATTAGTGAAATGGAATGACTCTGTTAAATCTCCCTTGGCCATTTTATCTAAAATGACAACTGAGTTTTCTAATGGCAATAGTCGTTTTTTTAGAAACCGAAATACTCCAAACACCACAAGAGCTGTAATCAAAAACACAACCAGTACAGCAAATAAAGCCACTTGGATGAATCCTGAATTCATATCAGATTTAGGAAGAACCACCCCGATAATAGTATTCCATTCTTCCAATCGTTTGATGAGAAAGGCAAAGTCCTTTCCGTTTTCCGTATATTCGAAATAAGCTCCGTCTTTGGCTTCTAAAATGGGGCGACCTTCGGGAATTTTACTTAGGTCTAATTTTAGAATTTTAGATTTATCAGGACCTGCAAATACAACACCTTTGGTAGTTATGGCAGTGATGTATCCATTGGCACCTACATGGATCCCATCTCCCATTCGTTTTGAAACTTGTTCTAAGTTTAAAGCAATCCAAAGAATTCCAATGATGGTTCCATTGTCTTCGATGGGAAAAGAAACAAGGCTCACCGGTAAACCTGTGATAGGTGACTCTTGCACAGAGCCAATCAGAAACTGTTTTTTAAGTGCCACAACCACATGGTCTCCGGTTTTGGATTCTTCCAATTGGTATCCAACCGACTGAGGAATTCCTGCGGCAAAAATCTTAGCGTTTTGGATGGGTGGAGAAAGGAAAATATTTTCATATTCGCCATTTGCCTCTCGCATAATACCTACAAGAAGATCTGTGGCAAATTTAGATTTTCCCGATTGGAAGGAATCTTTGATTTCTTTTTGTTTGGAAAGAATGCCAGCGATACGAATTTGTGATTTATAATAATTGGAAAGTTCGGCACCAGCACTTTTGCCTGCGTTTTCCATTTCACCTCGGTAGACTTTGAGAAGAAGTCCCCAATTCAAATACAAAATGAGAGCGGATACAACCGTTGATAAAACTAAAATGGAAAGAAATGTATAAAGGCCGAGAATGTATTTTAAACTCTTCATATATCCTGTATGTGACGTGCGATGGTAAAATTATACCGAAGGAAAGGCAAGCAGGATTGAAATAAATTTCTCAAAGGAAAAACTTCTTTTTTGATTCGATAGAAAACAATGTTCAGTTAGAAAGAGTCCGCAATTGATTTCTTCTAGGTAGGAAAAGAAGGCAAAAAAAAAGGCCCTGATTTGACATCGAAGGGCCCTAAAAACCAGACTTACACAATTTAGCCTAGTTATACTTTCGAGTTTTTAGAAGATTTCCCCTGAATTTTTTTTAGCCAAACCAAAGAAATTTTCTTTGTGACAAGGCCTCTTGTCTCTTTTTTCAAAAAAGCGACCGTAGGTGTGGCCACTTTGAAGGATTCCCTCTCCAGAACCGGTTCAATGGTGTATTCCGAACCTGCAAATTCTTTCAACTGGCTTAGTTTTTCCGATGGTAGGATGAGGAGTCTTTCCGGTTTTTCCGACCAGAGTTTGTCTAATTTGTCCTTATCATACACATTGCGAAAATTTCTTTCGGCGTAAAACCCGTAAGACCTTTTGGAATTGGACAACCAAAAGGTATACACCACAGGTTCGTTTGGCTCCAGTTCTTTGATTTTGGCACCAAATTCTTTTGCCGGTTGGTAACTTGTAAGCAGTGGATAAAACTGCAAACTAATGGAGCTAAAAAACAAAGTAGCACCAACGAGTGTAACTAACATTTCCAATGGAATGAGTTGGGCCAGTAACATGATGAGTAAAATTCCAATCGCTCCAAATACATAATAAACAATGCCCACATCAGCGACAAAAACCGGAATGAGAAAGTATCCCACAAGATAAACAAGACCTGCGATAAGAAAGGAAGGACGAAGTCTTTCGACACTCGAACGAAATAAACTTTCTTCCGCTATCTTTCCAAAATAAAGAGCCGCCCCAGGAAGCACCCAATACGTGTATTGAGGAAGCGGAAACCTGGAAAAAGAAATCAAAAACAAAAAGAGGAATACCCAAAACGGAATCACAAAGTCGATGTCTTTATATTCGTTTGCACGGATTTTCCGAAGGATTTCTTTCCATCCGAGGGATTTGATATAATTATAAGTGCGAAAGGCAATGTAGATGATCATGGGCACCACTCCACTAAAGAAGGCCCAGGAAAAAGATTTATAGAAGTAAAAGGGATCAAACTTCACATCATACATTTCTTTGTAGAAACGACCAAAGGATTGGATCCACAAAAAGAAGGAAGGTCCATAGGAATTAAAACTTTTGTATAATAGAACACACCAAAAAGCAGGAAGGGATGCAAGAACGAGAATTCCCGTTGGCACTCGCATGGAAAGAAGTAACTTCCAATCCCTTCGGAATAGGATATCCCCACCAATGGACAAAGCAGGAATGACCACAGAAATGGGACCTTTGGTGATAAATCCCATAGACATCATGAGATACATCAAGTAGAAGTAGTTAGGATTCTTTTTTCTACCTAAATAGTAAAAGTGATAAGTAAACACCAAATAAGCAGTGAGATACACATCAATTTTTGGATCCACAACCATTGCATAAAAACCAGGTGCCAAAAGATACGCAAAAGAAGCCAAGTATCCTTGTCTTTCTTTTCCACCAGTTAAAATGGTAATCCGATAAATGGAAAAAACAGAAAGCAAACTGAGTAAAATAGCTGGAATTCTAAAGGCAATATTACTGATTCCAAAAAGAGAAAAAGAAGTAGCTATCGTCCAAAACGTTAAAATGGGTTTATCTAAATACCTTCTACCATTATCAAATAAAGTAAAAAAATCCCCAGATAACACGAGTTCACGGCTGATACTTGCATACTGAGAACTATCAATATCAATCACATCCAAAGGAAGAGTGAACAAAACAGGAAGGGATGCCAGAAGTAATAAAATTCGATAAAAAATTCTTTCTGAGGGGTTTAGTGTTTCTTTCATTCTAAGGTACCAATTTGGATCAGGCATTGTCCAAATCCTTTGCAGGAATTGGGTTCTTGGTCATAACATTGCAGAATATCACTATTATGTGTGGTGCATCCATCCATACATTGGATCCTACCTGTGCGTTTCACATCAGGTGCTAAGGTAAGTTTTAGTTCCTCTTCTGTACAAGAAATAAAAACTTCACAAGCCGCTTGGCATTTTTTTTCCACTATATCTTGGCAATTAACTAGAAACAGAGTTAACGCAAGAGTTAAGATCCAATTACCGTGTTTCACTTCGAATTCCTTTTAACGCTAACATTCCACATGCGCCATTGATGTCCCGACCTGGGCTTCTACGGTTGAGAATGGGAGCTGTTGTTTTAGCTTTGAGATGCATTACAAAATCTTTGACTTCCTCATCGGTTGGCCTACGCCATCCAGTAAAATCAGTATTGAGAGGGATGACATTGATTTTGCATTTATTCACTGAACGAGAAATTTTTGCGAGTCGTTCTGCGTTGTCACGACCCATGTTAACTTCAGGGATCATTACATATTCAAAAGTAATGGCCCGATCAAGTTCCTTAGTGAATCGTTTTGCTGATTCAATCAATTTCTCTAACGGGTGTTTGTCGTTTACATCCATAATCGAGGAACGTGAATTAGGATTTGGATGATTGAGTGAAATGGCAAAATTGAAAGGTTCTTTATTTTCGATAAATCGGTTGATTCCTGTGGTGACACCGGCTGTGGAAATGGTAATCCGAAGGGCTCCTAGACCAAACCCTTCTTGGTCTCTGAGGATATGGGCTGCCTTCATTACGGAAAAATAATTGTGCATGGGTTCACCCATTCCCATAAAAACAATATTGGTAGCACGGTCACCAACTAGGCGTTCTACTTGCAAAACTTGATCGAGGATTTGCCAAGTATGGAGATTGCCCTTGTATTCCAAAAGTCCTGTGGCACAGAATTTACAATTGAGAGTACAACCAATTTGGGAAGAGATACAAATGGTTTTACGTCCCCCATCACCGGAAGGAATCCAAACCGCTTCAATTTCTTTGTTTTCACCCACATAAAAAGTGAATTTCCGAGTCCCATCTTCTTTGGAGGCAAGGTCTCGACCCAGTTCAATTTCTGGAAAGGAAGTATGTTGTTTTAGTTTTTCACGGACTTCTTTGGATAAGGTGGTAAACTGATCCAAATTCGTATAACGACTCTTATAAATGCCTGTATAAATTTGTGCGGCACGGTATTTTTCCAAACCCAAAGAAACACAGATCTCTTCTAGTTCTTTTTTGGTTTTGCCTTTGAGAACTGGTATTTCCTCTTTCATTTGTTTGGATTTCCCACCTTTAGCCAATCTTTTCGTTGCCCCCCGACGGGACAAGAAATTACAGCAATTCTTTTAGACATACCTTAGATTCTTTCCTGAAACAAGTCTAAATTGAAATTCAAAAGAAACCTGTTCGAAAAATGGTTCTGTCAAATGGACATTGACTTACACACACTGATTCAAAAGCCTAGTATCTAGTGAGGGAAATTTACGAATGAATAGCGACGCCTTTATGGAATATGCCTTTATCGTCATGGTCGCACTGATAGGAATCGAAATCTTTGTTTCCTACATCAAAGGCAAACAATACTACCGATTAAACGTTCTCATAGCCGATGTAAGTACGGGTGTGATCTTTGCACTGATTGGAGTGGTCATCCTCCTTGGAGCACTCTATGTTTACGACAAAGTAGAGACAAATTTTTCGCTCTCCGCCTTAGGTTACCATTTTTTTCCTTTGGAAAGTCCGTTTCAATTCTCCCCTAGTTTTTCTGTGAACTGGCCGGCTCTTGGTGCTTGGACTTTTGCTGTTGTTTTTGCTGATTTTGTTTATTACTGGTTCCATAGACATTGCCACGAAATCAATTTGTTTTGGGCCACACATGTCACCCACCACTCCACACAAGAAATGAATTTATCAGTTGCCTTTCGTGGAAATGGACTTCAAAGAATATTCGAATATATTTATTTTCTATCGATGGCACTTCTTGGAATTCCTTGGGCGATGTTTTTACTCAGCCATAGAATTCTAAAAGTATATCAATTTGTGGTTCATACTCGTTTTATTGGTAAACTCGGAATTTTCGAAGAGTTTATGGTAACTCCTTCAAACCATAGGGTCCACCACGGTGTGCAAAAAAAATACATCGACCGTAACCACGGGGGGATCTTTATCGTTTGGGACCGGATGTTTGGATCCTTTGAATGGGAAACCGAAGAACCGATCTATGGATTGACAAAACCTGTTAACTCCTTTAATCCCATCACTGTCAACTTACACGTGTTCAAGGATATGTTTTTTCAAATTCTGGAATGTAAATCATTCGGAGATGTATTTAAAACCATCTTTGGACCTCCTGGTTGGAAACCAAGTTACCTCATTACAAGTGATGACGAAGCACCAGAGCCCACAAAAATTATAAAATACGATCCAAAACCTCCCATGGGAGTGATGATCTATGTAGCACTCCAAGCAGCGGTTCTTATGGCTGTGGGACTTGTGATTTGGAAAGTTGCCAAAATCAATTTGGAAAAAGACATGGTGACACTTGGAATTTTATCTGTTGTGATCATCTTTAGTTTGTTTTCGATTGATCGAACGATGGAAATGAAACGATGGTCAAGAAGAACGGAAGTGGTAAGAAACGTTTTATTTATTTTGGCTTTTGTTGCGGCTTTAGTTTATTCCAATATTCCTAATATTGAAATTTTTGCTATTCCACTCATCGGCCTCTCGTTTGTTTCGCTTGTATGGATTCTCATCAAACGAAAGACCTTCTTTGATTTGAGTAATATTTCTAATACTTGGTATTAGTTTTTTATCACTTTTAAAACGGACTCCGAAGGAAACAATTTGTTCGACTTCAGGAGTTCGTCTCCTAAGTTTAAAAACGCCTTTGTTTTATCCCCATGTTTTTTGCATAAATTGATGTCCTTGTAACAAAGGCCCAAATCCACAAACGGTGGTTTTATGGTTTTGGTTTCCCCTTGTCCCCCAGACACTGATTGGTAATACAAAAAATCATCTTCAATCCATCCAAATATATTTCCATAAGCAAAATAAGCAGAAGATCCTTTTACTTTTCTTAAATCACGACCCATCACACTAAAGTATACTTCCCTTTCCATAAACCCAAGGATGGTGGGAATCAAATCTAGTTGGGAAGTGAAATCTTCTCTTAGTTCTGGTTTGATTTTTCCCGGAGCGTAAATCAGTAAGGGAACATTTCTATCTTCATAGTAGTTGAGAAACCTATGGTGGCTATGGTCAGAAACAAAAAAGAAAACCGTATCCTTAAAGTAAGGTGCTTTTTTTGCTTTTTCCATATATTCGTTCAAAGCAAAATCTGCGTAATGCAAAACATTTAAGTATTCACTGTCTTGCGTAGTGGACTCAAACAAACGAAACTTTTCGTCTGGAACCTTATAAGGATAATGAGTGGTTCCTGTATGGATTACAGATACGATCGGTTTTTCTGGTTTTACATTTAGGAGGCGTTTGTGCATGGCATCGAGAGATGCTTCATCCAAATAACTCCAAGGCCCCGTTTTGTATTCAGGATTTTTTTCTAACTCATTCTTTCCAACCAGAGTATCAAACCCCCAATGGTACATGATACTTCCTTTGTTATTAAAACTAAGGTCAGTACCTGTTACAAATAAAGTTTCATACCCAATGGTTTTGGCAATATTCCCAAGCCCAGAAAAACGATTGAGAATTTGTGGCGTGCGAACCGCTGTTAGTCCCGGCCGATCAGGAATTCCACCCATAAGTGCCATAAGACCGTTTGTCGTCCTTCCTCCACTGGCAAAAAAGTTTTTAAAAAACATTCCTTGGCGGATCAGTTGGTTGAAATAAGGGGTTACTACCTTCCCATCCACTTTTCCAGTTCCAATGATATCAATAAACTTTCCCGTCCAACCTTCAAGAACCACAACAACGATATGTGGCAAAGGTTTTGTTGAAGTAACTATTGTTTTACGAAGGAGAGGATATTCTTCACTAACAAAGTTTGCGCCGGGATAAGCCACTTCCTTTTGGACAATCGCACTGGCCTCAGACAACTTCATAAAGTGGCGGTCATCCACTTTGGTCATCTTTAAGTCTGTGATGACAGTAAAACCCGGATTGAGAACCAAATCATTGATGATGGTTTCTTTGGTAATGATAGCATCACTGGTACGAAGGGGACTTGTTTGGATTCCCCCGCGAATTCCTAAAACTAGAAGTGCTAGGACCACAAGGAATTGGAAACCAGCCCATTTATAATGTAAGTTTACATGGGAATAAGGGAACTTGGATTGGATTTTATAAATTCCAAATCCAATCGCGGAAATCACAAGAATTCCCAGTAAAAATAGGAATGGATTTTGTGAGAAGGCAGATCCAACGAGTGGTAACATCTCAAATCCAAGATAAGCAAAAGCCTCGTATCCTAAATGTTTGTTTCCATTTTCATAATAAATCAAATCTGCGATGAGAAGAAAAAGAAGCAGAATGATAAATATAACAGGTAAGGTTCGCCAAACTGCCCTATATATTTTATTACGATTAAAAAAATGCAAACTCGAATAGAGTAAACTTACACCGAGTAACACACACAAGACGGAAATATCAAACCTAGCCCCTTTCAGAAAGGCTTTTAACAAAATCCAAGTTGATTTATCATGAATCCTATAGGAATACATGGCAAAAAAAGTGGCACGGTAGATGGTAAGAAATACAATTCCAAGACCTGCAAGGAGTAAGTGAAACCGAATGTAAAACGGCAATTTTGAAAAAAGTTTTTTCATAAAAATTTAAGAAACATCCATAAGACTAAAAAGATCGATCAATTGAAATATTATACAGTTTGAAGATTATGGTTTTACCATTTTATATATGGTTCCCGACTGATAATCTGCCACAAAAATTTCTCCCTCATTGTCCCGACCAAAGGTAGGAATAAGTAAGTTCCATTTCCCAAGGGCTATCGTTTCTGTGACCTTTGTATTTTCTCCAGGTTTTGGCACTGCGATGGCCCAAATTTTACCTTGGATAAAATCTCCAAACACATACATTTCTTTTAATTCTGGAATAGCAGATCCAGTATAAACATACCCACCTGTGATGGATTGTCCTTCCTCTCTTCCATATTCATAAAATGGTGGTTGGTAAAGGGCCGTATTACAGCCGTCAGTAAAACAATGAAATCCTTCTGTTTGGTTCCAACCATAGTTTTTACCGGAAAGAATGATATCCACTTCTTCATAAGCATCTTGTCCCACATCTGCAACAAGCAAACGCCCGTCAGGTGAAAAACTCATCCGCCAAGGATTTCTAATCCCGTAAGCAAAAGTCTCTGGAGCATAACCAGCCTTTCCCACAAAAGGATTGTCCGTAGGAATGGAATATGGTTTTTTTAAAGTTACATCTGGCGCAGGACTAATTCTTAATATGGAACCAAGGAGAGTGTTTGGATTTTGTCCGTTGTTTTTGGGATCGGCTCTCCAACCTCCGTCCCCAAGACCAATGTATAAATGTCCATCGGGACCAAAGGCCAATTGTCCGCCATTGTGATTGGGATAAGGTTGCTCCACTTGCAATAACACTCGTTCGTTAGTTAGTTTCATGGAATCGTAGTTAGTTGGATTTTCTACAACCCATTCGGAAACGATGGTGACATCTTTACTTGCAACAGACTTTACATAATTGGTATATAACTTTGGTTGTTTGGGAAATTGCGGGTGAAAGGTTAAACCGAGAAGTCCTTCTTCACTGTCAGTGATTACAGGAAAGGTAGCAAGCACACGGCTTATCTTTTTTTCTCTGTGGAATAGAATCATATTCCCAGCTTTTTCAAGGGCAAATAAAAAAGGACTGTCCCCCGGTGGGAACTGGATGTCTGTAGGCTCTTTTACTTTTACCACTTCTTGTAAGGAAATGGTCACTTGTTTGCGCTTTGCATCAACACCGATAAAAAGTGGATTGGAACCTAGCACCTGGCCATCGGTTTCATACTTTTTATTATAATTTTTTAAGATGCTACGACCTATATCATCACAAGAGACAGACATAGACAAAAAAGAAAATAAGACAAAGGTTTGGATTTTCATTCTACTTAAGGTTCCCTCAATAAGATAATTGGCTTGGATTTCTCTCCGCAATCAAAAAACTTAACCGCATCTATGAAACTCTTTCGAATTCTATCTGTTCCCCTTTTCCTCTACTTTGCCTATTTACAATTGAACGACCCCGATCCTTACCTTTGGTTTCCTATTTATGCGTTTGTGGCCTTGATTGCCCTTGCCAGTTTGTTTCGTCCAGTTCCCAAGTTTGTGGGATGGATTCTGATTCCGATGTATCTCGTTTTGTCAGGGTATTATTTTTCGCAAACTCCCTACTTTGGAATGGAAGTGGAAGAAGTGAGAGAATTTTTGGGACTACTGATTGCCAGTGCAGCGGTAGCACTTCTTATTTTTAAGAAATAACAACCTTTTCTGGTTCCATCTTTATTCGTAATTGCCTGAGTTCTGGCAGAACCGGGAGGATATGAATCAATGGAAGCTAATAGAAACGGAATGGCCGAAATTTATTTTTCGGCGATCACCTTTCCATCTTCCAAAATCATTTTGATGAGTTTTGTCATCTCAACAGAATACTCTACATCTAAATGTTTTGTGACCCCTTCACAGAATCCATTGATGATGAGTAATTTTGCATCATCTTCTGACATACCTCGTGATTGAAGGTAAAACAATTGGTCATCATCAATTTTAGAAACAGTGGCTTCGTAGTTTAAAGTTCCCTCTTCTCCTGATACATCATTGTAAGGATAAGCATGAGATTGGGAACGGTTGTCCATCATCAGTCCATCACATTTGATATGACTGTAAGATCCTTTGCTAGATGATTCAAATTTGACAAGTCCTCGATAGGAATTGATTCCTCCATCGAGGGCCACACCTTTCGCTAGAATATTGGAACGAGTGTTTTTCCCAACATGGATGATCCGAGCCCCTGTATCTTGCACTTGTCCACTTCCCGCAAAGGCCAAAGACAATACATCACCAGTGGAATGATCCCCTTGTAAAATGATCCCTGGGTATTTGATGGTATTAGCTCCAATATTACAATCGGTCCAAGTGATGTGAGCTGCTTCTTCGCAGATCCCTCGTTTCACAGTCCAATTGTACATATTCTTTTTCCAATTTTGAATGGTGGTATAAAAGATTTTAGAATTCTTTTTGGCAACAAGCTCTACCACTGCCGTGTGGAAGTTAGTTCCTTTGTCTTGGACAGAAGTACAACCTTCGCTATATTCCAAATGAGCTCCTTCATCGGCAATGAGAAGTGTGCGTTCATATTGTCCGGAACTAGCAGCTGTTACTTTAAAGTAAGCCTGAAGAGGCATGGGAGTTTTGACTCCCTTAGGAATATAAGCAAAGGATCCACCGCTAAAAACACAAGAGTTCAGCGCCGAAAACTTATTATCACCAATGGTGACTACAGTTCCCAAATATTCTCGAACCAGTTCTGGGTATTCCCTGATGGCGGTATCAATGTCACAAAAAAGAATTCCTAAATCAGTGAGTTCTTTTTTGACATTGGCATATATGGTTTCGGAATCGTTCATGGTTTCGATTCCGGCAAGGTATTTCCTTTCGTGTTCGGGAATTCCTAATTTTTCAAAACTACGTAGGATTTCGGGATCCACTTCGTCCCAAGATTTTTTCTTTTTTTGGTTGGAACCTACGTAATGTACATAGTCATCAATATTGATATGAAATTGCGGAATGAATCCCCAAGTCGGCATTGGTTTCTGTTCATAAACTTCAAAAGCCTTTAAACGAAATTCCGCAAGCCAACTTGGTTCATTTTTAATATGGGAAATGGATTCAACAACCTTACGAGTGAGTCCCTTTGGAAAGTTATCAGGTTTGTAAAATTCTAAGGAAACCTTGTCTAAGCCAGCTGTTGATTCCATTGTTTCTCCCTTCTCTACTTGTAGAGAATACTAAATTAATTTACAGAAGCGAAGTAAGCTTTGGATCCAGTAGGATCAGCTTTCATCGTTTTCTTTCCTTCGTCCCAGTTCGCAGGGCAAACTTCACCGTGTTTTTCCACAAATTGGAAAGCTTTGATCAGGCGAAGAGCTTCTTCAATGTTACGTCCTACAGGAAGGTCGTTAACGGTTGCTTGGCGAATGATTCCCGCTGGATCGATGATAAAAGTTCCGCGTAACGCAACTCCTGCATCAGGACCAGACTCAATAAGAACTCCAAAAGACTTTGCAATTTCCTTTGTTTTGTCAGCGATGAGTGGGTATTTGATCTCTCCAATACCACCTTCTTTTCTGGCAGTTTTTTTCCAAGCTAAGTGTGAAAATTCGCTATCAACAGAAACGCCCAAAACTTCAGCTCCGATCTTTTTAAAATCTTCGAGTTTTGCATCGTATTCAATAATTTCTGTCGGACATACAAATGTAAAATCGAGTGGATAGAAAAACAGTACCACCCATTTTCCTTTGTAATCTGACAATTTGATTTCTTTAAAACTGTCCCCGATGACAGCGGTTGCTTTAAAATCTGGGGCATGTGATGTCACTTGTGGCATAAAGTCACTCCTTAGAATTATTCTAAGTACAATGATTAGATTCTGTCTAGATGTTTTTGAACAACCGACAAGTTTTCCAAACACCATTCTTCCTTGGCCAATGTTTCTACAAATCTCCGGTCGTGACTGACCACCACAAGGGCAGAACCAAGTTTGGCCAGAGAAGTTTCTAAAGCTTCCAAAGATTTGAGATCTAAATGGTTAGTGGGTTCGTCTAATAAAAGTACCTCTGGACTTTTTTCCAGATGCAGTGCGAGGTAAAGTTTTTTCCCTTCTCCTGGACTGAGAGATTCTGATTCCGAAAACCGTTTGGGATCACTCCCTAGTCGGTGAATTCCCGAAAGCACTTTGGCCTTTTTCTCATCCGGCAAATTTTGAAATTCCCAAAGTAAAATGTTTAATTCGTTTTTTGAAAATTCCTGAGGCAGATACAAATAAGAAATTCCTTTCTCTTGGAAAGTTTTCACTAAATATCTGAGAAGTGTGGACTTACCTGCACCATTGGAGCCTGTGATGGCAATTTTTGAATCAGGAAGGATTACCAAATGGGAGGCAAGTGACAAAGACAGAATATCCATAGAGAGCGATTCACCATCAAACATAAATATGGTGCTTCGTTTGGAAGGAACACTATTCCATAGAATTCCTAAATTTTCTTTTTCTGGAAGTTTGTCCCAAATTTGTTTTTCTTTTAGTTTGGAATGTTCGGTTCTTCTTTCGATTTGATTTTTCAATCGGCCTGCTTGGCCATCTTTACCAGTCACTCGGGCTAAGTTCTTTTTTTGCCTGCCGTCATGGTCATGAAGATCAAGTCCCTTCTTGGATCTATGTTTATGAGAGAGACTTGCTTCTTCCCTTCTTCGTTTGAGTTCGGCATCTAGTTTTTTACGTTCCGTTTTTGCAATTTCCCAATTGTGAATCCTTTCTTCTGCTTCTCTTTCTATTTCTTTTTTGCCTTCGGAATAATTTCCTGGCCGCTGGGAAAAGAAATTTTTTTCTAAAAATACACAAGAGGTAACAATCTCATCTAACAAAGACCTGTCGTGGCTGATGAGGATTCCAATCCCTTGGTAATACAAAATGGCATTTCGAATGATTTGCTCAGTTTTGGAATCCAGATGATTTGTGGGTTCATCTAAAATCAATACATCCGAATTTTTTGACAAAGCCATTGCCAAAAGAATCCTTCGTTTTTCACCAAAACTGAGAAACTCATAGTCCTCTACCGATTGCATTTTGATTTCGAGTAAACTCTTCCAAAATCCGGATTCTTTGGAATCATCGTAAAGAAAATAAGACAGTTCCTCTTCTGACATTTCGGTTCCTTGCGAAATCGAACAAACAAACTCGTTTCCCAAAACGATCCCTTTGTCAGGAAGGATCTCTCCACAAATGATTTTGGCTAGAGTGGATTTCCCACTTCCGTTTTTTCCGACAATCCCTGTCCAACCTTTCGAAAAATGAAGGTTTAGGTTTTGGAACAGAGGTTCCGACTGAGATTCGTATTGGTATGATACATTTTGAATGGTGATATGATGGGACATACGACAAGCTCCTGTTTTTCCAAATAGGGAATAGGTAAGCATGTCTCGTCCTAAAGAGATTAGGAGAAGTGTGGATTTAGTATTTTATTTTGCTTACCTATTTGATTTAAGCCGCAATCTCATCGGAGTGTACCTCTACTACGTTTGTTAGACTGATAAAATATAAAAAAGTTGTCAAGGGTTAGTTCCCTTTGGCCATTAAGAATTTTTCCATAAACTCAGTGATGTCCCGAATGTTACGGTTAATCATCTTACGAAGTTCGGGAGGAATATTTTGTGATTTGATGACTCGGTAATAGTTCAAAGCATTTTTTAACATCTTACGACGAGCAAACTCTTGTGCTTTCATTAACATCGGTTTGTATTTATAATAGGAGTATTCCATAATCGAATAATTCTTCGACAAACGGAATGCATGTGGGATCTTTCCAAAGTCATAAGTCAGCGTTAAAAAAGGTGCATCATCGGCTTCGGGAGGTTTTAGTTCCAAAACCCCGTGGATGATTTTTTCTGGTTCCTCTTCTGTGGCTTTTTCTGCCATCTCATCCAGAGGGATGGGAGATTCTTCCTCGGCAATTTCCCCTAGGTTTCCATCGACAATTTCAATTTCGGGAGCCTCTGCATCCTCAAAGGAAGGTCCTTCCTCTTCTTCAGGTAATCCAGCCTCTTCTCTTCTTTTACGTTCCCGAAAAACTTCATCTGCATCAGGAAGACCAATCTTTAAATCTTCACTGGTCAGAGGTCGATTCGTTAGCTCTACTTGGATTGGTAAATCCGTTTCAATGATAGTTTCGGATTTATTGGAATCGGTTGGTTCTTTGGGCTCAGGTTTTGGCTTAATTAATTGATCAGTTTGGGGATCGACTGGGTCGGGAAGTTCTAGTTCCTTTCGTAAGGCATCCGTTGTTGTTTCTAACCAATTGGGCTCTTCTTCTAACGAACGTTCCTGGGGATGAAGAGGTGGTTCTTTTTCATCCCGACGCAAATCATTCGGATCAGGGAGATTGATGGGTTCAAGACTCCAGTCCTCTGGAAGTTTAAAGCCAGGTTGGTCAGGAAAATAAGGTTTTAGTAAATCGTTAAGTGAAGTTTCTTCGCCTTTGGCTTCCAGTTCCTTTGCTTTTTTTTCAATCTTCTTTAAGGCTTGGTTCTTTAAAAAATCTTCTCGTTCTTGGAAACGATCTTTTTTCCGCCGATCTTCTCCCGAACGTCTATCTTTTCTTCCTGCAATATTGGTACGTCGATCAGGATTTTTTCTTCTTTCTTCCCCTGACCTACGATCAACAAGTGGAAGGTCCTTAAACTGTTTCCAGTCGCTCGAGAAAAAAGTATCTTCAGGAAGATCTAACTCTGATACATCTTTTTTAGAAATTTGATCAGCAAGCATCTGTAAGTCGAGAGGTTGGTTCGGACCACTAGGATATCCAGGACTTCCCGATCCACCAGGTATACCCGGTATCCCTGGTTGGCCTTGCAAATCTTGAGGAACATAAAAAGGACCGACAATCCCAGATCCAGGAGGTGCCATTGGAAAACCAGGAGCAGCTCCCGCAAGTCCTCCAGTCGTCAAACCTTGGTTTAACGATTGTAAAAGTTGGTCCTGGTTTTGTATTGCCTTAGGGTCAAATCCAGGAGTTTGTGGAGATGATTGTAGGAATTGGTAAACGATGGGATGGACTAACTGGTTACCCCCTGTCACATTTTGGTTTACCTGAGGACTAGAAATAGGACTCTGTGCTGGTGAAACACCCTTTCCTCCTTGTGGGGCCATCTCTACCGTGTTTGGTGGTAAAGGTGGTGGCGGTAACACAGATGATAACCCTGGACTCTGTCCCAGGTTTTGCGGCGGTGGTCCTGGCACTTGTGGAAAGGTAGGTGGTGGAGAGTTTTGTGCAAATTGGATAGCACGTGCAATCGATTCGGCAAATAATTCCGAAACTTCCTTCAAAGCAGAAACTAAATCGGTTAAATCTTTATCAGGTTTTGTAACACTAGACTTTGGTTCCTTTTTTTTAGGTTTCTCTTTGGCTGCGGAATCTGCTTTGGGTTGGTCACCTTTGCCCGGTTCTTCTCCTTTTCCCGACTGCGGGTTGTCCTCTAAAAACTCCTCTAAGTCCTGAATGTTCTTTTTGATTTTTTCTTTGATCTCTTGGTCAGGGATTCGGTTTCCTGTCCTTTCAAAAATCTCAATTGCTTCTTCTACTTGTTCGGCTTCCACAAGTGCTTCTGCATTGAGAAGTGGCCTTCTGTGAAAAGAATACTTTGAGTTTTTGGAAATGATATCATCGGCAGAAAAACTAATGTCTGGTTTTTCTCGTTTTGGTCTTTCACCGGTTGGGGATGATTCGGAACTTTCTTCGCCAAACTCACCTAACGGAAGATCGCTGAGAGACTTAGGAGGTTTTTGTTTTTCCCTTCTGCCACTCCTTGCTGACTTCGGTTCTTTCCCTGAACTGACACTACCGGATTCTCCAGTCTCCTCTTCACTGTCTGTATCCAATTCGGATAATTTTTCCGAAAGAGGTTTCGGTTTGGATTTTGGTTCTTTTGGATCTGTTTGGAAATTTAATTCCTGTCCGCGACCATTTTTGGTTGGTCTATCTGGTTTGGATGGATTGGCTTTCGGTTGTGATGGGCCAAATTCTTCGGCCTGTTTTTGTTTTTGTCTTCGTCTCTGCCTCGGACTTAAATTCCCATCGGGCCGTGTTCCCCCCTCGCTCCCAGCGATCTCCTTGAGGTCGGCACCTGTGCCGGAAAGACCGAGTAACATCATAAGGGTGGTTAACATAAAAGGGTTCTACTCTTTATTTTCGAGGTTTGCTATGCAGTAACTTAAGGTATAATTAAAGAATATTCAATTTCCTAGCATTTTACGGGTGTTTTTCAGCCAAAATGACCGCAAGTTCTTTTTCTGCTTGACACAAGAGAAATTCTTGCGTTTCATGGTGGCATGAAATCCGTTGCGAAAAAAAATCTCAGCTTTGCTTCCTCACCGGACAATGCAGACGGGTTGCAGTTAAAAATCACATTCGACGAAGACACAAAAACTGCCTTCGGTGATTACACCTGCCCCGAAAAATACCAGGGTTTACCAGATCAAATCCACCCAGGGATTATTTCTACCATCTTGGATGAAATCATGGTTAAGATCAACGAAGCGATGAATTTCGAAACCACAACAGGTGAACTCACCATTCGTTTTTTGCAACCTGCAAAAGTGAATGAGCCATTACACTTACGTGGATGGTTTGTGAAAAAGAATAAAAAAATCATAGAAAACCGCGCTGAAATAGAAAATGAGATCGGCAAAATAGTGGCCCGCGGAAAAGGTAAATATATCGAAGCTGAAGACTGATTATGCCGATGTGGTGGAATTGGTAGACGCAGTGGATTCAAAATCCACCGATGGTAACATCATGCCGGTTCGATTCCGGCCATCGGTACCAACAGTAATTTAGTTCGAACTCCTCTCGCAAGCCTTTAGATAAAAATCTTCTTCGATTCTGTCTATGGCTTGTAAGATAAGGTGGATCTCTTCTTCCTTCATCTGATCAAAGATTTTCCGTCCCTCTTTTAAAATAGAAACTCCTAAAGAAATTCCTTTTCGATCTTCCTCTGTATACAGACTTCCTTTTGATTCCATCTTTAGAAGTATATCTTCCATAATTAGAATAATCTTTCGGATGAGTTCTGCGTCCGAAAACACTTTAAAAAGGGCACCTATGTCTTTTCGAAAGGCATCTGCTTTTTCTTTTTCTACCTTTGCGATGAGAAACTCCATTGCAAACTCAGAACCTAGTAATCCTATTTGATTTTCATGCCGATCCAGTTCTGTCACAAGCTCTTCTTCAAACTGATGGGCTGTCACATAGGAATGTAAGGCAGCAAGTCCCGCTTTGAGTGCCATAGGAAAATGTTTTCCAAATCGAAAAATCGACATAGCCAAGTTGCCAAGGATTCCCCAAATTTTAGTGGGATGATTCACAAAGCCAGATAACGCATCAAAGGCGGAATCTAATTCCTTTCGTTTGGAATACTCTGGATAAAGGTATTCTAAAAAAAAGTGCAATAATTGGTCTATTTTTGAACGAGGGATTGAACTAAACTCAGGATAAAGTTTTAAATTTTCCGGCGAATATCTTCTTTGCAGGGAATTTTGATACATTAGAATCAATTCTCGAAAGAGTGGATGGTTTAAAACTTTGGAAGATTCTTTTTTTGGTTTCATAGACTTTTTAATAAATTAATTATAAAACATCATCAAAATAAGTTTCGTATCGTTCCCAGTTTACCTTTTTACCTTTTGGCAAATAAGGCAGACTCGCGTTTTTTTTAACATCCAAACCGACAAACAACGAGTAAATACCAACAGCAAGGGAAATAGCCGTTTCTTTTTTGTTTACAGTTAAATACTTCATATCACGGCTTCGATTTACATAACCAATTTCGATAAAGGCACACAGCGCATTGGTATAAGTGGGAAGACTATAAGTGGAAATATAAGGTTTTTGGATGGGGCCAAGCTCTGGATAAGGAGAATCTTTTTCTTTCAATTGAACGGGTAAACCATATTGGACAAAACGCATTAGTTCCTTGGTAACATAGTGGTTATCACCACCAAAACCTTCTTTCCCCCCCTCCCTTCTCCATTCCTCTTTTTTTCCTTTTTCCCTTTCCCAAAATTTACCAGTCTCTGAAAAGGATTCATGGGTTGTGGCATAAGGCCCTGGTTTACCAATTTGTTTTTCCCAATTGGGATCGTCAGCATAACGCCAACTAACCATATTTTGGCGGTATCCTTCAAATTTGGAAAGGTCTGTATCTTTTCCGTTTTTTTTAGACCAATACCCATGAAAGTAGATCCACGTATCTGCAATGGCATTTTCTAATTTGGACCAACCGGATTGGAAGATGAGCCATTCCGACCAAGGACCATTCGTAAAACTATTCGCTGAACTTTTTTTCTCTGAGATTTTTTTTAATTTGGAAAAGGTTTTATAACCAGGAGTGAGCACTGCTCCCATTCCTCCTGTTTGCCCTTTGCTTGCAGGATTCAAATGTAAAGATAAAACCAGATGGGGTTTTAATTCATTGATTTTGGAAAGCCTTCCCTTTCGCCTCACACCTGTTTTTGGATCAGGAAAGTCATACAAACGGTAAGCGGCATTCGGATCTTCAGAGCTCGGATCATCATCAAAGGAAGATTCACGGGTGAGTTTACTTTCCAAAACCACTCTTTGAAAATCCGTCTTTTTAGAAAACAATTTCAGATATCCTTCAAATTCTTTCCAACCTGCTTCCGTTTCTGTGAGTTTTAGAATTTTATGGACTTCTTTTGCTAAATCAAGAACTACCTTTCTCTCGGTAATGTTCCCATGTTCTGTACCTTGTTTGTATGTTTCTAAGTATGTTTGGGTGACACTATCGTATTTGTCTCCATGTTGTCCTTTGGGGTCTTTGGCAATCCCTCCATGACCAGGATCCACCACAATCCGAAAGACGGGAACTGCTTCCAAAGAGGAAATAAATACAAAACAAAGAATGATTAAAAATTTATGTAAGTGTAGAGAAGATAAAAAGACCACGATGGTCATTCTCCGTTCACTAGCGAACGGAGAAAAGAAAAAGTTTATACTTTATTTAGTGCTTGGTTGTTGTCCAAAAATTTGATTTCGATTATCACTTAAATCTTTTCCATATTTATCGGAAATGGCTTTTTTGTCTGCATCCGCTTCTTTGAAGTCAGAAAGAATTTTAATACCGTAATCTTTTGCAATTCGGTAGTGAACGATCGAATCATAAAACCTGTCTTCGCGTGACATGTCTGTAGCCAGGCCCATTTGTCCATAGGCAATACGAAGTTTTTGTTGGGCCTCTGCAATTTCACGGTAAGGAATAATGACTTTAGATCCTTCCTGTGAATTTTCTACGAGTTGTGTTTGTTCTTGGTTTGTGATTACGTCTGCACACTCAGCCAGTAGGTTTTGTGTTTTCGTATCGTAATTTTTTACAAATTTTTCAAGAAGAGATGAAATGTCTTTTTCCAAAGTTACCATCGCTTTTCCAGAAGCAATATAAGCGCGGCGGTAATAATAACGCAAAACCACTTGGTAGTCTTTTTTGATTTTTTCGAACGCAGTTTTAGAATCTGGAACTTCATCCCCAAAATTAGCAGTAACAATAGTTAGAAGTTTGATTGCATTGATGACTCGGTCTTTGTTATTTTCCGAAATATTTTTGTATTGTTTACGTTCTAAGTTGTTACCTTGATCGAGTTTGTCTAGTTCTTCGTAAGACTCTTTCCCCTTTTCTTGGGAACCCGACTCCTGTGCCGAGATAGACAAACAAAAGAAACAAAACAAAAGGATGATGAAACTATTTTTTAACACGGAACTTGCTCTCCTTAAACCAAGGAGCAGAATACCAAAAATTCAAGAGGTTTGACTACTATTTTTTATCCTTTTGAAAAAAGAGTAATCCATCACCGACAGGATACAAAGTATAACCTGAAACTTGGGATTTCACCTCATGCCAAAGAGCCATTACCGCTAAATCAGATGGTTTTTTCGGATCTGGTGCAAGGACTCGTCCATGCCAAAGCATATTATCAAATAAAAAATAAGCTCCTGGTTTTGCCTTCTCCCAAAGAATCGAAAAGATTTCAGGATAGGTAATTTTATCACAATCTACAAAAAATAAATCAGAACTCACCCATTCTTCAGATTCCTTCGCCAAATAATCCAATACGGAGTCAGTCACCCGTTTAACATGAATTTGCTCAAGAATTCCCATTTTTTTAGCATATACATCCATTAAATCCGCTTGTTCTTTATGACGATCCACTGTCACGAACCTAGTTTCGGGAGAACCCACTGCCATCCACAGAGTGGAATAACCAAGACCTGTTCCCAATTCTAAAATTTCTTTGGGCCGAACGAGAGAAACCAAATGAGATAAAACGGCTCCAGTTGCAGCAGAAACAATGGGGATGTTTTTTTCTTTGGCATAGGTTTCCATTTCTGCAAAGACAGGGTTTGGTTTGTAAACCAAACTAGAATCAATATAAGATTCGAGTTCTGGAATATAAATGCTCGGTCTTGGTTTCATGATTTAGGAGGCAAAAACAGGGAAACTCTATCTTTTAAAACGGGAGGAACTTTTTTACGAAGAAGGTCATTTAACTCGCGGTAACTATATCGTTTAGAAGGATGGATAAGTACTATAGCTTCGTTTTCAAATGCAGATGCATGGGCCACAATTTCGTCAAAATGAGTATGGCCCCATTCCCGAGCTCGGTTTACATCTCGTTTATCACAATAGTAAGTACATTCCATAAAAAGAATTTTACTTTTGCGAACATCTTCATTTTCTAATACGTATTCTATTTTTGTATCCCCAGAAAAGGAAACCAATGGAACGGAAATTTCTTCTGTTGGATCTTCACCTAAATCTTTTTTATTTCGAATCTCATCGGAACTAAGACTAGTCCATTCTTTCTTAAGTTTACGTTTGGTTTCATACACCGTATAACCTTGCGAAGGTACTCTATGGAAACTTTCCCAAGGTTTAAAAAAATATCCCGGTTTTAAATCCACTCGGTCTCCAAAATCCAATCCAATGAGTTCGCACTGATAATCAAAATCTTCAATTTCAGAATATAATTTTAGAATTTGGGACATCTTTGGTTCCAAAGATTTTGGAAGATAAATTTTGGGAACCGGCAATTTACGAAGGCTTCTCTGTGATACATAGTATGGGATTCCGCAGGAGTGATCCAAATGGGCATGGGATAATAATATCTTTCCTATATGAATTTTATCTGGATTGATAAATCCAAAATCAAACATAAAGTCAAGAGATGAACAAATGATGGATGTCCGAATTCCACCTTCAGACAAACCCTCAAACTTGGTTCCTTTGTATTCGAAACTTGCAGTTAACATCAATCTTCCGGATTCAATACTTTCACTGATCCTTTCCAGGATGATTCCAAAGTATTTGGTCCTACAACTGTCACAATCAACTTATCAGATTGAAAATACAATTTACCAACTCGTTTTAAATCAGAAAGAGTCAACTTATCAATTTCACTTCTGAAGTTTTGTAAATATCCATCTGGCATTTTATGGTCACGCCTACGAACTTCGCTCGCAAGTGTCCTTTTATCATCTTCAAACTGGAATACAAACTGGTTGATGATGGCATTTTTTGCCCGCACAAGTTCCTCTTCAGTTAAAGAGTCGATGAGTTTTGGTTGGATCAGCTCTCGCATTAGTGACAAAACTTCTTTTGCCGATTCCGTTTTTGTCATAGCAAAAAACTGGATGGTTCCATAGTTCTCTTGAAACTCCGTATTACTTCCTGCAGAGTATGCAAGCCCACGATTGTTTCGAATTTCTCTCATATAATAGGAGTTAAATCCTCCAGCTCCAATGATATAATTCAAAACTTGGATGGCGTAAAAATCAGGATGATTGTGTTCAGGAAGAACCCCTATCATGGAAATAAAAGTTTGGTTTACATCCTTTGTTACAAGACGAATGTCTTTACCTTCTTTTTTCACATTTTCTGCGAGTAAGGAAGGAGTCACTAGTTCCGATTCGGGTTCATTTGTTTTCTCATCTAACTTAGGAAAAAAATTCTCATAAGACTTGATCTCATAATCTCCAGTCACAAGAAATCTACGTTTGGGTTCTTTTAAAATTTCAGTTTGAAACTCAGTAAGATCCTTTAATTTTACGGCTTCCAAGAAAGGGATTTGCATGGAAGTGCCAGCTAAAGTTCCCCGAAACAAAGCTTCTTTTGCTTTTCTTGAACCGAGGGCTGTTGGATTGTCATTTCTACGTTTGATTTCTTCGGTGAGTTTACCCTTGGTTGTCAACATTAAGGACTCATCCAAATAGGGAGCTTCGAAAAAAGACTGAATGATCGGAAGCACTTCTTTCTCCGTGGATGTTAAATAAGAAAAACTGAATATAGTTTTTTCATAATCAATTGATACAGAAAAGGTGGCTCCGTAAAACTCTAAAGTTTCTAAAAACTTTTCTTTGGGATATGTTTTCGAACCCGACAATTCCCAAGTATCTTCCAGAAGTTTAGTGATCTCCACGGGCCGTTTGCCTAAGTGTTTTCTACCATGATATACATAAAAATCTGCATATACGATCGGGAACTCAGAATTTTTTAACGAAAATACTTCTACACCTGACGGATGTTTTATGGAATTGATTTCAGGAACTTCAAACTTAAGTGGTTTGAACTTTATATCGCCAACAAACTCTCCCATCTCCCTGGCTGATAGGTTATAAAAACTAAAAATAACTAAAATTAAATAAATACGTTTCATTCTGATTTTTTCCTTACATCTTCCAATACGCCAATCACAACTCTGTCTTTGGATAAATAAGTAGGAACAAGTGTTTGGATATCTCGGGAGGAAGTCTGCATAATCGAAGTGTATTGACCGAAAAGCCCCGCCCAATCCCCATATAACAATTGATAGTAACTCAATAGATCAGCTATACTTGCATTCTCATCTAAGGTTTTGATAAAGTCTGAAACCATATGATTTTTTACTTTATCGAGTTCCTCTTTCGGAATCCCGTTTTCTTTAATTTTTGATAACTCTTCCCATATGATATTTTCAATCACTTCTGGTTTGGCCTCTTCTCTTGGTTTGATAAAAAATACAAAATAGTTTTGGTATCTTTCACCAGGATAACCATTGGCCGCTCCCACGCTAAGGGCGAGTTTTTCTTCTAAAACGAGTCGTTTGTATAAGCGAGAACCAGTTCCCGAAGTAAGGACAGTGGACAATACATCAAATGAAGAATTGTCTTTATGTGGATAGGGAGGTTTTAAAAATCCCATCATCATTTGGCTTCCCGATGGATGGTATACCTTAAATCGTTTTTCACCAGGAAAGGATTTTTCTTCCACTTTATAAGTTGGTCTTGGTTTACCTGGTTTTAGATCCGAAAAATACTTTCGAATGATGGCCTCTGTTTCTTCAAAATCAAACTTACCCACAACAGAAATCACCATCCGATCGGGAGTATAATGTTTTTGAAAGAAGGCTTTTGTATCTTCAATTTTCAAAAAAGGAAGGCCCGTAGAATAACCAATCACTGGTTTCCTATAAGGATGGCTTTCGAAGGCAATCGAGAAAAATTTTTCTCTAAGGACACCAGCTCCACTATCGTCGGTTCGCATCCGACGTTCTTCAATGACTACATCTCTTTCTGTATAATATTCCCGTAAAATAGGATTTTTTAGCCGATCCGATTCAATCTTTGCCCAAACTTCGATTCGGTTGTTAGGAAGTTGAATTTGGTAATTGGTAACATCTTGTGAAGTATAAGCGTTGAATCCTACCTCACCATTTTGTTCATAAATATAGGAGTCTTCGTTTTTTACGATAAAGCTGTCTTGTAATTGGATTAGATTCTTTAGTCTACGATTCAAAGTATCTGCTTCCTTTTGCAAAGAAGAGGGAATGGATTCTCCTCTTGTGGTGAGATCTCGAATTTTGAGTTTGATGTCATCGAGTTCCGTTCCCCAAACTTCGATTTGTTTTTGGTACTTTTCTTCTTTTTCAAAGTCTGTGGTTCCCACAGTTTTGGTTCCTTTGAAGAGCATATGTTCTAAAAGATGTGCCGTACCCGCTTCTTCTGGTGTTTCATCCACAGCACCCACAAGAAATTTGATGTACAATGCCACGATTGGCGAAGTACCTCGTTTCATCATCACAACAGTCAGTCCATTCTCCAAACGAATGGTTTTTATTTTTTCTCGGAATTGGGATTCGGAAGTTCCAAAAAATTGGTCCTCGGAAAAAAGAGGCAAAAATTGTAGTAAGAAACAAAGGAAAAAGATTCGTAATTTCGACATCATCTACTAGTCTTGAAGTTGGAAATGGTTCGTAAACTTCTAATTTTAAGTCTCTTTTGTTCCTGCCGCCTCTTTACCATTGCTGATCCCAACTTTGTGGAACAAGCTTTACTCAATGAAAAAGAGGAAGGGTTTATCTCGCGCGAATTTTTCCAAATCAAAGTCGAAATTCCCGTTACTTACAAAGAACTCTCTGGATTGGCGAGAAGAGAAGATTGTAAACGAAGAGCCTTGATTGAAAGAGAAAAAATAAGCCTACCTTACCTACTCCAAATCCAAAAGCAAAAACACAGATTCGGGGAAGGTTTCGAAGAATACACCGCATCCCTAGAAGGAAAGGATCGGCAAACAAGAATTGCTGCCAATGCAGCACAAAACGCTACCACCGCAACGGGTACACAAATCAGTCCAACAACTGCAGCCACTCCCATCTTACTACAAAATGCACAAACAACCCAAGGGCAATCCACTACAAATCCATCACAATCACAAACCGCTGGTCAGAACCTAGGCGAAGTTAGGGGGAATCCCCAAGAGAAAAAAGATAATCCTGTGGAAAACTCACACAACTTCGGATGGTTTTTTGATGGCCTTCAACTCTACAAAGAAGATTATTCCGACCGAACAAAATGTGCTTTCCTATTCCGCAATATCCAACCTAAATTAATGGAACGTGTGGAAAAAACTCCCATATCAGAACCTAGGAAATTGTAGATGAACAAAACACTAACAAAGATTATACTTACTTTCGCTATGACAATTCTCATTTGGAATTGTAAATCCAAAGAAACCAAAGAAGATGTCCCGCAATCTAAAGATACAGAAAATGCAGCTGTTTTAGAATTTACGAAAGCCAAAGAAGGATTTATCTCTGATACATTATTCCAAGTTGCTGTCTCTAGTGTTTTGGAATCAGAAAATGCACGGATGGAAGAAGCAAAAACCATTGCAGAACAAAAATCTCTTAACTTATTAAAAACTTATACCATCCCCAATCTGACTGATAAGGGACGTAAAGAACTTCGGGAGATTTCCAAAGAAGGAAAGATTGTAGATAAAAACGTTTCTGTGGGGGGAAGGTATTTTTTCTTATACCAAATTCAAAAACCCAACTTAAAACGTCTTGTTACCAAAGATTTAGAATAATCTTATTTGAAAAACTAAATGGAAAACGATTTGTTCACTTTAGCCGGTATACAAATGTTTTTCACAAAATTACAATAAAACAATTTTGCATCCACCTGCAATTTCCCTTTTCCTTCCACTTGGAAGGTTAAGGGTTTTACGTATTCGAAGTATTCCGGTTTTTTAGGATGCACTGGTCCTTTTAGTTTTAGGTCCGCATTTAAAACTTTGAGTCCATCATTACCCGACAAAAAAATTCGGTGAGGAGCTTCCATCTGAAATCCAAAGTCTTTCGGTAAAAACATTTCCAACTCATACTTACCCGGAGATTTCTGTTTGATCGAAATTTCGATGGGATGAGAATCCAAGGGATCAGCAGCCAAGGTAGCGAAAAAGCCAATACCGCCGACAGACCCAAGGAATACCAAAAGAGAAAGTATGAAAAGATTTCGAATTTGTTTCATACTAGTTAGACTTATAAAACTTTCCTTAAAACAACACAACGATTGGAATTTGTTCCTTTTTCGTTGTTGGAAACCTGCCAACAATTCGAAAGTTTTGTGAAACTTTGTGTATGGACATAGGTTTTGTTCCAAACAAGTCCTGTCCCTTCGGCCATCCTCACCACATCTTCATCCAAATAAAGAATGGAATTTCCCTTTTTCACTTCCCCCACTTCCATTACCATATAAGAGCCTTTTTTTAAGACCCTTGCTGATTCCTTTAAAGTGGAACGAATGAAGGAATTCCAATCACTTAAGTTACTAAAGATACTGAGTTTTCTGTCTTTCGATTTTTTGATATCAAGAAACCAGTGGCGTAACCAATTGTCTCCTTCATAGTCCACCTTATCAAGGAAAGGTGGTGAAGTCACAATCAAATCTACTGATTCTGAATCAATATCAGGAACTGAATTTGCAGAATTTAAGGAATACAAATTGTTTTTAGAAAATTCATGATAAAACGGTGGAATTGGTAATGCCAAATCTCTTTTCATCTTTTGATAAATTCTAGGTTTGATCGGACGATATTCCGGAGATTGTCCTCTTTTGATATTATTTTTAGCTTGCGACTCAGGGGGAATTGATACTTGAGGAAAAGTATACACAGAAAAAAATCCAGTGCTATGTCCATGTAACCTTGAGAGTGCGATCAGTGAAATAAACTTCATTTCCACAGACGGATCTTCTGCCATATATCGTTTCAGATTTTTAATTTCTTTGAGAGTGCGCGGATGAAAAAATGGAAGAAGATTGCTATCAAATGGATCATCCTCAACTTCTCTATCCAAATCCAAAGAATTTAACTTTTTTTCTAAATCTTCAAGTCGCGGCACATATTGTCTAGCGCTCGCAAGAAAAATGGACAATGGATGTATATCGTTATGAACCGCCACATGTCCTTCTATATTTGCTTGAATGGCCGTAGTTCCACGACCACCAAACGGATCATATACGACTCTATTTTTCTTTTTTAAAAATTCCTTCATAAAGAAAGAAGGAAGTTCCGGTTTAAATGATGCTCTATAACTTACGGTATGATGAATTGGATGTCCTTGGCGTTGTTTTGCAGTCCAAAACTCACCAAATACAATCTTATCGGAATCCTTTAATAATCTGCCTGCTCCTGCCATCCTTTGCAAAAGCCTCCTCTCTCTTTATAGAAAGATCGGAGGAAAGGCGAATTCTAAATTGGATTTTTATTAAAAGCTATGGGACATAGTCTTTATGATTAGGGAAGAGAGATTCTATTTCCGGAAGTGGGTTGGATTTCACAATGATATTCGAAGGGACTCTCTCATCCATATAACTGATGCTATGTGCATGTAGAAGTTGCCTTTCGGCTCCAAGCTCTGCCAATAATTCAGGGGTGAGACCAGACTTAACAAAATCCAAAAACATAGTTTCGCGCGGTCCATAAAGTTTATCTCCAAGAATCGGATAACCCAAATACAGAAGACTCACACGGATTTGATGAATTCTCCCTGTAACTGGCCTGACGAGAACCAAACTTATGTTTTGTGATTTATTATAACTTAAAGGTATAAAATTGGTAGAAACTGATTTGGAATCCAAAAATTCTTCTAAAGAGAATTTCATTTTTTTACGAATGGCCGAATCCAAATCCTTTCCGATAAACCCGTCCAACCTAGTTTCTTTTTCAAAAAAACCACGCACTACCGCTAAATATTCTTTTTGAACTTCCCTTAGTTCAAATTTCTTTTGAAGCCAAGTGCGACTCTCTTCTGATTTGGCAAAGATGACAATCCCCGAAGTTTCCCGGTCTAGTCTGTGCACCGGGATGACCGTAGGATACGTTTTTTCGAGAAGGTTTAAGAGAGTTCGGGTGCGGTACCTGCCCGCAGGGTGCATCGGTAAATTTCCTGGTTTATCTATAAAAAGAAAGTCCTCTGTTTCTTTCAAGATCACAAAGTTTGTATCAACTTCTGGCTCCTGAATCCTGCCGGGAATCGGTTCGTAAGTTAAAGTATCACCTTCTCCGAGAACCAAATCCGCTGTAGCAATTTGATCCTGTACTTTCACACGACTCTGTTCCAAAAGGAATTGCCACTCGTCTTGCGTATGGTATGGAAATTTGGTAGTTAAAAATGTCAAAACCGTCTTCCCTGAATGGGGATAACGAATGACGGATTTGTAAGATGACATGGTTTAGGATTCTTGGGTTGGTTCCTCTGTGGGAAACTCAGAATCCATGGTTTCCCCAAAAGGATCCCCTGGTGTGTCGGCCTCTCTCACCATTGTAGAATTTTCTTCCATATCGGGTTCGGAATTAGGTTCTTGTGGATTTTCACTTTCCGCATTTTCCCCTTCTGCCGTTTTCCCCGCATCCAAAAATTCCCCAAGGATCTCTATATCTTTTTCTGTTAGGTTGTAGAATTGGCAACCCACACGAAAGTTGGTCTCTTGGTTACGAATGTTTTTGATGATCCCACGTATGGTTACTCGTTTGCCCTCTTCCAAGTTTAAATCAAAAAGGATTGTGCCGTTTAAAGTAACTGACCTTGAAAAAGAACGAGAAGGTGCATGGATAAAACTTATACCACCCATACTTAGATCCATAACCTGACAAATATCGCGGGATTCTTGGAACACACCCGTACTAATGATATCGCGACTCACTGCATTGGCAAAAGTTTGGATCTGTTTATAAATTTCTAGGTCTAGAGGTTTTTCTGCTAAAACCTGTACATAACCAAGATGGACATAACCTTTGTATTTGATAGGAACACAAATCTCAGACGAATAAGAATCAGGTATCTTAGAATTATCAAAAATTCTCAAATACTCATCAAAAGGAAAAAAATCAGCCGAGGCCGTAGACTTTTCCTTACGATCAACGATAAAAATATCTTTGTCATAATGGTGCATCAGTCGCAATCGGTTGTCCATACGTCCCGCAAAAAAAATAGAAGAAAGTGGAAATGCTTTGGCGAGTTTTGTTCTGTAAGCAAGGAGGATGGCATCCACTTTTTTATCATCAAATCCAATGGCTTTGGAAACATCATTTACGTTAATGATATTAGAAACAACCATTCCTGTTTGGATTTGACTGGCCTCTACCCTTGAACCTTGCCGAGATGCTGCCGTAATTTGTATCTTAACAGGTGTTAGAATTTCGATTCCGTTCCCGTCACCACCTGCCACAAGAAAATGTGCTAAAAACTTACTACCATTATGAACAACTGTTAGGATTCGGTCTCTATTTGGAAATTTTAGATTCGTATTAATGATAAGTGCTTTATTCTTTAAAGCAATGATCTTTACTGGATACTCTTTCTCCGAATTGACAATATATGCAGGCAGTTTACCGAAAAGTGCGGTGATTACCTTTAAAATTCCTTCGGGGTCTTTGATTTCCTTATCCATAGTCAACCGTGAAGTTTATGAAGCAACATAGTTCGCTTGATGTCCACCAAAGTTTTGGCTCCGGTAACACTCATTGATTGTTTTAGTTCTTCCGAATATTTTTGTAAAAGAAAACGAATTCCTGCTTCTTCTCCACCAACAAGTGAAATGGCTACAGGTCGTCCTAGTAAAACAGCATCTGCACCTAGTGCTAACATTTTAAAAACATCCATACCGGAACGTATGCCTCCATCAACAAGGAGAGGAATTTTACCTTTTACGGCTTCCGCAATTTTTGGAAGGACACGAGCGGTTCCTGGCATTCCATCCAATACCCTTCCTCCGTGGTTTGAAACAACGATAGAAGAAAATCCACCTTCTACCGCAAGTTTCGCATCTTCTGGATTCATAATCCCTTTTAAAATAAATGGCAGTTTTGTTTTCTCTTTTAAACGAACCAAACGATCAAGTGGTCTTGTGATACTCGATAAGTTCTTCTGAACCATCGTTTTAAAATTGACAGCATCAATATCCATCCCAAGAGCGAACACTCCGTCCGCCTCTGCCTCCAAAAAACGATCCACTAACATAGATTCATCTTCTCTTGGTTTACAAATTAAAATTCCTTTCCCAGAAGATTTTTTCAATGCTTCTAACATGATTTTGTATTTTTCAGGAGAGGCACCATCTCCAAGCCATGCAAGACTTCCATTTTGAATAAAGGACCGAACCACCAGATTGGCATAATCGGAGTCGGTCATTACAAAATTCATATTTGTCCCCACTCCAGTCATAGGAGCTGCCATAATCGGAGTTTTTAAATCGTATCCTAAAAACTTTGTATGAATTTCAGGAATTATATGGTCACGGATATATCCCGGCAAAATGGAATATTCAGAAAGAGCAACACTGTTGTCATGGAAAGTTTCCATGCGACCCACACCGCCCATTCCCGGAATCCCGGAAGCACAATTACTTCCATCACATTGTTTACAAACCCAACAAATATCTTTTCCAAAACGAATTCTTGCTTGGTCCCCTATCTCTTTTTCTGTAATAGAAAACTGCTCATCCACTTCAAAACGAATTGTTTGTTTGACCTTTTCAAAAACTACTTCTGCATCTTTTAAATTATCAGCAACAATGATGACATGACCCGACTTATCAATGTTATTGGTAGGTTCTTTAATTATATCCCCTGGTTTTGATTGGATAAAAACTTCAGAAACTCCATCTATTTTTTTTATCTCTTCCACTCCACCTATGGAAATGAGTTTTCCTGGTTTAGAAAGTAACGAACGTTCGATGGAAACTCGATTTAAAACTGGATCTAAATTATCGGGAGTTTCTCCAAGCGAAATAAGAAGGGCAGCACGGTTTAAATTGACACCAGTAGATAAAGGATAGGTAAACGCAGACATAAATCCACCGGAAAGTCTTGCCGCAATTTCCCCAATTTTGACTCCTTCTTTTGTGACTTTGATATCACCCTTTCCGGCACCTAAATGGATACCCAGTGCCCGCATTCCGCCTGCCATCACTCGTTCCACTTCGTCCAAAATCTCCTTAGGCATCGCCGAAGGCATGTTATGCCCTACTTCAATAAAATAAGGTTCTCTTTCGATGATCCTGTCAGCAATACCTGTCATTCGAATTTGGCCTTGGAAGGCTAAGGCATCCACGGAAAGTTCAGGACCTTCCATATATTCTTCTAAAATCAATTCACCGGTAGGACAAAACCGTTTTGCATGTCGAAAAGCAGAAGGTAAGTCATCTTTATGATTTACCTTGATGACACCACGAGCTCCCATATTGTCAGCTGGTTTCATTACCAAAGGAAAGGTCAATGAATCCAGGGCTTCTTTGGCATCCAATAGAGACCAAACAGCTGCAAAACGAGGAATTGGCATTCCGAATTCCTTTAGCCTTTGACGCATCTTTACTTTGTTAGATGCCGCCTCTGCATCCACAAAACGAATTCCTGGCAGTTGTAAAGCAGAGGCCACAGCAGCCACCGTCATACTAGCATCGGTTCCTGCAGTGATTACTCCATGAATCGGCGAATTTTGGGCAAATTTCTTCGATTCTCGAACCATTCCTTCCACATCCTTTGTGGACATGACAATGGATTCGTCTGCAATTTGAAATCCAATGGAAGATGGATTCATATCAGCTACGACTGTATGGAGTCGCATGGTTTTTGCCGTTTGGATGATGGGAACTTGTAACAATCCCCCTCCAATGATGAGGATTGTTTTACCTTCTACCGATTTCAAATGGTAACGCTCTCCGCCTCTAAGACAAAGTTTGTTTTTACCTTTCTTGTAATGGAACCTTTTTGAATGATCCCACCAGCCAGCAGATAATCCCCATTCGTTTCATAAAATGTAGCAGATTGTCCAGGAGTTACACTTTTTACATCTTCCAAAAATTCCACTTTCCAAGTATTTCCAAGTGAAGTCACCTTACAATGAACAGGTGCACTTCTGTAACGAATTTGGACTTTCATTTCTTTTGTGTCACCCACTTCCATTGGGCTAAGTGCTTGGTAGGTAATCTCTTCCAAAATAAAAGATTCGGAAACCGTTTCTTCTTCTTCCCCAAGCACAACTGTTCCGTCATCTTCGATGGCCAAAACATATAATGGATTTTTCCAAGCGATTCCAAGTCCTTTTCTTTGGCCGATTGTGAATCCTTCTTTTCCTTGGTGTTTGCCAATGATCTGGCCTGAGGCTAGTTTGAAAAATCCTGGAGTGAACTCCATTCCCTTCTTCTTCAAAAAAGATCTATAATCATTTTCAGGGATAAAACAAATTTCTTGAGATTCTGGTTTTTCCGCTACAGGAAGACCCATTCGTTTTGCGATTTCACGCACCTGTGCTTTGTCCATTTCACCAAGAGGGAAAACTGTATTTTTAATATTTTCTTGGGACAAACCGTACAAATAGTACGCTTGGTTTTTTTTCATGTCAACAGCATTACGGATTGCGTAACGTCCATCCACCTCGACGACACGTGCATAGTGGCCTGTGGCAATTTTTTCTATGCCTAATATTTTGGCTTGTTCGAAAAGAGCACCAAACTTCACAAAGGTGTTACATTCTACACAGGGGTTTGGTGTCCTTCCATCTTTATAATCATTAATAAAACGGTCGATGACTCGTTCTCCAAATACCTTTTCCATTTTAATTACATAAAAAGGAATGTTTAAAGAAAGACCTACATCACGTGCATCACGAATGTCTTCGGGAGAACAGCAGGATTTTTTAGTGGTATCACAAGCTGGTGCTTCATATTCCCACGTACGTAGGTTGACACCGATCACATCGTAACCTGCTTCCATAAGAAGTCCTGCGGCCACAGCGCTATCTACCCCACCACTCATCGCTACTATGATTTTTTCTTTTTCTTTCACCTTAGTTTTTGGAATGAACAATTCCCAAACGCCCCCGAGAGAAGTCCCAAAACAAGGGACGAGTCCTGAGGATGTCAAGTCCGATCACCCAAACCTCTTCCCTATCCTTGTCCCCCGGCAAAAGGAAATTCTCAAGTGAAATTCCTGTGAGAAACTGGACTTGCCTATATTCTTCGCGAGTTCCAACCTTCGTCACCAAATAAAAGACAGAAGTCGATTCCATCAGGTTTGCCGTTTGGATTTTATTCCCGGCAAGAAATACCTTCTTTTCTCCAAGAAACCTATCCTGAGCTCCCTTAGGCAAAAGGTTTAAAGAGGAACCTGTGTCGACAAGGCCAAAAGAAGTATGGCCCTCCGGATACTCAAATTGTGTATAATAATGATCTCCTTTCTTTTTCGTATTCAGAAATTTGAAATCCAGTGATAAGTAAGCATCTGGATGTTCACAAAATGGGGAAGTTTCAGGAAATTGTTTTAACTCCTCTCCCATCCAGAAAATACAACTGCCACGAAAAAAATCAAGGCCCAGAAGCCCCGGAATCGATTCCGGCAAAACCCCTTTTTTGTTTTTTAAAGAAAACCGTTTTTCACCCAATCGAAATTCCTTACTCTCTTCGGAGGAAGGTGATTCATAAAAACTCAAATCGGAACCTGTATCCCATAATAAAGAGAGGGACTGACCAGAAGACTCCACTCCATGAATCAGTAAATGAGTTCCCTCATCCGAAATGGATATCGTATTATGCGGAGGTAAAGTTTTTGTTAGGGTAAAAGGAACAGAAGTTTGGTGGACACGAACAGGGCCTGGGATACAGGCCCCAAACAAAACAAAGGAAAAAACTACACTAATTTTTTGATACAACGAGAATTGGAACATCGAGTATAATCTACAATACAATCCCGATATTCAATTCCCGTATTTTCATCTTTTGACTTGTATTCAATAAAACAAGAGTAAGGTTGAAAATCATACGAAGAAAGACCCAATGCACGATTGCGAATGGATTCATATACATCGGAAGGAACCGATGGCGAAAGATCGTTAAGTAGGTATGCTGGCTCTGCCATACTCTACCCATCGGCAAATTTCCTAATCTTTATAACAAATTGTGCGGTTTCTACCAGAATGTTTTGCCTGGTAAAGTGCTTTGTCGGCCCTTTCAATCAGGTCTTTATTGTTTCTGTCGGTAGTCCGAAAGCTGGAAACTCCCACAGACAAAGTGACCTTTAGATCAGTTCCATCATTTGGATTTTTCACAATCATGGACTCAACTGCCTTTCGAATTTCTTCTCCCTTGGTCATGGCCTCTTCTTCCGAAGCTCCAGGCATCACAAGGCAAAACTCTTCCCCACCGTATCTTGCTGGAATGTGGTGGCGAAGGGCAGCATTGATCAATTGTTTTGCCACTTCAATGAGAACCACATCTCCCGCCTGGTGTCCATAGGTATCATTAAAACTTTTGAAATGATCCACATCCGTAAAAAGTAAACACAACTTAGTTCCTTTTTTACGGCATCGGTCCATCTCTTCTTTGAGTTTGGTTTGGAAATAATGATGAATTTTGAGTCCTGTCATCATATCTACCGTTGCCAGCTCATACAACCGAGCATTGTCAACGGCAATCCCTGCCAGGTTGGCAAGAGTGGTCATAAATTCTTTTTCATCTTCCAAAAATTCTTCGGAAGTCATTTTATCGCCAAGGACAAGTAGTCCATTGACCTTACCCTTTGCATTCAGAGGAACAAGAATCTCTGCTCCCATTTTACGAAGGTAAGTGATGTCAGGAATGGACTTGAGTGTATCCATCTGAAGGATTTGGTCCATGGTGATGGCTTTCGGTTTCTCTTCAAAATAATGAATGAGAGGACTATCGATTTTGATTTCGTAGTTTTGTTCTTCCGGGCTTAGTTCAAATCCTTTAATGGATTGGGGTTCTAATTTAAACAAACCCAAATCAATTTCTGGCTCTAAGTACATGGCAGCGTGGAGTGTCTGCAACTGGGCCAAACAAATATTCAAAATGGCATCAATTAAGTATTTATAGTCTAACGTGGAATTCAGGGCACGAGAGATTTCCAGTAGTTGTTTTTGGTCGTAGATTTTTTTTTCGTAATGCTCAAAAACGATATCAGTGTTTTCTTTAAAAGACAAAACGCACCGCCAGAATTCTGTATAAGATAGGAATCATTCGTCTTTTTTGACTACTGTAAAGTAAGATTTTGATGGAAATCGATAAATTTACTTACGAAAGAAAATAGAGAAGTTTTCATAATGTTTAAGTTGACAATTAACCAATCTTAAAAATAATGGTTTTATACCGCGCGGTGGAGCAGCTGGTAGCTCGTTGGGCTCATAACCCAAAGGCCACAGGTTCGAATCCTGTCCGCGCAACCGTTATTATCCTTTCCCTAATTCCTTACTTCTCTCCGTCGCTCTATGAATTGCATCTCTAACGGCGGTTGAGAATCCTCCCCTTTCCAAAGCATCCAATCCATGAATGGTAGTTCCACCCGGAGACGTGACCCAATTTTTCACTTCCATAGGGTGTAAGTTTTTGTCTTCTTTACGTAAAGATCGAAAATACACAAGAGTTCCCTCTATAGTTTCCATTGCCAAAGATAAAGACTCCTCGTAACTGAGTCCCTCTTGCAAACCACCTTCTGCCATTGCTTGTAAAAACGTTAATACATAAGCAGGACCAGACCCAGAAAGCCCTGTCACGGCATCCATGAGCGACTCTTTAGCCACTCGAATCCCAGTTCCCATTCCATAAAACAATTGTTCTACGTTTGTTGCGGCATTGTCTTCACAAAAGTAAGCAAAGGCTCCCCTTTCTGCCACAAGAGGTAAATTTGGCATCACTCGCACGGCCAAAGAACCTTGGGGGGCATTTTCCGTGATTTGCGAAAAGGAAATTCCTGCGGCAATGGATACAAAAGTAGCAGGTTTCGAAAATTCTTTTAATACGGGAACCACAAGGTTTGGTTTCACAGCAATCACGATGACTTCGGACTCATTACGAATGGCTTCAAGCGTTTTGACAAGAACCACTCCTTTTACAGGAGATTCTTTTAGATTGGGATCAAATCCATATACCTTAGTTCCTTTTTTCACTAGGGCTGTTGCGATTGCCGCACCCATTTTACCTAGACCCACAATACCCACTGTTTCTATTGGATTCATTTGTTTATTCCCTTTCTCCAAAAATCTTCGATCCAATTCGTAAGTAATCAGATCCTAAAGAGGCAGCGATTTCATAATCACCACTCATTCCCATTGATAATTTTTTATCGGGAAAATATGTATCACGTAATTCCGCAAGTAAGGAAAACACTTCTTTTGTTTCTGCCAAATCACCTGTTGAGGGTCCCATTCCCATAAAACCCTCCCAAATACAAAATTCATTTTGGTAACTAGAAAGTGAATCTTTCATATTTCGTAAAGTCTCGAAACCCATTCCATGTTTTGTATTTTCTTCTGTAAGATTGGCCTGGATGAAATATCGAATTTGTTTTTTTTCTTTTTCGGCACGTTTCAGGAGTTCCTTTAAGGAAGAGATACTTCCCACACCATGTGTATGCGAAAAAACGCCAAATAACTTTCGTAAGGTTCCTGATTGGACAGGTCCGATATGGTGTAAGTGCACAGAGCTTTCCGCATCTGGAAACTCTTCTCTTAATTTTGTGAATTTGGCAATGGCTTCGGGAATATAGTTTTCTCCGAATTCGCGAATTCCTTGGAGGTATGCTTCTCTCACCACTTCATAAGGTTTGGTTTTGGAAACCGCTATGATTATGGGGGACCTATTCGGATATAAATCCTTTAGCGAGGTTTGGATGGAAAGATACGAAGAACCGTAATCGGCCACAATTACTTAGCTAACGCTTTTTCTAAAGAATCAATACGACGTTCGATCTCAACAAACCGTTTTTCATTCCGATCGTTTTGTGTAGCAAGTTTTTGTTCTACATTTCGCATCCGAACTTCCAAACTGGAGGAAGTAACCTCTCCCGTGTCTTTTGTTTTAGAAGGTTTTTGCGTATGGTAAGTTTTTTTGACTTTTTTACTTTGTTTCTTTTCTGAAATAGAATTATATTTTTTAGTACGAGTTTGTTTTGGCTCTGCTTTCGATGAACTTACTACTTTGGAATCTGCTTTTTGGTTTGGTTTAACCGAATCTTTTGTCTCTAACTTCGGTTGTTTTGTAGAGGGTGTCGATTCCAGTCCTTCGGAAACCACTTCTTCTTTGGCAGAAGTTTTTTTAGTTTTTTTAAGGTCTTCTTTGGGAGCAATGGATTCTTCTACTTGGTCTAGTTTGTCTTGCAAACGAGCAGCAGGATCCATCTTTTCTTTTGTCTTTGTAGAAGCAGCAACAGAAACAGAACGGGGGTGATCGGATTCCGGCTCCATATCGTCTAAGCTCGGTAATTCGGGAAGTTTAGAACGATCTTCTAGTGATTCTTTGGTTTCCGCGTGTGAGAAATTTTCTTTGGGTGCCGGGATTTTTGGATTTTCTCTTTCGATTTCTCTATCGACCATCTCCACCTCGCGGTTTTTTCCGATGGTTTGGAGTTTTTGGTAAATTTCGTTTCTATAGATAAATGCAAAAATGAACGATGAAAGAAGTAGGACCACTAGAATGGCAGTTGTGAGTATTTTCAAATTGTCGCGGCGGCCCATGACGTGCGGATTCCTTTCCTTTGATAAGAACAGAGTACACGTTTTTGGTCTTTCGAAAAGTGAGAAATCATGAAAACTGCAAAAAAAATCACATTCTGTTTGGGTATGGTCCTCATGTTTTCCGGTCTTTTGTCTCTTCCGAGGCCCCATGACCCTGACGAAGTGGGCCGAGTCCAAATTCTTAAATCAGCCCTGACCATTGATTCCAACTACCTTCTCTTTCTTGTAGAGGATTTTGAAGGAGAAAGACCTTGGGATTTTTACCGTGTGGATTCCTTTTTGGCGGTCACCCAGTTTGCCGGCTCCGTTCCTAAATCAGAAGCCTTTTTACAAGAGACAACCCTTCTCAAAGAATCAGGGTACCCTCAATTACAGAACCAAACCAGTTTCCTTGTCCAAAGTTATGTAGAAAACCCAAGACTAGACCACTGGGAAGTGCGTCCCAAAGAGCCTATTCTTCTCCCACTCGGAATGCCCATCCAAGGAATCCTTTGGGTGTATTCAGAAGGTCACCATATCAATTTGAGTATGGGACTTTCTCAAAAAAAATCGAAAGATTTGTATTTTGATTTGGGAACTTTGAACTTTGTGGGATGGCGTAGATTGGAATTTTCGATCCACCTACCCAAGGAAAACACAAGACTCATTCAATCCATGTCCTTTCCGATTTCCTTTGCTTCATTTCGATTAAAAAGTTTAACTTCACAAAAGAAAGGAGAGTTTCATTTATACTTTGACAATTTGAGTTTTGTCATTGATAAAAGAACTTTCATATACCCAGGTTCGGAAGTGAACGATACTTGGGGTAACAAACGCTAAATGGTATATTTTTTTTATAATACTTTTGTTTTCATTATTTATTTTGTCTTAAAATTTCTTTCTTTATTTGTAAAACAAATTAAAGAAGAATTAAGTAAAAGAGAACGTTTGCTTAAGCAGATTTTTTCAAAATCCGCTGACGGAAAAACGGTGATTTGGCTTCATGCGGCAAGTGTTGGCGAACTCGACCAAGCCCGTGCTCTCACGGAAACCATTCGTAAAAAACGTAAGGATGTTTTTATCATCCAATCTGTATTTTCTTCGTCTGTAAAAGAAACAACCTTTTCTGATCCACTGGCAGATGTATATTTTTATCTCCCACTCGACCTTCCCCATGCCTATGATTCTATCTTTCAAAAGTTTGTACCGCAAGTTCTCTTTGTTATGGCATGGGACACTTGGCCGAATCTTTTAAAAACAGCAAACCGGATGGGAACAAATACCTACTTAGCCTGCGCCAGTTTGTCTTCGGAGTCCTCCAGAAAAAATCCCCTCATACGTTCTTTAACGAAAGCTTCTTTTCGTTATCTCACAGGAATTTATCCAAGCCACGAACTGATGGCCAAAGAATTTAAAGGTTTGGTAAATGAAACCATCGATTTCTCCGTGTTAGGAGATACAAGGTTTGAATCTGTCCTTGGAAAATTAGAAACAAAATCTCCGAATCCTGCCTTTACCAAATTTGTTTCAGACCAAAAAGATTTTTTATCCAAAAACAAACCCATCATTCTAGGTTCCACTTACGGAATTTGTGAAAACCATTTTATGGCCTATTTAAAGGAACATACAGATGATTCCTATTATTGGATTTTTCCTCACAAATGGGAAACAGAACGTATGGACCATTGGATCCCCAAACTCAAAGAATTTGGCACGGTAGGAGTTTTTTCTAAATTAAAGCCAGAAGAACCACTACCAAAATTTCTTCTTTTTGACCAAATGGGAATTTTGGCATTTGCCTACCGGTATGGAAGTTTTGCCTATGTGGGTGGTGCCTTTACACATAGGGTTCACAATACGATAGAACCTGCGGCCCTTGGCCTTGCTGTCATCACGGGTCCAAAAATATCCAATGCACCGGAAGCCATCGTTATGCAGGAATTAGGTGGACTATTCAAAACTTTAAATGAAGCCGATTTTATTCAGAAATTTCAACTCCTCGTCCAAAACAAATCCTTACAAGAAAAGATGGGAAACGGAAATCGAAACTTTGTTGTAGAAAACAGAGGTGCATCAGAAAAGATTTATAACCGAGTTTTCTCTGATGCCAAAAATTAAAATTGCCGCCGTTACACTGAACACAACTCCCCTTGACTTTCTTGGGAACTTTGAATCAATTGTTCAGGCAATCAACAGCCCAGAATCAAAAAATGCAGACTGTATTCTTTTTCCAGAACTTTGTATTTCTGGTTATGGATGTGAAGATGCTTTTTATAAACCTTCTGTTTGGATGCGGTCCGAAGAAATTTTACTAAAATTAAAAGATGTATCCCCAAACCAAATAATCCTTGTGGGTCTTCCTGTTTTTGTAGGTTCTTTTTTATACAATTGTATGGCAGTTCTTTTTGGTGGTAAGGTAGCTGCCATAATTCCAAAACTAAATTTAGCAAATACTGGCGTACATTATGAACGTCGCTGGTTTCACTCTGAAACAGATTTTATCAATAAAACCATTTCCTTTGCTAAAGAAGAAGTTCCCTTTGGGCATTTTATTTTCCAAACCGGTCAGTGGAATTTTGGAGTGGAAATTTGTGAGGATAGTTGGTCAGTCAATAAACCGTCTTCTTTCTATAGTCCTGTAGGCATTGATGTTTTATTTTCTCCTGGTGCTTCCCACTTTGCGATGGGAAAACAAAACATCCGAAGACAGATTTTTACCGAATCCAGTAGAAACCAGTGTAATCTTCAAGTTTTTACCAATTTGAATGGAAATGAATCTGGGCGTATTATCTTTGAAGGTGGAGCCATTTTTGCATCCCTCGGAAATTTAGTCAAAGAGGGCCCTAGACTTTCCTTTTCCCCTTTCCAAATCACTTCTTACTCCTTTGATCCATTCGAGATCCGCGCTGCCAAAGCACGTTCCTTTCGCGAATCCAAACCCAAAGTTTCCAGAGAAGAAATTCCAAAAATCCAACTGACACAAAAAAACAACTTGGAAGCGAAAACATCCCAAGGGTTTACCCTTCTTGACAAACGTAAAGAATTTGGGTGGGAAGATTCGGAGAATTCGGTAAATCTTTCCCTTTATGAAGAATTTACAAAAGCGGTATGTTTAGGTCTTTTTGATTATTTAAAAAAATCGAATACCAAAGGATTTACACTTTCTCTTTCGGGGGGTGCGGACAGTGCCACTTGTGCCCTTCTCGTTTCGGCCATGAAAGAAATCGCCAAACAGGAAAATGGTGATTCTATTTTTTCTACTCTGGGAATAGAAGAATCCAATCTTCTTGTGACCATTTACCAAAAAACCGTAAACAATTCCGATCTTACTGAAAAAATAGCAGAAACTCTAACAAGAGAACTCCAATGTCAATTTTATTCCATTCCCATCGATGAGGCAGTGGACACATCAGTAAAACTCATTGAATCGGTTCTTGGAAAAACTCTGAATTGGAAAGAACATGATTTACCTTTGCAAAATATCCAAGCAAGGGTTCGTTCTCCGCTCGTTTGGTTACTTGCCAATCTAAATGGACATTTACTTTTATCAACAGGGAACCGAAGTGAAGCCGCTGTTGGTTATACAACTATGGATGGAGATTCCTCAGGTTCCATTGCCCCACTAGCAGGTGTTAGTAAAGAATTTTTGTTAGAATTTTTGGATGATATCCAAAAGGGAAACAACCGTTTTATCTCACCCAAAGATTCGATCCAAACTTTACGTAATACAAAACCCACCGCAGAACTCAAACCTCTCGAAGAAAACCAAGAAGATGAAAAGGATCTGATGCCTTATCCTATTTTACAATCAATAGAAAAGAAACTTGTCTTTTTGGGACTTGATGACATGGACTGTTTGGAAAGTTTGAAACAAGAATTTCCTTGGGAAAATACAGATAACTTACTTGGATACCTGAAGAAATTTAAGAAACTATTTACGATATCACAATGGAAACGAGAGAGACTACCTCCCTCGTTTCATTTGGATGAATATGGTCTGGATCCTAAATCCAGTTACCGGTATCCGATTCTTTCCAAGGAAAGTTAGTTCTAAGGAGAAATGCCTGCTTTTTCAAAGGCGTTGGCGGCTTCTTTTTCTATTTGTTCGTTTTGGAATTGAATGTTTTTCAAAATTTCCTGGAACTTTTTATCCATCTCTGGATCGTCACCACCTTGTGTTTCAATTAGGTAATTGATGATTTCCAATCGGTCCTTACCTTGTTTTTTTACGTGGTTGTAATAAAGGGTAACATCCGATGGATTGTTTCCTCCGCTAAAAATTGAATTTGTAGCACGTGCTAACTTTTGGTTAAACTCAGCCTGTTTTGTTTTCTCTTCCGGAGTGAGTCGTTTCGGAATCAAATCGTTATCAGGAAATTGTTCTCTGAGTTCCTCAAAAGCTTGCATGGCCTCGGGAGGATAAGGTTTTCCCGTTTGGGGATTGATTGGAATTTCACCGGCTTCGGAATTGGCAATTGTTCCATCTTCTTCATAACGCATGCCACCGGCACTATAATAGTCAGAATCAAAGATGGAACCTGAGTCTTCCCCCCGCACCCCCAGTCGGTTGGTGCCTTTCGGAGTGTTGGAACCTCCTCCAAATAAGGCAAGGGCCTGCGAACTTCTTTCTTTTTTACGGCGAGCTTCTTCTTCGTCCTCACCACCCATTACGAGTAAAATGAGAAAAAAAAGCCCAATCATTGAAATGGACACAAAGAGTATTTTTTTTTGGATTCCCATAGATTGAATTCCTGAAAACTTGGAAGGGAAACGAGAAACTGAATGCGTTTTCCCTCTTTACATCCAATTTACTTAGTCTGCATATCTTTTCTCTCCTTTTTTCATTGTGGGACCAATACAGATACGCCGGTAGCTCCGTTTATTTTTTTAGTTCCACCAAGTGTTCCGCAGATCCTATCTGTGGTTGCAGTCAATAGCAATATCACCAATGATTTTAAATTGGAAGCAACACAAACCGTAGACCCAAGGCCGGAATATGTGCTTCGTTATTTTGTCACCAACAGAGAACCACAGTTCCAAGGTTACAACCTCTATATTACTACAGCCTTTCCAGGGATCATCCAAACCATCCAAGGAGAGTGGTTAGAGGATGGAGTCCAACCCAGTTTCCCTCACCTTCCCTATGAAGCGTCCACCGAATCCGCAAAGATTGTCACAAAAAGGATTCGTTTTGCAGTTCCCCCACCTGGAGCCGAATTCTTTCAAAAATGCCAAATTTATAACTTCACTCTTCGTTCCGTGTTAACGGGAGGATTGATCTCCAATCCTTCTACGCCCACAAGTACCTGTGCCATCCCAAACAAGGTAAACGATATCCAAACACTTTGTGCTGCTGGTGCCGGCTGTAACACGACCATTTGTGCCAATCCTTCTTGTGCAACTCCCAGCGCTTGTGCTTTAGGCACTGCCTGTAACCCTTGTACCAAAGGGAATAATGACCTAGCATGTACTTGTCCCGCAGGGGCCACCCCACCAGGATGCCAATACATTGGCCCATAAACGAGAAGCAGGTGCCCTTTATGTAGTGGCCACTCCCATTGGAAATCTGGGAGACATTACCCTTCGGGCTCTAGAAATTTTTAAAACGGTAGATCTTGTTCTTTGCGAATCGGCCAAAGAAACTAGGTCCCTATTTTCCAAATTAGAAATCGCAACGCCGGTGCTTGCCCTTTATAAAGACAGTTCAGAAACCCCATTTGCTAATGTTCTTGAGCAGCTAAAAGCTGGGAAATCGATGGCCCTTGTTTCCGACGCAGGAACCCCAGGGGTTTCGGATCCCGGAAGCCAGATGGTGCGCATTGCTCGGGAAAAAGGAATTCGGATCATACCAGTGCCAGGAGCTTCTGCCCTGACTGCTTTACTTTCTGTTTCTGGATTTCAGGTCAATCCCACATATTTTTTGGGTTTCCTCTCTGAAAAACCGAGTAAAAAACGCCGAGAATTAGAAAGAGCCTCTGAGATCGATGGACTTGTAGTTTTTTATGAATCCGTCCACAAACTCCCAAGGCTCTACCCGATGCTTGAGGAGCTTTTTCCGGAAACGCAAGTGCTTGTGGGAAGGGAGTTGACAAAGACCTTTGAAGAGGTACTTTACTATGCAAATCCTAGGGAATTGGCAAAAGATCCGCCAAACGCCAAAGGAGAGTTTGTTTTTCTCTTAAACCATCGAAAAAAAACACTTAAGGGAAATTCGGATTCCTCCGATATGTGATGTAGGAAGAGGACTAAATATATGAACGTCGACAAAGTAGGACGAGTTGGTGGTTACGGATACGAACCCAAAAAAACTCAAGGGCCCAAAGAAACGGAAGCACAAGCTCCGGTAGATACAATTTCCATTTCTGACGCTGCTAAAAAAATTGCCTCAGAAGCAAAATTACAAGCAGAAGTAAAACAAATCGCAAAACAAATCGTACAAGCTCCTCCAGAAGAAGATCGTACGGAAAAAATCAAAGCGATCAAAGAACGATTGAAAAACGGTGACTACGACAATCTCTCTACAGAGATGTTGGATAAAATCTCCGACCAAATCGCGTCAACTTTCCTCGGACAACAGTAAAAAGGACGGGTGGTGAGGGATCCTTTTTTATTGTCCTCTCCGAGGATTTCTCTAACTCCGCCGAATCATAATTAGGGGATCGTATGCCAGTTCTCCCCGAATGGATCAATTTTCAATTTCCACCTAAAATTCACTTCGAAATCGATTGTGGATACAAACTCGGATCTTTTGTCAAAAACATTGGGTCTCGAGTGGTTCTGATCACAACACAGAAAGAACTAGAAAACGCCGAAGAACTTTCCATCATCAAAACCAGTCTCGAAAAACATGCAGAAGGTGTGATCATCTATGATGACATCGTGGACCGAGTTCATTTTAAAGATTTAGATTCCTGTGCTCACTTCCTTAGAATCTCCAATGCCGATTGTGTTGTGGCCTATGGTTCCTTTGAATCGGTAAACGCAGGTAAGGCAGCTTCTCTACTTGCTACCAATGATTTATTTGCAGAAGAGCTCCTCATTGGAAAAAAACAACCTAAGAAAAAAGGCCTTCCCTTAATCGTAGTTCCGACAAAACCCCTACTCGGAAATGAATGTTCTCCTTTCTTTTCGATTGTGGATGATAAAGATAAAAATAGAAAATACTTTGCTCATGAATGGGCCTTCCCGGAACTGATCGTTGCCGATCCAAAAATTGGTGCCGGTATGTCTAGTTCGGAAACTGCCAAAACCGGAATCTCTATTTTGTCCGCAGCCGTTGACAGTATCCTTTCTAAATATGCCAATGAGATTACCTCCTCCACTGCACTTCGATCCATTGAACTTATCTCTAAAAACATAGTACCCGCCATTCGTGAACCAAGAAATTTGGGACCAAAAAACTCGATTTATGCGGCAAGTCTCCTTGCAGGAATTGCACAATCCACAAGTAGTCTTGGACTTTGTTATGCATTGTCACTTGCTGTAACAACAGTTACTAATTTAGATATCTTTCAAAGTATGTCGATCCTTCTCCCACATGTTATGGAATACAACTTAACCTCTTCTGCTGGTAAGTATGTAATGATTGCCAGGGCTCTGGATGAAGACGTCACCAATATCTCTGTCATTGAAGCTGCAATCAAAGCGGTGGAAGGAATTCGTAAAATTTACTTAGAACTACGTATTCCCCAAAGGTTATCCGAATACGAAGTGAAAAAAATTGATCTTCCTGGGATTGCGACTTTGGCGGCCACTTACTCGTTTCTTGATTGTCTTCCTAGAGAACTTCCTAAAAATGAAATCGAAACCATCCTTGTGGCTGCGTTTTAGGTTCCCTTGATCCAACTAACGGAATTCGAACAAAAACTTTTAGAAACCTTTGCCCTCAGTGATCGTGATGCGAGACGATTATTACGAGTCATCCAAGACCTATCTATCGTTGTCGGAATGGACCATGAAGAGATTTTCGACTTCATGCGTTTTGGTGTGGAAAATGAGTTGGAAATTTTAAAAAGAGATTATAATTGGGAACACTTTCGAATTCGAATTCAGAAAAAACTTAAAAAATCTCCACCCCTTTGATTTATAGACAAGGAAACAATTACCACTTCTTTTTAGCAAACACCGACTCGGTGGCCCGGTTCCGATCTTCCATTTTTCCCTTTTATCCGGTTCCCAAAAATAAAATTCCAGAACTACCTTCTGTCACCTCAGACCCAATTCTTTTTCCGCAGTTTTTATACGAGTTGCAATACAACAGACAAACCTTTGTTTCCAAACCAGTCTACACCCCAACTTACATGGGTAGTATAAAAGTTCCCACAGATTCCGAATCCAAACCTATACCTGGATTTTCTCCCATAACCATTCAGATAGGCGGACAGCGTAACACCCCTTCCTTTCTTTATAGGGGAAAACGTGACAAGTTCCAATCGGCCAAGTATCTCTCACTGCGAGACATTATAAACCCAGAACTTTCGGAAGATTTGGTGCGAGAAAAAATTGAAGCATTGTATTTTGATATAAAAAGTAAAACCTACCTTTTTCGATTGGTAGCCATTCTATTTTCTGGAACTCCCAAAGAAGAAGAAACAATTGTTTCCAATTTATTTCGCCATGAACCAGAGTTTGCCAAATTCTTAAACAAACAGATGTTTACTGTAGAAATGATTCCTATGATTCATGGAAACTTTTTACAGGAGATTCTTAGGGAGCATGATGAACGTTATATCAAATACATCCTTCCTAACCTTTCCAAACCTGTCATGGAAGTAGTTCGCTCCTCCATCTCCAAAAATAAAATGAAACAAATTTTGGATGGACCCACAAAAAAACCACAAGAGGGAGAGGATTTAGTTTCTGTCATAGAAACAGAACTCTTCAAACGGTTTGCGAGAAATATTTATTACGAAGAAGGATCCATTTTTACTTACCGGGAAAATGGAGAAGTAGAAAGAAAAGAAGAAGTGCCCTTTGCCGATTCGAAGAAGTTTCAATTTTCTACCAATGGACAGGTTCTCCAATTTTATGGACGAACGGTAACAAAACTATTTTTCAAAACAAATGATTGGATCGATGTTTTGCGATTTGATTTCTTTTTATCACGTAAAGAAATCGAAACAACTGAATTCCATCGGTTGCCACCAGACCTTCTCATTGAAATTCCTTATTATGCGACTGGGATCTTTCTTGTCGGTGGTGGGATTACCAAGGAGAAAAACCCATTTGAGTTTTCTCTCCTTTGGTTTGATTATTAAAATTTAATCAGAACGTGTTACTTTTTCTCTAGACCGGCTATTTATTTGTTTTCTCAATGGGGTCATGTCCAACCAAACCAATAACCTTCTCAATCGAAATCGGATTCCGTTTTTCATTTGTAGTTTGTTATTTTTTAGTTACTACCTTACAATGTATCTAGTACCGCCACCACCTAACGAAACAAATTTATTGCAAAAATGGATTTTAGATTGGAAACTTTACCTACAAATCGCCGATGAGATTTTAATCTTTGCAGTTCTCGCATTAATTCCTTCTATTTATCAATTGGCAAATCCTTGGAGAAAAGAAGAATCAACCACGGCTCTATTTGCTTCCGGTTTGGTTTTCTTTCTAGTTGTGCCAATGTTTGTCCTTGTCGATTTACTCATTGGCCGATTGGTTTATCCTGTGAATTCGTATCCATTGTCAGAGGATACTATTGTTTTTCTTTTGAGTATGCAAGTGGGAACCATGCATATGATTTCGCTCGTTTTGGCTCTAGCGATTTTACTATATAGTATTTCTTATCGAAATAAGAATAAAAATGGTAGTTTGATTTTGGTCTTTGGAGTCCTTACATTTGGGTTCCAAATGATTGCAAGTTACTCCTGGTTAATCTCACCAGAAGTATTACTATTTTGCCAACTGAGTTTTCCAATTTGGATTCTATTCGTAGGAATTTCATTTGTAAAAGTAGATTCTATCAACTTATAAAAAAGGCGAACCAAATAACAATCGCTAGGTTAATCTTTCCATTGACGATTCACCTAGCAAGGTAAAAAAGTTTTCCTTTAGTTTCCTGTTTTCACTCTTGAAATTGCCCAGTTCCATTTATCAATTTCTTCTTTCCTTTCAGACTCTTTCATCTTGGGAAGAAATTGTGTGGTTTTGGTTTCCTCTTTACGAAGGCTTGCGACCGATTTAAAAAATCCACGTTCGAGACCAGCGAGGTAAGCTGCACCAAGCACTGTTGTATCAACATTTTGTGGACGAATGACTTTGGTTCCGAGGATATCCGCTTGGAATTGCATAAGCCATGCGTTGGAAGTCGCCCCCCCATCCACACGTAAAAACTTCAGTGGTTTTCCAGTTTCTTTTTCCATTGCATTGGCAAGTTCATAGGATTGTAAAGCAATGGCTTTGAGTGCGGCTCTTGTGATCTGTGCTGGTGTTGTATCACGCGAAAGTCCAAAGATGGCACCCCGTGCTTCTTGGTCCCAATGCGGAGCTCCCAGTCCAGCAAAGGCAGGAACAAAAACCAAATCATCTTTTGTTTTGATGGCCTTTACTAATTTTTCGGAGTCTTTAGAGTATTCGAAAAATTCTAAGTTGTCCCTGAGAAACTGAACCACAGCTCCCCCAATAAATACAGATCCTTCTAAACAATAAACAGTTTTGCCTTCAGGACCAAGGGCCAGTGTCGTAATCAAACCTTGGTTTGAAATTCTAAATTCATCGCCCACATTGAAGAGTAAAAAACATCCTGTCCCATAAGTATTTTTTGCTTCCCCCGGTTCTGTACAAAGTTGACCAAAGAGAGCCCCTTGTTGGTCCCCCACAAGAGAAGAAATCGGAATCCCATCGGGAAGTGATTTAACACTGGAAGTAAATCCAAACAGATTTTTTGAATTGTATGCTTTCGGAAGCATAGACATGGGAACACGTAAAATTTCACAAAGTTCCTCATCCCATTCTTTGGTTTGGATATTAAAAAGAAGGGTTCTTGAGGCATTGGTATGATCGGTTTTGTGTTCTTTGTGACCTGTAAGTTTGTACAATAACCAAGTATCGATCGTTCCAAATAATAACTCACCCTTCTCCGCTTTGACACGAGCCCCTTTGACGTTATCAAGGATCCATTGGATTTTGGTACCTGAAAAATAGGCATCCAATACAAGACCTGTTTTGTTTCGGAAATTGGATTCTAGGCTTTGTTTTTTTAAGTCCTTACAAATATCGGAAGTCCTTCTGCATTGCCAAACAATTGCGTTGTACACTGGTTTGCCGGTCTTTTTATCCCAAACAACAGAAGTCTCTCTTTGGTTTGTGATTCCAATAGCTACAGCATCTTTAGGATTTAATTTTCCATTTTTTATTGCTTGGCTAATCAGTTTTTGTGTTTTGACCCAAATTTCTTCTGGATCATGTTCTACCCAACCTGGTTTCGGATAGAATTGTTTGAATTCTTGGTAAGCAGAAGAAATGACTTTTCCTTTATCGTTAAAACAAAACGTTCTGATCCCTGTAGTTCCTGCATCGATTCCAATGATATAACCTTTTTTTGCCATTTTAAACCTCTATCTCCAAACCTTCATAAGCCATAATGATTTCTAATTTTCCGTGTGGATCAAACATCTCTTTGTATTTGAGTGCTCGCAAATAAACTAAATCTAATTTTTCGTCATCATAAGAAGGATCATGATGAAACATCACAAGTTTTTTAACCTTCGCACGAAGGGCAATGTCTGTGGCAATGGATGCAGAACTATGACCCCAATCAATTTTTTGTAATGATTCTTCAAATGTATATTGTGTATCAAAAACAAGTACATCGGCATCACGGAAATAATCAATATAGGTATCGATATTTTCCATCTCTTCTAAATTGAATTCGGCATCAGAGGCAAAGATGATTGCTTTTCCCTCTTCCATAAACCGGTAAGAAAAACTTCCTCCAGGATGACGGACTGCTTTGCTAAACGCCTGGATATGGGGCCCAAGAGAAATAGTTTCCCCTTCCTCTAAATATTGGAAAGTTTTTTTGGCAGCATAATGATCAAAGGATACGGGAAAATGTGTGAATACAAATTGGTGTTCTAATCTTTTTTCTGCATCATTCATACAAGAAACAAATTCAAAATGGTTTCCTGGTAAAAAGAGTGGTACAAAAAAGGGAATTCCTTGGATATGATCCCAATGGGTATGAGTCAAAATCCAATAGGCATGGCCTGTTCCCTTTCCAAAGTCAGTGGCCATCATTTGGTTGCCTAGTTCGCGTAGTCCCGTGCCACCATCAATAATGATGAGGTTACCTTCCTTATCACGTATTTCGACACATGTCGTATTACCACCGTAAGTTGATGAAGAGGAAAAACTCAAAGAATTAAGAAAACTATGAATACTTTGTTCATTCTGAATGTCTGTCGGACTTGCCAATGAAAGTATTTTTTCGATTTTATGTTTTACGCTTTCAGGCCGAATGGGTGAAGCAATGGATCCGCGAACACCCCAAAACTTGATTTTCATTGCTCTTTTTCTAGAGTCCTTTTTTGAAAAATCAAACGTTTTTTGATTGTATTTGAGTCTTTCAGATGTTGTCTTAACTGAAGTTATGTTTCAGTATGAAATCAAACGAGAAAACGATAAGGCAATCGTCCTCTTAAATGGATCCTTGTCTTTGAAGGATACTCCCAAATTTAGAGCGGACTTAAAAGAACAAATTGACACCGAAGCTATTAAGGAACTGGTTTTAGATTTTAAAAACCTGAGTTACTTAGATTCTTCTGGGATCGGAATTTTGTTACACACCTACAGTTGGACAAAGGAAAAAAAGAAACAGGTTCGTATCATCCATTTGTCCCCAGAAGTTCGAACGATATTTGCAGTGGCAAACCTTCTCGATATCTTTCAACTCAAAGAACCCACTTAAAGACTACACTCGGTAGTCCTGGATGGTTTGGATGAGAAACGATACAATTCCAGAAAATACATAAAATCCTACCGCACCATACATCACATAGGGCCAACGATAAAATCCAATCGCAAGTAACAACAAACCAAGCCCTAGAATACTAATTCCCAATTTTTTCCAAGAGAAAAGTCCTCTGATGGCAACTTGTGGTTTGCTATAACGGAGAGTCGAAACCATAAGTAAGGCTGTGATCACAAAAAATAAAACAGCAGTCCAAAGTGGCACTTGAGACACAGAAAACACCAAAGGGAAAATTCCAATCACAACCCCGGCCACTGGCGAAGGAAGTCCGTTAAAAGATTTGGGATCGTGAGCTACATTAAAACGTGCCAATCGGTATGCCGCACAAATAGGATACAAAGCGGCAATGAACATACCCAATGGAAAATAATCTGGTTTGTCAAAGATATCGAGTTTGATATCGTAAAAGAACATTTTGTACGACAAAAATCCAGGAGCAATCCCAAAGGTGGTAAGGTCGGCAAGGCTATCTAAGTCTGCCCCGAGCTCGCTTGTACAATTAAGAGCCCGTGCTGCCATTCCATCAAACCCATCGAAGAGAGCGGCCAAAATGATAAACACTCCCGCTAAGGTAAAGAGTTCGTGGGAATTGGATTGTGATGGATTCGTTTCTGCTACCAGAAGCATAGAAACAAAGCCCAAGGTTAAGTTTCCCAGTGTAAGTGTATTTGGAATCCAGGTAAGTTTTAGTTTCATATTATTTGTTCAAAGTTTCGTTTGGGACTTACCTTAAAGTCGAGCCCCACAAAAGATTTTTGTTTCCAAAGATGGTATCCAAGACATGCCACCATCGCTCCGTTATCTGTGCAGTAAATTTTTTTGCTAGGATAAAATAGATCAAACCGAGACCTTTCCTTTTCTTTTTCCAAACAATCCCGGAGAGTTCCGTTGGCAAGGACCCCTCCTGCGGCAACGACAGTTCGAATCCCTGTTTTGGAGATGGCTTTTCCTAGATTACGAGTGACAAGTTCAAAGGCAGTCTTTTGGAAATAGTAGGCAATTTTTTCGATGGGAAGTGACTTTGCATTTTCCCGTTTATAATATAACACTGCCGTTTTTAGCCCACTATAAGAAAACCGAATTAGGTCCTCCCCATCTTCTTTCAAAAGTTTTGGAAAGGGATTTTTTTCACCAGGGATCGGACTGTATGCATTTGCTTTGGCTTCCAAATAGGGCCCACCGGGATAGGGTAAGTCCAATACGGCACTGACCTTATCAAAAGCCTCGCCGAGAGAATCATCCTGGGTATCTGCAAAAATTTGCAAATCACCAAATCCTTTGTATATATAAATGGATGAGTTTCCTCCCGATAAAAGAAGTCCAAGCCAAGGAAAAGGAGGAAGTTCTCTTTCTAAACCAATCACAGCCAAATGCGCTTCTAAATGATTTACTGCAACAATCGGGATCCCATATACAAGAGAGATACAACGAGCCAACTGTGCACCGATCATAAGTGAACCAACTAACCCCGGAAAACTGGTCACCGCCACGTAGTTTAAATCGGAAAATTCAATTCCTGCTTCCTCCATTGCCACAGAAAGAAGAGAATTGATTTTTTCTAAATGAGCTCTGGATGCAATTTCAGGTACCACTCCCCGGTAAGGGGAATGTGAATCGATTTGGCTATAAACTTTTAGAGAGAGAAGTTCCCTTCCATCGCGAACAATCGCAATGGATGTTTCATCACAGCTGGATTCAATTCCTAACCCGTAGGCCATTACTTCAAAACACGAATGGCTTCAGAAAGCTGAGTATCTAAATCCAATCTTGGTTTAACGTTAGAAGACCCGGCTCTCATTTCATTAAACAAAAAAATACGAGTGACCGAGTCTGAGATGGTTAGATTTTCTTTTTTGAGTATGGCTGCAAAATCAGAAAGAGCAGCTTCGTTGAATTCTGCATGTGTTTCTAAAAACGGACGGATTAAGTTCTTCTTAAAAAGTTTTTCCAAAGCATATTTTTCATCTTCACTGGCAGAAGTGGGATTTACGATATAATCAGGAGTGATCCCTTTTCCATGAATGGAAATTCCGGAAGGGGTATAGTATTTTTGAATGGTAATGGCAACCCCTGTTCCCCCCGATAGAGGAAAAATAGACTGCACACTTCCCTTTCCAAAACTTTGAGTCCCGACGACCACAGCACGTTTGTTATCTTTTAAAGCACCCGCTAAAATCTCGGAAGCACTCGCAGAACCTCCATTCACCAAAATGGCAATGGGGATATCCAAAAACTTTTTCTCTTTTTTATCGGCTTTATAACTTTTTACAAGAACCCCACCTCTTCCTTTTACAGAAACAATTTCTGCATCGGGAGGTAAAAATAGATCCGCAAGTTCGATGGCCAAATCCAAAAGTCCACCGGGATTCATTCGCAAATCGATCACTAGTTTTTTAGCACCAGAATCCATCATGGTTTTCACTGCCGAAACAAATTCTTTGGTAGTGGTCTCTTTACCCATAAACTGAACCAGTTTGATATAACCTGTTTCTGCTTCTGGAAGATAATGTGACCTTACATATCGAATTTGGATCAGCTCCCGAACCAAATTAACAACAAAAGGATCTTTGATTCCTTTTCGTTCGATCTTCATAGAAATTGAGGATCCCACTTCACCACGCATCATTGCAATGGATTCTGATAAAGAAACAGACTTTGTACTTTTCCCGTTAATCTCTATAATTTTGTCTTGGGGTTGGAGTCCTGCCTTCCATGCGGGAGTTCCTTCAATGGGTGCCACGATAATAAATGCATTTTCTTGGAAACTAATCTCAACACCAATTCCACCAAAACTTCCTTTGGTTTCGTTTTGTAATTCACCAAATTCATCAGTGTCCAAAAACCTAGTATGTGGATCACCTAAACTTTGTAAGGCTCCTTGTATGGCACCGGTATAAATTTTTTTCTCTTCTTGGGGATCTACATAATCATTTTCTATATAGGAAACTACTTCATGGAGAATCTGTAAATATTTCTCCCCGTCAGTGGATATGGCCTTAACCTTATCTGTGTTTATAAAAAAAACTAGGGCCACCAAACAAGAGGTAATTGAGCCCCAAACCAGACGTTCTGAAATTTTAATTTTATTCATTTCCATAAATTGACTCGTAAAGAGCTTTGTTTTCTTTTTTTAACATTTCTTTGGCTTCAGGAATAGACAAGCGGTACACCTCACAAGCTTCTTCAAAGAGAGCCATATCTGTTGGTGTGGGTCGTTTGGTGTCTGCCATAAGTCCCGTTTGGATTCGGTTTTGCGCATACCTTTCCAGAACGCGTTTTAGGTCATAAGCATCGATTTCTTGTTTTTTGGGAGCGCAAGAGAGGACGAGAGATAAGATCAGAAAGGTTGGGAAAGAAAAAAGATGTTTCGACATCCCTTCAAAACTCGTTCCCAACCAGGCTTTGGTCAATCAGTAAATGCGATAGAGTCCGATTAGTTTTCCAATTATCGTTGCCTTTTTGGTACGAATCGGTTTTAGTTTTACGTTCCTTGGTTCCAAACGAATCATATCGGGCTCTTTGTAAAAAACTTTTAAAGTGGCTTCGTTTTCGATCATGGCCACTACAATCTCTCCATTCCTTGCCGTGTCTTTTTTCTGGATGATGGCAATGTCTCCATCGCTAATCCCAGCCTCCACCATAGAATCTCCCTTCACACGTAAAGCAAAGGTTCCCGGTTTGGTTGCAAGATCTTCCGGGACCGCAATGTATTCTTCGATGTTTTCTTCCGCAAGGATGGGAGAACCCGCAGCCACTTGCCCAAGAAGAGGGATTCCCGAAGCACGGACGAGAAGTGCTTCGTCTCCATTCCCTTTCAAAAGTTCAATGGCGCGGCTTTGGTTTTTAGAAGTGCGGATATAACCTTTTTTTTCAATCGCCTTTAGGTGGTCATAAGCACCTTTAGCAGTAATTCCAAATTGGTCCCCAATCTCACGGATGGTGGGTGGGAACCCCTTCTCGCGGACAGTGTCCGATATGTATTGCAGGACAAATTCTTGTTTTTCCGTGAGGTCTTTCATACTAAACAGATAACTAGGAAATGGGCGTTATGTCAACAAAAAACTAGGAGTTATAATTTTAAATACTCACTTTTTAAAACAAAACTTCCTTCTTCCACAATGGCTTCCCCTGATTCAACACCTGTTACAACTTCAACCCAATTGTCGTAAACTTTCCCTACTCCAATTTTTTTAGCAGAAAAAGAACCATCTCCATTACGAACAAAAACAAAATTTTCACCTTCGATTTTGTGAATACAATTTACGGGTATGACTTTGGCTTTGTTCACAGAAGACTCAACCATAGCACCCACGACCGTTGCTGTTACACTTTGTCCGGGACGAAGTCTTCCTTTTGAGTTTCTCACTTCCAAACGAATCTCTGCCGTTTTTTTGATGGGATCAATCACATCTCCCACATGAGAAACGACTGCCTTCAAGGATTCATCTTTAGATCCAATCGGAATGACTTTGGCTTCGTTTCCCATTCGAATGGATGCCAAATCTTTTTCATATACTTCTAAATTGATCCAAAGTACACTTAAATCAGCCACGGTAAACAAATTGTCTCGAGCATTCACCGCCTGACCGATGATAGCTTCTCTTTCTGTAACTGTTCCCGAAATAGGAGTCCTTATGTATAAGTTTTTTGAGTTATATTTTCCAGCTTCTAAATTGGTAATTTCTGCATCGTTTAATCCCAAGTTTTCTAAAGCATTTCGGGATGTTTCCATTTCCGCTTTCACTGATTTGTAATCCATTAAAGACATCTCATACTCTTTTGCAGAGGTTACTTTTCTTTCATACAAATCTTTTGCTCTATCGGCCTGGACTTTTAATGCTTCAAGCCTTGCTCTTGCTTTTAAGTAATTTGCTTCTGTGGTGCCAAGTTCTACCGATTGAATGGAGGCAAGGGCAGTACTCTTTTTTACATATTCGCCTTCTTTCACAAAAACTTGTACAATCCGTCCGCTGACTCGAGATCCTACTTTTGCCACACTGTTCATATCATAAGATACAGTTCCAGGTAGTTGTAGTTCTTCCTCGAGTGCTTTTTCTTCCAAATAAACAACGGAAAAAGGATGATTCTTTTGAATTTCCTGAGAAATGATAAATTTGGATTTATCTTCTGTGAGAGCTTCTGTTTTTTTACCAGGCCCAAAAAACTTGGTATAACCAAAGTAAGCCAAACTTCCAACGAGTACAAGTATACTCAAGGAACGAATATTCTTAAAATTGAATTCTGTTTTCATATAAATTTAAAACTCCGAGCTATCCATCTTTCCGATAGAAGCTTTGTATCCTTCCAAAGCATTGTAATAGAGATAAATGATTTCATAGTAACTACGAAGCACACTGAGATAGTTTTTCTCAGCCTCCAAAAACGTTACTAAATTGGAGGCACCCCGAATGTAAGCAAGCCTTGACTTCTCTTGCACTTCTTTGTTTTTTTCGAGTAGTCCCATTTTTTGGTAATCGAGTAACTGAGATTCCCGAGCTTGTAACTCTTTAATGGCAGCAGAGATTTCAGATATGATTTCGTTTCGTTTAGCATCGACATCGAATCCTAGTTTTTTATAAGATTCTTCTGATTTTAAAATTTCCCCTTGTTTACGATCAAACAAAGGAAGTGGTGTAGCCGCATATACACCCGTTACATTTTCATTTCCTTTGTTTAAAAACTCAATCCCCAGTGTTAAAGGGGGAATGATTTCTCGTTTTTTTAGTTCGATATTCATTCTTTCCTTTTGTTGGCGAATTTTCAATGCCACAAGGTCAGGACGTTCTTCAATATCAAAATCATTCAAATCAATCCCAAATTCACGTGTAGATATAAATTCCAATCTACCTTTGATACTTAAGGGAGAATTTACATCAGAGATTCCAATTAAGATTCTTAAATTTTTAACCACTTGTGCCCGAAGGATCCTGGCATTTCGGTATTCGCGTTCAATTTGTACACGTTCCAAAGCCAATCGGTCATATTCCAAAAAGGAGATATCTCCTTTTTCCGCCCTAAGTTTGGTTAAATCCAAAAGATCTTGGTAGTTTTCCAAAAACTCCTTTTGGTAATTAATTTGTTCCGTTACATAGAGATACGTCCAAAAATTTTGACGAAGTCGCAATCGAAACAAACGATCAAAATCTCGAAAACTGGCAATCGTACCCAAGAACTCTTGTTTGGCGACTTTTTCCCTTTGAGGAATCACCCCACTCATATCGAATGGTTGGTTGTAAATAAAAGAAGTTTCTGGTCTACCTGTCGCTGAATTCACAGAAGCACCCATAAACTGCTGTTGCATATTCACTATGGGATTGTAATACAAACTAGCAGTAATGATATCTCCCCGAGCCATACCGATATTTTGTTTTTCACGAAGATAAAGCGGATTACTAGTGACAGCAAAATCTTCTAATTCATCTAAATTCCATTTTTCTTTCGAATCTTGGACTCTTGAATCTTCACCGAGAAAAAACAATTCATCTTTAGAATGCAACTCATAGACTGCTTTTTCTTTTGGAAAAACAGTGGATGAATGAATTCCGAAAAGGAATAAAACCAAAAACTTCTTTATAAACTTCATACAGTTACAAATTTCTTTATATAATCTTCGATTCCAAACTGGATGACTTTTATAGCTTCCACACGATCATACACTTCGGTAATCTCTACGGTTCCCGTTGAAGGTGAGTTCGGATCGAGTTTGTAAGTTAAAAAATAATGGTGGAGTTTGTTGATCAGAGCTTTCGGAACTTCTGAAATATCTTTGATTTGTCCGAACACTTCGTCCCCTTTTAAAACAGCGACAATTTTGTCATCTGCTTCGCCTTTATCAATCATTCGAAGTCCACCAATAGGAATGACTGTTAAAATCATATTTCCATGTGTGATGGGATTGACACTGAGTACACAAATGTCGATAGGATCTCCATCTCCAATGATGTCTGGTCTTCCCACAACTTCCGAACAATGTTTTCCAGAAGCTTCTCCTGAAAATGTTCTTGGGATAAATCCATAGAGAGTCGGTGAACGGTTACTATACTTTTGAGGTCTGTCCACACGGATAAAACCAGAAGCTTTATCAATTTCATATTTCACCGTGTCTTGTGGTGTGAGTTCGATAAATACATCCAACTCATCGGGTGCTTTTGGTCCGAGTTCCAATCCATGCCAAGGATGTGCTACGTAATAATTAGGTTTCATTTAATTCCTCTTTTTTTTCGATTTTTGATTTGGTTTGTTTGTTTTAGAATCGTCTTCATTATGAATTTCATTTGGTTCTAATTCAGAATCATGTGAATGTCCATGAGTATCATGAATATTTATATCTTTGTATTTTTTCATTTCTTCTACAAAGTATTCATTCATTTTACGTTCCCTTTCCATTTGTCTGATTTCTTGTCTTTGTGCTAGTTTGACTAAAAATTCGAAGGCAATCGGAAGTAGAAAACGAGATAAGATGGTCGCCACAAGAACCCCACCCATGACTACAGTTGCCAGTGGTCTTTGCACTTCGGCTCCTGCACTGGAGGCAATGGCCATAGGTAAAAATCCGATGATGGCCACAAGTTCAGTGGTTGCAACCGCACGAAGAGTGTAGACTGCCGCTTCCACCACAGCTTTGGAAGGATCACGAGTGACTTTTAATTGGTCCTTGAGTGCCGAAGCATACACAACCCCGTTTAACACCGATATACCGGCTGCCGCAATAAATCCAACTCCCGCAGGAATGGAAAAAGGCAGGCCGCGGATCACAAGGGAAAGGATTCCTCCGGAAAGTGACAATGGTACTAAAATAAAAACTCCCAATGCATAATAGACACTTCCAAAAGCAATAAAGAGCATCGCAAAAATAATCGCACCTGCAATGGGAATTACGATGGCAAGCCTATTCTTTGCACGAGTGAAGTTTTCAAACTGCCCACCCCAATCCACATAGTATCCTTGTGGTAATCCAGATTCGATAGATCCAGTAGCAGCTTGCACATCATTCACAAATCCAATCATATCGCGGCCACGAACGTTTACTTCGACAAGGATCCTTCGTTTTAAACCTTCGTGATAAAGTGCGGCAGGCCCTTCTGTCATCGTAATGTCTGTGACTTGACCGAGTGGAACTGTTCCCCCAAGCTCTGTCATCACGGGAACGTTTTCGATCACACCAATGTCTGTTACGTCAGCATCCAAACGAACAATCAAATCAAATCGTTTGTAACCTTCATAAACTTTTCCCGCATTGGCACCCACCCGAAGTGTTTCGATGGTAGTGAGAATTTCTTCTGCACGAACACCGTAACGCGCCATGTTTCCACGATTCATTTTGATTTCGAGAAGTGGTAAACCTAAAAGTTTTTGGACTCGTAAGTCAGCAGCTCCCTGGATTTTTTTGATTTTGGAGGCATAATTGTCTGCAATGGATTTGAGTGTTTTTAAATCATCTCCATAAATTTTAATGACAATATCGGCTTTGGAACCAGATAACAATGCATTGACGCGATTTTCAATTGGTTGCGATAAACTAATGTAAGAAGAAGGAACACTGTTGTTCACAGAGTTTTTCATGAGTTCCATCAGCTCTTCGCGGTCACCTGCCGAAACCCATTCCTTTTTAGGTTTCAATTTGACCATCATCTCCCCTTCTTCCGAACCAATGGGTTCTGCTGCCGATTCCCCCCGACCTTGCCTCGAAACCACACTCACTGCTTCTGGAAATTTCAAAATCACCTTTTCCATTTCCAAATTCAAATCACGAGAGTGATTGATGGCAGTAGAAGGTAATCGTTTGATGTCGATGGCAATTTCTCCTTCATCAATTCTAGGTAAAAATTCCGATCCAAGAGTGGATGCGAGCATAAACGATAACAAAACAACACCGATCCCGGCATAAGTAAACTGGCGTTTGAACTTCATCCCATAGGTCAAAACTTCTGCATATTTAGTTTGAAACTTTTCCCAAAAGGCAGACTCATGCAAAATTGGCTTTTTATAAATATAAGACATGAGGGCCGGGAAAGTGGTAATGGAATAAAGAAGTGCAGCACCTAACGCAAATGCAACGGTAATTGCCATTGGACGGAACATCCTACCTTCCACACCTTCCAGTGTCATCAGTGGTAAATAAACTAGTAAAATAATTCCCACACTAAATGCGGAAGCCCGCACCACTTTGATACAAGACTCCATGATGACTTCTTCCATCCCATCTTCCATGTCCTGGGCCGATGTTTTCGAAAGTAGGAAACTTTTACGCAGTAAAAATCCATGAAGAGTGGACTCTAACATCACAATGGAACCATCTACAAGAAGACCAAAGTCAAGAGCACCAAGAGACATCAAGTTTCCCACAATACCAAAGGCATTCATAAGAATTGTGGCCACCATCATGGAAACAGGAATGGCTAGGGCAACGGCAAAAGCTCCCTTCACCGTTCCTAAAGTTAAAATGAGACAAACGAGAACAATGATGGCAGCTTCTACCAAATTGGTAAATACAGTCGAAAGAGTTCGGCCAATGAATTCCGAGCGGTCATAATACACTTGGATCTTCATCCCTTGGGGAAGACGAGATTCAATCTCTTTCATTTTTTCTTTCACTCGGCTCACCACTTGGAGGGAGTTACTGCCGAGTAACATCATGGCAGTCCCACCCACAACTTCGCGTTTGCCGTTCATGGTACTCAAACCAAAACGAAGGGCAGGACCCGTTTCCACTTTGGCAATTTGACCCAGTGTCAAAGGAATTCCATCTCTTGAGGTTCGAACCGAAAGCCTTGCAATATCATCAATCGACTTAAATTGGCTTTCGCCTCGAATCACAAATTGTTCTTCGCCTTTTTGGATATACCCCCCACCTAAGTTAACATTGGCACCTTCCAGAGCTTCTGTAATATGAGAGAGAGTTAAATTATGAGATAACAATCGTTTGGGGTCGATTTTAATTTGAAACTGTTTGGCATCTCCCCCAACCACGTTCACATCAATGATTCCTTTGACAGAACGAAGTTGTCTTGCAACTTCCCATTCCATCACCGTTCGCAGTTCTTCTGGTGAATGGCTTTCGGATACTAGAGCAAATTCATAAATATCGCCAAGACCAGTGGCAATCGGAGAAAGTTCCGGTCTGCCATAGGATTTGGGGATAAAGTTTTCTGCTTGTTTGAGCCTCTCATTGACAAGTTGTCTTGCAAAATAGATATCTGTTCCATCTTCGAAGATAACCGTTACAGAACTAACACCCGTTCTTGAAATGGAACGAATCTCTGTGACCTTGGGCATCCCGTTAAACTCAAGTTCGATGGGGTAAGTAATAAACTGTTCTACTTCTAAGGGAGAAAGACCAGGCACCGAAGTCACTGCCGACACCTGCACGTTTGTCACATCGGGAATGGCATCGATCGAAAGGTGCAGCGCATTGTAAAAACCAACAATGGTGAGTGCTGCTGTCAAAACGAGGACTGTGGCTCGTTTGTGAATGGAAAACTGAATGATTTTTTCTAACATAATTCCTATTTCAAATTGAAAACGTAGTAGAGACCCAAATTAGGCTCTACTTCTAGACTAATCTACATGCAACGATTAAGCCAAAACAGGGGGCGGGAGGTATAGAAAGTGAAATAAGATAAGAATTTCGTGAAAAAAAGCAGGTTCTGTTGAAAGTGTAGACCAACGAATCACAGAAACTCTCAAAGGAGCTTCGATTCTTCGAGAAGGAACCAGTTTCAAAACTTGGTTGGATTCTTTAGAGGAAGTCAGAACACGAGTCGTTTCTTCCAACTCGTAGGATTGGTATTGAAAGTCCAAATCTTCGAGAGGAGAAACAAACCGGTCGTCGACCAGATTCAGATTGATGAAAACCGCTAAAAGCAGGATGAACCCTGACTTCCAGAAGCGCCTAATTTTCACTGTTTTTTCCTATACTTGAGACCCAGGTTCAAGAATCGACCTGGAGACTCAAGTGAAAACCCCGGAAATATGAACTTTTTTCCATTTCCTTTTGATGACAAATACTTGTGTAGTTGCCAAAACACGAGAGTCAAACAAGACTATCCCTACCGATGAAAGACGAATCTATAGACACCATCATTAGCGACGACATTACGTTTCGCGGAACCCTTTCCTTCAACCAAACATTAAAAATCAAAGGTCAGTTCAAAGGCACGATTACATCCCAAGGCAAACTCATCATTGATGAAACAGGCGACGTAGAAGCCGATGTAGAAGTAGGAAGCCTTGTGGTTCACGGAAATCTAAAAGGAAACGTGGACGCAAAAGAAAAGGTAGAACTTAAAAAAAATGGTAAGGTAGTTGGAGATATCAAAACACCGGGACTCGAAGTAGAATTCGGTTCCAAAATTATTGGCAATTGCATCATGTAACCAAGGTTCACTTCGGGCCATTACTTTCCGAAGTTCGAACCAAAGTTGATTCCAAACGCCCCCTCTTACGTTACTTAGTCGATAAAAGAGAGGGCCTTCGCAACATTCACCCCAAAGAACTGCTAAGTTCTGACTTTTCTTGTTTACATTCCCCCTTCTCCCTTCCCGATCTTTCGATGGCAGTGGAACTTCTTCTCTCATTTGTAAAAGATGGAAAAAAAATCCTCCTCTATGGAGATAGAGATTCTGATGGAGTGAGTTCCACCTGTTTACTGGCATTCTTTCTAAAATCCCATCCAAGCTTTTCTTCTATCAATTTAGAAGTGATGGTTTCATCCGAAAGTGATCCTTACGGTCTTTGTAAAGAAGCCCTGGTAAAAATAAAAAAAGTAAAACCTGACCTTCTTGTGACACTGGACTTTGGTTCAAGCCAAGCCGATGAAATCGAAGAACTCACAAATACAGGTATCCAAGTCATTGTACTTGACCACCACGAAGTTCCTGTTCGCATTCCCACTAACTGCGCTTTGGTGAATCCGAGAAGGACAGACTCCCAATACCCTGAAAAAAAAATCTGCACGGCAGTGCTTTCCTTTAAATTAGTATCTGCCATTTTATTCCGACAAAGTGATGAATTTGGAAAAGTTTATAAAAAAATAGAATTTAAAGAAGAAACAGGACAAAATCAAATCACTTATTTTCAGAATGGAATCAAACTTACAAATGAAACCCTCACCTCACTACCTTTAGATGACAAATCGATTTTTCCTTACCCAGAGAACTTTACGACAGCGATCCCAGTGGATGAAGAAAGAAAACTTTTCTTTTACCAATGTTCCAACATCCCCGAATTTTTTTCTGGATTAGAAGAAGAAACAGACCTTGCCGGGATTGGAACCATTACCGATATGATGCCTCTTGTTGGGGAAAACAGGCATTTTGTCAAACTAGCCTTAAACTCGCTCACCAAACTCTATGTTGGTGATAAAAAAAGAAAAGGTTTATCGGAACTATTAAAAGAACTGAAACTTAGCCCCCAAGGTGTGACCACAAAAGATTTAGGTTGGTCGATAGGACCTGTTCTCAATTCGGCTGGCCGGATGGGAAAAACGGAAGAAGCTGTTTCTTTATTATTATCGGAAACAACTACAGAGGCAAAAACCAAGGCCAAACAACTCCTTTCCATCAATGAAGAAAGAAAAGAAAGAACCAAACGCAATATGGACCGCGTCGAACGTTATTTCCAGAGAAAACCGGAACGAACCGCACACGAAGTCGTATTTTGTTATGAACCTGATATGGAACCTGGGGTCAGCGGAATTGTGGCCACAAGGATGGTGGATACTTACAAAAAACCTGCCATTTTTCTTGCACCTGACAATGGTGATGCGAGAGGAAGCATTCGTTCCTATGGTCCCGAAAATGTTTTAGAACTATTAGAATCTCTTTCGGAACATTTTTTACATTTCGGTGGCCATCCAGAAGCGGGAGGATTTTCTATTAAAATCGACCAAATCCCTGCCTTTGAATCGGCATTGTATACGGCTGCTAAAGATTGGCTTTCTGTTGATAAAGAAAAACCCAAAGTCCACTCCATCGATACAGACTTTACTGTTCTCACCGAAGAAATCGGAGAAAGGTTACTCAAGGAATGGAAAGACCTCGAACCCTTTGGCCAAGGGAATCCAGATATCAAACTAGCGATTAAAAATGCAAAGGCAATTCACCTAACTCCACTTAGTGGAGGAAAACACGTTCGATTCCATTTGATTGGAAGTGGTTCCTTAAAGTATATGATTTGGAACAAAGGTAAAGAATTCCAAAAGTTTATGTCAGAACATGGAAGTTTTGATTTGGTAGGAAGTTTGGAAGAAAATTTTTACCAAGGAAGAACCACCCTTCAATTTATTGTCGAGTGGTTTGGAATCACGGCAGAGAACCCTGCCGTATCAAACTAAAAAAAGTTTATTAAGCAAACGATTCGAAACTCTCGAGGTTTCTTTTTTTCAAGTAGGAATCCCTTCAAAAAGGAAGAGATTCTTTTCTCCGTCAAACGTTGATTAAAACTTTTGATTCATCCACATAAACAGGAGTCCATCCTGAATTGTCTTTGAAGTAACGAACCGCTTTGATTCTTAAATTTTTGTCCAGGGTGAACCAGTGGTTAGTATTGGCAGGGATCGAAAGAAAATCACCTTTACTCACATGGACTTCAAATCTTTCTCCATCAATGATGAATCCAAAAATCCCACTTCCATCAATGATATAACGTACTTCTTCATCTGTATGGATATGTAGTTTATCAAATTTCGCTAACATGTCCTGGATTCCAGGAACTTCGTCATGCAGGACAACGAGGTCATTGGCTTTGTAACCATGTTCTTTCTTTAGTTGGTCAAATCGATATTCCAATCCTGAAAGAACTTCCGCTTTTTCCGCATCATTTAAGCCCTTTTGGTCAAGGATGAGATCCAAAGTTTCTGGGGTTTTATAGAATTCATAAACAAGACCCTTGGAAACAAGGAAATCCTTAATTGCTGAGGGATCCTCTAGAGTTCCTGACTTTCTTAGAATGGTTGCCATACGAAATACCTACCTACGGACTACCCTCTAGATCCCTATCTATGAATCAATTCGTTTTTCGCTATCCTGGAACTAATTCTGTTATAACAGATTTGCGATTTTATAACAAAGCTCCAGGTTGGAAAAAGACCCAACCCACTGTAAAAAACAAACTCAAAAGAAATACCAAAAAGCCTAGGGTTGGCATAGTCGGAAGGTCACGAACTCCCGCCACTGCACCTGTTTCTTGTTTCATATAGGATTGGATGGTGATTTTCATGTAGTAGTAGAAGGCCACACAAGAGTTTGCCACGGCCCCAAAAAGCAGGATGCGGTTGAATAATAAATCCGATTCAGCAATTTTTTGCAAAAGGAAAAGTTTGGTCCAAAATCCGATTAAGGGTGGAAATCCAGCAAAAGCTAAAAAGATAATGGAAAGTGAAAGGGCCGTTAACGGATGTTCTGCGCTCAAATGCGCGATTCCATTGACAGTCACTTCGTGTTTGCCCTGTTCCAAATAGGAAATGATAGCAAAAGCAGCCAAATTTAATAGAGAATAAGAAAATAGATAATACAAGGCTTCGAGACCAGCCCCACAAGCGATCCCTGCCACAATATATCCAGCATGAGAAATAGAAGAGTAAGCTAACATTCGTTTGAGGTTTTCTTGTTTGAGAGCTACAATATTTCCCCAAGTCATGGAAACAAGGGCAATCACTCCCATTAATACTTTCCAAGTATCTCCCATCTCACCCACGGGGATATGATTAAATAATACGATCATTAGCCCAAGAGCCGATGCCTTACCGGCACTTGCCATAAAACCAGTGATGGGTGTTTGTGCACCTTCATATACATCAGGAGTCCAAGAATGGAATGGAACAAGTGCTGCTTTAAAAGACACTCCCACCAAAAAAAGTCCAAAACCTAACTTTGAAAAATTGGATTCATAACCTTTTAGAAACAAACCACGAAGTGCTCCGTCTAGGTTTGTGGTTCCTGAACCACCATATAAAAAAGCAATTCCTAGTAACATAAACCCAGAACTAAAGGTTCCGAGTAAAAAGTATTTCATAGCACTTTCTAAAGAAGAAACGGAAGTACGAGCCATTCCAATCATCACATATAATGCAAGCGAAAGGATTTCTAATCCAACAAAGATGACAATAAAATCATATCCAGAAGTGAGAAACATCATCCCCGACAAACAAAATAGAAGGAGAGGAAAAAACTCAGGAAACAAGGTTTTATGTTGAGCGAGAAATGGTGGTGCCACGAGTAAAGTGATAAGCCCCGCAATCAAATAAATCGCACTTAGCCAAACGGTAAGGGGACTAATCGAAATCTGTGATCCAAAAAATTTACCATACCCAGGAGATCCTGTTGTATGATACAAAGCATACATAGCACCAAGAATTCCCAGAACCGAAAGCACCCATAATGGTTTGGAATCTTCTTCTTTGGGAACAAGAAACTGAACAACAAGAGAAAGTAAAGCCACCCCACATAAAATCAACATGGGAGAAATTGCTATTAAATCATTGGAGGATGGAGTATATGACATGGGTTAGTTTCCTATTGTCTCTTTTTGGATTGGTTCCAAGTCAAAATCGGACTCAATGGACTTTTCCAAATTGTCCAAGTTTTCATTCAGATTCGGTTTGTTTTCTTTCACAGAAAGAAAAGTAGGAAGTGCATACTTCGATTGAAAAGATCCCAACCTTTCTTCAAAGGATAATGGTTCTTTTCCTAAACTTGTATAATCCGAAAATTGCCGACTTACATTTCCACCAAGGAAATCTTTTTGTATGTCCTTTCTTTCTGTTATGGATTGTATCGATGCTGAATTCAAATATACATGGGAGGAAGATTGTAAAATTTCTAAAAATGGTTTGGGATAAATTCCAATCCAGAAAATAAAGAAAACAAGGGGCGATAAAATTCCCACTTCTCTAAAGGTTAAATCTTTATATGGTTTTGCTTGGATGGTTTTACTCACTCCAAATAGGAATCGTTTTACAAACCAGAGTAAATAAAGAGCTCCAAGAACCACACCTGTTGCGGCAATGCCACCAAGCCAAAGATTGGATTTAATAGCTCCCATAAGAATGAGAAACTCACCTACAAATCCATTGGTTCCCGGAAGTCCCACAGAAGACAATACTGCTATGAGAAAAAAAGTGGAGAACACAGGCATCTGACTAGCAAGTCCACCAAACTCGGCAATATTTCGTGTATGAGCTCTTTCATAAATCATCCCAATCATAAGAAAGATCATCCCAGTGGATATCCCGTGAGATACCATTTGTAACATTCCACCCACAACTCCTTCGTTGGTAAAAGAGAAGAGGCCCAAGATACAAAATCCTAAATGAGAAAGGGAACTATAAGCAATGATCCGTTTGATATCAGTTTGGACAAGTGCCGCCATCGAACCATAAACGATACCAATGACTGCAAGGATTTGGATCCAATTTTGAGAAAGTAAACTGGGTTCTGGGAAAAAAGGAATACAAAATCGTATGAACCCGTATGCCCCGATTTTAAGTAATACACCCGCTAAGTCCACAGAACCAACAGTAGGTGCCTGAGTATGGACATCCGGCATCCAAGTATGGAATGGGAATAGTGGGATTTTGATCGCAAATGCAAGAAAAAAACTAAAAAACAAAAACCATTGCAGGGGTTCGGAATACATTCCAAGACTTGCTGTAGACAAAGATTCAATCGATGTTTTTCCTGTTTTAAAATATAGGGTGAGTATACCACCTAACATAAACAAGGAGCCAGCCATAGAAAATAAAAAGTATTTTAAAGCAGCTTTGGTTCTTTCTTCCCCACCCCAAATTCCAATCATAAGAACCATTGGTAATACCATAAGTTCCCAAAATACATAATAGAGGACAAGGTTACCGGCAGCAAAAACCCCAAGGACTGCTGTTTCCAAAACAAGTAAACAAATATGGAATTCTTTGATTTTCTTTGGAATGTTGGACCAAGAGGCAATACTCGAAAGAAAAAACATAAAGGCAGTTAAGGCAAATAAAAGAAGAGAAATCCCATCAAGCCCAACATGGTAATCAACACTCAGTTTGCCCGATAGAATCCAATCAGGAATCCAATGGACAAATTGTAATCCTGACTTAGTGGAATCAAAAAAGAAAAAGAGCCCTACAGACAGGATGGTTGTAAATGCAGACGAAAGTGCTGAGATGACAACAACTGCCCCTACTCGTTTTTGGAATACAATGAGTAAAGAGGAAAGAATTGGTAAAAAGATAATGATCGATAAAATTTGTTCCGGCACCTTACACCCCCCTCGTTAATAGATACACTAAAATACAAAATGTACCAATGACAACATACAAGGCGTAATCGCCAATAAATCCTGATTGGAGCCTTCGTAAACCATTGGCAATCACACCAAAACTCCCTCCAATTCCCAAAAAGAATCGATCGAGGATCTTGGTATCAAAAAAGAAAGCCACTCCTTTCGATAAAAAGAGAAAGGGCCTTACAAATAGAAAATCATAGATTTCATCGATATAGTATTTGTGAAATAGAATCTTTCGAAACCCTGTATGTTCTTCCAGAATGGGGCTTTGTTTTCTTTGATAAAGGAAATAGGCAAGGATCAGACCAATTGTGGCAATTCCTACAGAAAACCCAGCTAATGAAAGTTCTACGTCATGAACCAGACTCTTGTGTTCTGCTAGAGTTCCATGAAGAGAAGCCAATTCATACCCTTTTGACAAAACAGGAGCAAAAAATCTTTCTAAAGCATCAATATGTAAAAAGAAATGTGGAGTCTGTAAAAACCCGGCGACCACGGCGCCGGTTGCAAGAAGTACAAGTGGCAAGGTCATGGTCCAAGGAGATTCATGAACTTTGTGATGTGAGTCCGTGTTGTCTTTTCCAAAGAATACAACAAAGACAAGTCGGAACATATAAAACGAAGTGAAAAAGGCAGCTACAATACCCATGGTCCAAAGGATAGAACCAAACGCACCGTAGGTGTATGTTTTTTCTAAAATTAAATCTTTGGAGAAAAATCCAGAGAAAGGAAAAAATCCTGCAATGGCTAGAGTTCCCAGTAAAAAAGTAAAAGAAGTGACTTTGATTTTTCCGAAAAGTCTACCCATATGTTTGATGTTTTGTTCGTGGTGGAGGGCGTGAATCACTGAACCTGCACCAAGAAACAATAAGGCTTTAAAAAACGCATGTGTCATTAAGTGGAAAAGTCCTGCCACATAACTCATGCTACCCATGGCAAGAAACATAAATCCAAGTTGTGAAACTGTTGAGTAAGCTAGAATTTTTTTGATATCGTTTTGTAAAGTTCCAATGGTGGCGGCAAAAAGTGCGGTCACTGCACCAATGATGGCGATGAAAAGAGAAGTTTCCGGTGCGAGTAAAAATACAAAGTTAAGTCTAGCAATGAGAAATATCCCCGCCGTTACCATTGTCGCCGCATGGATGAGAGCAGAAACAGGAGTGGGACCTGCCATCGCATCAGGCAACCAAACATACAAAGGAATTTGGGCTGACTTACCCATAGCTGCAATAAAAAAGAAAAGTGCTACAATGTTTGCATAATTTGCAAACTCACTCATTTCACTTAAATTGGTTTGGAGTTGTAAGTATTGTAAACTACCACCTAACCAAAACAAAAACCCCGTGCCTAAAATAAAACCAACATCCCCTATTCGGTTTAGGATGTATGCTTTCATCCCCGCTTCGGCTGCAGAACTTTTATCGTAGTCAAACCCTATCAGTAAATAAGAAGACAAGCCCACCCCTTCCCAACCAAGAAAGGTAAGCACTAGGTTGTCACTGAGAACTAAGTTTAACATACAAAATATAAACAAATTCAAATAGGCAAAAAATCGGTTATATCCCGCATTCCCTTTCATATAACCCATCGAGTATAAATGGATGAGAGATCCAATGCCTGTGATGATGAGAGTCATATAAAGAGAAAGTTGGTCGATTTGGTAACCAAAAGAAGACTTAAAATTACCAACGACAATCCAGTCAAAAACAGGAACCAAATGTGGTGCGGTTCTTTCCATTGGTCTAAATTCGTTAAACGCACCTAAGGTGATAAGGAATGGAATGAACACAGCCAAAGTCCCAATGGCACCGGCAAACCTATGAGGGATCCGATCTTTTAAAAGACCGTTGTGTAAAAAACCAAGGAGAGGAAGAAGGACAACTAACGGGAATAAATCTAACATAGGATTACCATCTCATCGATTGGAGTTCATCCACATTGGTGGATTTTTTATGCCGGAAAATGGCAATCACAAGCGCCAGTCCCACAGCCGCTTCTGCCGCAGCAATTGCCATCACAAAGAAAACAATGGTTTCCCCTGAAATATGAGAAAGGGCTTTGGAAAAAGTAACAAACACTAAATTCACAGAATTTAAAATGAGTTCCACTGACATAAAGATGATGACGATGTTTCTTCGAATAAGAATTCCAAGTACGCCAATGGAAAACAAGATTCCAGCAAGACCTAATATGTAGGAAACAGGAATGTCATTAATGAATTGGTTCATAAAACGTTGTCCTTGGTTTGTTCCACTTCTGTGAGTCTTTTTTTGGCAAGGATCACTGCCCCAAGAACTGCTACGAGAAGTAAGATGGAGATCATTTCAAAAGGAAGTAAATAGTCCAAATAAGTGGAAGCACCGACAGTGGCTACGTTCCCTTTTGTATTTACGGTTCCCGTTCCTTGGATGGGAAAGGAATACTCAGTGAGTTCATAACCTTTTCCCTTTTGTTCAGAATGAGGAACTCCTGTTGTGAGAGCACTATACAATAAAAAGAAAAAACCTAATGCAAAAAGAGAAAGTAAAACCAAACGGATTGGGTGTTTTCTATATCGAGACAAGGTTTCTGTTCTTTGTGAAAGTAACATCAAAACAAAAACGATAAGAACCATAATGGCGCCTGCATACACTAACACCTGCATGGTGGCTATGAACAAAGCTCCCATAATTCCGTAAATGCCTGCCAAAGAAAAGAAGGTAAAAACAAGAGATACCGCTGATACCACAGGATTTTTCTGGAAGATCACACTAAGAGCAGTCACCACAGTCACTGTTCCAAAAAAGATAAATAATAAAAAGGAAGGAGAAGATTCTATGTTCATATAAATAATTTCATCCATCCTTCTTTCCAATAAACCGTGTAAATGGCCGCAAACATCACTGCAAAAAGTCCCCAAGGGATCATTTTTTTCCAACCCAGTTTCATCAATTGGTCATAACGAAAACGAGGGAGGGTCCAACGAACCCAAATAAACAAAAAGGCAAAGAATAACACTTTTAAAATAAAAAACCCAAGTCCATAAAATGCTTGGTAAGGAGAACCGGCACCTAATTGAAACGGAACATTGTATCCACCAAAAAAGAGTAAGGTGGTAAGACAAGACATGGTGATCATATTCATGTATTCAGCTAAAAAGAAGAGGGCGAACTTAAATGCTCCATACTCAGTATGAAAACCCACAACAAGTTCCGATTCCGCTTCCGCAAGGTCAAAAGGAAGGCGATTGGTTTCGGCAAACATCGCCGTCACATAAATAAAAAAGGCAACAAACCCAGGGGGAGATAAAATATTCCACATATCTTTTTGGGAATCACTAATGTCTGTTAGTTTGAGAGATCCAGTCATAATCACAATCACAACAATGGAAAGTCCCATAGGAAGTTCGTAACTAATCATCTGAGCCGTAGAACGAACTCCACCAAGTAACGAGTATTTGTTGTTACTAGACCAACCCGCAATCATAATCCCATACACAGAAAGAGAAGAGATAGCAAGCATGTATAATACCCCTGAATCGGGATTAGCAATTTGTAAATCAATCGTTGTAATACCGGTAAGAGCCATAAGCCACTCCGGTGCCGGAAGACTTCCCCCAAAAGGAATCACAGCCCAGGCCATAATGGCACAAGTCATGGAGATGGTAGGAGCCAAAAGATACATCCCTTTGGATACGTTTTTTGGAAAAATTTCTTCTTTAGCGATGAATTTGATTCCGTCAGCAAGAGGTTGGAAAAGTCCAAAAATTCCGGCACGGTTGGGGCCCGGACGATCCTGGATAAATCCAGCAAACTTACGTTCGGCGAGTGTGTAATAGGCCACACCCGTTAAAATGATAAAAAATAATGAGAGGATTTTAATTCCCCAAGCAAGTATTAGAGCCCAGTCCATAATGTTTCGATGACCTTTAGTGAGAGATGCTCACTTCCTTTTTCAATCGAGTCGAGAACTCCCCTTTAAACTTTGTCATCGTTGGACGGACTGCCATAACACAAGCATCCGCTAACGGACAGATGGTGGTTCCACCTTCCATATTCCTAGACAAAGAAAAAATGAGTTCTACATCTTTTTCTGTTCCTTCTCCGACTTTAATTTTATGGAGAAGGTCTTTTACCCAATGTGTACCTTCCCGACAAGGCGTACATTGACCACAGGATTCATGTGAGTAAAACTCTGCCAATCGGTATGTGGTTTCCACAAGATCTGCCGATTCGGAAAGAATGATGACAGCCCCGGAACCTAACATGGATTTGAGAGAAGCTATGGATTCATAATCCATAGTGGCAGTCATGGCCTCTTCTGCTGTGAGAATGGGAGAAGAACTTCCTCCTGGAATCACTGCTTTGAGGGTTCCATCGTTTTTAATCCCACCACAGATATCGTAAATGAGTTCTTTCATGGGAGTTCCCATTTCGACTTCATAAATCCCTGGTTTTTTCACATGTCCGCTGACAGCAAAAAGCCTGGTTCCCGGTGATTTTTCTGTTCCGATTTTTTTATATTCTTCTCCCGTCATACGAATGATATGCGGAACATTACAAAATGTTTCCACATTGTTCACAACGGTAGGACATGCATAAAGACCAGATACAGCTGGAAAAGGAGGTTTTAATCTTGGATGGCCCCTCCTTCCCTCAAGGGAATTGATGAGAGCTGATTCTTCTCCGCAGATATAAGCACCTGCTCCGGAATACACAGCCAAATCAAAATCATAACCAAGGCCTAAGATATTTTTTCCAAGAAGGCCAGCTTTGTATGCTTCTTCGACTGCTTCTTCGACGATACGAATCCCCTTATGGAACTCACCTCGAATGTAAATATAACCTTGGTGGGAGTCGATTGCTTTGGCAGCAATGACCATCCCTTCAATCAGCATATGGGGGAATTTTTCGATTAAAAGTCGGTCTTTAAAGGTTCCCGGTTCGCCTTCATCCCCATTACAAATTAAGTATTTGGGTTTGTCGGTTTTTGGAATGAAGCCCCATTTGTTTCCCGTAGGAAAACCGGCACCACCGCGACCCCGTAAACCAGAGTTCTTAACATCGTTTACAATTTGTTCTGCGGTCATTTCCGTCAGTGCCTTTTTTTGGCTTTCGTATCCGCCGACAGACCGGTAATGGTTTAAAGTATGAGAATCAGCAGCACCAACATGAGTTGTGAGAAGTGTTTTTAATCCCATTTTATACCTGCTTTTCCAATTCGGAAAGAATGGCTTCGATTGATTCCGGTGTTAGGTTTTCATAATATTTGTCGTTGATTTGGGCCACTGGCCCAAACCCACAAGCACCAAGGCACTGCACTTCATCAACGGTGAATTTTTTATCACTTGTGGTTTCACCCGGTTTAATCCCTAACTTGGAACATACATGTTCGGTGATGGAATCGGAACCAGCAAGGTAACAAGAGATATTTCCACAAATTTGAATGTGCAACTTTCCCACCGGTTTTTTGTTGTACATGGTGTAAAAAGTAGCAACCCCATGCACATGAGCAAGGGATACCGGATCACCAATCCGATCTGCAATGTACTGCATCCCTTCCTGGTCCACAAAACCTTTGTCAGCTTGTAATAAAAAAAGACAGGGCAAAATTAACGAACGTTTACTCGGAAACTGAGGAATCAACCTCTGGAAACGCTTTTCTGAATCTTGTGAAAATTGATAAGCCATTAACAATCCAACTCCCCTGCAATGACATTGAGTGAAGACATGGTGGCAATGGTATCCGCAAGTAAGCCCCCTTTGACAAGTTCAGGGAACGCCTGGTAATACCAAAAACAAGGACGTCTGACATGCACTCTCCAAGGAGATTTTTCACCTTCTGATACTACATAAAAACCGAGTTCACCGTTGGCTGCCTCGGTCGACATATAGTATTCTCCCGGAGGCACCTTCACTCCGTGCATAATGATTTTAAAATGGTAAATGAGTTCTTCCATATTGTGATACACACGATCTTTCGGCGGAAGGAAAGTGTGGGGAACATCTGCATGATACGGGCCTTCTGGAATTCCATCGATGAGTTGTTCTATGATGCGCATGGATTGACGCATTTCTTCCATACGAACGAGAGTCCTGTCGAGGGCTGATCCATCTTCTCCCACGGGGATATCAAAATCGACCTTATCATAGAACATATAAGGATCATCTTTTCTTACGTCCCAAGGAACACCGGCCGCACGTAGATTGGGACCAGAAAATCCGTAAGCAATGGCACGGTCTGCAGAGAGACCACCAATCCCTGCCGTCCTTTCATTAAAAATTTTATTACGAATGAGAAGGTCTTGGAATTCATCCAAAGCAGGTTTCAAACCTTTGATGACAGTTTTGATTTCGGATTGGAACTCGGGATAAATATCACGTTCCATTCCACCCACACGACAGAAAGTAGTCGTGAGCCTAGCGCCCGTTAACTTTTCTAAAATTTGATAAATATTTTCTCTATGATGAAATAAATGGAGTAATCCAGAAAATGCACCAAGGTCCACACCCATAATTCCATTACAAATGATATGATCCATGATCCGAGATAGTTCAGAGATGATCATTCTTACATAAGTAACACGTTCGGGAACTTGGATCTGCATCATCTTTTCAACCGTAAGAATCCATCCAATATTGTTGAGCGGAGTGGATACGTAGTTCATACGGTCAGTACAAACTAAGAACTGATTATAATCGTAACGTTCTCCTAATTTTTCAAAACAACGATGGACATACCCAATGACGGATTCTGTATCCACCACACGTTCTCCATCAATTTGGATTACGTTTTGTAAAATTCCATGAGTGGCGGGGTGGCTGGGTCCTAAGTTAACCAGTAAATGGCCTTCCGGTAGGTCTTTGAATTTTTTTCCAAAGTGTTCGGCTGTTTTTTCGTACATTACCATAATGATTTCCTACCGCCTAACCGGCAATATCCTCGTTCACATGAATGGTGAGTAAATCTTCAATGAGATAATCTTGTCCTGGACCTTCCAGCGGATAATCTTTACGAAGTGGATGGCCAATAAAGTTATCAGGCATAATCAGCCTTTCCAACTGCGGGTGGTTGGAAAACGGAATTCCCATTAGGTCATACACTTCTCTCTCAGGCCAATTGGCAGAAGGAAAAATACTAACAATGCTTGGAACCTCTTCCCCTTCTCCCACAGGAACTCGTAGTTGCAAACGGAAATGTTTGTTTTTAGGTGAACGAAGTAAGTAAACCACTTCAAACCTTGGTTCTCTTTTTCCAAGCCAGTCGACGGAGGTAAGATCATTTAGGTAAGTGAATGCAAATTCTGGATGATCCTTTAACGTTTGTACGACGGTGGGAAGGGCTTCCTTTTTGATCGTAAAATAAAGTAAATTGGTGTTTATGTCCCTTTGCGGGAGTAAAACTTCAGAAAACCGCGAGTTTAAGTATTCAGTTATTGTATCTTTCATGCCACTACGAGAGGTTTATTGCGTTCGTTGATTTCTTGGATTTTTCGCATGACTTCTTGGCGTCTCGCTTCTAATCCCTGGCCTTGGACTTTCTTTTGCAGTTTGACTAGGGCATCAAGGAGAGCTTCTGGTCTTGGAGGACATCCTGGAACATATACATCCACAGGAAGGATTCGGTCGACACCTTGTAACACACCGTAGGTGTGAAACATACCACCGGAAGAAGCACAAGCACCCACAGAAATTACAAATTTAGGTTCTGCCAATTGGTCGTATATCTGGCGTAAGACGGGAGCCATTTTATATGTGATGGTTCCAAGAACCAAAATCATATCTGCTTGGCGTGGTGAAAAAGAGGGACGTTCTGCACCGAAACGAGCGATGTCATAATCAGCACAAGAGGTACTCATGTATTCGATTCCGCAACAAGCAGTGGCAAAAGGATAAGGCCATAATGAAAAACTTTGCCCCCATTGGACTACGTTATCCAATGTAGCGACTTGGAACATATCGCCAAACATCTCACCCGGTTTGGATAGTGTTTCTGTTAATCCCATTCCAGTGCTCCCTTTTTCCATATATAGTATAGACCCACAACAAGTATGAGTAAAAAGAAAAACATCTCGATTAAAAAGAAGGTACCAAGGCCCGCCTCTTTAAAGCTGATTAAGTTCACTGCCCAAGGATAAAGGAAGACAGCTTCAATATCGAAGAGGATAAAAAGAACCGCCACAAGATAGAACTTAATGTTAAAGAGTCCTCTCGCATCACCGTAATAGGTAACTCCACATTCAAAGGTATCTTGGGGTTTTGATTTTTTCTTCGGATTGATGAGGAAGGCAAGGGTCAAAATCAGAGCGGAAAAACCGACTCCGAGCAAAAGTTGTAAAAGTATTGGCGCAAAACTATCTGGTGCAGAACCCATGTATGAAAATGCTCTCACGAGTGGGGTCGATTGTCAAGATGAGAATCATTTTCCCCTTTGTTTTCGTGTTAATTTCGATCGTTTGTAATTTTTGCGGCCGATTTGAGATAAATTCTCAATACCGGTCCCCCCAAAGACGCTCCAATTGTTCCTTTAAATTCTTTTCCATCCCTTGGTTTGTCGGATGATAAAACTGGGGAATGTCTGGATAAAAATCAGTGGGAAAATAACGTTCTTTTAGGAAATGCCCCGGGAAATCGTGGGGGTATTGGTAATCCTTTCCAGCCCCTTCCTTTTTATGGGTGGCTGTGGGAGCATTACGCAAATAGTTTGGAATTTGAAACTCTCGTTTCCTTTCCCGGACTAGTTGCAAAGCTTTATCAATTGCCAAATAACTTGCGTTAGATTTAGGTGCCGAAGCAAGAAAAGTTGTACATTGGCCAAGGGGAATCCTTCCTTCCGGCATCCCAACTCGTTCCACAGCCTGCCAAGTGGCAATGGCCAGCGGAAGGGCATGGACACTGGCGTTTCCCACATCCTCACTGGCAAAAATCACAAGCCTCCTTGCGATAAAAAGTGGGTCCTCTCCCCCTTCGATCATAAGAGCCAAATAAAAAAGGGCAGCATCGGGATCACTCCCACGAAGGGATTTGATAAAAGCAGAAATGATATCATAATGGCTTTCACTGTTTTTATCATAAAAGATTACATTTTCACCTAATATTTCAGCTAACTTAGATTCGTCGATACTTCCCGTATCTTCCGTAAAACTTAAAATTCGTTCTAGATACCCAAGGAGTTTTCTGGCATCTCCTGAACTTCTGCGAAAGAGTTCCTTTTTTAAATCCTCTGGAAATTTTCCCTTGTGATTGAGTTTGGTCAGGCAAGTTTCAAAAATCGAGTTTTCTTCTTCTTCTGACAAAGTGGTGAGCCTGTACACTAACATCCGAGAAAGGAGAGCTTTATTCACACGAAAACTTGGATTTTCTGTGGTTGCCGCAATTAGAATGATTTCACCTTCCTCCACAGCAGAAAGAAGGGCATCTTGTTGGGAGGAAGAAAAACGGTGGATCTCATCCAAAAACAAAACAATGGTTCCCCTACGTTTGGCTTCCTCTAAAACCTCTCGCACTTCTTTCAGACCACTTGTCACACAACTTAAATAACGTTTTTCTAAACTCCAACTTTGTGTGAGAAGGTGTGCTAAGGTAGTTTTTCCAGAACCAGGTGGGCCGTAAAACAGAATAGAGGTGGGTTTGGTGATGGCTCTTAGTGATTGCACCACTTGAGCCTGGCCAACAAATTCTGACCAAATCTTGGGTCGAAGGGCATGGGCCAATGGAACTTGTTTGTTTTGTGAAAAAAGAGAGTCCAACTTAAGTATTTTCCAATTCTTTTTTGACTGCCATATAACAATTGTATATGGTTTCGTTACAAACATCACATCCTGAATTACAACAAATAAGAGACCTTTCCGAAACCTTTCCTTCCACCAAATTTTTTACAAAAGCTGCAGTCCGATCAGGCAAAAAGAAAAACCTTACTTTTTCTAAAATTACCTCATCCACTGTTTTAGGAAATAAACGTTCTTCTGACATCTATCCTCCAGTGATCCACCCCAAATACATGGCATAAAAATATACAGTGACTCGCACAAATCGAAAAAGAGAGCCGAGTAAAAATAGCGAATAACGCATCTTAAAGGTTCCCACTGTATAAGCCATCCAAGAATAGGGAATGGGTGTAAGGGAACTTAAAACAACAGCACCAAATCCATATTTACGTAGATAAGGTAGGAGTTTGTCTTCGTAATGTAAAACCATCTGCCGACCTAAATGAAACTTAGGAATAAGATACAATCCAACAAAGTAGGCTAAGGATCCCCCAATGATACTCCCAAAAGACATAGAAAGAATGGTTTTTAAAGGATCCATTTCTCCCGTGATGGCAAGCATTAGAAAAGCATCGGGAGGAACAAAAGCCGGAAGGCTATCGGAAAGAATCATTCCCACAAAAAGTCCCAAATACCCAAAAATACGAACAAAGTGTTCGCTAAATCCGAGTAGTTCCTTTCGAAAGAAAAAAGCAAGTCCAAACACAATGGCTAACACGATCACAATCGATAGAATGGTTTGGAAGATAAGACTACGAAGGTTGATGGAAGTTTCTTTGTCTTTTGTCATAAAATGTGATCTATGGTATATTCACCTTGTTTTGTTAAGAGTGAACCACCTAACCTCCATTTTCTTTTCGGATTAAATTACGGTTGGTTCTGATCCAATCTTCAATTTTAGTAACTGATTCTTTGATGAGTGCATCCAAATTGTTTCTTTCCTCTGCATTAAAATTTTGTAAAACAAAATCAGCTACTTCCATTCCACCTTTTTCGGGTTTACCAACTCCAAACCGCAACCGGTGGAATTCTTGCGAACCTAGTTTTGCCACGATATCTTTTAGTCCGTTGTGGCCAGCCGTTCCGCCGCCAATTTTATTTTTAATTTTTCCGAAAGGTAGGTCCACTTCATCCTGAACGACTAAAATTTGGGAGGGAGGAATTTTATACAAATTGGCAAGAGTTTGGGTGGCTTTTCCAGAAAGATTCATAAACTCTAATGGTTTCAAAAGATGGACTTTGTCTCCGTCCAGAGTATGAGTTGATTCCATATATTTTTTGGAATCTTTGAAAGACACACTGAAACTACTCGCAAGAGCATCCAAGATCATAAAACCAATGTTATGGCGAGTGTTTTTATACTTATCCCCTGGATTCCCAAGGCCCACAATGAGAAAATGAATCATACGTTTCCGAGTAAAATATGTAACAATCGTTCTGTGGCTTTCACAGCTGCCACTTGTTGGTCAGAGTCAATGCCAATGGTGCGAATAGGATGAGTTTCACCTTCTACTTTCCAAGTGATGACTGTTTCAACTAAAGCATTGGTATTTCCTCCGGGAGGAATCCGAACTTCATAGTCATAGAGTTTTGGAATTTGGATGTTTAATTCTTTTAAAATTTTACCAAGGGCATTCATAAACGCATCGTAACCGCCGTCACCTTCTCCCTTTGCCGCGTAATCCTTCCCCTGGAAATTCACCTTGACTTCGGCTTTTGGTTTGACCCCGATCCCACTTGTCACAGTACAGGACTCGATTCGAAAACTAGCTTCTAAATTTTCACCAGTGATATCAGAGATGATATAGGGAAGGTCTTCCTTAGTGACGGTTTTGTTCTGGTCACCAAGTTCAATCACTCGTTCCAAAACTTTTTTTTCAATTTCGGGGGAAAGAACCATACCCAATTGTTTTAAGTTTTCTGTAATGCTTGCTTTACCCGCTAACTTCCCTAAGGCGTAAACTCTAGATCGTCCAAACCTTTCTGGCAAAATGGGATTGGCATATAAATTTCCTTTTTTGTCCCCATCGGCATGAACTCCAGCAGTTTGTGTGAATACATCCTCACCAACGATGGGTCGGTTATCCGAAATACGTTTCCCTGAAAAAACCGCCACAAGCCTTGAGGCATTGGTAATTTCTTTTTCCACTATGGAAGTTTTAAATTTTGTTTTGTCATGGATTGCTGTGACAACTGCTTCTAAAGGAGAATTACCCGCACGTTCCCCAAGTCCATTTACGGCGACATGGAGCCCACGAACACCGGCACTCACTGCTTCCAAACAGTTCGCCACTGCTAAATCATAATCATTATGTCCGTGGAATTCAAACCAGAGTTTTGGAAATTCTTTTACAAGATCAGTAATGGCTGTCCGAACTTCGAAGGGAGACAATACTCCCAATGTATCCGCTAAATAAAATTTTTGGATCGGAAACTTTGAGACAACATCTAAATATTCTAATACATAATCTCTGGAATGGGTGTATCCATTGGACCAGTCTTCTAAATAAACGTTTACGGCGATTCCAGAAGCAGCTGCAAATTCGACAGTTTTCTGAATGTCTAAAAAATGTTCTCTTGGGGTCTTTCGAAGTTGATTTGTTAGGTGGTTCAGTGACCCCTTAGTAAGAAGGTTAAGAACCCGAACGCCAGTTCCCTTCATCCATTCTACAGTTTTATCATAATCCACAAATCCTAAAATTTCGATTCGATCGTCTAAACCTTCTGACTTAGCCCATTCCACAATTTTTTTAACGGCTTCAAACTCACCAGGTGAGACCCGAGCGCTGGCAATTTCGACTCGGTCGGTTTTTAGATCCATTAATAAGTGTTTGGTGATATTTAACTTTTGCTGCCAAGAAAAGGAGACACCGTTTGTTTGTTCCCCGTCTCGTAAAGTAACGTCCAGGATTTCTATAGTAGAGTTAGATTCGGTCATGATTTCAATCGGTTGATGTATTCTTTGGATGGGGCAAGAATTTCGACAATGGTCGCACCCGGGTTTGACCGAAACATCGGATCGGTCTCCACTAGTTTCAGAAAACCGCAGGTCTCCACGTAGTCAATCGCCATTCGCCTGAGGATTCCTTCCCCGATTCCGTGCAAAATTTCGACATAGGATTCCCCGTCCATAAAGGCTTCATGGAGTTCTCGCTCTAATTTAATGCGAGCTTCTTCAAATCGGAGTTTTCGGATGTAGATGGTACGCACCTTACGTCCAGAAAAATGGACTTAGGTCAAATTGCAACAGAAACGAACTGCATCTAGCAATTCTCTAGTATTCCAAGGTTTGGAAAAAATGGCGTAGGTTTTTGCTTCTTCCTTTACACGGTTGATGGCATCACGATCCGCATGGCCGGAAATCAGAATGGATTTAATCTGTGGGTATTTTTGATGGACTTGGATGAGAAATTCGTCTCCACGCATTCCAGGCATGAGCCAATCGGAGAGAATGAGGATCACTTCCACACCTGAACTACAAAGGTCATCGATCACTTCCATCGCCTCTTCAGGATTCTGGGCTGTTTCGTATGTATAACTGCCACCAATTTCGCGTTTTAGTTCTTGTACGAGGGAAAGGAGGAGAATCGGTTCATCATCCACACATAGGATTGCGTTTTTCTCATGATGTAGTTGTGTAATATTCAAACTCTTTCCCCTTCGATTCCCTTTGGCAAAAACACTCGAAACTCAGTTCCCTCTTCATTTGATATGAACTCAATTTTGCCCTTCATTTTTTCTACGATTTGTTTACAAATGTCAAGCCCAAGCCCAATCCCTTCGCCATGTTTTTTTGTAGTAAAAAAAGGTAAAAAAATCTTATCCTGAATCTCTGGGGCAATCCCCTTACCAGAATCCCGAATGGATGTGATCACAAAGTTCTCTTTGGAAGTGACTGAAATTGTCATTTTACCTCGATAATCCATTGCTTGTAAGGCATTGTTGATAATATTAATCCAAACCTGATTGAGTTTGTCTTTTTCCACCAAACAATAATCAGATGTTTTATACTGTTTAACCACTTCGACATCATTTTTTATTTTTGCATGATATAGGGTTAAAATAGAATCCATTTCAGTGGGGATATGAACTTTTTGTAATTCTGTTTGTGTTTCTAATCGGTCGGTATGTAAATAATGTTTGAGTGCATTTACTACATGGGATGCTTTTTCTGTCGCAGTTTGAATCACATAAACTAATCGATATAAACTACCTAAAATATGTACATTTTGAAGGATCATTCCTGACCTTGGGTTCTTTAAAACCTTGAGTAATGGTTCGTCGAAATGTAAAATTCCTAGTGATGTTAAGTCCTCCATCACTTCTTCAGGATTTTCGATTTGATAGGAATTTAATATCCCTAATCTTTCTTTTTTTTCAGCTCGGTTGAGTAACCCTGAATTACGAGATCCAAAAGACAAACTTAAATGGAGTAAATAACGAAAGTTTTCACGTTCAGTTTTATCTAAAGACTCCAAAAATTCAGGTAAATTAGTGATATCATTTTTTAAAATTTCCGACATGGCACGAACGCTAGAAGTAATCGCACCCAGTGGAGTATTTAATTCATGAGTAATTCCTGCGGCAAATTGCCCGAGTGCTGCTAGTTTTTCACTCATCAGTAGTTGTGTTTGTGTATTATGTAAATCGATTAGAATTTTTTCTTTCGTCTCTATCATTTCCAAAAGGCTGCGATTACTTTCGATAAGCGCTTCTGTCCTTTCTCCAATTTTTTCTTCTAAATTTGAATTGGTCTCCATCACCAAACGTTGGCTCTCTTCCACACGTTCAAAACTTTGTTTTAGTTCCTTTGACATAAAACGAAACGCTTCGGATAAATCCTTCAGTTCAACAATTATACTTTCGTCGACAGGGTAATTCCAATCTCCTTTCGCAAGTGACTTAGATGCTTTAGCAAAAGAAAGAACGGGCCTTGTCACAAACTCAGCAATAAAAGCTGCCAGTAACAAACTCAAAAGGATGGCCCAAGCAAAAACCATGGCTGATTTGCTGTTACCTCTAAGGACTCCACTTAAATAAAATGAATAAGGAAACAAAGTGATAAGATAGGTTTTTTCTTTTAGTTTTGGATGGGAATACTCAGTAACCATCGCATTCCAATTTTCACGAGAGAGTGGCTTTTTTGTCACAACTGCAAAACTAAATCGTTTTTCAGAAGTATTTATATCATTTCCCAATTTTTTAAGTTCAACTCTGGCAATTTCCAATAATCTGGATTTTCCACGGTCTCTCGCAAGTGATGCCAACGGATTTAAACTTTCATCTAACAAATACACTTTGCCTTGTTCATTTACTTTGGAGGAATCAAGAACCTTTCCCAGTCCGCTCGTTCCACTGTATTCTTTACTCGTTTCAGGAAGGGTAGAAAAATATAGATCTAAACTTAAATTGATATTCTTTGACCATTGCCTATGTAAAACCTCTACCATTTGAAAGCCAGATTGTTCCGCATTTTTTAGAGTTACATAGGCAGTAATACCAACAAGAATTAACACCAAACAAACAAAAGGTGCAACAATAAATAATTGTAAGGAAATACCAGTTTTTAATTCCGATTCTGATTCGAAAGAATCAAATTCTTTTGGTCCCGATTTCCAAACCAATTGTGGTTCGGTAATCGTTACTTCTTTCACTTGTCCAGGAACCTCAGCCCAAAAAAATCCAAACTTTCTGACTAAGGGGAATGTGATATACATCGCCAGTGGTGCGAGGATCCAAGTAATTCCTGTAGTGAAAAGAAGTGCAGAACTAATGGTATGATAGGAAATTTCAGCTCCAAATTGTTCGGAACATAAATAACCCCATAAAAAAGGTTCTAACAGTAAAAACAATAAAACAAATATAAAGTAATATATCCATATCTTGAACTTACGAAAGTCAGGTGATTTTCCAATTAATTGGTAGGAAATCCAAAATAAGGACGGATTGATAAAGTAACCCGGCAACCAGTCCCATAAAAATTCCGGCGGAACTCCCTCCATCAGATCAGATAAGCCGTAGGCAAAGGGAACAGCAAGAAGAGCCGGAAATCCAAAAAAATTCAAACAAAGGAAAACAGATAAATCTTTTAAACTTTCAAAAGTTTGTGCACCGGGAATTAAAACTATGGAACTTCCCAAGTATCCAGTAATAAAAATGGTAACAAAAGTAATCAGAAACCAATAAAAACTAGTTAGGTTCCAGTTCCAAACCTCTCTTGAGATTCTTAAAGTTTTTCCATTTCGAAACGTAAAACCAGTAAATGCGAATATAGCAATAATAGAACCTAGTAAAAAAGAAAACCGACCCCAGACCTCCAAAATGGGCAGAGGGATGTTGGAAACAAGTCTTTCGATCCAAACAATGAATTCGGCCATGGCCCATGAATGGTAACGAATTAAAACTTTTAGTAAAGCAAAAACTTTTTGACTTTAGAGGCAAGGGAGGAAGGGAATTCCCGATCTAAGGAGGAAAGTTGGACCCATTTGCTTTCCACACCAAAATTTTTGGCCAAAGTTTCCACCTGGGTTCTTTCTTTCAAACTTTGACGTAGGACAGAAAATTCCATCTTATGATGAGTGATGGTATGTTTAAATTTCCCAAGGGCGAGAAGACTTGGAAACAATTCTTTTAAGGCTAAAAAGAAGGAGGTAGGTTCATAGGTTTCTTCTGGAATTTCACCAATAAATCCATAGGGCAAATGGAACATCTCTTTCAAAAAACGCATTTTAGGTTCTTTCACAAGTAGGATTTTGTCTTTGAAATCAAAAACCAAAATTTCAGCACTTAATTGAATTTGTTTTTTTTCTTTGACCCTTAGTGGGATCTCTCCCGTTTTTTGATGAATTCTCGCATAACAAGAATCAGTCAATGGACATAATAAACATTTAGGAGACTCCGGCAAACAAAGTGTCGCCCCAAGTTCCATCATGGCCTGGTTATGGTCTCCAGGATGATCTTTGTTTAAAAAATCATCTGCCTTTTGTTGTAAGTCAGTATCTGCTTTCGATCCTAAAATATTTTCTGTATATCCAAAATAACGAGAGAGAACTCGTTTTACGTTTCCATCCAAAACCGCAAGCGGTAAGTCATAAGCAATGGAAAGAATGGCCCTTGCCGTATAGTTTCCAACTCCGGGAAGTTTCAAAACTAAATTTAAATCTTTAGGAAAAGATCCATTATAATTTTGTACAAGAAAAATGGCTGCCTTTCTGAGATTACGTGCACGACTATAATACCCTAGCCCTTTCCAATAAGAAAGAACCTCTTCTTCCTCGGCAGATGCTAAAGACTCTGGTGTGGGAAACCGTTTCATAAACGAATCATACAATGGAAGCATTGCATTGACACGAGTCTGCTGTAACATCACTTCAGAAACCCAAATAGGATAGGCTTGTTTTTTCTTTCGAAACGGAAGGTCCCTTTTATGAATTTGGTACCAGCCCTGGAGTTTTTTTTGTGGGCTCAAGTTTCTGAGTCTTGGATACTATAACGAAGAAAGGTATTACAACTTCCTTCTTCTGTATAACGAACCAAATCATAATCTAAACGAGTGGAACGGAAGAATTTGGAATGTGCTAATCGTTCTCGAATTTCCTGACGGATATGGTCACGAGCCTCTTGACGTTTGTCGTAATGGGCAGGTGAAAGGATTTCACTTTTATAAGATAAACTTCCTTCACGGTAAATGGCCACCGTAACCTGCACCCGGTATTTTCGCTGTAATCCTTGTTTTACTTCCGTATTCATTGTCTCAAAAAACCGGTTTTTCTTCCTAAATAGATTTTCGGTCTGGGGGATAGGGAAATTGAAACCCACAGATTTTTTTCATACTGCTTGCCCAAAATTTCGAATTTAATTTCCTAGATAATGAGAACATAAGATTCAAATGAGCACCAAATATAACGAATCGCCATTTTTCTATAAAAGACGTCCTACCCGGGAAGTAATGGTTGGTACAGTGGGAATTGGAGGAAAAAATCCAATTCGTATCCAATCCATGATTACATCTAACACAAGAGATACGGAAGCAAGTATCAAACAAATTGCTGATTTAGAAAAAGCAGGTTCAGAAATAGTTCGCCTAACAGTGCCAAGCCAAGCTGATGCGGATAATTTACCAAACATTCGAAAACGAATGAAAGAATTAGGACTTACAGTGCCTCTTGTTGCGGATATTCATTTTACACCGCAAGTAGCACTCAAATGTGTGGAATGGGTTGAAAAGGTGCGAATCAATCCAGGTAATTTTGCAGACAAAAAGAAATTTGAAATCATCGAATATACAGACAAAGACTACAACGAAGAGTTAGAAAGAATCGAAGAAGTATTTACTCCCCTTGTCCTACGTGCCAAAGAACTGGGTGTTGCCATGCGTATCGGAACCAATCACGGAAGTCTTTCCGATAGAATCATGAACCGGTTTGGAGATACTCCTCTTGGTATGGTGGAATCTGCTTTAGAATTCATTCGGATTGCAGAAAAAAATTCTTATAAAGACATTGTTGTCTCCATGAAAGCTTCCAATCCGCAAGTGATGATACAAGCCTATCGAATGTTAGTTTCTAGGTTTTACGATTTAGGAATGGATTATCCCTTACATTTAGGTGTTACAGAAGCAGGTGATGGAAAAGATGGAAGAATCAAATCAGCCATTGGTATAGGCAGTTTACTCGAAGATGGACTGGGAGATACCATCCGAGTTTCACTCACAGAAGATGCCATTCATGAAATCCCTGTCGCCAAAGAACTTGTTCGCAAATACAATGATTTGTTTCTAAATGAAAAGAAAACAACCTCTTATCCCTACTCTCCATCACAACCAGGAATTTCTGAAAAACGAGAAACCATTTATACTGAATTTCGGGATCCATTTCAATACTCCAGGTTTTATTCCAAAGAACTTTGTTTAGGCGAAACAAAACTGGGAGATTCCTCTCCGGTTCGGATAGAAATCTGTTTTCCTTTTTTTGGATCAGAATCAGCAGAAGAAGTCCTCCACCTCATCCAAAGGGAATCCAAGTCAGGCAGAATTCCTGAAATGCTCCACTTCGCCATCCATTCCGAACTGGATTTAATTTCTTTAGGCACTATGGTGCGCCGTGGTTCCTTTCCCTTACCGGTATCTGTGGAACTATCAAACGAACTGACTTACCAATATGATAGTTTGGCCGAAGACCTATACCGCATTCAAAAGTGGGTGGTAAATCCTCATATATTTTTTAAGGAATCGGAAGAGTCATGGGACGACCTTTTGGATTTTGTAACTCGTTTTGCAAAAGACAAACGTTGTGTGGAGTGGAGTATCGAAGCCGAAGACATTCACCTAACAGAAAAAATTGTTAGAGAATCTAAAAAAAGAAAAATTGAAAACCTCATTTTTTCTGTAAAAAATGGGGATTTACTTACTGTTCGAAAACTTGCTTATCATTTGCGAGAATCTGATTATCCCATAACTCTTGTCACACAAACACAAGATAAGGAAACTTTGCTCTATGAATCTTCCATCCAAGTGGGTGGAAGTTTACTTGATGGAATTGGTGATGTGGTTCGTTTGTCCTTTGGTGATGGTGAACCGGAAGAGTCACTGGTTTTAAGTTTCGATATTTTACAAGCAACTAGGCTTCGCCTAACAAAAACAGAATATATATCTTGTCCCTCTTGTGGCCGAACTATGTTCGATTTACAATCGACAACGGCAATGATCAAAAAAAGAACAGGGCACCTAAAAGGTGTGAAAATAGCCGTAATGGGATGTATTGTCAATGGTCCAGGAGAGATGGCAGATGCCGATTTTGGATATGTTGGTGCTGGAATTGGTAAGGTTCATCTCTACAAAGGGAAAGAAATTGTAAAAAAAGGTGTTTCGGAAGAAGAAGCGGCCGACCAACTCATAGAACTCATTCGCGAAAATGGCATGTGGAGCGATCCAGAATAAAAAGTAGTTCCCCTCTATTCACGGATGTGAAGCATTTCCTCCGTGGAAGAAAAAGAATCTAAAGATATCCTTTCTAGGATCCAAGCGATGGAAAGGGAACTTTCTTTTTTAAAAGAAAGAGTCCTTTCGCAAACAAAAACAGAAACTCCAAAACAGCAAACTCCCCCTGTTTCGAAACCAACTCCTGTGCATACCCACCAAGCAGAAGTTACACTAGGCGAAGGACCTAATTGGTTTGTACAGTGGATTGGCGAAAATTTATTTGTTAAGTTAGGAGTGTTTTCACTTCTCTTGGCAACCATTTGGTTTTTCTATTTAGCCATTGAAGAGTATTGGATCAACGAATCTGTTCGCATTTGGATTGGGCTTATCTCTGCCATCCCGATACTGATTTATGGATTCCGTGTAAGGCATTCAAGGCCTTATCTTTCCCCAAGCCTTCTTGGACTCGGAATCGCTATTTTATTTTCGGCATACTATTCTGGTTATCTCTGGTATGATCTTTATTCTACCGAAACCTGTTTTGTGGGTCTCCTGATTCTCAGTTTGACTACCGTGGCCACTGCCCATGCCGAAAAAAGTGAGGTATTATTTGGATTTGCCTCTCTTGGTGCATTTTCAGTTCCTCTCCTTTTGTCGACAGGCCAAAACTCCTATCCTTTCCTTTTCACTTACTTACTCCTTTGGAATCTTCTTTTTTTCTGGGTAAGAAAAGATAAAGATTGGAAGGTAATTCCCTTATTACTTCTTTGTGCAAACCACCTAATCTTTGCTGGATGGGCCAATGACAAATTAGAGGAATCAAAACCATTTTTTCCGATTTTATTCCAACTTGGAGTTTTTGTTTTATTTTTACTACGAGAGTTTCAGACATTAGAATCAAAAAAATCTAAAGATTTAGTTCTTAACCTTGTTACGATTGGATTTACTTTAGGTTTAGGATTTTTACAATCGTATTGGGCCTTCTCGATTTTTTATCCTATCGCAAAACCTTTTTTACTAACACTCATTCTAATTCTATTCTATGGATTATATGAACGTTCCATCAGACGAACAGCACTTAATTTAGAAAAGAAAAAACTCTATGATTTGATTGGTCTTTTCGGACTACCATTTATCGTCAGTTTGATTGTCATCGGAACTACTGGAAAATTTTTAGCTTTTAGTCTAATCAGTTTCGCTTTTCTTGTGACTGTTGCTTCAACTTATTCCAAACAATTGTATATGTACTTTGCTGCATTTCCCGTTTGGTTTTTTGCACTGTTTTATATCTTTGCTTTCACCTATCGTTCGCAAAACGAAATTCCTTTCCTCAACGGACGTTTTTTGGTATTTGCAACAGGTTCAGCTTACCTTGTACTTTCTTACCTTTATAGTAGAAAGTTCTCAGACCTATCCAAATTATTTTTGTATGCAGCTTACCCGTATTGGTTACTCGGAACCTTTGTTGAAATTTACTTAGGATTTCCAGAGGAGAAACAGTTATTTCTCTACACTCTGAGTTTGATTCTTTATGGGTTCATAGCGTTGTCAGTTGGATTTGGAAAAAAAATCCAATCGTTACGATACGTAGGATTTGGATCTTTAGCTCTAGTCATCATAAAATTCTATCTTTATGATTTTTGGAATTTGAGTTTGGGTTACCGAATTTCGGCAGGATTATTTTTAGGAATCACACTCATCGTTACAGGAACGTTATACAACCATTTTAAGAAGGAAACAAAATGAAGTTCAAATATTTACTCCCTATTCTATTATTTTTAGCCATTACAACACAAGTAACTAGTCGCCCCCTTGCAGTGCAAAATTTTAAATACAAAAAGGATTTAAAAATCTCAGGAAATCTTTCCCCTAACGGAGTTGTAAAACTCATGTTAGATGAAGATATTTACAAACATTCTTTTTACGGAGACTTACGTTTAACTTACAACGGAGACATTGTTCCCTACCATATCCAAAATGCGGAAGAAATTTCGAAAAACACAGAAAAAGTAAAACCAGAACTACTATTTTCCAAAAAGGATGATTTGGAGATTTACGTATTGGAACTTCCCAAACTACCAGAAGGTATGAACTACACAAAACTTTCTGTGTCGAGTGCTTATGACTACGAAACCTCCATCACTCTTAAGTTAGGTGACAATCCTGACCAATTTACGGATTCCAAAACCGTATTTCTTTATAAATATGGAAGCCAAACTTCTGGTGAAATTGATTTAGGAAATACAAAACATCGTTTTGTTCGTTTGGAAGCAGAACCTGGATCCGATCTAAAGTTTCCATCCGCATATAGAGCCAAACAAAACAAAAACTTGTATTACGAAAAAACACATACGGTAACGGATCCTGTCCTTGCCGAAAACCATTGCCAGTTTTTGTTTCCCAATGAAACTAAGTCCGCTTTTCAAATTTTGAAATTACGTATTGAAGAAGATAATTGGGAAAGAAACGTAATCGTCCGAGGAAAAATTAACAAAAAAGAATGGGAGACAGTATTCGACGGAACCGTTACTCACAACAAATCAGATGGCGTTTATACCGAAATACCACTCTCTCAAACGATCACCTCTGAATTTGAAATACAAATTTATGATGGAGAAAACGAAACCCTTCACCTAAAAGAAGTGATCTCTGTCCAACCATTAGAAGAAATATATTTTTTTGCAAATGCGGATGCTTCCAAAGAAGGTTATGCACTCTATTACGGAAACCCTTACCAATGGCCGCCTAGTTTTGATCCTTACTCTTACCCATCTGGGGAAGAAACTAAAAACGCTGAAGTAAATAGGGGAACACTCCTTGCAGAATCAGAAAATCCCGACTTTAGTTTTAGTATCCTCTACCCACCCATTTCAGGATATCTAGCCACCGGTTTCTTTTATTTAGGAGTTCTTGCCTTATTGTATCTTTTATTTTCCATTTTAAAGAGTAAAAGGTCCGTTCTCACAGAATCCGAATCATAATAAAACAAGTGACTCACGAAAAAACTTTTTCGTGAGTCCATGTCCAAATTATAAAGTGAATGTTAGTAGAAATATTGGATGAATTAAATTTGATTTAGGATCCAATAGCCGTTTTCTTTTCCCAAGACTCCAAAATTGGATTCATCATGGAAAACCAAAGCGGAGGAATAAGCGCAATTAAAATCATCACCTCATAGCCATAAGGCAACTGAGGTGCCTCTTCAAAATGACGTAAGGTTTGGTATCTTCTTCCTGCATTCGCATGATGATCAGAATGCCTTTGTAATTGAAAAAGTAGTGCATTAGAAACAAAATAGTTTTGGTTCCAAGAATGGATTGGTAATACTTTCTCAAACTTTCCTTGGGCATTTTGGTTTCGTTTCAAACCATAATGTTCAATGTAGTTTGTGAGTTCTAAAAGAGAAAAGGCAACAAAGGATTGAAAAAGTAAAAACACAAGAATTTCCAATCGAAATCCTTTTCCACTCCCAAGAGATCCCAAAACTACCATAGTCGTTAAAAATAAAATGGTAATGACCATATACCAAATCATTTCATTACGATAATGAAATACTCCAAGTCCCAACTTAGATAGTCGTTTTTTCTCCAATTCCCAAGCAGATTGGAAAGCCCCAAACACTGTCTGCGGATAAAACTGATAGAAGGATTGATTTTTTTTAGAAGATGCAGGATCACTAGGAGTGGAAACTTTTGTATGGTGTCCTCTGTTGTGTTCTATATAAAAATGCATATAACAAACCGTCATATAAATCATTTTTGCAAGGAACTGTTCATACTTAGTATTTTTATGACCTAGTTCATGTCCTACAGTAATCCCGACCCCACCGGTAACAATTCCTACGGCAAGACCAAAGAGAATAAACTCTGAAGTTGTATGAGGAAAAAAACTAATCCGGTATACAGACCATATGACAAATATTAGCTGAACATAAGCCCAAATTTCTGTCAAATATCGAAAATAAGTATCGTTTTGTATTTTAAAAAAATGAGTTTCGGATGGATTTGATTCATCTCTTCCAAGAATTAAATCAAGAACTGGTAAAACTATAAAAACAGTAATAGGAACTATCAGATAACTAATTCCCCCTACTGCTTCGGCAACCACAACAAGAATTGGTAAAACGTAACAAAGTAAAAAACTAAGTCGTTTGATTAGAGTCATAAACGATCTCCTTATTCTTTATTTTGGAACAATACCTTCAAGTTCTCCAATCCATCAAAAAGTTCTGGCCAATTTGTTTTTTCCGTGGCTTTATTTTTTAAAAACAATGCTCCAAGAAAAAAAGATAAAAAAGCCTTTCCACTCATCGTATTGGCATTGGTTGGAAAGAATCGGTCCAAAGCCGTTCGATATGTAGTAAAAGAGTCTTCCACCAACTGCGAAAGTTCATGGGAATCACTAAGGTGCCTCTTTACATCCACAGCCAGTAACATCAGGTTCAAAAAATGATCTTCTCGCGAAGCGACAAAATTCATTATATCCGAAAGACCTGAGTGACTCTCAGATAGTTCGGTGATCTCTTTTGCATCAATTGCCACAAGTTGTTTTACCATCGACGCAAAGAGAATCTCCTTGGTCGGAAAATAATGGTAAAGAGTTCCCGTAGAAACCCCCAATTCCTTGGATAGTTCCCGCATCGAAACCGATGACACACCTCTCGTCACAAAGATAGGCATACACTTGGTCAAAAGTTCTGCCCGGTAGAGATCATGATCGACTATCTTTGGCATCGGAAAAATCCCTTATTTATATCGAACGATCGATATAAATAATTACTTTCAACATAGAATGTCCAATCTTTTTTCCCAATTATAACCAATTCCGAAATCTTATGTTTTTTTTCCATGAAACTCTAGTCCTTCCCCTAGCCCAAATCTCCTTAACCTAGGATTTTTGGGGAACAGGCACCAGTAAGAAGTAAGGAAGGGAAAGTTCAAGCGAGAAAAGACAGGCGATTTTTATGACTATTTGGAAACAGGACCCGTCCAATCAGATAAACCCCAAGAGAATGATCCAATGAACCAAAAATTCCAGATGCTCTTTCCGATAGCCCTTCTTGCATTTTTATTAGCCTGTACCGGAACCAGGCCAGTTTTTTTAGGTGTTAAGTCAGAGAAATTGGCTGAATGCCCAGGAACTCCTAACTGCATTAGCAGTTTTGCAAATCCCACAGACAAAGAACACTATAGAAGCCCGCTTCCCTACAAGAAACCTTTAAAAGAAGCAGTCCAAATATTAAAAAGAAAATTAGAGCTTTCACCACGTACAAAAATCATCGAAGAAAATCCTAATTACATTTATGCAGAATTCACATCACTTATCATGCGTTATGTGGATGATGTAGAATTTTATTTTGATGAAAAAAATAAACTCTTACACTTTCGGTCTGCTTCGCGGCTGGGAAAATCAGACCTAGGTGTGAATCGAAAGCGAATTGAGTCCATACTGAAAGATTTAGAAATTTAACAGAGGCCTGTTAATCTTTCTAAATCCCAAGATTAGTTTACTATTTTTGATGTCCTCTGTGAATTTCCTGTAAGGAATTCACAGAAAAACCTTTATCCTTCATTTCCACCAAACCATGAATGAGTGCTCTAGCTGCTTGCGAAGTAGTCAAACAAGGCACCTTATATTTAATCGCTGCTTGGCGGATCGTAAACGCATTTTCGCGGGTGACTCTTGACAAAGGAGTATTGATGATCAAATGAATTTTTTTCTCTTTGATATAATCAATCACGTTCGGGAAGTATCCATCATAAATTTTATTAATTTTACTGGATAGGATTCCATTATCAGAAAGAAATTTATGTGTTCCTTCCGTTGCTATAATATTATAACCTAAATTGGATAATGATCTTACTGGTTCGAGTAATTCCTTTTTAGTTTTATCATTAATAGTCACAAAAACAGTTCCGTGTTTAGGTGGTTCTTCACCCGCCATGATCTGTGCTTTGACAAAGGCTTCCCCTTTTGTGGTTGCAACACCCATCACTTCTCCGGTGGACCTCATCTCAGGCCCAAGGATGGTATCAACACCAGGAAACTTACTAAATGGTAAAACCGCTTCTTTCACAGTGATCATAGGAGCAGAAAAACGTTTTCCTAATTTAAAAGAAGACAAAGATTCCCCTAACATCAACCTTACGGCAATTTTCACTACCGGAATTCCAATTGATTTGGCAACAAAAGGAACTGTTCGTGAAGCCCGAGGATTTACTTCCAATACATACAAAGTTTCTTCTTTGATCGCATATTGAACGTTAATGAGTCCCTTTACATTTAATTCCAAAGCCAAACGGTAAGTGGCCTCTTCAATTTCTTGTAACATTCGTTGAGAAATGGATTGTGGGGGCAACACACAAGCTGAGTCACCGGAGTGAATTCCTGCCTCTTCAATATGTTCCATGATTCCAGCAATGAACACATCCTTTCCATCACAAAGAGCATCTACGTCGACTTCGGTCGCATCTTGTAAAAAAGAATCTACAAGAAGTGGTCTATCTTCTGATACCTCTTCTGCTTCTTCCATGTATTTATCGAGTTCTGACTCTTCGTTTACAATTAACATGGCCCTTCCGCCTAACACATAGGAAGGTCTCACAAGAACAGGATAACCGATTTTTCGTGCAATCTCTCTGGCTTTGTCTTTGGAGGCGGCAATTCCATTTTCAGGTGATTTTAAATTTAGTTTCTCTAAAACTTCTGCAAAACGTTTTCTGTCTTCTGCACGGTCGATGGAGTCGGGACTGGTTCCAAGAATTGGAACTCCCCTTTTTTCCAATGATTTAGCTAATTTTAAAGGAGTTTGACCACCTAACTGAACAATAACGCCATCAGGTTTTTCTTTTTTGAAAATTGCCATTACGTCTTCAAGACTTAAAGGTTCAAAATACAACCTGTCAGAAGTATCATAGTCTGTGGAAACTGTTTCTGGATTGGAGTTGACCATGATGGATTCAACTCCTGCTTCCTGTAAGGAAAAGGAAGCATGGCAACAACAATAATCGAATTCAATTCCTTGCCCAATACGGTTTGGACCACCACCGAGGATCATCACTTTCTTTTTCGAAGTGACATCAGCTTCATCCTCTTCGTCATAAGAGGAATACATATAAGGCGTAAAAGCTTCAAATTCCCCGGCACACGTATCAATTCGTTTATAGACTGGGTGGATGTTTTTTTCTTCTAAATATTTTTCGATTGCCTCTTCTTCCTCACGAAGAGTTTTTTCCACTTTGGCTTTTGTAATTTCGATAGCAGCTCCGCTTCGAACTTGAGATAAGATTTGTTCTTCTTTATTTAGAAATGCAAGTTGGCGGTTTGAAAAACCTGCCTTCTTCATTTCTTCAATCATCGTTTTTCCTTCTTTTCGAAACCGATTCTCTAATTGGAATAACTCTTCAAATTGATAGAGAAACCAAGGATCAATTTTACAAATTTCGAAAATTTCTTCCACGCTCATTCCAAAATCAAAAGCCATTTTTACATAAAAAATGCGTTTGTCAGTAGGACGTTTTACTTTTGCAGTAAGCCAAGTTTTTCTTTCTTCTTTCGGAATCGATTCCCATTCCAAAAGTTCTTTTAAATAACCATCACTGCCAAATCCAAATCGGTCGGTTTCCAAGGAACGAAGGGCTTTCTGAAAACTTTCTTTGAAGTTACGACCAATGGCCATCGCTTCCCCAACAGCTTTCATTTGAACTCCTAAGGTATTATCGGAACCAGGGAATTTTTCAAAGGCAAACCTTGGAATTTTTGTAACCACATAATCAATGGATGGTTCGAAACTAGCAGGCGTCACACGAGTGATATCATTTCGGATCTCATCCAAAGTGTATCCTATCGATAACAAAGCGGCAATTTTTGCAATGGGAAATCCCGTTGCTTTCGATGCCAATGCCGAGGATCTTGATACACGAGGATTCATTTCAATGACAATGACATCACCATTCTCTGGATTTACAGCAAACTGGATATTAGAACCACCGGTTTCCACACCAATCTCTCGAATGATGTCGATGGACATATCACGGAGTCGTTGGTATTCTCTATCACTTAACGTTTGTTGTGGGGCAACTGTAATAGAATCTCCTGTATGAACACCCATTGGATCTAAATTTTCGATAGAACAAATGATGACTACGTTATCGGCCAGATCTCGCATCACTTCTAACTCGAACTCTTTCCATCCCATAACCGATTCTTCAACTAATATCTGTGAGATGGGGGATGCAGATAAACCTTTCTGCGCAATTTCTTCGAATTCCGACTCTTCGTAACAAGTTCCACCACCTGTTCCCCCTAAGGTAAAGGCAGGTCGAATGATGATAGGAAATCCAATTTCGTCTTTTGCTTTTCTTGCGGCATCCATATCGGAAACCATAAAGGATTTTGCGACCCGGATTCCCAGTTTTTCCATCGCTTGTTTGAAAAGTTCTCTATCTTCTGCTTTACGGATGGCGTCTACTTTCGCACCGATTAACTCTACATTGTATTTTTCTAAAACACCTTCTTTATGAAGGGCCAATGCTAAGTTGAGAGCCGTTTGTCCACCTACGGTTGGTAAGATGGCATCTGGTTTTTCTTTTTTTATGATTTTTTCAAGAACAGGAACCGTGAGTGGTTCGATGTAAGTTGCATCGGCAAGATCAGGATCCGTCATAATGGTTGCCGGATTGGAATTTACGAGAATGACTCGTATCCCTTTTTCTCGTAGGGCTTTGGTTGCTTGGGTTCCGGAGTAGTCAAATTCACATGCCTGCCCGATGACGATTGGCCCGGATCCGATGATCAAAATTGATTTTAAGTCGTTACGTTGCGGCATAGTTTCCTCTTTTTTCCTATTTAGTTTTCATTTATATCTGATAAAGAACTCGGTATTAAATACTCTCCTGCGAGAGTGGCTTCTTCCCACTGGATCACCGTTTTATAAAGTAAGTCTTTCATTTTGGCACTTACTGGGTGAAGGGGATAAAGGTTTTTCCTATTGAGAGGGTCGTTTTTTCGATCATACAATTCAAATAACACACCTTGGCGTGTAGGTATATATATTAATTTATAATTTGAATTTTGAACTGACCTATGTTTAGAAAAAGCAATGGTTTCTCGATAAATAGGATCGGTGATCATGATTTGGTAGTCCTCTTCGGGAACTACTTGGTGGAGGGAAAGGATGTTCGGATAAGGAATCCTTTGTTTTTGAAAGAAGTGATCCCCAACATCAGAAAACCAAATTCCTGTTTCCGCATATACAAACCTGTCTTCTTCCCAATTGGTTTTTCCAAGGATCGGTAGTAATGACTTACCAGGAAACTCCTGCTTGGTGGGGATTCCAAAATAATCCATAATGGTTGGATATAAATCCACACTGGATGTGATTCCAAAAAACTCGTGTTCTTTTGTTGTCTCTATTTTAGATTTTGGAAATTTGATGAGTAAAGGAACATGAGTCACTGCTTCCCCACGTAAATGTTCACCGTGCCCTTGCCCATGTACATCTTCATACAATGCTTCCCCGTGGTCAGCAGTCAAAATGATAATGGCTTCGTCATAAATCCCACGTTCTTTGAGTTCAGAAAGGATCTCTCCAAACTCGGCATCAAAAGCATACACCGCACTATCAAAAAGCCCCCGGATCTGTTTTGTTTCCTCTTCGTTCGGTAAAGAAGAGTTAGTTGGGTCCACAAACTTTAAATACTTATATTTTCCATAATATTTGGGATTTGTAAATGATTTGTAGTAAGGATAAGCAGGAGTGTAAGGAAAATGAATGACACTCGAAAAATAAGTGACCGAATAAGGAGAATCTCCTTCTCGTTTGAGAATGGAACGAAAGCGGTTAAGGATTCGTGTTCCGTCACCCCAAGTAGATAACCCATCCATCTCCTCTAAATACATTCCGCCGGAAAACCAGGAACCAGTCAGAAAAGGTAATAGAAACAACTGTGATTCAGCAGTTCGCTGAACGGTCATAATGCGAGCATTAAAATTCGGGGCCAATACTTCATCAAATCCGAAATTGGCGCGGGGAAAAATATCTGCGGCAAAACTTCCCACCGCATAACTTTTGTAACCCAACTTCTGCAACATTTGTTGGATCGTAGGAAAAGAAGCAGATCCAATCCTTTGTTTTTCTTCCAAGGAAGGAAACATATCCCGAACCTTGTGGCTCATCGAATATTGTCCCGTTAATAAATCTGTCCAACTTGGGAAAGTACGCGGAATCGTTGTATGGTGGTCATGGAAGACAAAACTATCTTTTGCAAAAGAATCAATATTTGGTGTAATGCTTTTTCCATTAATTTTCTGGCCCACTTTATCATACCGAAGGGAGTCAGCAGATAAAATAAAAATGGGAGGTTTGTCTTTTTCTTTTGATTTAGTCAAAACCTCAATTTGGTTCCAAATACTAGGAATTAAATATAGGAAGATTAAAAGGAAAATAATAAATCCATAAGATTTGATATGGACTCTTTGGTATTGTTTTCCCTGCCAAAACAAAATGGCAAAATAAACAATCCCCAAAATATAGAATCCTGACAAATGAACCAAACCTAACACAAGAACATGCACTAAAGAGAAATAGGATTCTTTATTTTTATGGAGATAAATTTGGAAAAGGAGAAAGGTGATAAAAAGAAAAAGTAGGAGTCCTAAAGCAAAACTGAAATAAAAGGGACTGGTGTGGTCTGTTAAAAAATAAAGGAACGAAGCAAAAGATGGATATCGGAAGAAAAAGAACTCACCATAAATTTGTGGAAAACTAACCATCGAATGACAAAGAGCCAAACATTCAATAAGAAGAACCCAAGCCGATAAAACGACCCAAGAAACTTCTCTTCGATTCAGAAAATGGTAGGTTAAGAAAACAAGAGAAAAGAGAGAGAGGTGTAAAAACAGAGAAACGGAAAAAACTTTGAGGGTAGTGTTAAGATAAACTCCAAAAAAAGCACCTAAATACTGTTTGAGGAAGTCTCCTACATCGACTCCCATGATGGTAAAACTTGTATTAAAGAGTAAAAAAAATAGATAAAAAAAAACTGTAAACCAAAGGGAGATTTTTAGGATTCGGATGGGGAAAAGAGGGGCTTGGTTCGGACCCATTAGAGTCATAATTCCAGAACCCCTGATTCCGTAAACTTTTCCTAGTCCCCGTTTTCCGAAATCCTTACAGTTTCATTCGGCCATTCTGCATGAGTTTCGGGGGAATACATGGCCTCAACCCGGGTGGCCGGCATCTTAAAACTTCCCGAATGGTTCAAACGGAAGCTATGTTCGATGGTATGGGTTCCTTTGGGGAGATACTCAAAATATGCTCTGTACATTGAGAGAGTCTTTTCCTCAAAACTCAAATAATATGAAGTATCCCCTGTTTTGCCTTCCCCTTGGATGATGGATTCCCTGCCGAATCCTCGACCCAGTGGAAGAGAACCTGGAGGAATTGGGTCTTCCACAACCACCCAAGTTTTATCGGAATCTGCTTGGATTTCCAAGGTAACCCTAATGGTATCCCCTTTTGTCAAAACCCCAGATTTTGCCACTTGGACTGGTTCAAAAGTTCGTTTGATACGGTATCCACTGGAAATGGGAGCCTTCAAAGGTAGGATAGAATTCACGGACCATTCCACCCAAGGTTTGCCCTTTCCGTCATAACTCACAGAAACTGTCTCTAGAGTGGTTCCGATGGTTTGAGATACCGTCTGTTTTCCGTTAGGTTCCAATTGATACACTTCTTTTGTCGATTGGATCTTTATTTTTCCACCGGTGACTTTTTCGGATTCTAGGAGTTTACTCACACGGTCAAATACCAAAATGGAATAAGCATTCCCAAGTGTAGTATCATAACTTCCCCGTTTTTGCATTTTGACAAATCCTTTGATCAGGCGAGGCATATCTTTTTTATAACTTGGTTCGGAAAATGACCAAAGTAAAAATTTTGCCATCGTATAATCGCGACTTCCCAAAATCCACCAAGGATTGGTAAACCCAGAATCCGCAATCACAAGTTCAGAACCTTGGATATTAAGTCTAGATCGCAAAACACTAATTAATCTAGATTTGACAGAACTATCTCCCCCATTGACTCTTCCCCAAATTTCTGCTAAGTCAATCAGGGATGCGGTTGGTAAAAACTCAAGTCCGTCAAAAATTGGTCTTACTTGTTCCCATTCATAAGTTTGGTATCTTGTAAGGGCTTCCCAAACTATAATTTTTCGAATCACGGAATCGGCACCGAATCTATATCTTTCTCCATTGACACGGCCTTCTACATATCCTTGTAAACCTGCAATCATTCTTCCCAAAGCATCTTCAGGAATCTTTTTGTTGGTAAGTTGTGCTGAGGTTAGTATATAAGCTGTGAGGATTTCACTCCCATGTTCCATACGGGCAAAGTATTTAACAAAGCCACTATAATCTAAAAAGGAATTCAAATCAGATAAAACCTCATTCCATAAAACCTCTGACTTTAGTCCGATGGCCTTGGAAACACGTTGTTCCATACAATAGTAAGGATAGTTGTGGAAATAATTTTGAATTCCAGATAAACTCGTTAGGATGGTAGGTGATGCCTTCCAAATCATTTTACCAGAGTCGGGTTTTGAACCTTCAGGAACCTGAACCGATTCTTTTATTGGTGATTCATATAAAAACAAACCTGCTTGGTATACTCTTTCTGAATCCACAGGCAAAACTTTTTGTTCCACAGCCATTTGGTCAAGGATCGTTCCATTTGGTGCAGAAACCTCTAAATGGAACTTTCGTTTGGTGGTATTTTCAGGAACGGTTAAATCCCAAAAAACTACTTTAGTTTCCCCTGGACCGAGGATTGCCGATTTGGTTTCTAAATCTTCTTTGACATCGGTTCCATTTTTTACATCCGTTACGGAAAGACGTAATCGAAGTTGTTCTTTGTTTTCACCAGCATTTCTAAGTGTTACTTCATGGCGAAGATTGTCACCTAACCTAACCACAGGTGGAATCCCAGAAAAGGACTGAATTTTTTGTGTAGTTTGGATTTTTGCCATCCCCGTTCCAAATTCTTTGGCACCTGAAGTAGCAACAGCTACGATCCGAAAACTGGTAAGGGAATCATTTAAAGGAAAACTAAACTTTAATTTTCCATCTTTTCCAACAATTCCCTTTCCTTTCCAATAGAGTAAGGTATCAAAAAGAGAACGTGTGGATTGTTTTCCCCCACTTCCTCCCTCCGGTTTTGCTTTCAAACCAAAATGACGTTTTCCAATGATCTGTGATTGGGCAGTGGAAGTTCCCACAGTATGAGGTCTTGTTCCCATCATAGAATCTAATAAATTCCAAGTGGGGTTCGGAGATAGTTCCAAAAGTGCTTCGTCTACAACGGCAAGTGTCACTTCTGTTGATTCCACAGGAACCTTTCCCTCTGAAGTTTTGATTTCAATTTCTACATTTGCCGTTTCTCGGACTTGGTAAAGTTTTTTCTCAGGATTTACAGAGACAGACAAACTGTACGGTTTGTATCCGACTTTTAACATAGTCAGACCCAAACGGTATCCTGGTTTTGCTAAATCCACTAGACCTGTTGGTTTGGGATCTCCGACGCGACCACGAACTAAAAATACAGAAACAAAAACGTTGGGAGCATATTCCTTTTTGATAGGAATGGAAATCACTGGATCTTTTCCCGATACCGGGGTTACAAAATAATCGAGAACACCTTCTCTTTCTAAACTGACAAGGGCTGTTGCTTCTCGGAAAGGAGAACGAACTTGGACTTTAATGGTTTCCCCTACCTCCACGGAACGTTTCTCTGGGAGAATATCCATACGGTTGTGGTCACTCACATCAAACCAGGCTTCTTGTTTGGAGCTTACCCAAACATTATAACTGGAGTTAGTTTGGTTCCCCTTAGAATCTTTTGTTTCTGCAAGAAACACGATATCACCCACACCAGGCGATTTACCTTCACAAATTAAAATTCCTTTAGAATCTGTTTTTCCTTCGCAAAAATCTCCGAGTTTTGTTACCTCTTCATAATGTTCATAAGCATAAAAACCACCTACCAAACGTTTCCGGTTGGAATAAAATTCTCTTTTGTAGGCAGTGACTTTTATTTTTTGGGAACCAATAGTTTTGTCTTTTTGATCGAGAGCCACTAACTGCAGTTTAACGTTATCTTCCGTAAATAACCAACCATCGGGAAGGATTCCCAAATGTACCTCCGCAGGGGAAACAGAAAAACTTCTAGAAACAGTTTGGATTTCACCAGATGGATCGGCATATTCCATTTCTACTTGGAAACTTCCATAACCAGAACCGGTTTTTAATCCACTAAACGTATATTGCAAAAAACCCTTTTCGTCTGTCTTTAAAGAAGTAGAAAGTAATGCAGGTTTAGATTCTTCGACTTCTTCTTCGTCATAACCGCTTGCCTTCCACTTTCCTTCCTTTATGGATTCTGGGGAGAAAGAAAATGCAGAATACTCTTCTTTTGGTGAATAATAACTAGAGACTACCTGGGAGCGAATTTTCACAGGAAAACCGCCGGCCCCTCCGCCCGACAAATATTCTAACCCAAATAGAACTTTCGATTCCTTAGGAGAAACTAACTCTTGTTTCTCGCCAGCAAGTTGTATATTTCCTTTGACGACAGGGAGGCGAAATTCTTCGACTCGAAATTGTGTGATTGTTTCTCCATAACTAGAATCATCATTTGAATAAGGGTAATAGACAATATAAACCCCATGTTTGGCATTTTTAGGAATTTTAAATTCGGACTCGGAGTGACCCGGAAAAGACCAAACCAATGGCACGGGATACGCATCCCCCGATCCTTCATGTTTGATCACCACCTGAGATGGATAGTCTTTTGGATCGGCTGCAACTAGGCCTTTGTTTCCAAATCCTCGCCGAACATGCCTTAAGTGAACCGTTTCTCCTTTTTTAAATAAAGTTCGATCAAGGACAATGGATTTGATTTCTTTGGAATATCCGGTTGTGGCACTCGGAAGCTGGTAACGCCAACTTTCGATCCCTTTGTCCCAGGTGCTTGAGGTAAAACTGATATCATCATTTTTTTGTACAAAAATGGTTAAACCAGAACCTAACTCATGATAACCGCAATAGGGAATTTCTTGGAAACTTAAATTTCCAAAAAGCATACTACCATCTTTTCCTGTAATTCCCGCTCCTCGCAAATTTCCTTTACAGTCTAGAACTTTCACCTGGACCCCTGGTTCAGGAAGACCTTGGTCAAGGTTTGTCACCCAAACAAGGCTTGTATCTTTTCCCCATTTAAAATGTGCCGAAAGATTGGTGACAAGGGCCGCACTAGAAACATACATTTTCCCCTTTTTTTCGAGTAAACTATTTCCAAGAACATCACTCGCAAGCTCTACTACATAAAACCCAGGAGTTTCCAAAGGAATTCCCACCACTTCCATTGGCTTTTTCCCATTGGGTTTGGGAAGTGAGAAATTCGAAATACCAGTGTTAGTTGGAGGATTTTGAAATACAGATTGTTCTCTTTCTCTAGTAGAAAGAATTTGAAACCATTTTTGGATTTCTAATATATCCATTGTTTTTTGGCTTTTCCCGCCAACACCTAGAGAAATGGACTTCATCGGAAGACTGGCTTCTAAATTTCTAAGTGTTACAGGTAAGGCCGGTTTTGCTTTTGATTCCAAAATTCCAAATTTGGCACTGAACTTGGCAAGGGGCGGAAATTCATCTGTTTTAAATTTTAAAGGGAAAGAAGCATTGTTCGCCAAACTTCTGTTATTGTCATCTACAAGTTCGGGAATTCGAATTTCAAATTCGCTATTTTCAGGGAAGGGGCCAGGAAAACTCACCCATTCATAAAATTCATTTCCCTTTTCTGGCATAAATGATTGCGGATATTCTTTTCCATCTTTAGAAACTAATTTGATTTTTTCTAATAAAGAACGTGAGACCGCCGAACTAAAAGAAAGCGAAACAGGTAGGATCGGAATACAATCAGATTTTGCATTTACCCTTTCGCAGCTAAACCTAACAGAGAATACAGGTCTTACCGCAAAAGACAAAACCTCATCCTCTCTAATTTCCCCACCCCAAACCGATTTGGTTCCTTTACCAAGAACAAGTTGGATTTGCCTATCTGGTAAAAAAGTTTGTTTTGATTTTAAAAGAATTGTTTCTTCCCGATCGGTATCACCATTTGATTTTAAGATTGCCTTTCTTTCCGATCCAGTGACGAGGACAATGGGGATTCTATTTCCTAATTCTTCCGAACGAAAGTAGGTATATTTTTGAAAAGAAGCAAGATCCGGTTTTGCATCCAAATGTAAAACAAAGATTTGGTCTTCGGTGATGGAACCTCCATTGTAGGGAGTCGAATATTGTACAGAAGGTCCTCCTGTATGAAAAGCAAAACTGCGTTCGCCTTGAACTAGTTCTCCCTTTAGAGTTTTGGTATCCTCTTTTAATTGGAAGGAACATTCCACTCCACCAGGAAGTTCTTTTTCAAATTCATAAACCCAAGTAGTGGAGTCGAGAAAACGACTGGTCCCAGGGAGGGGACATTTGATTTGAAAAATATCAACCTTGGGTCTTATATCTCCGAGAGAAACCATAGGTTTTGTGAACCGTACGGTCACTTGTTTTGGCTGTTTGACAAATCCATTAGGAGTGAAAAATTCTATAGCCGCAGGAAGGGTTTGTGATTCATCAGAACGAACCAAAAATAAAGATAAGAAAAGGATAAGAAAAAGCCAGCGCTTTGCAAACATGACAAAATTTAAAAATAGGGAAGCGGCTTGGAAAGAAAAAAAAGAAAATCAGGGATATTGACCCCTCCCTGCGGGTATCATAAGGAGAAACATCTATGAACGATGATTAGACCCCGAATGAATGGGAAAGGTTCCGTTTTTCTTCTTACCAGTCCAAAAAAACTTTTACAATTTACTAAAACTTGATGGAAAATGCTACGAGGAAAAAATCCTCTTTTTTGGAAGTAGATGCATCGCGGTATGCAAAAACAGAATCAGCAGACCTTCGATATACATATTCAAAACGAAGTAAACCTGGATCATAGGAAAGGATATCAAAGGTCGTTGTATATCCGTTAGACATAAACCCATTCCGAGTTCCAGTATTCACCATCACTTGTAACGGATCGTAAAAACGTTCTACCCGAAAACTCAATCGATATTCTGGTGTTAATAAAAAACTTGTCCAGATGGTTCCATGATACCATTGACGATAGGAATTCGATGCTGTTTCACGATATTCACCTAAACTTGGATCATAGTTAGCCAACCACGGTTCATATATATAACTTTGTTTTGTTTTCTGGGCACCAATATCAAACTGACCTACCAATTTGAATCGATCAGAAATAGTCCATTCCAAAATACTATTATTGTAATATCTCATTTGTTTTCTTTCGAAGTTAGGTGCTTCATTACCAACAAACTGGTTTAGTGTTAAAGTAAAATTCTGATTAAAAACATACTTCAACTGGCTACCAAATGACTTATCTTTATTATTATCCGTTATATTCTGCCAGCCATTTAAAATTTGTACCTGTCCACTTAATTTGTCTGTGAATTGATGTGACAATCGAACTCCTGAAGAATAATACGGAACGTAATCTAAGGCATAAGCCCTTGTATAGTTTGTGTTATTATGAGAGATCCAAGATTCATACCCGATATTTCCAAAAAAAATACCTAAGTCGACCCAAGTGTCTTTTCCGATTTTAAACCCAGTATAAGCCTCTTGTATATTCCTAACAGACATTTGATTCGAATACTTTTCGGTGGATAGTTCTCCTGAATAATTTGCATTCACTGACGTTCCCCAATGAAAAGCAAGTCTTCCTCTATATTTATTTTCTTCTACTTTTGCTTCCAAATAAGCTAGGTTGATATTAAACTCATTGTTTCGAACTCCCTGGGTAGTGAAGTTTCTTTCAGTTTCTTTTGGTAAGTTTCTGTTATACAAATAGTAAGAGTCTATAAATCCACCTAACTGCACCGAACCTGGAAAAGAATTTGTTTTAGGAATGGATTCTATTTTTTCCATATTTTCTTTTTTATAAGCTGGAATCATTTCGTCTGCTTGGACCTGCGAAAAAACGATCCATGTAAAAACCGCGAAAGAAAGGAAGGTTTTAAAAACTTTGAAATTTTTCCAAAAGATGTTGGTAAAAAACTTTAATTGATCTAACATATAAGATCAATTTAGCATTTTTTAAACTATCTTACAATGTTTGGTGAATTATGATTCTGACTTTTGCCTTAAGAATTTATTAAGACAAATTGTAATCCTTCCAATGTATAAATTTTAGATTTTGATTATTGAGTCACCCAACGATAACCAACGCCAGGCTCCGTAATCAAAAACTTAGGATCACTAGGAGAATCTTCAATTTTTTTACGAAGTTGGGTAATATGTACTCTCAATGAATTCATTTCATTTAGTGCTTGGTCTCCCCAAATCTTTTTAATTAATACATCATGAGTGATCACTTTGCCCGAATTTTTAATTAAAAAAGTGAGGATTTGAAATTCCGTAGGAGTCAATCGGATTTGAATATGATTTTTGACAACCTGATGATTGACAAAATCTACCATTAAACTTTCTTTTTCCCAATTGGAAGGAGTTTCGTCTGCGGGTAATCTACGAAGTGCAGTCCGAATCCTTGCAAGTAACTCACCCATACTAAATGGTTTTGTGATATAATCATCGGCACCAGAATCAAGTAAGGAAATTTTATCCTCTTCCGAACTCATCACAGACAAAACAATAAAGGGAATTTCGGAAAAATTGCGGACTTCTTTAATTACTTCTAAACCAGATCCATCAGGTAACTGTAAATCGAGTAATACCAATTTTGGCGAATGAAGTGCAACCGATTCGATTGCTTCTTTTTTAGATATGGCCTCAATCGTTTGATACCCTTTTGCCTCAAGGGCAATTCGTAACATCTTGCGAATTGCACCATCGTCATCGACAAGTAGTATCAAATCTTTACTCATAAGAATGGGATAGTTCAAAAATATGGAATGTCAATGAGAAACCTAGCACCACCTTCTTTTCGATTCATTGCCTCGATACTTCCGCCGTGTAACTCTATAATGGATTTAGAAATGGCAAGGCCAAGACCAGTTCCAATTTTTCCGGAAGATTCGCCTCTATAAAATTTTTGAAAGATTCGAGAGGAATCAAGTGGAAGACCGTTTCCGTTATCCTCTACTACCCACTGGAAGGAATTTTCAGTTTTTATGAGTGATATCCAAATGGTTGAACCGCTCTGAGTGTACATACAAGCATTATACAACAGATTAAAAATGGCATGAGAAAATAGAACACGATCTAGTTCAATAGGAATATCCAAATCATTTAATTGAATTTTTATCAAATGATTGGTTTTATTTTTCCCCAAGTAAGAGATGGAATCATGAATGATCTCGGAAGGATGAACTTTTTCTTTTTTTAAAGTCAAATACCCCGATTCAATTCGGCTGATATCAAGTAAATTACCCAAAAGTAAATTTAACACCAGTGAACTTTCCTGAATTTCTTCAACCAAATCTTTTCTAACATTTGGATTTGCATCAATTTCTGGGTCGAGCAAAGCGGAAGCAGATCCCTGAATAGAAGTGAGTGGAGTTTTTAGTTCATGAGATAATGAATTAAAAACTAGATTGTATAATTTTTCAGATTCTTTCAGTAAAAAATTCTTTTTTGAATCTTCCGAAAGAATATCACGATCCAGAGCCAATGCGACTTGGTTCGCTACAGTATTCAGGAGTATTTCTTTTTCCAAACTTGGTTCTTCAGATGAAATAACGTTAATAACACCAGTGATCCCACCCGGCGAAACTAGTGGATAAAATGTAGCATTTGATAAAGACAAAGTTTCGGTATATTTTCCAGCCGGTTTTCCATTTTTAATCGTCCACGTGGCAACTGCCAAATCTTTGGAATCTTCAATTGCAGGTGAAAATTCTCCTGCTTGATAAAAATGAAGTTTCACTGGGAAAGGGAAAATTCGTTTAAAAAAAGTCTCTCCTGTTTTAATGATTTCTGAAGAAGAAGATGTTTGGGATAAACTTCTTGTTAGTTCATATAAGATGGTAAGTTTTTCTTCCCTAGACTTAAGTTTTGTTTCATTTTTTTTAAGCCTTGCTGTCAAACTTCCGTTAATCAGAGCGATCAACATAAAAATAACAAACATCAAAGCATCCTCTAACTTCGAAATGTAAAAAGTATACAGTGGCGGAATAAATAAAAAATTCCAAAACGAAGCAGAGAGGATTGCTGCAAGTAGAACAGGTCCGCGACTAAAAAACATCCCAAGGACTGCCACGTAAAACAAATACAGAATTGAAATTGTCCAGTATCCAATGTAGAAAATTAAAAATTGATTACACAAAGTAACAAGGGAAGTTAATGCAAACACAGAGATATATTGTCGAATCCCTGAAGAAGGGATTAATTTTTTATAAAAATCGAATTGATATGTATGTTCATCCAAATAAGGAACAATAATAATTTCTATATCCCGAAGTTGTTTTATGATTTTAGAAGAAATATTTTTTTGAAATAATTCTCCGAAAAAACTTTTTTTAGACCCACCAATTAGCAAACGATTGATTCTTTTTTCTCTGGCTACTGATACAATTCCTACGACTGGATCAGATTCAAAGGAATGTACCACTTCTGCACCGAGTTCTTTTGCAAATCGAATATGAGAACGAATGTAATTTGCAGCTTCTACACTTTTGTCCTCTTCGTTTTCCGAAAAAAAAGCATACAACTCTGAATTTCTCTCTAATGCCAATCTTTTTGCATATCGAAGTAAGGTTTTAGAATTTGGACTCGCAGAGATAGCAACTAAAATCCGTTCTCTACCTTGTGGCATTCGTTTCTCTACATACTTTGCCGTATACGACAACGACAATTCTCTCAGATAAGTTAAATTCTCTTTTTTAAAAAAATTCTCTTTGGCAGAAATTATTTTTTCAGGAATGTAAACTTTTCCTTCAGACAATCTCTTTAGCAACTCATCTGGGATAATATCAATTAATACCAGTTCGTCTGCTCTTTCAAGAATACTATCGGGAATCGTCTCTTTGACTGGGCTTTGAATGATTTTTTCGATAGAGTCCACTTGACTTTCCAAATGTTGTACATTGACAGTGGACAAAACATTTATTCCTGCATCTAAGAGTAAAAAAACATCCTGATACCTTTTTTTATTAATCGAACCAGGGATATTGGTATGAGCAAGTTCATCAACCAATACATAACTTGGTTTTTCTTTTAAGATAGTTTCGACATCCATCTCTTCCCATACCTTTCCCCTATATTCAATTTTTTTAAGAGGAACGCAGTCAAGACCCTCGACCAGAGCCTTCGTATCATCTCTTCCATGAGTTTCAACGATACCGATTTTTACATCTTCCCCATCATCTTTTAAATGATGAGCTTCGGTTAACATCGTGTAGGTTTTACCAACACCAGGTGACATTCCAAAATATACTTTTAGAATGCCTGTTTTCTTTGTTTCTTCTTGATTCGCTAACGAAAGAAAATCTTCCGGGCGTTTTCCTTCATTCATGGGTCATTTGTTTCCAAGATAGATTTAGTTTTGTGACATTTACACGGTCTCGACCCATCATTCCCCATATTGGATATTCGATGTTTTGTTGGATCAACTCATTTATAACATCAAGAGGAACCTTAGAAACCCGGTGAAGAAATTCAGCCTGTTCACGGGCACAACCGACGGAAATATGTGGATCTAGTCCAGAACCCGAACTATACAATAGTTCGGAACAAACTGTATGGCGAATTCCCAAACGATCCAATTCAAGTTTTCTTTCGTTTATCATCGTTTGTAATTCCAAACTAGAAGGACTCAAATTGGAAGCTCCACTCGGTATCTTTCCGAAATCAGCAGCACTTGGCCTATATCGAAAAATCGAATTCGAATTTAACTTTTGAGATAAAAGTTCTGAACCAACCACTTTTCCATCTAACCGAATCAAACTTCCGTTTGCTTTCTCTAAAAAAAACAATTTTGTTATACCAGTTATAGTAAGTGGATAAAGGAACCCAAACGCAAACAAGGATATAAACAAAAACCGAATCACAATTTCCCATTGGCTCGAGATTTCGTTCTTCTTCATAAATAACCTCCAGAAATAATTGAATCAATGAGTTTGATTCCTAAAAATGGGAAGATCATTCCCCCACCCCCATAGATCAAAAAATTTCTTAATAAAGCCGAATCGGGTGATTTAGGAACATATTTAACTCCACGAAGAGATAGTGGAATGAGGGCAGGGATGACAAGTGCATTAAAAATTACGGCAGATAAAATGGCATGATCTGGGCTAGATAAATGCATGATATTCAGTGGAGCCAAAGGCAAAAACAAAGCAGGAAGGATGGCAAAGTATTTTGCAATATCATTGGCGATACTAAACGTAGTGAGTGCTCCCCTTGTCATCAGCAGTTGTTTGCCAATTTCAACAATCTCAATGAGTTTACTCGGATTACTATCCAAATCGATCATATTACCAGCTTCCCTTGCGGTTTGGGTACCAGTATTCATGGCGACACCGACATCGGACTGTGCAAGAGCTGGCGCATCATTCGTTCCATCACCAATCATTGCCACCAAATATCCGTTTGCTTGTTCTTCTCTGATCCGTTTTAATTTTGCTTCCGGTGTGGCTTCTGCAATAAAATCATCCACACCTGCTTCGGCAGCAATAGCTGCCGCGGTTAATGGATTGTCACCAGTGATCATCACAGTCCGAATTCCCATTCTTCTTAAAGTAGCAAATCGTTCTTTTAATCCACCCTTAACAATATCTTTCAATTCAATGATACCAAGCAGCTTATTTCCCTCTGCTACTAATATGGGAGTACTTCCTTTTTTTGAAACTTCATCCGATATGATCTGTATCATTTGAGGAATGGTTCCCCCAAGGCCTTCTACATGTCTTCGAATGGCATCAAATGCTCCTTTACGAATGTTACGAATCTGATTTCCATTTTCAAAAATCTCAACTCCACTCATTCTTGTAGATGCTGAAAAAGGAATCCAACGAATATCCAAAGAATTTAAATTTCTTTCACGAATCGCATACTTTTGTTTGGCGAGAACAACAATTGACCTTCCCTCCGGAGTTTCGTCAGAAAGTGATGATAACTGACTTGCGTCAGCCAACTCTTCCTCCGTAACACCGACAGAAGGATAAAATTTATGTGCCTCTCTATTTCCTAGTGTAATCGTTCCCGTTTTGTCTAAGAGCAAAACATGGATATCACCAGCGGCTTCCACTGCCTTTCCACTTTTAGCAATGACATTACAACGAATTAACCTTTCCATACCTGAAATTCCAATCGCACTGAGAAGGGCGGCAATTGTTGTGGGAATCAAACAAACAAATAAAGCAAGCCAAACCGAAAAACGAAAATTCCAATTTTGACCGATTTGATTTCCTACAAAATTGGCAATAGGAATCATAGAAAGAACTGCTAATAAAAAGAGAATCGTCAGCACAAAAAGAAGAATGCCTAAGGCAATTTCATTGGGAGTTTTTTGCCTTGTAGCTCCTTCAATCATAGTAATCATCTTATCGATAAAACTTTCACCCGGTTTTGTCGTGATTTTAATGTATAAATGATCAGAGATGACTCGAGTTCCTCCCGTGACGGCCGACCTATCCCCACCACTTTCACGAATGACAGGGGCGGATTCTCCCGTGACTGCTGATTCATCCACACTGGCAATTCCGGAAACTACGTCACCGTCACTAGGGATGATATCACCGGCTTTAACAAAAACGAGGTCGCCTACTTTTAATTCGTTGGAAACGATTTCTGAAAAATTTAAATCTCCAATCGATTCCACTTTTTTAGAAATTGTTTTTGATCTCGTTTTTCGTAAACTGTCGGCTCTTGCCTTACCTCTTCCCTCGGCAATACTCTCGGCAAAGTTTGCAAAAAACAATGTGAGTAAAAGCCAAAAAAAGATAGGAAGTTCGTTTTGGAGTGTGATCCCCGATCCTAAGTAATACAAAATTTGTATCATTAATAAGAAGGTACCGAGCCATACAGTCGCCATCACAGGATTTGAAAATGCATACTTTGGAGAAAACTTTTGAATGGCACCACTCAAGGATACTCCCAAAAGTTCTTGTGAAATTATATTTTTAGACTTTACCATACGTTCCTCTTAAAAGAAAATCCCCTTACTGATCAGTAGCTGTTCTAAGATTGGCCCTAGTGCCAAAACAGGAAAAAAGGAAAGACCACAAACGATAAGAATGACACAAAAAAGTAAAACTCCAAAAAGTGGAGTATCCAATTTAAAGTTTCCATCAAAAGACATAGTGGTAACCTTTCCACCTAAACTCCCCGCAACCAAGATGACAGCATATATGACACTAAACCTCCCCACTAACATTGAGAAACCTAAGGATAAGTTTCCCCATAAAGTATCTGCGGCAAAACCGGCAAAGGCAGAACCGTTATTACCGGCAGCAGAACTATAAGCATAAAGAATTTGAGATAATGCATGAGGACCTTTTGCAGTATAACCTGATTCCAGGAAGATGGTCAGCGCAGTTCCAATAAGAATACAAACTGTAGGGGATAAAATTCCAAACAATGTCCATTTGATTTCATAACTTCCAATTTTTTTCCCAAAGTATTCTGGGGTTCTACCTGTCATAAGACCAGACAAAAATACGGTAAGTATTAAAAACAAAAACATTCCATACATTCCCGTCCCCACTCCACCAAAGATAACCTCACCTAACATCATTTGAAAAATTGCAATACCACCAGCTAACGGAGAGTAACTGTCATGCATGGAGTTCACAGAACCGTTGGAGGCGGCTGTTGTGGTAGATAACCATATAGTGGATTCTGTTAAACTAAATCGAAACTCTTTCCCTTCTAAGTTTCCCGGAAAATTCCATTCCGATATATAAACAGATGCAAATCCCAAAACTAAAAAAGACAACATCACAAAGAAGATCACCCAGACATGACGAAAGGAATTTGTGATTTTCCCGTATAAAAATACGCAAGATGCAGGTAAAAAAAGAATCGAGAACATTTGGATAAAGTTAGAAATAGGAGTTGGATTTTCAAAAGGGTGGGCACTATTCACTCCAAAAAATCCACCTCCATTTGTTCCAATTTGTTTGATTGCAATTTGTGAAGCAGTAGGACCCATCGGAATCGTTTCTGAAACTCCATCCAACCCCAAACTCAAAACAGGTTCCTGAAACGATTGTATGACACCTTGGCCAACGAGAAGAATCGCAACAAAAAAGGAAATAGGAAGAAGGATATAAAAAGCAGAACGGAATAAGTCCTGCCAAAAATTTCCAAATCGATTAATTTTCGCAGATACAATCGATCGACTAACAAAAGCCAATACGGAAATACCAACACCGGCACTGAGGAAATTCTGAGTAGTTAAACCGAACATTTGTGAAAAATTGCTTAGTTGGCTTTCACCAGAATATGCCTGCCAGTTAGTATTTGTGATAAAAGATATTGTGGTATTTAAGGCAAGATCCCAATCCATTCCCATAATTTGTAAGGGATTAAAGGGTAAATAATTTTGAAATTTCAAAATTAAAAACAGAATAACAGCTCCAACAAAATGAAACAAAACGAGGCTGTTTAAATATTGTTTCGGTGTTTGTGAAGAGGGTGTACCAGAAAATAGAAACTTGAATGTTATTTCTTCAAAAGGTAACAATTTAGCATTCAAAATAAATGCCATGTAGTAACCAACAAAAGGCGAAACAAGTATCAGTAACCCAAGATAAAAAGGGAAATAGAGTAATTCAACCATAAAGAAATTTTCTCATGGTTCTATCTAATAGTAAAGATCTCAGATCTTAAGGGAGAAAGAAATCACATTAAGAAAAAATTAAGATTTTTTGTCTCCCATAACCGGAAAATAAACCAAAAGCGCCCAAACCAAAACTAAAAATACAAAAAATAAAAAAGAATATATTCCCTTGGTAAAAAATTCAGAATCTAAAGAACCTCGCCAAACAATAAATACAGAATCTTTATCTAGTGGAAGGTTCTCATCCCAAATAGGATCTAATAAAACAACTCCTCCTGAATTCATACTGGAAAGAGAACATTTACTATCATCTTTGGAATAACAAATAGCATATAACGAAGGTTTTACTTCCTTACCAGAAATAGAACGAATCCTTTTGTATTGAAATCGAATGACAGGCCCATAAACCGCACCACCTGATCTACGTCTGAGTAAAAGTGGAGAACGGAACTCACCCATATCTGACTCATCCAAATAAAAATCGCGAAGGAATAAATAACGATAATTTAAATAGCGGGATGTTTCATCCGGCAGGACTTCTATTTTGGATGTGATCCCAAATTGGTAACCAATAGAATCACCTAAAAATAAAATGGAATTTCCTCCAGCAAGTAAGGATAAAAAAACTGCTAAAAAGATTTTGAAACCAGTTTTTTTAGAAATAAGAATTCCTAAAAACAAAACCGGCAAAAACAAAACAAGGAAGGCCCAAACAGAAACGGAAAGTGGAAAATAAGCACCAAAAGGAAGTAAAAATAAACCGAACCCCAATATAAAAGAAAGCCCAGTCCAAAAGATAAAAAAAGGAGAAGGTGGTTCTTCATTTGGTTCTGGTTTTCTTCTGTTTTGATTTTCAACGAATCCAACAAACATCCATTACTCCTTAACTTCGAATGAACTACGAATAGTTTGCCAATAAATGTCTGCTTTTGCCTTTTCCCTTTTTGGATATGACAACGAAAGAAAATAACCGCGTGGAGCATTATAAAGATAATATTCTTTCATTTCCATTGCAACTGAATTTCCGATTTCATCCACTTCAGTCCATTCGCTTATATATTCAGAGTTTGATTCCGTTCTTTTAAATCCCAACTTTCTAATAAGAGTTGGTGTCAGAGAACGCATTGAATCCCAAAAACGAAAATAATTTTTTGTATCACGAAGAGGCCTTGTTTTATCAAAGCTAGATCCAATGGATAAAATGATCTTAGGAAGATTTTTCTTTTTTTTACCTGAAATTTGTAATTTGAATGCTTCCTCCCATTCCGTTTGATCAGGAGGTAAATAATTCTCCAAAAACTGTACAAAACGTACAATTCGATAAATCGAATCCCGATTTTCACCGTAAATTCCTAGTCGATTCCCATACAATCCCTCGTAGCGAAGTATTGTAGGGAATCGGATTCGGTACCGAAATGATTCTGATTCCAAAACGAGAGTATCCTGAGGACTGGAAACAGTCAGATAACATCCATAAGGTTCACTTACCAAATCTAAGGGTACTGTTTGGTCTGACCATTCATTGGCCGCCCGGTTTGTAATTTCATTAGATTTTGTAAGCCAACTGGGGAAAAAACCAGGCTCCTTTTCAAGTTTCAAACGGTAACAAAGCTGAATTCCTTTTCCAAGAAAGACTGCTTCCTTTTCTTTCCTAACTTCGTATAACGCTTCAAGTTCTTTGGCTGCAATATCTGCTTCCTCTAACACGGGAAATTCTTTACGATACTCATCATCGATTAGAAATCGCATACGTCCAGATGGTGAAACTAAATAGTTTCTTCCATGTATGTCCTTTTTTTTCACTGTAGATTGTTTGTTTTTGAACTCTGAAAGGAATCGATGAAAACTACGGCTCTCCTCTTCCTCCGCATCGGGAATCCAAGGCCTTTGCAATAAAGGATCAACTATGATGTTTGAATTTGGCTGAGCATGTAAAAAAAAAGGAATCCATAGTAGGTTTAATAAGATACCAACTTTCCACTTGTGTGTTAAAAATCGAAGAGAGTGAATCTCCCCTAACATTGATTACGCCTGGAATTTAGATTGGATAAAATTCAGAGCCATAGTAAAGATTTTTGAAAAATCCCTTTTATGGTTTTCGTCATTCACACGAGAAAGGATCCCTTTTAAAATGGTCTGCACTTGGGTATAATTGGGTACTTCAAAAAATGCTTTTTGGATATGGGGCCATGCCATTTTAACCATTTGCATGAACTCAGGACTTCCCTTTTTGAACTCTTGGATCATACGATCTAACGTCAGTTTAACAATCTGAAAGTTTTTGATTTTTTTAACAATGCCACTTAAAACTTCGCGACTCAAATCCGATTTCGAACTCATCATTTGGAAAAGAGAATTCCAATCCACAGGTTCATTTTTCTGTTCTTTTAAAACTTGTGTGCGTAAAGAAACCACTGCCTTTTCAAATTCAGAAAGACCACGTAACCAGTTTTGGTATCCCACCTGATCTGACTTAGTTTGGAAACCAGTAATGGTTTGCACTAAATCCATAAACTCTTTTACATTAAAACTCTCCAACCTAACAAGATTGGGATCGACTGTAACATGAGGTTCGTCTTCCTCAAAATCAACATCGATGTCCTGTGAAAAATCATCAGCATCCTCTGTTTGAGAAGGAGAAGAAGTTGAATGTGAGGATGAGGAATCAGAATCATCAAATTCTAAATCTTCGATTTCATATTCTTCTGAAGCAGTTGTTGTATTATTTTTTGAGGTTGGTTCGGGCAGAGGATTGTCTTTAGGATCGGGACCGATTTTTACTTCTAAAAGTTCACCCGTAAGACTTTCACCAAAAGTTTCCACGATTTCTAAGAGGATGGATTTATCTCTTTCTTGGATCAGAGATTGTTTTTTTACCACAGGTGTCGGAGGAGCATTGGCGACAGCTAGTGCATCTGTCAACGACACAGGTTCTTTTTCTGACTCGGCGCTTGTGGGAATCGAAAGGGCGGCTTTGGCAGATTCTGCCATTAGCCCACGCGGCTCGATGATTTCACCAGTTAGAGGATTTTCTAGTACAGTCAAAATCCCTTTTTGAACAAAAACAAAATCCTTAGGATGGGTGACTTGGAGCCTTTCTACAATCTCTTCTGCCGCTGAAGCAAAACTAGGAGCTGGTGCATTGCTTATTTTTTCCAACTCTTGTGCTTTTAGTTTTTCTTGTACTTTATTTAGAACTTCGATAAAATTTGAATTTAAATAGGTAGATACTTCATTTTGAGGAACACCTAACATAGTGGAAAATTGAGGAAGGTGTTCAAAAAACTGGTCAGTCTTTTTGATATTCCCAGTCATGTAGGATTTAATTTGTTTTGCGACCTCTTCCACTTTGGCCGGATCCATTTTGCGGCTTTTCAGGAGTTTTTTGAAAATATCGATATGGGCGTGGAAATAGGACAAAAATTCCCCATAAGCGGTGAACTCATACTCCCCGTGCGCTTTTTTTTCTAAAACCTTTTTAGAACCGTCTGACATAATAGGATCTCATCCAATGCATAGGAAAAGTCACAAGGGTCAAGATTTTTACGAACCGATTGACGAAATGCAGGGAGAACGGAGTTTAGGAATATGAATCGTTTGTTAGTTTTGGTTGTTTTGTGTTTTGTCATGATCTTCTCTACATCTTGTCAAAAGAGAGAAGACAAAACCCTGGAAAGGAACCTGTTTACTTTCCTGATTAGTTGTACGGGAGGGAGTTTAGAAGCCTGTAACGCAGACTGTGCTGCCAAGTACCCAGACATCACTGGGGTGAATTACACTTCAGCTTCTGCTTGTTTCAGTGCTTGTTCTACAAACTGTAACCTATCCACTACCTTACTTTTACTTACCAATAAATAGTAGGTTCATTTAAGAAAATTAAGTTCCATACACAAGGAAACTGGCGGCGACAATGCCTGCTGTTTCCGTCCGGAGAACCCCACCTGGCAAAGTTAACCTTGGGATTTGGTTTGTTTCCATCCAATTTTCTTCATTGGCATGAAAGCCGCCCTCAGGTCCTATCACAGGAATTTTTCCAACAAGTTTGTTCGCACTAAAAACCTCAGACCTGTGCGGATGAAAAACCACCAAACTCTCTTTATGTGAATCCATCCAATCCATTGCAGATTCAATCGAAAGAGTTAATAACTCGGTTTGTTTGGACTGAGCCGCTGCTTCTTTCACAATTTTTTCGGCTCTTTCCAAATTGAACTCTTTTCGAATCGAATGACGAAATACAAGAAATACCACAGAATCTAGGCCAATCTCTGTTACCTTTTGTAAAAAGAAATCAAACCGATTCCCTTTCGGAAGCGCAATGGCAACAGTTTTATGTTCTGTTTTTTTATGTATTTTGGTTTCTTGTAAAAACTTTAATTCTTTGGAATGTGGAGAAAATTGGTAATCATAAATACCACCAACACCGTCTCGGATTTGGATGATGGTTTCTTCTTTACTCAGTCTTAAAGCTCGAAGATGGGCCAACTCTTCTGGAGAAAGTGTAATAGATGGCTTTAGTATAAATCCAGTGCGAAAAAGGATGAGTCCAGGCTCTAACAAGGGTTTAACGACTTAAATTATCAACGGCAAACAAAGAAGCATCTGGGTTTACAGATTTGTCAACTTCTTGAATTTCCCAAACGGTAATGCTACCTGTATTCAAATCTAACATTTCAAGCCTAGAGGCTTTTTGAATTTCTTCCACCTTCCCTGAAACTTCTTTTACTTTCACAGGGCCGTATTTTAAGTTCAAAGTTTTAAACAAAATTCCGTCCCTATCATGAAAGTCGACACGATAAGGTTTTAGATCTTTTTTACCAACAAGTAAAACTAACTTTTTATAAAAATAAGGTAAGATAGGTTTTAGTGAAACTCGGTAGTATACTTCTCCACCTATTTCTAAGTCTGCATTCACTAACGGATTATAATTGGCCTGATAGGAATAACCTGAAAGATCCACATAAAAAAAACCAGTTCCCATAAGGGATTCGTATTTTTCGTCATCGGTTTTTCGAAACAGTTTGGCACTCAGGACATTGAAGAAAAAAACATTTTCGCCTTCGTCCTTAGTTAAAAGTTTGGATTCGAGTCCGCGCCCCTTTCTATCAAAAAGAAGAAGCGCATCTTCTCCGTTAAAAAATCGATTGATTTTCCAAGTTTCAGAAGTTCCGTTCCTACGAATAAGAACGTAAGTCCCTTTCACAAGTCCTTTTCCAAAATCCATTTCCCTGTCAAGCCTTGCCAAAAGTTCCTGTGCCGACAAACTGGCATCAGGTGCTCCTTGCGCCTCTATCGAAACAAAACTAAAGAAAATAAAGAAAATCAGAATTCTTAGCATTTATAATTTTTATTCCGCACGCATAGATGGTTTGGTATAAGAATACAACCCATGAACACTACCTTGTGCCTGAGCCGATTCTGTCCTACGTTCAAAACGAAGTTTTCCTTCCCTTAGTGCTTTATGCAGATCTGGTATATTACGAAATCCCATATCTTGGAAACTTTGTCTGAGTCCTTGGACGAGATAAGGAATCAGATTTAATACAGACCCCTTGTCTACAACGTATCCAGAAACACCCTGTGCCACTTTGATTTTTTGAGATTCCGAGAAATAACGTTTATCGCCACCTTTACTCATCGCTTCTAAACTTGCCATTCCTCGGTATTTCTTTAGACGAATTCCATTTTCATAAAAATACTCGCCAGGAGCTTCTTTTGTTCCTGCAAACATAGAACCCATCATACACATGGAAGCACCAATCGCAAGAGCATTGGCAATGTCTCCAATATTGGAAATTCCTCCATCGGCAATCACGGGAACTCCATGTGCCTGTGCATACTCAGCTGTTTTAAACACTGCCGTTGCTTGCGCTCTTCCCACAGCCATTGTATCTTGTGTGATACAAATAGAACCTGGTCCCATTCCTATCCGAAGTCCATCGGCACCGGCAGCAATGAGGTTTGCGGCTTGTGCTTTCGTGACAACGTTTCCACCAATCACGTCAATGTTTGGAAAATTGGATTTGATCCAATGGATCATTTCCATTTGGTAACTAGAATTTCCTTGTGCGGAATCAATGATGATAGCATCCACACCAACCTCGGCAAGAGCCGCCATACGGTCACGTGACTCTGGTAAGGTGGAAAGTGCAGCCCCTACACGTAATCTTTTTTGATCATCTTTGGAAGACTGAGGAAACTCTTTATTTTTTTTCAAGTCACTGCGGCAAATCAATGCGACAAGTTTTCCTTGTTTATCAACAATCGGGAGTTTTCCTTTTTTACTGGTACGAAGGATGTTATTTGCTTCTTGCAAACTAATGCCAACGTTGGCAGTGATAAGTTCTGTTGTCATCACCTTGCCAAGTTTGATGTCGCGGTCTCTTTCAAAATCGACATCCCTATTTGTAACGATACCAACTAACTTTGTACGGGCGGTCCCATCTTCGGTAATGGGAATCCCGCTAAAACCATACTTTTCCTTAACAGCATCTAAATCTGCTAACGTATGTTCTGGAGAAAGTAAAATAGGATCTTTGATAAATCCATTTTCGTATCGTTTTACTTTGCGAACAAGATCCACCTGTTCATCGATACTGTTGTTATAATGTATAATTCCGATTCCACCCATAAGAGCTTGCGCAATGGCCATTTCTGACTCGGTGACGGTATCCATAGGAGAACTCATCAGAGGCCTTTTGAGGGAAATGTTTTTGGAAAGTTTGGTTTCGAGTTCGACATCGCTTGGGTTAAAGTCGATGTATCCGGGTAGAACTAAAAAGTCCCGATACGTGAGTCCCATGTTGACCGAGAAGAGCTCTTGTCCACTGACTCCATCGAAAAGCTCAGATCCTGGTAGGGGTTGATTTGACATAATTATCCTTCCTTTTTCTACTTTAAGCAAGAAAACTCTCCGTGCAAGAGAATTTCAGGAGAAATTCGTCCGATAATAGTAAGTAACACGACCTTTTATGGAAACTCTAGAAAGAAGTAAGCGATCTTTGGATGTTTTTTCTGACAAAGAAAAAAAACTCCATGTTTTGACGAAATTTTTATTAAACCAGGAATTGAGTCTAAAGGACAATATCCATTCCGGAGAGAGTTGTTTTTTAAAAAAAGTCTCTGCCGATGGAAACAAGGTCCTAATCAGTGTCAGCCCCACCATGACCTTGTCCGTGGGCCAAAAAGTAACCCTTTATAAAATTTTAGGAAGATACCTGCACCTGGAATGTACAGTGGAACAAGAAAAAGGGGAATCGCAGTATGTCCTCCATTTGGACAAAATTGCCATTGCCAAGAAAGATAGAGAAAGTTCGCGAATTCCAGTCCCTCCCGGTTCCGCATGGATCACAAATGTTGTCTCCAGTAAAGCCAAAATCGAAACCGACATGTTTCATATTCCCACAGCCGTGAAAGTGAACTTTCAGGATTATGAAACCAAACTAAAAGACTCAGTTGATTTTATTAAAATTTCTACCTTTAACTCAAACGAAGACTCAGAAGTCATCCGCCAAATCAAAAAAACAAAAAAAGGTCTCTTATTAGAGGATGCGACAGATCGGAAATCTTACGAATCTTCACCTAACGAAGATTTTTTGGTTTTTTCTGAAGAAGTGGAAGATGATATAGATAAAGAAATCAATAACAAACGAAACCAAAAAATCAAATCAGAACTAATCCTCCCGATTCTTTATTTAAATGATGAAGAAGAATCCATTCCCATTGGTTATATCCAAATGCAAAGTAAAACAGAAACCTTTGACTTACTTAAGGCAATGGAGATGAAAACTGTTTGTTTTGAAATGGTAGACCGAATCCGTCATTCGAATATGATCAAATCCGATGGTAAGTTTCCGGTCATTGATATTTCCGAAGGTGGATTGAAGGTAATCGTCGACCATCCAGATTTAATCAAAAGTCTTCCTAAACTTTCAGGATTTCAATTTGATCTTTTTTTTAAGATGCAATCTCCGCTGACTGCTTTTGGAACCATCAAAACCATTACCAAAAACGAAGAAGGACACTTAACCGTGGGTCTTGCGATCGCAGGCCACTCCTCGCGTTCAGGGGAAAAAAAGAGATTTTTGGAAAACGTGGAATCCTTTCGTAAACAATACCAAAGACCTTAATCTAAAGTTCCCCGTAACCCAAAACTTCCATTGACCATCTTTCTTCTAGAATCCTTGAGGAAAAGGTGATGGCTTCTGGATCCATATTTTCTTTTAAAAATGCAAAGTCTTTGGGATCGACTTTTTCACCTTCTAACAGATAAAAGACCTCCTCAGAAGGATCCAAACTCTGAATTTTACTAGTGGAGACTCTTTCAAAAATCAAAAAGGCAGTTGAGTCTAATTTTTTGTTCCGCCAATTCTTTAGTTCCCCATGGTTCCCATCAAATACAAAAACCAAGCGGTGTTGGAGGTTCTCTCCTCGGTGTGCTAAAGTACGAGAAAGATAGGATTCCCTTTTGGATTCCAGAAGAGTCACCAATTTATGAATCTCTTTGGATTTTGGGACAGATTCCAAGGGGATCACAAAGTCTATCGTACAAAAAGGTTCTGCTGTGATACGTTCTTCAATGAAACCAAGAATACGTGAAAGATCATTCGAAAATTCTTTTGTATGAAACCAAACACTGTGATGACGGCTCCCCGACCAATCGGACAAACGGGATTTCCAAGGGAGGGAACCTACTTTAAAGGATAGGTTTTCCGTATCACCTAACATAATATCAATGCGATCGTTTTTGTTTACAGTGGCATTACATAAAAACGGCCTTGGAAATTCATCCAAACGACGTTCAAATAAATCCTCAGCAAAATACAATGACTCCGTTAAATCACGGGAACTAAAGGTAGGAGTTTCGATGATCCTATATGGAGGTGTTGGCATAAAAGATAGGCCTTCTTTTTCGGCATCCCTACGCATGGCAGTTCCAGGCAATACAGATAAAGGAAAGGCTTGTACCCATTCCCCAAGCCCATGTTCTAAGAAAAAATGAATCCCTCTTTCTACATCCTCTGGTTTGTCACCAGGAAGTCCAATGATAAGATCCAAAAGAAGTTCCATCCCCTCACCAGCTAACATCTTTGCCACTTCCGCAACTTTGTGTGGGCTACCATATCGTTTCACACGTTTTAGAGTTTCTTCATTTACCGATTGGAGTCCAAGTTCCACACGAGTGAATCCCGCCTTACGAAGTTTAGTTGCAAGTTTCGGTGTCACACCTTCCGACCGAAGTTCGGCAAACATCGACATCTGACCGTCCGCATTGATTTCTGTTATGGCATCTAAAAAATTTTCAAATCCCGGTCTATGGTTAAATGTAGGATCTAAAAAAACAAGTTCCCTTGCCCCTTTTTCTTTTAGGTCGGAAATGAGTTTCATTGTCTCAGGAATGTCAAGTGTCCGAAGGTTCTGAGAAGACTTAGGATAAAAACAATAAGTACATTGTGACTTACAACCACGTACCGTTTCCAAATAAGTAGAACGTCTGGGATCTACTTTTAAATGTCCTTTAGTATAAGGAGAGGGAAAATCTGTGAGTGGAAAATTGGCGGGTGTTGGTTTTCCAAACGAAGTGAGATTCCCATTCTCTTTGCGATAAGCCACATTTTCTAATCCATCTAAAGGGGAACGGGAAAGCAAAGTTCGCATTAAATTACGAAAACTATGTTCTGCTTCTCCCGATACCGCAATATCATATCCTTTTTCTCCCAGGACATAGGGATTGTCTTCGTTTACCTCTGGTCCACCAATGAGGATTTTAGTTTCGGGACTTCTTTTTTTTACTTCTTTTGCGATATATAAACTTCTCTCTGTATTCCATAAATAAAGAGATAGTCCTAAAAAATCAGGTCCTTCTTTGACAATGCGATCAATGAGGGCAAGGTCTCCTAAAGAATCAGTATCTTCGGGAGAAACAACTTGTGGGGTGATTCCAGTAACTGGATCTTCTTTGGATTCTAAACAACTTGCTAAACTAGCAGCTGCTAAAGGGACATTTCCTGTAGCCGCAAAGTAAGAAGGTGGTGGTACTGGTAATTGCAAAAATTGTATTTTTGCCATAGGTATCGTCACTATCCCTAGGGAGAGGGTTTTTCGCAAAACCTTTCAAGAACGAGAAACTACCACATCGATAAATAAAATCAAATTTTCGGATAGGTTCCTGGCAAATGTCCGCAACATCATACGTTCCGAAATATCATGATACATTTGGGAAAGGGTCCAGGCATCCCTACTCGTTTTGGATTTGTGTAAATGTTCAAAAAAATAAGGCCGAAAGGACCAGTTTTTCCCAAGAAACGAATAATCTGGTTCCATTTCTCCCGTCGGGACTCTTGCATAGTTGGGCGAAACCTGAAAACCCAATGGGTTTGTAATGTACATCCGAAAAAAATTCCCATCCCCAAAGACATTCGTCTCAAATCCACCCCTCCATTCCCAAATTCCATTTTCTTCGGTAAACCCCATCATAATTTCGGAAAGTTTATCTTTCCAAAGATTTTCCCATTCGATCTGACGGTTCATTTCTGCTTGTTTGCGTGCATGAAAATATTCTAAGGAGGACTGCATCTCCATTCGGTATTCAAATCGTTTGGCAAAAAAAGGTTCTGGTTTGGCGAAATAAAATCCTTGGATGTATCTTGCTCCATAATTTAAGGCATTATAAAGTTCATCCTCTGATTCAATTCCTTCAAAGAGTAAACTACTCCCCAAAGACTCTCCTAACTTTGATAAGTTGAGTAAAATTTCTTTAAAATTTCTAGAGAAAGTAGACCTACGTAACATTTGCAAATCCACTTTGATGATTTCTGGATGAAAAAGACCGATTCGATCCAAATTACTTGCCTCGGACCCCGCATCATCCACTGCAATCGAAAACCCTTCTTGTCTATATAAATTAAGTACTGGGCGAAGTAGTTCTAAGTTGTGTGGAAACCTTTCTTCGGTAATTTCAATCACAATCCGTTCTGGATCCACACCCACTTGCCTTACCATCTGGATGGTTTTCGGCAAGGTTGTTTCCAACTGTAAAAGAGTATGGTACATTACATTAGGCGAAATGTTCAAAAATAACTTGGTTTCTGGTGGCGCTTCCGCTTGGAATTTTTCTAAGGCAAGAAGTCGAATCTCTTCATCGACTTGTTTTTTAAGATAAAAGATTTCATCATAACCGAAGGTTTGGGACAAAAAGAATTCCCCAAGACTGACAAGCCCCTCTGGAGTGGAAAGACGCCCTAATAGTTCATAACCGTAAATGCCTGTGGATTCCGAGGAGAGGATGGGTTGAAACACAGGAACAAGAGTCCCTCCTGACAACCACTCTTTCCATTCACGTAGGAATTTATGACTTTCTCTTTCTGTAATCATAGATGGATACTTACTTCATAATGCAAGATCGGTACCAGTAAGCATTGTAGGGATTTTTACTGCATTCTGCTTAAAAAAAAGGCTTTAGTGAAAAGGAAGGTATTCGGAAGAAGAAAATTTGCTTAATTTTTAGGCAAGGTGATAAAAAAAACCACCCAAGTTTCCCCAGGTGGTTTCTGAATTGAGTAGAAATTATTTAATGTCTCTAGCTCTTGGTTTGAATGCTTCATTCAATTTTGGCTTTTTGGAAGGTTTTGGTTCTTCCACAACTGGCGTTTGTTTAACTTCTTCGGATGCACAGTTAATCATAAATACGGCCAAAAAAGCAATGATCAGCATAGACGAAATTTTTTTCATGTTTTTGCTCCTTAGACTAAATTGCCGAGTTTAGTAAATAAGTCGAGGAAAAAACGACCATTCTTAAAATGGAGGGGATATGCCTTATAATAGTCAGTTCTTTGTATTCGAAGGGATCGATGGATCCGGGAAAACCACCGTCTCTCGTTTGGTATCGGAAGCTCTTCTTACAAAATCCATACCCAATCTCTGGCACAGAGAACCAACGGACAGTGTGTACGGGAAAAAAATTAGAGAGTTCCTCCAAGGAAAACTAAAACTTACAAAAGAAGAACAAATCGAAACATTCATTGCAGACAGAGAGTATTCTGTAAATGAAATCATCTTACCAACGTTAAAGGGTGGGAAATCAATCATCCAAGATCGTTATTACTTTTCAACAGCGGCTTACCAAGGTCGAGATGAAGAACATGCTGCTGAAATTTTATACAAAAATGAAGACAAAGGATTTCCCGAACCTAATCGAGTTTATTTTTTAGATCTCTCTCCCGAGGAATCAGCGGACCGTAGAAAAAGCCGCGGAGGCCGGGAAGAAGTTTTTGACGAAGACTCGGAACAAGAACGAATTTACCAAAACTATTTGGCGATCCTACCAGAATCTACCATCTTTGTAGATGCAACAGCAGAACTGGAAGAAGTGGTGGCCTTCTGTGTGGAAGATATACTTAAATCATTGGAAACCTAAGATTTTTTTACCATAAAGACCATCATGTCACCTAACTGAAATCGTTTTACCAAACGATCCATCATCCACTTCCGGAGTTTGAAAAAAAAGCGGGCTCCGGGGCGTGAGGTCATTCCACTTCCATAAGTAAAAGAAACTGGATGATGGTAACCTAAACTTAAAAGAAGATTTTTTAAACCTTTATAAGAATAATAATAAAGATGTTCGGGGACATTTAAATATCGCCACTTAAGGCCCGCAAGTTTGGCAAGTAACCCATAACGACAAGTGGAGAGGATAAGAACACCTCCCGGTTTTAAATGGTTTTTAATTTTTTCCAGGGTTTCTTTGGGTTTATGAAGGTGTTCAATGGTAGCCCAAAGAGTGATAACATCAAATTGGTTTTGGAACTGTGGATCCCAATCCAGAAAGTTCTCTTGAAAGATATTTAGTTTTAAAGTCTCACGTGCAAAACGTACGGGGCCATCTGCAATTTCGATCCCATACGCATCGTAACCTCGGTCTTTCATATAAGCAACAAAGTAACCGGCCGCACAACCAATGTCCAAAGAAGAAAGACTTTCCCCTGGCTCTTTTTGTGTAAAGCGCTCACTTTCCCAAGAGAAAAAATTCAAATCATTTAAATTGAGTTGGAAAACTCTAGAAATTTCTTTTCGTAAATGATCCGAATAATAATTGTCATACCCTCTTTCTGTCCTTTGGGTAAAATAAGAATCATCATAGTATTTTTTTACCTCTAAAAATCCTGGTTGTGGATTGACTTGGACCAGGCAACAAAACTCACAAGAAACAATCGAAAAAGACTCACCCAAAGGACTTTCTTTTGTATAAATAGGACGGAAGCGGTTTTGTCCGCAGGTATTACAAGGGATTAGTTCCACAGAATACTTATCGGACAGATTTCGAAAAAACGGAAGTAGTTAGGAATCGAATCAGATGGAGAAAAAAAGCCAAAACACAAAGGACTAAAATGATACTGGAAGAGGTCGGAAAATAAATCAATTCTCCGTTTTTTTCAATGCCTACAAGGGAAATTAAGAATCCAGATACAGTAGCAAAAACAGAAAACAAAACACAAACAATAGTCAGTAACCGTAAAGAACGAATGAGTGGCAAAAGAGCAAACACTGGTAAAATCAAATGGGCAATGCTATAAAATGTTCCAAGTAAATTTACCGCAACGGTCAAGGAAGCGGCAAGGATGATATAAAACAAAAGATCAAAAGGAAGTGGATTTCCTACTTGGATTTTGTATTCATCGCGATCAAAACTGATAAAAAGAAACCTTCTAAAAAAGCTGAGATAGAGAATAAAAAAGAATATAGCGATATAAATTCCAAAAGAATCGGCTCTCACTTGCGAAGTTAAAATATCCCCAAAAAATGCGGCCATCAAATGATTTTGCACATTTCCGCCAAGTGCCAACATAAACTGAGTGGCGGCAGAAAAGAAAACAAATAGAATTCCAAGGATTACCTCTTCTTTCATCCCACGTAGTTTTCTTACATACAAAAGGGGAAAAACCAAAACACAAGAGAAAAGAATGGGAAAAATTTCGCCAGGCCACTCCATAAACAAGGATAAGGCGACAGAAAAAGTAACAGCCTGGGAAAGAGTGACTCCAAAGAACGTCATACCCCGAAGGACAATTAAAATTCCTAGGACAGATAATAAGGCGCCAACAAGGCTACCGACTACCATTTGTGGTAAAAATAAATTCCAACTAGAAAGTATATTAGTCATGGTGGTGGCAGTTTGGTGGCCTTTCTCCACTGGTGATATTATAGAGTTTTCCTTCGTCTATTTCAAAAATTTCATCAAACCCGAATCCCCAATCATGTTCTAAACTATGAGTGATAAAAAATAAAGAACGATTTCCTTCTTTTAAGTATTCGGATAATACGGTTTGAAACAGTTCCCTTGCATTGTGGTCTAAGGAATCCATTGGTTCATCTAAAAAAATCAAATTCGCTTTGGTGAGAAGGGAACGTAGAATCAGAACCTTTTGTAACTGTCCCCCACTGCATAGTGAAATTTGTTTTTTTAAGTAGGAGCTAACACCTGTCCTTTCAATGAGATCCAAATCTTCCTTGGAAAATTTCTTTTTTGGTAAAAAACTAAGTCCAATGTTTTTTGGCATAAGTAAAACATCTTCCACTCGGAGCGGAAACTCCAAAGACATTCGTTTCGCTTGGGGAACGTAAGAAGTTTTGATTTCTTTCGAAAAGGAAATGGAACCAAAAAGTGGGGGCAAAAGATCGGTTAAGGTGCGAAAGAGTGTGGTTTTTCCAGCTCCATTTCCACCAACCAAAGCATAGGTTTTTCCAGAATGAATATGCAAATGGATATCGGACACCACAGGAAATTCCTTTCTGTAGCCCACACTTAAATTTTCTGTATGGATAAATGTAGAAGGAATTTCTGTATTATTTGGTTTTGTCGCTTGCATCACGTATCTTTTGTAACATCAACCGTAAAGTGTCTTCGTAAGTGACTGCCTCAGGGGAACCACCTACAGAAACAGGCAGTGTCACAACGACTGAACCTGGAACCTTAGAAGACACATACTCAGCATACTTTGGATTGTGATAGGGACCAATCAAGATAATTTTTATCTTTTCTGCAGTCATATAACTAATGACCTGATCCATATAACGAACAGAAGGTGGAACTCCCGGGCGTTCTTCAATGGTTAAATTAGCATTGAATTTAAAACGTGAAGCTAAATAAACAAATTGGTCATGAAAAACTGCCACTTTTAACCCAAAGTATGGTTCCATCTTTTTCATTTCTTCTTTCGTTAACTGAATGAGTCGTTTTTTAAAAGAATTAAAATTACCCTCATAATAATCCCCATTTAAAGGATCCACCCTAGTGAGTGCATTTTTAATATTTTGGGCCATTTGGATGGCGTTGATAGGATCGTTCCAATAATGAGGATTCCCATAAATATGCATGTCACCCATAGAACGATCCATCATCACGGTAGGTTCCCCTAGGATTTTTACTCCAAACGAAGTGTCACAATATCCGGGTTGGCCTTTTTGGATTTTTATATTTCTGGATTGTTGTTGGAGGTACGGAATCCAACCAATTTCTAAATCAAGTCCAATCACACATAAAACATCGGCCTCACTCAGTTTTACAAGAAAATCGGGTCTTGTCATTACAAAGTGAGGATCATCTGTTCCTCGAATCATTCCAGAAACATCGGCCCTGTCACCTGCCACCTGTTCGGCGATGTATTTGATATCTGGAAGACTTGTGACAAGAGATACCTTTGCAGACAAAGGAGATAATACAAAAAAGAAAAACAAAAGAATAGAAAGGATATGTTTATAAATATTAACGAATGAACTCATTGGACTAAAAAACCCCTCTTACATTTTTAATAACTATGTGCTGGATGTGATCCAAGAACAGCAACGGTTTGGATATAAAATCGATATTCTCTAACTTCTTCCTGAGAAGTTCGTGAATAATCTTGGATAAATCTTCTTTCTATTGACCCTCTTATTTTGCCAAATTCAGAACTATGGAATGTCATTTGTAAAGATTGGGCCTCAATGGCATTTTTTGCCGGATCTCCATTTTGATCAACAAGGGACTTGTCTGTGAAATAGTCATAACGAACACCCACAGACCATAACTGATGGAATTTAAAATCTAAAAAGGCGTAAGCTCCCCATTGGTCTTTTGTGGGAGATTTTGTTTTTTGAAACGTGATGGGATCTAAATTAGCAGGAAATACTTCTTGTTGGTACCATCCTTCTCCCATTAACATGATTTCACTCAAATTGGATCGGTTCCAACGCAAAACCGCATCCATTCCATATAACAACCTTTGGTTTTTTCTTTCTGTCGTCGGCTCAAAACGGATTCCCGAAAATCCAAACTGTGTTCCCCAATTATTTCCAAAATAGTAAAAATGTTTTAGGTGGGCATACATTAGGGGATTGTTTTTTTGAACACCACCGTCGTGAGAATGTCCCCATTTTCTTCCATTCGTAGCACCTAGCACCAGTTCCTGAGTGATCCATTTCCAAGGAAAAAGAATACTAAACTCAGCCCCAGTATCAATGGCAGATTCCCATCCTATCAATTTTTCATGAACGATGGGAGTCATTGTGAATGCACGATCATGTGCATGAATTTTGTTTAATCGACCTACATCGATAAACATCTGCCCGGCTTTCAGAGAAGTATTAAAGGGTAAAAAAGGAAATTGGACCCAAGCTTCATGGACTTCGAAAAAGTATTTTCCGTTTTCACCATGCGCAGCTCCAATAAAGTTGGCGCGCATCCACTGGTCCACGGCTCCGTTAAATCCAAATTCGGCGGTGCGGATGTCTAGTTGGTTATCAATTCTTTCTCCGGTTCCTCTTGGTTTGTTTCTGTCCCAAGCACCAACGATATCGATGGCAGCGTACGCATCCATCATAAGATTTTGTGCAGAACGATTGATCTGTTGGTTGGATTGAACTGGGGATGTGACCCCTCGACTTCCTTCCGTTCCTTTTTCTCGTTTTTCTTGGTCTTGAAGGTCCTTCTCTAAATCGGCTTCCCAGTCCGCAGTGGACGAAGTTGGATTCGAAGGTTGGTTCACATTCTTTTTGTTAGGTTGTGATTTATTTTCCAGTTCTTTTTCCCATTCTGAAGTTTGGGCAAATAGGAAGGCCGAAAATAATAGGGAGAAAAAAATTCCACCCATTTTCAATTTAGAAAAACGATAGTTAGGTTTCACGTTCTATTATCTTGTATTACTGAATCGAATTATTTAAGCCCAGTTTTGTTGAATAAATGGTGATGGATTGGATCACTGCTTTATTGATTTTTAAACCGATACGCCCATCCGTAATCCCAGCTGTAATCGTTGCATCTTCCTCTTCAAACTCATAAGCAGAACGATTTGCTAAATTACATGGAATCGACCATCCAAAAATATGTCCTTTCGAATTTTCCTTATGTACTTCCAAACAAACTGTTTTTGGTACCCCCACGGAAGATGTCCAAGGTGTGCTTGGAGTGGTCACAAAATCGGCCGCAGTTGCACTATCCAACCACTTTGCAACCGTTGGTGAAAGATGAACCCCTGGACCGGTAAAACTAGGAGTGGACTGAATCAAAGCATCTATAGTAGAATCCGACTGGTTCATAATATAAGTAATTTCAATTCCAGCTTTGGAATCATTTCCAGATTCAGAAAGACTAGAAGCATTGGTGAGGATGGTCGAAGAATTATTGGAACCTTGCAATCCACCAGCAAACGAAACTCCATTGGCCGTAAATCCAAAGGCTCGTAAGGTAGTGGTTACATCCCCGGAACACCCAGTAAATTGGTAACGGGTTCCTTTTCCTGCGGAATCAGAAACTGCACTGACCCCACAATTGGGTGCTACCAAAAGAGCAGCAAGCAATGCATCCATATTGTCCTTCTTTTTTTTGGACTGAAAGAGTTCCGCACAATTCACAACAGAGAGAGTGATGGTAGAAAACAGTAGAATTTTGACAAATTTCATAAATACCTCTGTGGACCCATCATTTGCAACGCTGTTGCAAATGCAACCACGTTTCATTTATGAAATAAGTTTTCTGCGTTCCAGTAGAGAATTTTTTGTTTGGCCTCACCGCTGATAGACAAATCCAAAATCTTAGTGATGGGGTGGTTTAGGTTGTAAGGGATGTTTGGAAAATCGGATCCGAAGTAAATTTGATTCTGGTAAGTTTCTAAATAGGAAACGGCCGCATCCACCTCTTCCTCCTTACCCGTAGCAAGAAAATCCACAAACACCATTGTGGTATCAAGGCCCAAATTAGGATAACTTTCCAGTAACGAAGCATAGGCGGAGATTTCATGGGCACCCATATGAGCGACTATGATTTTCAACTTAGGATAGGATTCGAGAAAGGGTTTAAAAATTTGGATTCCTGTAAACTCACCCGGAAGGGGTGCCGTTCCTGTATGGATCAAAATCGGAATTTGTTTTGCCTGTAAAAACAGGAAAGTTTCTGCAAGTTCAGGATGATTTAAATTGAGTTTGGAAACTTCGCAGTGGAGTTTAAAACCGCGAAACCCATATTCTTCCACAGCCCGTTTCACATAATTAAGAACTCCCTCTTCGGGATAAAACGTTCCAAAGGGTAAAGCTCCTTCCCAGTTTTTATAATTGGCATAAGTCCAATCATTTAAAGAAGAAGCCATTCCTGCTTTATGAGCATAGTTTAAAGTAGTAAATCGTTTGATCCCATTATGGTGGAGCCTTTCCACTCTTTCCTTTTCTGGCAGTCGGTATCCAATGGCCCAGTTCACATTATCAAACCAACGCCAAATGAGTTTCATCACCGTCTCTGGAAAAAAATGAGTGTGGATATCAAAGATATAAGGAATTCCTAAATCGCGAATGCGGCCTAAATGATCGGGGGATTCGGAATCTAAAATGGGAGGAAATTTTTCTCCCCTCCAAGAAAATGGAGAAGAGAGGCGAATGTCAGGTTTGTTGGAAGATTTTACACCTTCCCCTTCTTCCATAAAACAGGCGTAACAAGGAAGAAGAGGATTTGTATCGACTGGTTTAAGCAGTGACTGGTGCTTTTTTCTTTCCACGAATTTTGGTTAAGTTTGCTGCAAGGATCGCTGAACTATCAAGGATGTAAGCATCCGTGATCGACTTACGATAGTTTCGTCTTTCTACTTTCGAACGACCAATACTTCTTTCGAGTAACAAACTATTGTGGAAACGTGCTGCTGACTCTACTACTTCAAAAGCCAATTCTTCTCGAAGAGGAGTAGAATCAATTTCTGCATATTCAGCCACAACCGTTTCAAATTGTTTGAATAGATCGTTTAGTCCTTGGCTTGCTGCAAACGTAGCCATTTCCGATTTTAAGTATTCGCGGTAAATTCCTGTTTCTGTCATTCCAGAAACAATCCCACCAATACAAGCTACCGTTTGGAGTTGTGTGGTTCCTTCATAGATATTAGTGATACGAACATCACGATATAGTCTTGCTACATCATAATCTTCTGTATAACCGGATCCACCGTGGATTTGCATCGCGTCATAAGCCACAAGATTTGCCATTTCTGTGATGTAATATTTTGAAAGTGGAGTAAACAGGGAGGCAAGTTTTTCCCATTTTTTGAAAGATTCATCTTTTTTAATGTCTTTCTCAGAAAGACCTTTCATCTTTCCTCGTTCTTCTTTCCAACGATACTGGTCTACGGCAAAACTTGCTTCGTATAAAATACAACGCATAGCAGCTACTTCTCGTTCCATTCGTTCCAACATCTTTTTCACTGCCGTGATGTTATTAATGGTTTTACCGAACTGCACTCTTTCTTCTGCGTATTTTTTTCCTTCGAAATAAGCAGCGGTCGCAATCCCCATTGCTTGGGCCGCAATGTTGAGGCGAGCTTGGTTCATCATTGCCATCGAATATTTGACAAGGCCTTTTCCCTCTTCGCCAATGAGAATCCCTGGGCTGTTTTCAAAAACTACTTCGCAAGTAGGAGAACAGTGGAGTCCCATTTTCTTTTCGATGGATGCTACAAATACATCTTTCGAGTGCACTAAAAAGAAAGAAAGCCCACGAGCCCCACTGGTGGTGGTTCCTGTTCTTGCAAGAGTGAGAATGATAGAAGGTGCCGAACCAAAACCACAAGCATGGGTAATGAAACGTTTGGTTCCTGTGATTTTCCAAGTTCCGTCTTCACCTTTAACTGCTTTGGTTTGTAAATTAGGAAGGTCGGATCCGTAGTTTGGTTCCGTAAGAGCCATCGCTCCACAAAGTTCACCGGCTGCCATTTTTGGAACAAATTCATGGATCATTTCTTCTGTTCCGAATCTTTCGACAGTTTCTGCGAGGTTCATACAACCAAGAGTGATGGCAAGAGATCCGTCCCCGCGCGATACACATTCAGATAACATCGATTGTACGACAGAAGGAAGACCTAGTCCACCGTAATGTCTATGAATTCCGTAAGGAAGTAGTCCCGCCGATTTAATTTTTTCAACGACGTCTAACATAGGTTTAGGGAAGGTAACTTGGCCGTCTTTGTATTTAAGGCCTTCTTCATCCATTTGTTTGGAAACTTGGGAAATATTGTTTCCAGCAATGTCTCCACCAGCTTCTAAAGTGGAACGGTAGAATTCAATGGCGTCTTCATAGTTTCCAGGAGCGAAAGCCAGTTCTTCCTTTCCTGATTTTTGGTATTCCGCAAAGTCTTCAAAACCTTGTTCGTATTGGTCAACTACCTCGTTCCAAGGAGTAAGGGAATCAAAATGATCAATTAGGTCATCGTTATCGTTAAAATAGTTATTGGATATCATACAGTCGGCTCCTTAAGCAGGACTTTCACTCAAAGATCAAAGAGGGGAAAAGAATTACAAATAGTTTTCCTTCGCGCCGCCTGAACGAATCAGGCGGCTGTTAAGTTAATGGTGTTAGACAAGGATCACTTGATCCGGTTGGCCAAGTCCTGGATATCTTCAATATGCTCAGCGAGAACTCTTGTGTTCTCGGCGACTACTTGGACATCTCTTTCTATACTTTGAGCTGCTCGCATCACTTCTTTATTACCCAATGTTTGGTCTTTCGCAATGGATTCCAACTGAGAGGACAAGTCTTTGAGTTCCTTTTGAGATTTCAAAACACGAGCATTTAACTCTTGCAAGTCTACAAATTTTTCATTAAAACTAACCACAGTATTTTTAACCTTGTTCATTTCATTTTTCTGGTTCAAAGCCATTTCATTTGCTTCTTTAGCAGAGGAATTCCCTTTAAGTAAATCCGATTTTGATTTCAGAATCGTTTTGGAGATGATACTTGCGTTGGAAGCTGAATTTTCTGCCAGTTTTGCGACTTCTTGGGCCACTACCGCAAAACCCCTACCATGTTCCCCTGCCCTTGCGGCTTCAATGGATGCATTAAGAGCAAGTAAATTGGTTTGGTCAGCAATTTCTTTCATGATCTGATTTACATCTTCCACCTTTTGGAAACTGGAACTTACTTCGTTTAAAACAGAATTTAAGTTCTCCATAGAATTTGTTACAAGATTACTAAACTGTGATGACTCATTGATTTGACCTGAAATAATATCAACTTCAGAACGAACGGCTTTTACTATTCCCTCTAAGGTGTGGCTTTCCTCATTTAAGGCTTCTATTCGTTTGTATTGGTCTTTGACAAAGGAAAATGAATCTTCCGTAGATTGAGAAATTTTTGTTAAGGATGCTGAAATTTCTTCTATCGATGCAGCTTGGTTTTGGACAAGACCATTTAAATCATCAGCAAACACTTTTAAGGCGGAAACGGATTGGTTTAAATTTTCACCTGTTTCTACCAAGGCCTCTTTTTGTGTTTCCATTACCTTAGAATGTTCTTCTGAAGTTTTTTTCCCTTGGATTGCCTCATCCCGAATCGATGTTAGTAAACCTACCATTTTTGCAATCGCAACAGTTGCCATACACAGATAAAAAACTTTCACTATTTCTACAGGTAATGAAACTGAATATGCCAATTTATGAACATCGTTGCGATCAACAAACTCCATTCCGGCAAAACCTGCCAAAACAAGTGATGAAATTTGTACAAGTGTCAGCAATGTACCTATGATATATGTTTGCCTTGAAGAAAAAAGAAAACCTGAGTATAAAATGATAAAGAATGCAATCGAATAATTTACACCAGCCTTCATTGCTGCAGCCACAATATCCAATTGCATTGAGCTTTGTCCGATTGTGTTTGAACCAATAAGAAGGATATCTATTAATACAAACCAAAATGCATATGGTTCCTTATCATTTTTTAAAAGAAGGAATTGAATTAATGCCATCAAACCATAGATAATAGCGATGATTAACATCATGATTAATTGAACTTTGTGAATGGAACCAAAACTTCCCAAAATACCAATCATAAATAGAACAAAGAGAGTAGACCGAATAGAATTAATAATCTTAGCGGCCTTAACGTAATAAGGATCCAGTTGCATAACAAGAGGATTGGAACCTACAGGGGAAATGCAAGAAATTCCCTTTTTTATGCAGAAATACCAAGGAAAATTGACTCCAAAACGCAAATGCAACGTAATTGCATTTTAAATTGACATGATTTTGGGGGCAAATTTAATGCAACTATATTGCATTAAGGATAATTCGATGAAAGATAAGATTCCTGTGACCGTTCTCTCTGGTTTTTTAGGAGCTGGCAAAACTACCCTACTCAATCATATCCTCGCAAACCGAGAAGGGCTTCGTGTGGCGGTTATAGTCAATGATATGAGTGAGGTGAATATTGATGCGAGGCTTGTGGCTTCTGGTGGAAGCCTCAGTCGCACCAATGAGAAGTTAGTGGAGATGTCTAATGGCTGTATATGCTGCACACTCCGAGAAGATTTACTGTTAGAGATCACCAAACTTGCCAAAGAGGGAAAGTTTGACTCAATCCTCATCGAATCCACTGGAATTTCTGAACCACTTCCTATTGCAGAAACATTTACCTTTGAAGATGAAACAGGCGTAAGCCTATCTGATTTAGTAAATTTGGATTCTATGATTACCGTTGTCGATGCTGTAAATTTTTTAAAAGATTTCGAGAGTTTAGATTCATTAAGAGAACGAGAATTAGGTGCTGGCGAAGATGATGACAGGGACATTGTAGACTTACTTGTGGACCAAGTAGAATTTAGTGATACGATTATAGTTAATAAAATCAGTTTGTTATCAGATGGAAAAAAGAATCGGCTCCTTACCATCTTACGTTCGCTGAATGCAGATGCCGAAATTTTACCCACAGATTACAGTAAAGTTCCCCTATCCAAAGTTTTAAATACTGGTCGGTTTGATTTTGAAAAAGCAAGCCAGTCTCCCTTGTGGTTAAAAGAACTTAGGGGAGAGCATGTTCCTGAGACAGAAGAATATGGAATCAAAAGTTTTGTGTATGGAAACAGGCGCCCCTTCCATCCAGAACGATTTTACAAATGGTTGCATTCGGAAAAACCGGGAGTGGTTCGAGCCAAAGGATTTGTATGGCTCGCTAGTAAAATGGACTGGGTGGTTTTGTATTCCCAAGCAGGGAAACTCTCTTCTTACAAACCAGAAGGGTATTGGTGGGCAAGTATTCCAGACGAGGATATTCCTGATGATCCAGAGGTCTTGGAAAATTTAAAAGCGCATTGGTTGGAACCTTGGGGAGATAGGCGCCAAGAGATTGTCCTCATTGGAAGGGATATGGATGAAAAGAAACTACGTGCCTCTCTCGACAAATGCCTGCTAAGTGACAAAGAATACAAGGAAGGACCGGATGTTTGGGCAAAATTCGAAGATCCTTTCCCAGATTGGGATGCGATGATTGCAGAATCTGAAATTAACTCACAAGAGCAAGAAGAATCAAACGTATGAAAGTATATTTAGGAGACTTGCCGGTAGAACTTACCGGCAAAAGACCGAAGAATGGATCTAAATGGAAGAAAGATTTTCAATTAACACCTGTTTTAAATACAGATTCTAAATTTCCAAACTTAAGACGGAGAAGAGGTATTTTTTTTATTTCAACTTTACCAAACGTAAGATCCTTTGCTTGTTCTGCTCAAGTTTTAGATTTGGAAGTAGAAATCAAAAAAAGGAAAATTTCAGCAAAAATCATCCATCTTGCTTCCGATGGTAAAGATTCTTGGAATGAAATTAAAAAACTTCATCCCCAATTAAAGGCTCTTGGTTATAGCTTAAAAGACTGTGACCAAAATGAGATAAATATCTTAAAAACAATGTTAGGTGTCGGTGTTGTCAGTTCGAATCGCTTAGCTCATGGTCTCTTTGTGATAAAAGATGGAATGATTATTTCCAGTTTAATTCCAAAACAACAATACGGGACCCCGAATATCAAAAGATTTTTAAACAAATTACAAAATAAAAAAGTATTTTAGCTAAATATGACCACTATTTAAATAACAAATTTCACTCTAATATCTGCCGATTCAACTTGGATAGATGTTTCCAGCCCGTCAACCCAAGGACAAACACTGCAAATACAACGAGTAAAAACCCAGTGATGTTCATTGTATTTGGTTCAATAGAATCAGAAGTAAATACGATGTCGATGGTTCCGTGAAAAAGAGCCGCCATCAAAATACTTCCTCTTGAGGAATTATAAATCCAGGTCAAAAGAATGGCTCCTGTAAACAAAGAAAGAAACCATCCGAAGATTCCAAATACATCCATTGCCATAAAGCCGGGACGATATAAAAAAAGAGGGATATGCCATAATGCCCATAAAAACGTTAGGATGACTGTCGAAGACAAGGCGTTCCATTTTTTTTGTAACTTTGGTAAGGCATACCCTCTCCAACCAGTTTCTTCCCCAAATCCGTAAACAATGACACTGTATAAAAAGAAAGAAACAAAACCAAACTCTGGAAATTCAGAACTCGCACCCAATCCATCAAAACTAACTTTTGAATTGTTGAAATCATTGATAATGGTTGCAAAAACAAGAAGGACAAAAGGACTAAAAATCGCAATGAAATACCAAAACCAATTAACCTTCCATTGAAACATTCGGTAAAGAAGGTTTTTGATGCCATCATTGCCCTTTTCTAGTTTGGTTACAATAATCGTAGCTGTCAAAGGACCAAGTGCCCCCCATGCATGATGGAAGGGCAACACTGGTAAAAAATGAATCCCGAATTTCGGCAAATACAAAGGTAGCCAAATGATCCAGGAGATAAGGTATGCCAAAAAAAAATACAAGGTTAACGATTTCAAATGATCTTTCCTATCATCCTAAGTGAAAATCAAACTACCTAAAAAAATATCAATTCCCTTTAGCCCACTCGTTCCATTCTTGGGCTGTGCGAAATTTTTGTCCTGTCACTGCTGTGAGAGCATAATAACTGAGTTTTCTTTTTTCCGCATCATCTCCGTTAGCATAAGTTAGCAAAAGAGGAATGGATTTTTTATCCTTTCGTTTGGCAATCTCTTCCATTGCAGGTCTGTATACTTCCGCATTTTTTGACTTGGTGGCTTCTTCAATGATTAAACGTGCTTCTTCTGTGGGAATGAGGGCAACCGTAGAAAGAATTTGAGGTGCCATTTTGGGTCTATCGGCTAACAGGCTTTTGAGTTTAGGGAGACTTGTCGGATCGGCGATAGAACCTAGTGCTTCCAAGGAATACACCATTAGTTTTGCATCTCCCAAATCAAGGGCTTTGATGAGATCGGGAACCGCTTCTTTGGCACCAAGGATTCCAAGAGCCCAAGCAGATCCATAAGGTCCTTCTTTGGCACCTGATAATAAAACCTTTCTAAGCACTGGCACAGAGGCTTTGTCTCCAATCCAACCAAGGGCTTCAGCAAAACTATCCCTCTCCGGTGTGGATGATTTTTCTAATAATTCTTCAATGCGGACCCTTCCCTCTTTATATCTTTGTCTTCCTACAATCTTTGCCGCATTTCCCCAATTCTCAGTGTCTTTTCCGTTTAACAAATTAAATGCGAGTTTTGCAGCTTCTTGGGATGGAATGGCACAAAGTACATCTGTTGCATATAGTTTGGTTTCTGGATCATTCGTATTTAAGGATTGAAACACCTTGGGAACCACCGAGGGATTTCCAATTTCAATCAGAGCCATCGATGCATTTTCTTTTCCCTTGCTATAAGGAAGATTTAAGGCTTTTACAAGCACATCGTTGGCATTTTTTGCTTTGATTCTTCCCAGAGCCAAATACGCTGCGGCAAGACTGGGTGATTCGTCTTGGATTTTGGTTAAACCCAGTAAATAAGATTCGGAAGCAGAAACTTTTAGTTTTCCTAAAGCCATTGCATAAGTTTTGTCTTTTTCCCTATCTTTGTTTTTTAAAGCCAAACTTAAAATTTGTGGTCCGACAGCAGTTGCACCAATTTGTACAAGTGCATCCACTACTTGCAATCGAAGCGTAGAATCACCATCATTTAACAAAGGATAAATCCGATTACCGATGGAAGGATCTTTCAAACGAGTGAGAGCATCCAAATACACATCTTTGGGATTTTCAGAATCAGACCACATCAAATTAGCAATGACTATGGAAGAGGATTTGTCTTTTAAATCTCCAAGAGCAATCGCAGCGCCTGCACGGACACCTGGTTCTTTGTCTGATAATAGTTTTTTTAATTTCGGTATCGCGGATTTTTCGTTGCGGCTTCCTAATTGCACCGCAGCTTGAGAACGTATAAAAGAGTCTGAAGAGTCCAGACTTTCCAACAACTGTTTTGTGGTTTGTTCTTCCGACACAGTTTCCTCTATGGGACTTGTATCCTCTTTTTGAGGAACGGGATCACAATTTAATAAGAGAGTGATAGTAAAAAAAAGAGAAATAAAAATCCAAAACTTTTGCATGCCAGACAAATTTATAAATTTTAAAATCTTACTACAAGTTTAATTCAAAAAAAAAGAGGACTAACGTCCTCTTTGAATCATCTTTAAATTTATTAAAGTGGTTTAAGTATTAGGAACTTGACTTCTCACTTCTTTTAAACTTGCGAGTTCTTTTTTCCAAAGGTTTAGGTCTTTTTCTGCAGATTGTTTTACTTCTCCAGAGGGATGTTTATTTTCCATCCAATACTCAACCATTTGGATTCTCGATTCTAACTCATTGATTTTAAAATCAAAATAAGCTTTTTGCGTTTTTGGAGATGGTTTTTCCATCGAATTAGGTTCTTCCGCAGAAGGTTTGTCCGACCATTTTTCTTTAGAAATTGAAGCAGAAAAACTAGCATCCATGGCGGTAAAGGAATCCAACATCTCTAATTGTTCCTTCTCCTCTGCTTCTGTCATTCGTGTTTTGATTTCACGAGGAATGTAGAAATTTTTTGGATATTTTGCCGCAAAATCTCTCCATTCTTCTTTGATCTCTTCTTTACGATTTGGCTTTTTTTCCAAAGCAAACGGCCAAAGTACCTCAGCCTGTGCCAATTCCAACTCTTCTGGATTGGGAGCGTCGGCAAACTCTGGATCGTCAAACAACGACTTGGCGTGACTTTCTGTTTTTCCGAAATCGGAATCGGCAACATCTACTTGTTTGTTTGTTTTTTCAGAAGAAAACTTCCAAACCACAAACGAAAACAATACTAGTAGAAATCCACAAACCGAAATGATACCTATAAACCGCTTGCTCATCGTTTAACCTCTTATGTAAAGATAGAAACTACCCAAGAAATTGCCTGACCAAAGATGTTTTCTGTTAAGAATTTCTTTAAGTCCACAGGATTTCTGTTGAGTGTATCGTAATACCAAGCAGTGTATTCACTAACTTGAGGAATGGAATATCCGTAACGAGTGTTAATCGCTTTGATTAACTCATTAGCAAATAGGGAATGTCCATACATGTTCGGGTGAACACCATCTAAACCGAAAACACCTGGTTGGTTAGGAAGTGGCCAGTTTGCTCTTGCATTTCCTGGGGACCATCCATCAGCACTACGAATTGGTCTTCCATTTTCTTTTAGGTCATCAAAAATCACACGTAAATCTGCAACAGCAAAACGCATCGTAGCAGCCTGTGCTTTGATTTCGTTGTTTAACATATTGAGGAAGGTAGAAATAGTTGCGATCTCGTTTGCATCAAGAACTTGATTTGGATCGGATACAGAGTTTCTAAAGAATGCTTTGAGTCCGCTGTAGTTAGCACGACCGTTTGGATCTTTATATTTTTCAAGGAAGGCAATTGCTGTTACGTTAGGAACAGTAAAAAGAACTCCCCCTTGTAAACTTCCCATCGCAGACATTCTACGGAAAAATTCACGAATGTCTCTTTTGAATCTTGCTTCATCCAAACAGTCAGTAGATGTATGAAGTGCAGTACAGAGAACGTGGTTAGCACCAGCAGATCCAAATAGGAAAGTAGGTTTTACTTTTTCCATGACTTGGGTTTGTGTTCCTGCATCACGAAGTCCGAATCTATGGAACTTGTCTGGTTCTTTGCAATCAGCAACAGTCACCCAGCGGTAAGTATACCAATACCATTTCGCCCAGTACCATTCTTTTTCTTGTTTGGTGGCATTGATGTCTTCACATTTACCAGAAGTTTTTAAGAGAGTTGTATACTCAGCTCCAGTAATCCCTGCATGAGTTGGGAGAGAAACAGTGGATTTATTTCCACCAATGATACTTTCAGCTATACAGAAAATACCGCAGTCCCATTTTAGAACATCTTCTAAGTTAACAAAAGGTCCTTTCAAAACATTGTAAGAAACGGAAGCACCCGCTTGTTTACTGACAAGAACAGGATAAGCCCAGTCTTGTGTTTTTTTCTCCACGGTCACCCCGAAGAAACCTTGGCTCAGGGAATCCCCGACAACCCCTACACGTTGGAACATTTGACTTTGTGTCTGCGCAGAAAGTGATCCTGCGAAAACCAAGGACAATGCCATCCCTAGAATTCTATTTGTGTTCATATTTCCTCCCAATCGGAACATTTTTAACATATTTCAAACAATTGACATAGTTTTATGGCTTTTTGAACGAGTGTCAAATAATTTATTTCCGAACCATTGCAATTTTTTGAACAAAGTTCATTGAATGGTCAGAGATTTGGTTCGTGATAAAAATCAACCCGGGGCAGAATAAAACCGTTTGCATTGCAGGTGGCCTTTACGAACGCTGTTTAAATAATAATGAGAACCAAACTCATTCGCAAGGAGAATCCCTAACAATGCGAAATCTTACTTCCCTAGCCTCTATCCTTTCTATGGGCCTTTTGCTTCAGTTTTGTACACCTAAAAAAGACAATTCAGAAACTGCAATGTTAGCCGCTCTCGCCCTTGCCGCAAGCGCCCCAAACCAAGCCGCCTTTTTAGATACATATTCACAAATTGCATTCCAAAACTATAGCGATGCTTATGCAGATGTAGTCGCATTTCATGAAAAAGTATCCACTTTGACTTCTAAAGCGACACCAAGTGCGGCTGACCTCAATGAAGCAAAAACCTACTGGAGAAAGGCCAGACGTAGTTATTTACAGACTGAAGTTTTTCGCTTTAGCAAAGGTCCGATTGATAACCCTGCCCTCACTGGTGGAGTGGAATTGGAACCACTGATGAATGCATGGCCTTTAGATGAAGGTTATATTGATACAAAAATCCTACCAGGAACAATCACAAAACAAGGATTAATTGATGCAAACACTGGAGAGTGCAATGGAGGAACTTGTCCTGATGGGGATACTGCCAAAAATATTTCTGTAGGTTGGCATGCCATTGAATATCTATTATGGGGAGTTGATGCCGCAGGAAATTCCACTCCAGGTAGTTCGATCACTGCAGCAAATTTTACTACTGCCAATGGTAGTGGAAACGCTGCCGCCAAAAGATCTGCCTATTTATTGTATGCAACAGAAATTTTGGAATCTCACCTATTACAGTTAAAAAATGCATGGGATCCTTCTATCTCCGATTCTTATGTTACTAAGTTTAAATCCAACTCTACTTCCTTTGAAAACGTCATTCGAGGAATTGCAAGATTGTCTGGTGGTGAATGGGGAGGCGAAAGGATGACAGGAGTGTTTGGTGGTGACCAAGAAGAAGAACATTCTTGTTTCTCCGATAATACCAAAGCTGATTTTTATTATGATGCCAAAGGGCTTGAGAACTTATTTTATGGAACCTACACGGGAACAAAAACCATTAACGGTTATGGATTGAAAAATCTTCTCGGTGGAGAATCGAGCTATATCAGCGAAAGGATCACCACTGCTGAAAGGTTTTGTCTGAACGAATTTTATGAAGACCCTTCACTCAACCAAACCTGTAGCAGTTCCCAAATTTCCAGTCGTTTTGATACAATGATAGGAACTGTCAATTCAACGCAAAGTGCAGATTATAAAATCTTCCGCTACGATATCCAACCCGCAGTGCAGGAAATTGCAAAATCCTTACAAAGGTCGGCAGCTAACTTTGGTTTCTCCATCGGAGATGATGGATTAGTTCTGCAATAAACATAAATATATAAAAATGAAATCAAAACACCTGATCCTAATTTCGGTTTTACTTCTCGTTTTGGATTGTAAAAAAAAATCAAACGATGATACAACGACTGCATTCATCCTTGCAGCCTTACTATCCTCTTCCTCATGTTCCTCGGGTGATTTTTTAAATGATCCTTGCGAACAATTTAGTGGAGGTGATACAACTACCTTTGATTCAACAGAATCAGCCTTTGATTTAGAAGCGGCCAATGTAGTGGATTCCAGAAGGTCCATTGATTTCCAAGATGGAAATGCCAACTTCAATCGCACTTGGCTTCCCGCTGGGAACTCTTCAGTCACAGGACTTGGTCCCGTATTTAACAACCGTTCGTGTCAAGGTTGTCATGTCAAAGACGGAAGAGGAAGACCTCCTGCTGATGGAACAAGTCTATCCTCTATGCTCATTCGTTTGAGTGCCGCAGGTTCCAACCCTACAACGGGAGGGCCCGTGGCTATGACAAATTTTGGAACCCAACTCAACACAGAAGGAATCTTGGAATACGGAACCGGAACACAAATTCCCAAAGAAGGTACGGTTACCATCACTTATACAGAAGAACCAGGAAGTTTTCCTGACGGAGAAACTTATTCACTACGTAAACCAAGTTATGCGATCACTTGGAATGTGGGAGGTGGGGCCACACAAATCAATGTGACAAACCCAGGCCAACCTTATCATGCTACAAACAATCCATCAGGTACTTATTACATATCTCCAAGAACTGCCCCTATGGTTCCAGGACTTGGACTTCTAGAAGCCATTCCAGAATCGACCATTCGTTCTTTTGCTGATGTTTCCGATTCCAATGGAGATGGTATTTCGGGAAAACCAAACATAGTTTGGGATACCACACAAGCCAAAACCTTTATTGGAAGATTTGGTTGGAAAGCAAACCAACCCAATTTGAATCACCAAAATGCGAGTGCCTTTCTGGGAGATATTGGTCTCACTACTTCTGTGTTTCCCACAGAAAATTGTGCCACAGGGCAAACACTTTGTTCGGCAAGTCCCACAGGGAATGGATCAAATCCAGAAATTTCAAATGACCGATTAGCGCGAGTTACATTCTACACAAGTTTGGTAAGTGTTCCCGGTAGAAGGAATTGGAAAAACGAAGACGTAAAAAAAGGAAAAGAATTGTTTATTGAAATTGGATGTTCCTCTTGTCATATTCCAAGAATCAAAACTGGGGACCACTCGATAAGGGAAGTTGCCAACCAAGAAATCAGACCTTATACCGATTTACTTTTACATGATATGGGAGATGGACTTAGTGATTTTCGTTCCGATTTTTTAGCAACAGGAAACGAATGGAGAACAACTCCACTTTGGGGGCTTGGTCTTGTGGAACGAGTCAACGGTCACGAACTTCTATTACATGATGGAAGGGCAAGAGGTGTTCAAGAAGCAATCCTTTGGCATGGCGGTGAAGCAGAACAAAGTAAAAACAGATTCAAACAACTGCCTAAAGAATCTAGGTCAAAGATGATCAGTTTTCTTAAATCCTTATGAAAAATAGACAATTTCCTACATTCCTCATATATAGTTTTTATGTTCTGCTCATGAACTGCGGAAGCCCCACTGACAATGCTTCCCAAAAAGCACAAATCCTAGGTTTAGTGGACACTTACTTAAAAACATATACAACATCAAATTTATTGTTAGACATTGCCAACAATCTACTGATACCAAAATATGCGAATCTTGATGATAGAGTATCGTTGATGCAAACTGCAGCTTCTACCTATACAGGAAATCCAGATACAGCAAACCTAACGTCTGTCAGAAACGCATGGACTGAAACTTATCTTGCTTACAAACAAGTGGAATGGGCTTATTTTGGACCGGCAAACATTCCTAACAATGTCTACTTATATTTGGATAGTTTTTCAAGATCCTACCCCATTGACACAACATCCATTGAAAACAAAATTACAGCCAATGCAGCACCGACTGGATTACGAGTGGATGGTTTGGATGCAGTAGAATATTTACTTTTCAAAGACAATGCCAGCACGACCAATACGGCATTTGCTGATGCTAATAGAAGAACCTACTTAACGAAACTAATTCAAGATTTAAAAAATCAAACTGGCTTACTTGTATTTAACTGGAACAAATCTAGAAGTAATTCCTTTTATTATTCCTTCACTAATGCCGGGAAAGGAAGTCGCGACTATCCCAACACCAAAGACGGACTCACAGAAATCACAAACCAGATGGTATTTTTTTGTAATACCATCATTGATATTAAAATTGCAGAACCCTCAGGATTACGAGCCACAAACCTTGGTGTCAAAGATATCACGAAGGTAGAAACTCCTTATGCAAAATTATCACTCGATTCCTTATTACAAAATCTCCAAGGATTTTCTGAGATCGGAGAGGCTGGTTTTTATAAATTTTTAGAGGTTAGGAGTGAAACGGTTGTTCCAAGATTAAAAGAACAAATTCGTATCACATCAGACTCAGTGAATTCACTAAAATCAAAATATGGAACCTTCCAAAATGCGATTACAACAGGTGGCAGTGATGTAGAACTTATGTTAAACGAATTCAAGAAACTAAGAATATTGATCAGCACAGAAGTCATCAGTTCGCTCGGTGGAACCATCGGAGTCAGTTCAAACGATGGCGATTAAACATTTATTACAACCAGTTTCTTCCCTTTCACTTCACTTCTTTCGAATAGGATATGGGTTTGCCACAACCATTCTAATCTTTCGATACTTTTATTATGGATGGATTCATTCCTATTTTATCAAACCAACGTTTTTCTTTAAACATTTTGGTTGGGAATGGATTCATCCTCTATCTCCAGTATTTACATATCTTCTATTTGGGATTCTATTCATAACTGCTCTCGGAATTTTTCTAGGTTATTACTTAAGAATCAATTTGTTTTTATTTACCATTGGATTTACATGGTTTCATTTTTCGGATGCGACGATTTATTTAAATCATTATTACCTAGTATCGCTTCTAGGTTTTTTACTTTGGTTATCTCCAGTAAGTAAGTCAAATTCTCCTACCTTTCATTTTTTGGATTGGATGAAAAAGGAAGAACCCATTTCCAGAATTTGGTTATATACCTTTCGAATCCAAATGGGACTAGTTTATTTTTTTGGAGGAATCGCCAAACTCCAACCAGACTGGCTGTTCGAAGCCCTTCCCTTAAAACTTTGGTTGTATCAATCAGAAGGCAAAATTCCATTTCTGGATCCTATCTTAGGTCTACCTATTACTGCCTTTGTTTTCTCGTGGATTGGAGTCGTTTTTGATTTATCGATTCCGTTTTTACTTTGTACAAAGAAGTTTCGATTTCCAGCTTGGTTTGTGGTTCTTTTTTTTCATTCATTTACATCGTTTTTATTTCCCATCGGAATTTTTCCCATTGTGATGAGCCTTTCGTCTTTGATATTCTTTGAACCCAACTGGCCAAAAACGATTTTAAACAAAATCATAAAAGTAAATTCAGAAACAAAAGAACAGGCAATCACTTTGTCTGATTACCAAGAGAATGGAAAATTCAGTTATAAAGAATATTTAATTTTCACCTATCTTTTGTTACAGGTAACGATACCATTTAGACACATTTTTTATCCTGGGCAAGTAATTTGGACCGAAGAAGCAATCAAATATTCATGGCAGGTGATGGTTGCCGACAAAGTAGGATCTGCAATCTTCTGGATTCAGAATAAACCAGTAGATCCAAAGGAAATACTGACAGACTACCAATACAGAATGATGACCATCCAACCGGAACACATCCTTCAATTTGCTAAATATTTACAAAAGAAGGAAATGGAACAATCAGGAATAAAGGATGTGCCCGTGTATGTTCAATCCAATGTATCCATCAACGGGAAACCGGCGCGCCCTCTCTTTTCACCTAACGAAGATCTGACAAAGATCGATGTGAACTTCTATCCACTAAAAGGACTTCTTCGATGAATCTACAAAACTTACGATTATTGGTTTTATTTTTTATTATTCTTGCCAGTACAAAAAAAATCCAGGCACAAAATGTGTCTGAGGAAAAGGAATCTAAACCAACGAAGAATGAAGGGATTCATGTCATTGGAAATAAAAAAGAGGATTTAAAAAAGATTCCCGGTTCCGCATATATCATCGACAAAAAATATTTAGAGGAAGCTTCTCCTACTGATCCAATGGAAGCTCTTCGCCGATCTCCCGGTGCTAGTGTTCGTTTCCAAGATGCCGCAGGACTTACACCTAACATTGGTTTCAGAGGGGTCAGTAACGAAGAGTCAAGAAAAACTTTGATTCTGGAAGATGGAATTCTAACTTCTCTTTCTCCTTATGGTCAACCAGAAAGTTACTACTCTCCCTCTATCGAAAGAATGGAAAGAATTGAGATCATCAAAGGATCTGGTTCGATTTTATTTGGGCCAAATACAATCGGAGGGATTGTGAACTTTGTCACCAAACGTCCTCCCGTTGAATCTACATTTTACACCAAAAATGTTGGCGGGGAAAATGGTTATCTCTCTACCTATAATTCCTATGGAAAAAGTTTTGGATCAAGTGCCTTTGAAGTTTCATTACTTAGAAAACAAGGTAACGGATTTAGAAATTATCAAAACTTCGATGTGACCGAAGGTAATATTAAATGGATTCAAGATTGGAACGAAAACCATAGCACTACGATTAAACTGGGATATCATGTACAAAATGCTCAATCGACATATCTTGGTTTATCGCAAGGGTTATTTCGGTTGGACCCTAAAATCAATCCTGCAGAGTATGATGAAAAAAAGTTAAACCGAAACCAAACCGTTATTTCTCATAATTGGAAATTATCGGAAGACCATACACTCATTATTCGAGGATATTTTTCTCAAGCAGAAAGAAACTGGGCAAGGCAAGATTTTTTATCAGGAAAATCTTCCACTGGCGGATATTTGAATGCTCCTTTGGATACACTTCGTACGTATTCTCCGGGAATCATAGGGAATCGTCCGGGTGATACGATTTATATGCGTGAGTCTTATACAAGTCGTGATCAATCCTTCATGGTTGGTGGAGTAGAAACCAAACTAGAATCAAAGTTTTCTACCTTAGGACTCAAACATGAAACAGACCTTGGGATCAGGTTACATGGAGAAAATAACTTAACGCAAACCAACGTTAAAAAAACAGATGACCCTTTAGGTTATCTATCCAAGGCAATTATACAAGAAGAATCCTTGATAAACAACCTAACACAACCTTCTCTTCCAAACTTTAACTTAAATAGACAAGAAAGAAAAATTGAAGCCTTTGCTGCCTACTTCCAAGACAGAATCCAAATATCAGAAAATTGGAAATTGATACCAGGTGTGCGTTATGAAGAAGTCAGGCAAAAAGCCATCACGACAAGAAGACAAGCCACAGCCGAGGATTACCGCTTAGGAGCAGTTTTACCAAATGATGTCTCGGTAAACCGAAGAAGTTCGAGTGAATCTAGAACTCATATCATCTTACCTGGCCTTGGAATTACCTATGATATTACCAAAAAATTCATTTGGTTTTCAGGGGCTCACAAAGGATTTTCACCACCAACTTTCGGAACCTCTTTTAGCCCACAAGGGAATGACTATCGCTTAAAACCAGAAACTTCCACAAATTATGAAACTGGTGTGAGAGGAGACTTAACTTCTTATTTGTATACAGAGTTAGTGGGATATAAAATGTATTTTCGAGATCAAATCATAAATGTAAATGAAATTGGTGGCGAAAACGGAATTAGACCAGCAAATACTGGTTACTCGACACATACTGGAGGAGAGGCGGTTCTAGTTTGGGATCCCGCAAAAATGCAAAAATCGGAATGGAGATTACCTATCGAACTGATTTATTCTCGCATTGAAGCAAAATCTAGAAGTTTCAATCCATTCCCTATTTCGCAAACTAGCGATGGAAAAGAAATAATCGAATTTCTACCCGCATTTTCAATCAATAATTTCCAATATATACCGACAGATACAACAGGAAATTATTTACCTTACGTTCCCAAGGAAACAATTACAACGGCAGTTAGTGTATCGTCTCCACAAGGTTATTATGGTCGATTAGAGTACCAGTATATTGGAAAACAATATTCTGATTTATTAAATACAAAAGATGAATCCGTAGATGGCAATAAAGGGATCATTCCAAGAGTAGAACTTTGGAATACTAGTTTAGGTTATCGTTCTCCCGATAAATGGTCAGTGTTTATTAATGCAAAAAACATTCAGGACAAACAATACGTTTCAGGAAGACTCCCAACTGGCATTCAACCTGGTCCATTCCGTCAAATCAATGTTGGTTTTACATTAGAGTTATAATCCAAATAAAATTCTTCATTTTTAGATTTGGTTAAATCAACGGCACTAAAGAGAATCGAAAAATTCTTAGTATCAAAGTTAGAACTTGAATCAGATAGCCCTACATATTGACGAACAATTTCCATTTCTTGTTCGTCAACGATAACTTCACGAATCATTAAGTATTCAATAAAATCCAATCGATCTGACGCATCTGCGATATAAAGTCCATCTTTCAGAATATCTGTTAAACGGTTCACATTCCGACGACTGGGAGATTTAACTCTTTCATCTTTAGGAGAAAATTCTTTAAGTTTGGCATTTGCATAAGCTTCCCATCTGTGAATTGTCTTTAAATTATTCTCCAATTGAAATAAAAAAACAGGAACAGAATCTTGTTTATCGAATACAACTAACATTCGCAAGTATTGATATAAATTTGGATTTCGATATAAAAGCCTTTTACAGTGTATAGGATCTATTTTTTCGAAGATACGTAAAAAGGATTCTGTATTACCATCCTCAGAGTTAGACATTGTCGATTCAAAATATTCTTCCCATTGTTTTGCATTTAAATTCCCAAGTAAGTTCAACTGAAATGTTACATCTTTTTCCACCAATGGTTCACGAAGTAATAATTCTAAACTTTTCTCTGAATTAATAATTTTTGCCCAGATAGAAAAATAATAATCAGGGGTAATATTTCCGGTTTTTATGTACTTACCAAAACCATAGTAAACAGCCTTACAAATTAAATTTACAGGCATAGAATGATGATTAATTAAATCTTTTAAAACATCTTCTTCACGAAGTATCCAACAATAACTGCAAAAATATTCAACTAACTCATCTACTTCGAATAAAATTTCTAAATAATCATGAAGATTTGGCGCATTTAAAAGAAATTGAAATGATTCCTTTGCTTGTCCAGGGGAACTTTTTTTCCAGAACTCATAAACCAATATTTGCATTTCGAATCCTCAATTCTTAGAAGATGACGAATGAAATGAATGAATAGACAATGGGTCATTTCTAATTCACAACAAAATTTAAGAATTTATCGGAATTCCAAAACGAATAAGGTTTAGTACGAAGAAAAATCAACCCAACGGTTTTTTAGAAGTATTTACCAACACGGTCAAAATTACCTAAAGCGGAAAGGATGGTAGTTTCTTCCCAAACATCTAAAACTGCCCCATTTCCTCTCATATAAACCAAAACATCTCCGCGGTCTGGAGAAGGTATTTTTTTAAGTTCCCTTAATACTAAGGATAAACGATCTGGATCTCTTTTATTAGGTGATAGTTTTGCTTCTGCCTGAAAATCAAAACGATCATTTAGGCCTTGGCAAAAGGATTCCCAAACGTGAATTGAATCCAATATAGATTCTAATCTCTTTCGATTTGCTGATTCTTTTTCAGTTTCGTCTGCAAACTTTTTAAATCCAGACACCATCATCATACGAAGGTAATAATAAAGGGTATGACTATTTAAAAGAATTTTTCTAATTTCATTTTCTCGCAGGTTGGAAAAAATTCCTAGAAGTGCCTGCATCGTCATATTCTTTTCTTCTAATATATCAAAATAAGCCTCCCAAGTTTGTGGGTCCAAGTTAGATAAAAGATGAATCTTTAATGTAGGATCTCTATCCATTTCTTCAGCGAGAGACAAGATCCTCAAACTTTGTGCGGAGTTAAACAAAGACCTTACTTGTAAAAAATAAGCATTGGAATCAAAATTTCCCGACAAAAACTGTTTCCCATAACCGAAATAAATGAATTTCATAAGTAATTCCGGTGTTAAATTCACATCATTAAGAAATCGTTTTGATCCCTCTTCGGAACGAAGAAGCCATAAATATTCAAAAACCAAATCGCAGAACTCTTCTTCGGCTAACATATGATCAGCTAAAGACTTTAGATCAGTACCTTGTTCTACGGATTGGAAGAAGTCCAAGAGTTCTTTTGGAGAGGCATTTTTCCAAAATTCAGAATCCTTCCAGGTCATGGATATTTTCTAAGTGATGGAAAGCAAAGTGTCAATTGAATTTTAGAAAGGATCAAGTTTATGCATATTAATACACATTCCAGTAACTACTTCGTAATAAATTATAGCAAATTTTACCATTAGCACCCGAATCGATGACCAAAATCTGGTCACTAGTATGTGGAATCGTATATATCTTTCCGTTAGGCGATAAAACAGCATCTCCCCATTTATTTGTACCTGCGATTCCTGAGTTGTAGGTCGTAGAAACAAAGTTATCCGGATCAAAAGCGATAAAATCGTTGGAATCTGCAGGTATCGTATAAATTTTTCCATCAGCTCCCAATAGTCCCCCGCGCCATTTGGCAGTAGCAACTAAAGGAGAGGTCCAAAAACTTAATACATCTGTATTCGGGTCGATAATAATAAAATCTGGATCATTGGAAGGAATTCCATAAAGTTTACCGTTAGGCGCCACCACACCATGCCTCCATTTTCCAAGTCCAGTTTTGGTAGACGGGATTACGTAACTTCTTTCAGAAAATGGATCTAAAACAAAAATGTAATCAATATCAACAGGGAAGGCATATATTTTTCCGTTGGGTGCGAGAACTCCACCTTCCCACATATTAGAAAGAGAAAGTGGCGAGGGAATGGTTCTTACCTTATCTGTTTGAGGATCAATTACTAGGATTTGATTTGAGCTATTAGGAATTCCATAAATCAAACCATTCGGTGCAAGTACACCTCCCCTCCATTTCCCGGCACCAGTCAGAGGAGAAGGTAACATATAACTTTGATTTGTCTCAGGTTGAATGACAAGAATTTGATTCGAGTCCCTTGGAATAGAATAAATTTTCCCGTTAGGTGCCAAAACAGCACCTTCCCATTGTGCGGTTCCACTGACTCCCACTGAAAACCCAGAAGCGGTCTGCGTTGTTGGATCAATGATGAGAACCTCAGATTGGTTGTATGGAATGGAATAAATTTTCTGATCGTTTGAGAGTATTCCACCTAACCACTTGGCTGCGCCAGTATAGGCAGGAGTAAAGGAAGAGACAGTGACTCCCTTCGTACCAAGGGCAGCTTGTTTTCGAATTTCAGCAGAGACATACTTCCAACGTCTAGGTTGGATAATTGATAAAGAATCCATATCGCAGATAGAACGATTCGGAGCAGCAGAACCACAATACTCTCTATCATCATCATACAAAATTCTCGTTAAATAAAAGGTACGAAAAGAATCGGATTTAGGATCACATCCATTTTCCAGATTTGGGAATTTACAAGATACAATAAGGCAGCTTAATAAAACAAAAGAAAAAAACAGAACTGGTGTTAAGGAATACTTCAATCCGTGGTTACTCTTTTTTACTGACTGTAAAGTTGGACTTAAAAATTGTCAAACGAAACAAATTTCCTAAAATTTGTAAGAATCAATTTTTGAAATTAGAGCCCACCTTTTTCTCAACTTTCATTGAATTCTGTTAAAAATTAAAATAATCTCATTGCCTTTAAAAAAGATGGAAACTCATATTAAACTACAACATTCAATGGTTTTAGTGCCAATGCAGATCCAAAGTTTTTTCCCTTCCAAGCCACTTTCTCCTTATGTACAAAAGTACTTAATTATAAAAACAGAAGAAGGAATCGAGAACCAGATTTTACCGAATCCGCATCTTGTATTATCATTTCAACTCTCTGGATCCCTGCAAAGTACTGAGTTCGACCACACTTATGATTTACCAAGAATGGGGATTGCCGGGTTTAGAAAATCAGCAAGAAAAATTAGATATACCAAAAAATCCTCAGCGCTACTGGTTCTACTGACGGAAATTGGTGCTGCCAAATTTTTTCAGGAACCGATTTCCGACTTCTATGAAAAAACTTTAAGTTTAGAACTCTTCATTCCCAAAAGATTCATTACAGAAATTGAAGAAAAACTTTTTGAATCCACGTCTGACTTAAAGCGTATTTCTTCCATTGAAAACTTTTTACTTCAAAACAAAAAAGAAAGAAATATTGAACCTATTGTTAGCGAAACCCTTTTAAGGATCAAAAATGCAAATGGGAATTTAAAAATAAAAGATTTACATCGCGGTCTACCCAGTAGTTTGGACTCTTTAGAAAAAAAATTCAAACATTCGGTAGGAACAACAATCAAACATTATTCCAATCTTTTAAGAATTCGATCAGCCATCAGCTCCTATTCGAATCAAATGGACCTAACTGAACTTTCATACATTAGCGGCTATTTTGACCAATCCCATTTTAATAAAGATTTCAAACTCTTCACTGGAGAATCACCAAAGGCATTTTTCCAACGTAAACAAATTTGGTAACATTGTTTAGATTTCTGATTTTTTACAATTTTTAACGATAGAAGTCGTGTATCTTTACTATTACTCAAGCTTTCAAAAGCTAATGATAGTTAAGAGGATGCCATGAACCAAATTCTAATTGATCGATTTCAGTTACCCAAAAAAGCAATGGATGTTTTTTTAAAACGAGTCAACATCAATCGTGATTTTATAAAAAATATACCTGGTTTCTTAGGTGATGAAGTATACTTTTGCGAAAAAAATGAAACCATCTTCTTCGTAACTATTGCGAAATGGAAAGATCAAGTTAGTTTAGAAAAAGCAAAGGCACTCGTTTTTTCGGAGTATCAAAAACAAAATTTTGATATGCCTAGTTTTTTAGCGCAACATTCGATCCAAATGGAAAGGGAGATTTATCATAAACTGGAAATTATATCATAAAATAGACAAATGGAAAACTATTAAACATCGTATTTTCTCAATTCCTATTACCCTCAACCTAAAGTGATGAAGACCTTACCAAAAGGTGAAAAGTTGGATTAAAAAAACGGAGGATAAGTGATGAGAATTGCCAGAAGGATAAAGCTGTGGTAGGAGGATTTTGGCACCTGCCCACGAGCCACTCCCCTCCTCCCTAACTCGGGTGGGGGTTTGTGGATTATACCACTCATTATGTCACATCCCAACCTTTCCTTCCTCCCTAGCCACTTAACTTTTTAAGTGGCAACGTAAAAGTAATCCCTTTGTTTTATACTTTGAAAAATTTAGCGTCACTCGACATCGATCTTAGAATCATGTTACCTTAAGGCTTTTTAAAATGAATCATGAACTGGGCATGGATCTCACTTTCCTACTTTGGAATAGTCTGATTGCGATTTTTTTTGTAACTCTAGTTTGTTACCTTGCAAAATACTATCAGACCATTCTATTTTTCACAATAACCGCCTTATCTTTGATAGTTGCCATTCAATATTCTTTGCAATCACATAAGGATCTGATTGCGATCATGGGATTTAGCAAACTGATACTTCTTCTGCCACTTGGCTTAGGAGCAGTCATTGGATTTGTATCTTTACCTGAATCTAAACAACAAAAATTCATGCCTTGGTTTACCCATTATATCAATTTTGCAGTTTTAACGAATATCTTTGTTATGGTATTTGCACCGGATGGAGGAACATACCGCGGAATCGTCAGTCGATTTGCCTGTTTTTTTCTCCTACTTTGGTTATTCCAGGAAATGGCAAAAGTGCGTTTTCAAACCACTCAGATAAATCAGAAAATTTTTACCTTTAATTCGTCACCATTATCATGGATTTATTGTCATGCTGCTTATCGAATGGCCCTCCTATCCTTACCCACTTTTGATAGTGCCAATTACTTACTTTTAGAACCATTGAGCCTTATTGTAATGGTATTCCTATACCATCTGAATCAAAAACGATACCCTCTCCCTTATTATTTTGGTTTAGCGGATACAATCGTTGTCACAACTTTAACGGTGCTCATACGGTATCCAATTCTGCCACCATTTGAAAGTAAGGGACTTTATATTACCAATTTGACAGAAAACCAATGGGACATGAATTTTCTTCCCGTTCAATTGGTAGTGATTAGTATTTCTTTACGAAAAATCTACAGAAACTTAGTATTTTCGAAGAATATCCATTCTTAGATTTGAATTTAACTTTATACAAAACTCGAAAAAATTTAGAAAATTGATTTTCATTCCATAGGTAAATTAGAAAATAACTTGCTAACTTTGGTTTTATCGAAAAGAATTTCTAACGAATGTTAGCAAATTTTATCTGGAAAAACGAATTAGAGGAATTTAATGAGTAAAGGTCAAATTGGGTTTCCTTCGTTTTTGATAGAAATGATCGTAGGATTATTCCTACTTCTTGTTTGTGCAAACTGCCAGCGATTAACATTAAATAACCCTTGTGATCAAAAATCAAAAGGGTATAGGGAAACTTTGTTACTCGCTTCCATATCGGGAACTCCCATTCCCTTCTACGGGTTTCTTGTCAGTAATTCCCCAAAACTCTGGGAAGCTACTCAAGTCTATCTAAAAGCATCCGATGCTGGTGACCTATGTGGAAATTCGGTAGCCATCACTGGCGATACGATCGTGGTAGGAGCCTCAGGTGAGTCAAGTTTCCAAACAAGGATTACCAATGGACCTACTGTCAGTACAAACAATTCAGCTTTATCGTCTGGTGCAGCCTTTGTGTTTTTTAAAAAGTAAAACGAATTTGAAACATAAATTACATTCATAAATGAAAAAACAGATTCCATACCAAAAAGAAATCCTTCTTGTCACAATGACTACCCTTATCCTAAGCATTGTGTATTTTCTTTTCCTCCGTCCAAATGGAAATGAAAATCAATTCACAAAACCCTCATTGGAAATGGATAAAAAAGGTCTCTCCCCTTATCACAAGAGAGAAGTGAACCTCACCATCACCAAACATAAACGCAAAATTCAAATTTGTTACAATATATACTTAGAAACAAATCCTAAAATCGAAGAAGGCAAAATCCAATTTGATTGGCAAATCGAACCCGATGGAGTTCCTACAAAAGTGGAACTCATCCAAACCGATTTTACATCTGATTCACTTATCGGTTGTATACAAAAAGAAATCAGTTCCTGGGAATTTCCTCCTCCACCTGACAGGTCACATAACACCTACGCAGAATATACTTTTTTCTTTAAAAAGGAAAAGAATCTTCCAAAATAAGGGCGAGCCCCAAAAATCCATTCGATCCATATCAATCGACAGAAATAAGTTTACAAATCGATAAACTGATTCTAAATCTTTCAAACATATGGCTATCAATGAGAAATTATCGGATCGTGTTCGAAAGTTAATGGAAGGTCAGACAGATGTGGAAGAGAAAAAAATGTTTGGCGGCTTATGTTTTATGGTAAACGGTAAAATGTGCCTCTGTATTAGAACTGATGAAATCATGTGCAGAATTGATCCTGAAACTGTTGAATCCATTCTATCGAAGAAAAAGGCACGCCCCATGATCCATAACGGACACCTGATGAAAGGATTTGTCTTTGTTAAGGAAGAAGATATAAAAACAAAAAAAGAAATGGAATACTGGATTCAATTATCTCTCGAATACAATAAAAAATCTCCACCAGCTAAGAAAAAAGCCAAGAAAACGAGTTTAAAAAAGAAGTCCGGCCAAATACTTTCCAAATAAATCTTACCCAATTCTAATAAATCGATAATCTCAGCATTCCAATGGGAAACTCATTTCAAGTTTTTTAGAGAGTATCCTCCCTTTCAAAGGACACATAGTAGTTTACCACATTTGCGGAATACCACTATTTGAAATTGGTTTCCGTCATGTGAAAATGCAAACATGAAACGAACCATTTACCTAACGCTCAGTTTTCTCCTTTTGACAATTCAATGTGCTAATCTACAAACCAGGTCAGAAGATCGATATCAGAATTTGTATTACCAGGTTGCAGCAGGAAATAGGGAAAGAGTCAGACAACTTATCAAACATGGTTATGATATAAACTCACCTGAAGATACTTTTGAAAGACTAACACCTCTTATGATTGCTTCAAAAGAAGGTCACACTGAAATTGTAGCACTATTAGTTTCAATGAATGTAAATTTAAATGCAAAAACGAGAAATGGGCATACGGCATTAATGATGGCAGCTTATAATCGTTATCCGAGAGTTGTAAAGCTATTACTCGATGCAGGAGCAAATCCAAATTTAGTCACAAATGAAGGTCATACCGCCTTATCTGAAATTCTTCTTTCAGAAAAGGAAGAGATTGTTCGGTTATTGGTAGAGAAAGGTGCAAAATGAAGACTATATTTTTCTCAACTAAGTTATTCATTTCTCTAGGCTGTCTGTTGTTATTTCTAAATTGTTCTAACACGATTACTAATCATTCATCAGAAAGTTGTAAAAGAAAATGTGACTCGGACCAAGCACTTTGTTATCTGATCACTTTACAACCTAGTTCTACAAATTCAAACCAAATGAACCTAACCTGTCCAATTCTTTATATTGGTTGTCATTCAAAATGTGATTCAGACAAACTTTTATCTTCAAATCGTAATTCTTCTCGGTCAGGTAATCGAACATCTGGTGGAGGTCGTTCCTCTTCAGGTGGAGGTCATTCGTCTTCAGGAGGTGGAAGTGGTGGTTCAAGCGGAGGTGGACATGGAGGTGGAGGGCATTGAAACACTCTACCATTGATTCAAAATTTCATTTTTGTTTTCAAAACCAGTTAATAGATTTGCCTTTAAGCCAACTTGCATCCGTTATTTGCCTAGCGTGTAGTATTGAGTCTATTGGCACATGTCATGACATAAAAAAACCCCACCATAATCTGGCGAGGTTTATAAGAATGGAATATCCGATGCTTCGGTACACTTCGTTACTTAAGCATCCGAACTTACACTAGAAGCTCCATATTGGTTCCCGTGGAACGACTTTTCTAACTCAACCTAGCCATCGAAGGCTAGCCCTGAGTAACGAAGTGTACCGAAGGGCTTTTACAATATACAACGTAGCGTGACGACAATTCTAACAAAGGTAATTGG